>CAZBZS010000107.1:0-1552 GCA_964496475.1 uncultured Chloroflexota bacterium | reverse complement strand
TAGCCGAGTGGATCATGTTACGGGCCAGGATTCCCATTGCCGATTACGAAAAACTCGCCCCTCAGTTCAACCCGGTCAAATTCGACGCCCACGCCTGGGTCAGGCTCGCCCGGGACGCCGGTATGAAATACCTGGTCATCACCTCCAAGCATCACGACGGCTTCGCCATGTACGACTCCGCCGTGAGCGACTACGACATCGTCGACGCCACCCCCTTCGCCCGCGATCCTATGAAAGAACTGGCCGAGGCCTGCCACGAAGCCGGCATCCCGCTGTGTTTCTACTACTCCCAGGATCAGGACTGGCATCGCGCCGACGCCTCCGGCAACTCCTGGGACTTCCCCCAGCCCATGGAAGAGCGCGACTTCGACCGCTACCTCAACGAAAAGGTCAAACCCCAGCTCAAAGAGATTCTCACCGGCTACGGCCCCATCGGCCTCATCTGGTTCGACACCCCCATCTTGATAACCCGCAAGCAGAGCGAAGACCTTGTCGACTACGTGCACGAGCTCCAACCCGACTGCCTCACCAGCGGCCGCATCGGCAACGGCGTCGGTGATTACGGCGCCCTCGGCGACAACCAGATCCCCACCGGCGTCGTGGACGGCGTTTGGGAAACCCCAGCTACGATGAACGACACGTGGGCCTTCAAGACCGAGGATCACAACTGGAAATCGGCGAGGACGCTGCTGCACCTGCTGGTGGACCTGGCAGGGAAGGGCGTGAACTACCTGCTCAATGTCGGCCCGACGGCCGAGGGAGAAATCCCGGTCCCAAGCGTCGAGCGGATGCGGGCCATCGGCGAATGGATGCAAGTGAACGGGGAGGCGATCTACGGAACGGCGCCGAGCCCGTTCCCGTATTCGTTCGATTGGGGCGCGATCACGGCGAAGGACCGTACGCTTTACCTGATGTTCAAGGAGTGGCCGGGAACGGATTTCACGCTTCACGGGCTGCGGAGTTCGGTGGAGAAGGCGTATCTGCTCGCCGACCCGTCAACGACGCTGGATGTCTCGCAACCCAACGACACCGGCGGCGATCACAGCGTTCTGCAACTCACGCTGCCAGCCGCCGGGCCGGACGAGAATGTCAGCGTCGTGGTCCTGGAACTCGGAGGCGACCCGGAAGTCGACCCGCTGCCGCTACAGCAGCCGGACGGCGCGATCACGTTGATTCCGAGTATGGCCAACCTTCACGGCCCCGCCGCCGGCGGCATCGAGATCGCCATGAACGGCATCACCCAGAACTGGTACGAGACCGATCGCTCCATCAGCTGGACATTCAAGGTGAGCGAGCCCGGACGGTTCGAGGTCAAGGTCGTCACCGGCAGTCTTCGCGGGCTTGAGGTCTGGGAAGGCGGTCACCGGGTCTCGGTCAGCATCGGTGGAACCTCCCTAGCCTCCGACATCACTCCGGATGAGGCCATCGATACTCCTCACGCCCGGTACTTTCCCGAGTTCGCCACCACCATCGGACATGTCGAAATCGACAGCCCCGGCGTCCACGAACTGACGCTAGAGGCGCTGGAGATTAGCCCCGAGGCGCGTGGCGG
>CAZBZS010000106.1:0-1622 GCA_964496475.1 uncultured Chloroflexota bacterium | reverse complement strand
AGCGACGAAACATCCCCTTCACCCGATTCGGAAGCTCCCCCGGCTGATGGCCGTCCGCCGTTGAGCAGCGCTGGGGACCACAGCGAAGACGATCCCGGGGGGACTGATTCACTCGAGACCTTGCCGCTGTCGAGAGCCCCCTACGTCGGTATCGAGCAGCATCCGGATGTTCCCGACAGTGGGCTTTCGGGTTCCAGAATGTTTGCCAATTATCACGTCATCTCGCGTCTCGATCGTGGCGGCATGGGGGAAGTATTCAAGGCGCAGCAGCAGAACCCGAAGCGTACCGTGGCCTTGAAGGTGATGCTGCAATCCGGCCTGGCGAGCCGCGAGTCACGGGCCCGTTTCGAGCGCGAAGCCGCCGCAATCGCGCTTCTGAGCCACCCCTACATTGTCCCGATCTACGAGTCCGGCGAGGCGGATGACGGGACACTGTTCTACACCATGGAACTGGTCGACGGCGAGCCCCTGGAGCGTTTTGTCAACAACCGGCAGATGGCGCCGGAAGGGGTTCTGCAGCTGTTTGGCAAGCTCTGCGAAGGCGTCCATGCGGCGCACCAGCGCGGCGTCATCCACCGGGACCTGAAGCCGGCCAACGTCATGGTGGACGCAAGAGGCAACCCCCGGCTGCTCGATTTCGGCCTTGCCAAACTCTCCGTTGATGGCGGCGAGGAGCTGGCGGAACTGAGCCATACGGGCTGCGTCATGGGGAGCCTGCCGTACATGGCGCCCGAACAGACGCTGGGCGACTCTTCGGAGATCGACACCCGCACGGACGTCTACGCCCTCGGCGTGATTCTCTTCAAGCTGCTCATCGGCGAATTTCCGTATGACGTGTCTGGAAACCAGTTTGGCATCGCCCACCGAATTCGCTTTGAGGAGCCTAAACGGCCGCGCACCGCCTCTTCCCGGATCTCGACCGACCTCGAGGCGATCATGTTGAAGGCGTTGGAGAAGGAGAAGCCCCGGAGATACCAGAGCGCCGAGGCCCTTGGTGCGGACATTGGCCGCTATCTTGCCGGCGCCCCCATCGAGGCCAGGCGCGCCACTGCCATGTACCAGCTCCGCAAACTGGCCTACCGGCATCGCCGCATCTTGCTCTCGGCCGCGGCGGTGGTTCTGGCGGCGGCAGCGGTTGCCGGTTATTCATTCGAACGGGTGCGCGCCGAGCGCCGTGATGCCCTGGAAGCGAAAGACACGGCGGAAGCAGCGGAGGCGGCGGCGGAGCGGGACCGACAGACAGCCCTCACAGCGAAAGCGGCGGCGGAGCAGGACCGACAGACAGCCCTCACAGCGAAAGCGGCGGCGGAGCGGGAGTCCTACTTTGCCGGTATCTCCCTAGTACAGACGAAGCTGGCGGAGGGGGACTTCGGCGGAACGGAAACCATTCTGGACAGATCCCCCCCCGAACTGCGCGGCTGGGAGTGGGGTCGCCTGAAATACCTGCGCCATCCCGAGATTTTTTCACTGACCGGGCACACTGGCTGGGTCAGTTCCGTCGCCTTCTCCCCCGACGGCAGGCTCCTCGCCTCCGGAAGCTTCGACCAAACGATAAAGCTCTGGGACGCGGTGAGCGGGCGCGAGGTGATGACGCTCACGGGGCACACCGACTACGTCACTTC
>CAZBZS010000105.1:0-1689 GCA_964496475.1 uncultured Chloroflexota bacterium | reverse complement strand
TGGCGGCCAGGCGGGAGCGCGGAGCGATGGCGCGGCTAGGGCATGGCCACGGCGGCGTGGGGATCGCCCCTACGGGCGGCGTTGCGCTCCGACGGCCGGCGGGGGAGAGCCGCCGCCTCGCTGGGGCCGTGCCGCGTCCCCCCCGTGTACCGCCGTCACGTACGCGCTGCGCAGCGATTCGGCCTGGGAGTGCGCCGCCTCGTCGTGTTGTGGATTGAACACGACCTGGGTAATTCCGTAGCGGTCGCGGAGGTCGATGAAGATAACGCCGCCGTGGTCCCGACGGCGGCCGGCCCAGCCCATCAGGGTGACGGTCTCGCCGATCTGAGCTTTGGTCAGCCTGCCGCAGTCATGGCTGCGCTGCCAATCTCCCAAGCTTTCGATCGATTCAGGCATGGCAATAGCGGTTACAGGTTCGGAAGCAAGGAGGGAGGTGCCGGATCAAACCGAGAGTGTAAATGAGGAAACTTCGGAAGATATAGATCGCATTTCTATGTGTCAAGCGGAGTTAGGGGCGAGTTGACACCCACACGGAGCCCAAATATATTCGGTGTTGCGCGCGCCGACGGTCGCCATCTCCCACCTCGTCTCCGATCCTGGTCGTCCATCCCGATTTTGAGTCACAGCAGAGAGTCAAGCAACAATATAGGTGTAGCTGAAAACGAGTCGCGCCCGACATCGATTCTCGAGGGCATTGGCAACACGCCACTGCTGCGATTGCACGACCCTGCTATCCCACCGGCCGTGGAAGTCTACGCGAAACTGGAGTTCTTCAATCCGGGAGGCTCGGTGAAAGATCGGCCTGCTCTGCGCATGATTGAGGATGGCGAGCAGTCCGGCGCCCTGGTTCCAGGGAAAACGGTACTCGATTCAACCTCGGGGAATACCGGCATTGCTTATGCCATGATCGGAGCCGCAAAGGGTTATCCGGTGCTGCTGGCTATGCCCGCGAATGTGAGTCAGGAGCGCAAAGCGATCCTCTCGGCCTACGGCGCGGAGGTTATTCTCACCGATCCTTCGGAGATGTCCGACGGCGCCATCCTGGAGGCGCGACGGGTATACGAGGAAAACCCGGACCGCTATTTTAAGCCGGACCAGTACAACAATCCCTCCAATTGGGAGGCTCACCGCGATACCACAGCCGTCGAGATCTGGCGCCAAACCAACGGTACCGTGACTCATTTTGTTGCCACCATCGGCACCAGCGGCACGGTCATGGGCACCGGGCGGGGTTTGAAGGGGTTCGACCCGAACATCCAGATTATCGCCATCGAGCCGGAGGAGTTTCACGGAATCGAAGGCCTCAAACATATGGCCAGCTCAATCGTTCCCGGGATCTACAACGAGGAGTCGCTCGATCGCAAGATCACGGTGAGCACGGAGGTCGCTTACGACGTGACGTTGGATCTGCCAAAGAGCACCGGCGTTTTGGTTGGGCAGTCGTCGGGGGCTGCGTACTGGGGCGCAATCGAGGTCGCCAAGGAGCTCCGCGAAGGGGTTGTCGTAACCGTGTTCTGTGATGGGGGAGACAAGTACATGACCACGCCGATGTGGAGATCGGCCCTGGACGTTTCCGTCTCGTAAAGGAGATTCAGCTGATATCGCTGGACCCACATACGCTGGAGGTTATGCGTCGGCACGCCCGGGAGGAGTATCCATCAGAATGTTGCGGGTTGCTGACAAACGGCC
>CAZBZS010000104.1:0-1796 GCA_964496475.1 uncultured Chloroflexota bacterium | reverse complement strand
GGAGACGGCCGTACTGGTGGAAAAGCTCGTTCGCCACCTGGCGCGCCTTCTGTCTGTCGTCGGTGACTGCGATCTGCAGCCCGACGCAGACACGGGGCTGCTCCCGCCCGGCCTTTTCGGCGGCGGAATTGATCCGCGGGACGATATGAGTCCGCAGGGTCTTGAGTCCCACCATCCAGGTCACGGTTCCTTCAGCCAGCTCCCCGGCGATGCTCAGCATCTTGGGTCCGAGCGCCGCGACCAGAATAGGAAACGGGCTGGCGTCGGGCACCTGAATGTCGGCGTTGACGTTGAACACTTCGCCGTGGAAATCGGCGCTGCCGTCGTGGACCAGCTTCCTCAGCACGGTCAGATACTCCTGCATGTGGAGCGCCGGCTTCTCGAAGCTCATGCCGAACCGCTGCTCCACGACCGGCCTATGGGACAGGCCGATTCCAAGTGCCAGCCTCCCACGGGTGGCCGCGTTGGTCGTCAGGGCCTGCTGTGCCAGCGCCGTTGGGTGGCGTGGATACGTGGGAACAACGCCGGTCCCCATCTCGATCCGCTGGGTACGCTGGCCCGCCAGCGCGAACAGTGTCAGGGCGTCGACACCCAGTACCTGGGCCGACCAGAGGCTATCGAAGCCGTCTTTCTCCGCGTCGACAACCTGCTGCACATGTCCCTCGAGGCCATCGGCCGCTCCAAGAGAGCCTATAAAAATCCCAATACGCATTTTCTCTCCTTGGATTCCTCGTAGGGGTCCCGATATATTGGGGCGAACCGTCCCTACACCGACCACATTGAAGCCTACGTCAGCACATTCCCTTCGCGGCTGTCGCCTACTACAAACGCGACAGCGTACTCCTCGGAGTGGGATAGAGAGATCGCCAGGTGTTCGATACCGAGCCGCTCAGCCCGTGCCAGCGCGGTGCCGTGAAGCTGGATGGTGGGCGCCCGCCCTCTCTGCCGGACGACCTCGATATCCCGCCACCTGACCCCGCGTATGCCGGTGCCCAGCGCCTTCATCACAGCCTCCTTCGCTGCGAACCGGCTCGCGAGCTGCGGCGCTCGGCCCCGGCAATACGTGGTCTCGCCGTCCGTGTACACTCGTCGATAGAACCGTGTGCCATACTTCTCGGCCACCCGCTTGATCCGCGGGATTTCGATGATGTCGACGCCGGTGACGAACATCTCTCTCTTCCCGGGACGGTCACGCCCCGCTTCGCGCGCTCTCCGTGATCCCCGCGGCACTCAGCACACTGGGAATCTCCGATTCCCAACCGATGGCCATGATGTGTACACCTTGGCACATCGGCCGGATCTCCCTGATGACTCTGGCTGCGATCTCTCCGCCCTCTTTCTTGCGGCCCTCGGCCCTGTTCAGTTCGGCAACGATCTCTTCCGGTACCTCTACCCCTGGCAGATCGTCGTTAAACCTGCGGGCCATGGCCGCTGACTTAAGCATGATGTGGCCCGCGATGATGGATACTTGGTACTGCCGGACTCGCTCAATGAATCTCTCGAATACAGCGGCGTCGTACACGGCCTGCGTCTGAAAGAAGGCCGCCCCGGCCTCGATCTTCTCCACCATGCGACGGACTTCGGCGTCCATGTCGGGGGCTCCGGGATTCACCACGGCACCCGCGAGTAAGTCGGGGCTGCCCATGAGCTCGTTACCGGCAATATCGCTTCCGGAGACCAGCGATGATATGGCCTTAAGCAGTTCCACGGCCCCAAGGTCGAACACTGGGCTCGCGTCTGGATGATCACCTCCTACTGGGTGGTCGCCGGTCATGCACAGGAGGGTGGTGACGCCG
>CAZBZS010000103.1:0-1806 GCA_964496475.1 uncultured Chloroflexota bacterium | reverse complement strand
ATCTGTGAAGTGCAGCGGGACAACGGTTTACACAAGTTCGCGCGGGTGTGACGGAAGGGCGAAGGCGGGGTGCATGCGTATTCAATAAACGCCGACGGCTCGCTTGCTTTCCCCAACAAGCAGTCCACCGGCGGCCCCGGCCCCTGCCACACCTGGCCGTGGACGCCATCGATTCCTACGTCATCGTGGCCAACTATGCCAGCGGCAGTGTCTGCATGCTTCCCATCGGCCCGGACGGCCACCTGCAAAAGCGCTGCCACTTCATCCAACACGAAGGCTCTTCTCGAAATCGGGGCGCCGGTTTCGAGATGGTCGCAGGAGATTTCGGATCAAGCCGGGACGCCCGCCAACGGTCTCGAGGGTGAGTGATTCGATCACGGCGGTTCGAATGCTCCCGCTCTCCCGGAGCGCCGCCGTGAGCCAACCGGCGGTGATCGCATCGGGACTATCAGGAACGGGAAGCAGGTTCACGAATGACCTTTCGTACGGATCGACCATTGAGAGGTATAGCAGAGGCGGGGGTGTACCGGCGTGGCTAGCGGGCGGATCCGGAAGGTGCGCGGAATTGTGGAACGGGAAGGGGCGGGTGATACTGCGGCGAGCTATTCGGACCGGGCGATCGATACGCCCACGCAAGGAGTCTGGCCGATGAGTGCGCCGATCCGGGTAACCGTCTGGAACGAATTCCAACACGAAAAAACCGACGCCGCTGTCCGCGAGACATACCCGGACGGAATCCACAGCGTCATCGCCGGCTTTCTGAATCAGGAAGAGGGCATCGAGCCCGGTTACAAGCAACTTGAGACGACCCCCGATCAGCGACTCAATCAGTTTCTTTCCGTAGTCCGCCCCGGCGGTGATGACGGAAATCTGCACATTCATCAAGACGTCTCCTTTCTCGTCGGCCGTATAGAACCCGACATCGCCGTCAGCCACCCGCTCGAAGCCGGTCGCGCCGCCTACCTGTTCGTCGCCGAAGGCGCTGTCAAAGCTGATGGCCACATCCTGTCCGCCGGCGACGCTCTCGAATACACCGCCGAGCCCGCCGTCAACGTAGTCGGTCGCGAAACCGCCGAGCTCGTCCTCTTCGACCTGCCCGGCTAGCGCCCCTTGTCCCCCCCACAAACCCTTTGTCCTCCGGATGCCAGCGCCGAATAGATACAAGTTGGCCGGGCCCAGGCAAGAAATTCAGCCGGAAAAAAGGTCTTCTGCCTCCCAGTCGCGAACGGCTAACATGCAGCGCTCAAGCATTGGCAGCTCCGCCGGCCACTCGCCGCTGGTGTTGACGATTCTCATGATGTGGAGCACAAGCGGCGACACCAAATTCCACAAAAGACCCGCCCGGAAATCCAGGAGACAGCGGTCGAAATCGTATTCTAGAACTCCCGCTGCTTCGAGACTGGAGTGGTATTCATCAAGGAGAGCCGTCTCGATTGTCCGCCGCAATTCAGGCTGCAGGCTGGTGGCGATGAAGCGGGAAACGTCAGCAGCGCCGCAGCCCAGATGGATCATCTGAAAATCGATAAGCGTCAGCTCGTGCTGCCCCGACTCAGTACCAAAGAACATGTTCTGGCTGTGGAAATCGCCGTGAACGATTGTCTGCGGCGGGGTGATGAGCATGGCGCGCAGGCGGTCGAAGTGCTCGATCAGACGGGGAGCGAACCCGCTCACGGGGTCGGGCCATACGCCGCCGTACTCGCCGAGCCAGTGCCGAAAGCGATCGCCAACATAAGAGCTGTTCAGGGGTGCAAGCCAGTCGTGATCCGAGGGCCGGGCGTCGTCCCAATGGGCGGCGTGAAACCCGGC
>CAZBZS010000102.1:0-1911 GCA_964496475.1 uncultured Chloroflexota bacterium | reverse complement strand
TATCCACGCCCCTCAGCGTGCGGGTGGACGGCACTGAGGTGCCCTTCACGAGCGATGTAGGAGCGGTCAGCTTCGAATACGTGCATAGTGGCCGGAGCGCTGTGGTCATAGCTGGGGCGTAAAAAGCATCGTGACCAGGCTGCTGCTCATGTTAGTTGTGTGCGCCCTCGCCCTTTTCATCCTGCCTACCTGTGGAGACTAGGTATCCGCGATACCACGCGGGCACCCCAGCTAGACGGCATGTTGCCGAAGCGTCGCCCACGGCGGAGCCGGCTTTGGTACTTGCGGAGGAAATCGCTACGCTCATCCGCGAAGCACGTGCATGACCGCGAGGCCGTGATACGGCTTCTGGATGGCATTGGTGTACTTCTGGATATGATCCCAAAACGGTGCCAGAAACAATTTTGCCGAACTAGGAATGGCCGGCCAGACACATCACCGCCTACATCTCAGGCCGTTCGTTGCTCTGGAATTAGCGTAAGGCGTAGTACACATTCTGGGGATACGTCAGGGATCAACCGCGATCACGGCGGGGGTCCCTGCACCATCGAGCCGACTCGTGTCCGATTCTAGGCTCAGCGCCCGAAGTCCGAGTGCACCCGCATCGCAGATCGGGGAAAAGGGAAAAGTAGCCTTGGTCAGAGCGCTATGTCACCCACTACCTTCGCCCTGACCCGGAGCGCATTCCCCGGCAAATAGGCCATCGGGAGATCCTCCACTTCGACGGTTTCCAGCGAAGATTCTCTAGCTCCAGCTTCGAGAGCGCGTTCTTCGGCCATGGACGCCGCCCGGGCGATGGCAACCTCTCGGTCTAGGTCCTGGAAGACCCGGTCCACCTCCCCACTCACCTGGGCAATGGCGGCGCCCACGGCATTCGCGACGTCGTGATGGTCCACGGTAAGAACCTCGGAGATTCCTGGCAGATCGTTGGGAACGAGAAAAGCGCCACCTCCGACGGCCACAAGAGGCACATCGCCGGCATCGGGCTTCATCCGATCCACGGCCTGCTCGACCATTGTCCGAATGGCTGTCAGGGTGTCTGCCCTGAGAGATGCTTCCAGCCTAGCGATATTTACCGGATCACCGAGTCGGAGCAGGCCTTCGGCAACCGCGATGTCCGTACACGTGGTATCGGCCCCCCCGAACAGGACCGCCCGAGTGGATAGCTCGTAGCCAACGCTGCCCGGTCCCAACCTGAACGGATTTCCATGAACAATTGTTCCCCCACCGAGAGGGAGTGAGATCAGATCGGGCATTCGGAAGAGGCTACGGACACCCCCGATTTCAACGGCGCTGTTTGCTTCACGGGGAAAACCTCTCCGGAGGAATCCGATATCTGTCGTCGTCCCGCCGACATCGACAACGATCGCATCCTGTAGCCCAGAGAGGAATGCTGCGCCTCTCATACTATTCGTAGGGCCAGACGCGAAGCAGTACACGGGGTAGCGCTCGGCGAATTCTGCAGTCATTACGGTACCATCGTTCTGAGTTATGAACAGTGGCGCTCTAAGACCACTGCCCGAGAACGCCCTGACGTATGCGTCCACCGTCATCCGGGCCAAGGGTCGCAGGCTCGCGTTGAGAAGCGCTACGTTCTCTCGCGGCAGCAGGCCGATTCGTCCCAGGCGATGCGACAGCGTCACGTCGATTTCCGGGCATACGCCCAGCAGGATCTCCGCCGCGAGTTCCTCGCACTCTGCGGAGAGCGGCGAGAAGACCGACGTGATGGCCACGGATTTCAAGCCGGCTTCGACAATTTGGCCGGCGACGGCCTTCATTTCGTTCAGGTCGAACGGCACCAGCGGACGGCCGTCGTATTCGTGCCCCCCCTCCAGCATGAAGATGTCGGCGCGTACCTTCGCCGCCAGGCGGTCGGGCCAGTCCACGAATGGTTTTAGAAAGGCGGTGGCG
>CAZBZS010000101.1:830-1922 GCA_964496475.1 uncultured Chloroflexota bacterium | reverse complement strand
TTGGCGGACGTTGAGCGTGGTGGGGGCCATTCGGCGTTCCGGATGGGTGGCGGCGATGAGCATCGAGGCGGCGACCGACGGCGACATATTTCTCGCCTACTTGGAGCGGGTGTTGGGTCCGCAACTGCGGCCGGGCGACGTGGTGGTGATGGACAATTTGTCGGCGCACAAGGTCTGCGGGGTGCGCGAAGCGATCGAGGCCTGCGGCGCCGAGTTGCTGTACCTGCCGCCGTATTCGCCCGATTTCAACCCGATCGAACAATGCTGGAGCCAGCTCAAGCAATGCTTGCGCGCCGTCAAGGCCCGTACGCTCCCCGCGCTCGAGGCAGGCCTCGCCGAGGCCCTGGACGCCGTGACTCCTCAGAACATTCAAGGCTGCTTCCTCCACTGCGGCTACAGTCTATGATGGATATAAAAATGCTCTAGTGTATCGCCCGCACTCCCGAGACCGCGAAACCTTTGTATCCCCGCGATCGCCCCTACCTGCGTGCCTCGCCTTTCAATGCTCCTCGGATGCCTTGCGTTGGCCGCCAACCTCGCCGCCCAGACCGGCTCCGAGTGCGCCGCGGAAAACCTGCTGGACGTCTCGAAATTCGCGGGCGCCGGCGAGCAGTACGCGCCGCCCTCGGTGGAAGGCGCTTGCGAAGGCGATGAGTTCATCATCCGATCGAACGGCATCCCGCACTACGAGTTCGTGCAGATCACGCCGAATCCACTGACGGCGCGGAAAAACGAATTCCGCCTACCGCGCCACCCAAAACTCGCCGCAGAGCCCACCTCGATCCCATTCCTCGGAAGCACCGGCGTAGCCGTCAACGGCATCGCTCTTTACGGCCCCAACGAAGGCCCGGTCCCCGCCGTCGAACGTTTTGGCGACCCCATCTTCAACGCCATCATGGACGAGTGCATGGGCCACACCGCCGACCAATATCACTATCACGCGCTGAATCAGCTCTGCCTGACTGACGGTGTAAAAGAAGGCGCGCCCTCGCCTGTGCTGGCCTACGCCTTCGACGGCTTCGCCATTCGCGGCCCGCTGGGCTGCGCCGACAAAGATTGCAGCGAGGTGATCCGCTACGAAAGCTCTTGGGA
>CAZBZS010000101.1:0-820 GCA_964496475.1 uncultured Chloroflexota bacterium | reverse complement strand
TACGAGTTCGTCGAAAAAGACTCCACAAAGTACCTCGACCGCTGCAACGGTCACAGCTCCCCGGACGGTGACTACCACTACCACGCCACCGCGACTTTCCCGTACATACTCGGCTGTTATTCGGGGAAACCCAACCTGCCCGAGCGCTCGCGGACCAGCCCCAACCGTGGCCCACGCCGCGGTCCGCCCGGCGGCGGTCCCCCTCCGCCGGATGGACCCGGAGCACGTGGCCGAGGACCGGCGGGCCCTCGGGGCGGGCGCGGCCGAGGGCGCTTCCGTCCCGGCGATCTAGCGAGCGCCGCCGCGCGCCTGGCCGTCACGCAGGAGGACCTAGCCGCCGTGATCGATGAAGATGCGCTGCGCGCCTACCTACGCGACCCGGAAAACCTCAGCTTCGACTACGCCGCCGCCGCCGCCGACCTCCACCTCAACGAAGAAGTCCTGCGCCACGCGCTGGAACACCAAATTCCGACACCGTTGGCCTACAAAGGTCACCGGCCCGGCTGCACAACAACGCCCGAGGGCCACTTGCTTTGTCACCCCAGCGCCGTGCATCATCTAGTGGACCAAATTCAATCGCGCCCGGAGCGTTAAAACCATCCGCCAGGGGGAAATCTTGCTCTTAAGAATCTTGCTCGCGCTGGCCCTTCCCGGCCTACTCGCCGCCAAAACCAATATCCTGTTCATGATCGCCGACGACCTTGGCTGGAACGATGTCGGCTACCACGGCAGCGAAATCAAGACACCCAACATCCATGCGCTAGCCAAGAAGGGCGTCGAACTCGACCGCTACTACGCCTACCCCGTCTGTAGTCCCACG
>CAZBZS010000100.1:0-2108 GCA_964496475.1 uncultured Chloroflexota bacterium | reverse complement strand
GTTCCGGCGCGGCCGGCGTTCTTCATGGTGGACGCGGCTGGGGCGGGTGCGATGGTCGAGATCGGGGCGACGGAGCAGATATTCACCAATCCGAGCGACGAGCGCACGGAAGCGTACATCACCGGCAGATTCGGCTAAGGAGGGGCATGGCGCGGTCGGACTACACGCAGCAACTGCAACAAATCCAGGATGACTTGCTGCTGCTTGGCAGCATGGTGGAGAAGGCAATCGTTAAATCGGTGGACGCGCTGAAGAATCGGGACCTGGAGAGTTCGCAGGCGGTGATCGATGAGGATGACCTGATCGATAACTTCCAGGTCACGCTGGAGGAGAAGTGTGTGGACGTAATCGCGCTGCAGGCGCCGATGGCGTCCGATCTGCGGCGGCTGGTGACGGTGATTCAGGTGGCGTCGGAGCTGGAGCGGGTGGGGGACTACGCAGAGGGGATCGCCAAGATCAGCGTGAGGATGGGGGAACACCCGACGTTGAAGCCGCTGATCGACATTCCGCGGATGGCCGAGATGGGCGCGGGGATGCTGAGGGATGGCCTGGGGGCGCTGACGACGCTGGACGTGGAGGCGGCGGAGAGGATCGCGGCGATGGACGACGAGGTGGATTCGCTTTACGAGCAAATTTTCCGGGAATTGTTTTCGTTCATGGTGGAGAATCCGGCGAACATCCAGGGGGCGACGTTCTTGATCTGGATCGCGCATCTGCTGGAGCGGATCGCGGATCGGTCGACAAATATCGCGGAGCGGGTGGTGTACCTGGCTACGGGGAAGATGCAGCACTTCCAGTAGCGGGTGGGGGCGGCGGTATTGCTCGGAAGAAGTCCGGTTAGACTGGGGCGCCTTTGAAGGGCCGGAACCGTGATCTCCGGAGCGATGAATGGCAGGCGAACTGAAGGTGGGGGTGATCGGGCTGGGGATGGGGGAGCGCCACTCGCGGGCTTACCGGGAGATCGAAGGGGTGTGGTTGGTGGCGGTTTGCGATGTGGACGGGGAGAGGGTGGAGCGGGTCGCGGGTGAGGTTGGGGCGGAAGTCGGAACCACCGAATGGCGCGGGCTGTGCGACCTGGGTCTGGATTTGATATCGGTCTGCGCGCCGGATCATCTGCATCACGAGATGGCGAAGGCGGCTATGGAGTCCGGGGCGCACGTGCTGTGTGAGAAGCCGATGACGACGACGCTGGAGGACGCGCTGGACCTTGTGTGGACGGCGGACCGGACGGGTCGCAAGGTGGCGGTGGGGAACGTGAATCGATTCGTGCCGCAACTCCGGGCGGTGCACGAGATGGTGGCGAAGGGCCGGCTGGGGGAACTGTTCATGGTAGAGGGGAGCTACGTCCATGACATGCGGAATGTCTACGTAAGGACGCCCTGGAGGATCGATCCGGAGATGCCACAGAATCCGTGGATCGCCGGGGCGTCGCACGCGATGGACCTGGTGCGCTGGCTTGGAGGGGAGGTAGAGGAGATCATGATGTATGAGAATCGGGTGAAGGGGACGGCGGCGGCGCTGCCGGAGCATGCGATCAGCATCCTGCGATTTGAGAGCGGCTGCCTGGAGAAGGTGTGGTTGAACAAGGGGCTGCGGCGGTGGCCGGAGCATGTGGTGGAACTGGCCGCGTATGGTTCGGACGGGACGGCGATGACAAATACGGAGGATATGCAGGTGCGGGCGTGGTTGGACCCGGAGATCGGTGGTCCGATGGGTCCGGCGGTGATGGAGTTCAAGCCGACGATCGGGCATCCGGTAAAGGCGGAACTGGAGGCGTTTGTGAAGGCGATTCTGGAGGACCGGCCGCCGCTGATCGATGTGCGAGACGGGGCGCGCACGATCGCGGCGTTGGTGGCGGCGCTGGAGTCGGCGAAGAACGGGATACCGGTGAAAGTGGAACAGGTGGCGTGAGGGAACGATGAGCCAGGTTAGGGTTGCGCTGGGCGGAATAATGCATGAGACGCATGTGTTCGCGGAGGTGGCGACCGGGTTGGCGGATTTTGAGGACGGGACTTTTCACCGCGGCGATGATCTGCTGGAAGCGATGCGGGGGACGCGGGCCGGTTTGGCGGGAATGATGGAGGTGGGGGAGCGGCTGGGCTGGAAGC
>CAZBZS010000099.1:0-2132 GCA_964496475.1 uncultured Chloroflexota bacterium | reverse complement strand
CAGCTTCCGTTTCGGCCTGACACGACGCCGTATCGCTCGCCCGAAGAGCGTCGGCAGCGGCGCAAACGGGCTCGCGCGGCGGCGAAAGCACCGGCGGGGGCGGCGACCAGTGCCCGGCGGGTGGTGCCCCAGCCGCGCGCCGAAGGGGACACCCTCTCGAGTCTCGGGGAGTTGTCGATCCTGCCCGACACGCTGGCGCCGAAGGATGTGGCGTTTCAGCTGGGCGCGACCCAGGCGCGGATGGGCCGGTCGGTGGTGGCGGCGGCGGCCAGCCATGTGGTCGGGGTCGGCCTGATGTTGTTGCTGATCAGCCTGACGCCGGCGCGGGTCTACGAGGTGGTCCAGCCCAACCGGGAGAACTACGGCATCGTGTGGTTGCCGGAAGAGGGCCCGGGGGGTGGTGGCGGGGGGGGGGCAATCAGTCGTTGGAGGTTCCGCAGCCGGTCGAGTTGGAGGGCCCCGATGAGGCGGAGCTGAGCATCCCGGTCGAACCGGAGCCGGACTTTGTGGAGCCGGAGGTTGAACCGGAAACCGAGCAGCCGCCGCTGCTGAACATCCCGGCGGTGACGACGGCGGCGGCGCTCCAGACTTTGCCTGGGGTGATGGACCATATCGAGGCGGCGCGCGAGAGCCTGTCGCAGGGGGCGGGCTCCGGTGGGGGCGGCGGGACCGGCACGGGCACGGGAGTTGGCACAGGCGATGGTCCAGGACTCGGTCCAGGGGAAGGCGGCGGTGTAGGCGGTGGCGTCTATCGGCCCGGTTCGGGTATCGAGAACCCCGAGGTTCTACGGGAAGTCAGACCGGACTACACACCAGAGGCGATGCGAGCCAAGGTCCAAGGCACTGTCCAGCTCGAGGTCGTGGTGCTACCCAACGGCTCCGTTGGCGACGTGACGGTCATCAAATCCTTGGACCGTGTCTTCGGACTCGATGACGAAGCGCGCAAGGCGGCTCGCCAGTGGCGTTTCGCGCCCGGCACGCGTTTCGGGACACCGGTCGCCGTTGCCGTGGTCCTCGAGTTGTTCTTCAGTCTGAGATAGGCCGCGATCCCTTCTCTTTGACACCGGTGCAGACCGGGACTACGGTTGCAACGACGTGTTTCGATGACAACTCATCTCCTGGGTTGCGCCTGCATGTTTTTGGTCGTCATCTACAGCTCGTGCGGCCAGCACGCGATCACCGTCCAATCCCGAATCGTGGAAGACCATGCGTTCTCACGTGCGGAACTGCGGACGATCCAGACCATCGGTGATGACACCACCCGCGAAGTCAGGCGGCTACTGCCGACACTTCCCGCCGCGCTTGTGCTCGAGGTCTTTCCTGCAGCGGACGTCATCGACGAACTCGGTTACAGAGGCGAGGAAATGGTGAGCTCCGTCTACTGGGCGGTGAATCCTCACCACGGCGACGGGGTTGCGGCGATCGCGGAAGCCCACTTGCGGCCTTTTCTGTTTCAGGCGTTCTACCGGTTGGTTCGCTACCAGTCCGTCAACTGGAGGTCGATCCCGGACTTCATGATCGGGTCGGGTCTCACAACGGTGTTCGCTCGTGATTACGCCGACACGACCTACCCGTGGACCGACTACCCCCCAGAGGTGGCCGACTGGGTCACGGAGTTGCTGGCGTTGCCCGACGACACCGAATACGGCCCCTGGAGGAATCGGCATCCCGATGGGAGACGCTGGATTGGCATCAGAGCCGGAACATATCTGGTAGATCAGGCCGTTCAGGCGTCAGGGAAGTCGGTCGTCGACCTCGTCTCAACACCCACCGACGAGATCATCGAGATGGCTCACGTGGCGCGGGTCAAGAATGGCGTGACGAGGTGACATGAAGTCCCTTTGGGGCGCTGCCGCCCGACTAGCGGAGAAGACACCGGCGAAGCGGAATCGCTGCGTCGATTTCCTGAGGGCGGTTTCGATCCTCGTGGTGGTGACGGGCCACTGGTTGATGGCCGCGCCCTGGGTAGATGCGGGCGGCGCCCACATCAGCCACCTGCTTGACGTCGTGCCTTGGGCTCAGTGGTTGACCTGGGTGATGCAGGTGATGCCCATCTTCTTCTTTGTCGGTGGCTATTCCAACGGGATCTCCTGGGATGCGGCCCGTCGGGACGGCACGTCGTACCGGGATTG
>CAZBZS010000098.1:0-2308 GCA_964496475.1 uncultured Chloroflexota bacterium | reverse complement strand
GACAGCAACAACCGTGCGTTCGGCGCCTGGGCCGGCAGTGACTGGGACGAGGAAGCCCTGTTTGGTCTGCGCACATACCACCACGGCGGCCACTGGCAATTCGCACCAGGCTCAGACGAACGCGACTTCTTAGCCCGCCTCGGTGTCACCCGCTTCCGCCTCTACGCCGGATACCTCAATGACGACACGCTTAACCCCATCCAGCTCGCTGAGAGTCCCACCGTCCTGCAGGATCCAGCCGTCGCAACCCATGACACGCTCCAACACGTGGCCTGGGGTGAGAAACTCAATGGCGCTTTCGCCGTCCGCGCCTGGAATGGGACCACCACCGAAACCGTCGCGCACACCCCCGCCTCGCTGACCCGTCCCACCGCTGCCATCGATTCCGATGGCCAGCCCTGGGTGGCCTGGCAGGCCTTCGGGGCACACGGCTGCATCATCATGGTCAGCCGACGTGAAGCCCGCGGCTGGACCCCACCCATAGTCGCCTCAGCACCCGACCAATCAGCCTGGCGTCCCACCCTCCGGGCCACCGCACATGATGGAGTCTGGCTCGCCTGGGATGCCTGGAATGGGCATCACTTTCATGTGTTTATCCGGCGCATCAGCCCCGACGGGACACTCCACAGCCCCCTGCAACTCAGCGACCAACCGCTCCTCGCCATGGATGCCGATATCTCGATCGCACCCGACGGCGCCGCCTGGGTCGCCTGGGAACAATCACCACCCTGGGGCGCCAATCACCGCTTCAACGAAACCAAGCGCTTAACCCTGGCCGGCATCAACCCCGACGGTTCGCTCTTCATCCCCAGCAGCCCCTGGAACCACGGCCAGGCCCCCATCCCAATCGAGGAATTCATCACGACGAGCGCCGAGTACATCGTGCCGGTAGCCCCACGCCTGCTCGCCGGCCCCAACGGCATCGAGCTCTACTTCCGCCGCTTCCGAAGCCGCGATCACAAGGATTTCGGCTGGCGCCTCGAACGCATGCTCTATGCCGGCTCCGACTGGTCCGAACCCGAGCTCGTCAGCCCCTTCGAAGGCGTGCCCGATACCCGCTTTGGCGTTGCCGCCCTCGCCGATGGATCCCGCCTGGTCGCCCACAACGCGACCGAGTACCTGCCCATGCAAACCGCCGACCGGGCCGCTGCAGGATGTTCCAAACTGCGTGCCGGTAGCGCTCCGGTGACCTTCGAGCGTATCGAGCTGGTGACCATTGATCCACCCCCACCGACGGATGATCCACCGACCCGCCTGCAGCTCACCCGCTACGAAACAGCACGCCCCGACTATCCCCAGGCTACGCGTGATGGCCGCACCCTCACCATCGGCGACCAGACCTACATGTTGCTCTGGGGCGACCTGCACCGACACTCCCACCTCTCTAAATGCCTGCTCCCTAATGACGGTTCGCCGGTTGAGAATTTCCGCTGGAGCCTGGACCACAACCGCATGGACTGGTGGGCCCTCACCGAACACCTCGAATACCTCAGCTACAACGAATGGCGCCGTGTCGAAGAAACCGTTGCTGCCTTTACCGATGACGGCCGCTTTGAACCCATGTTTGGCTTTGAATGGGGTAGCAATCCCGGGCACACCAATATCTTCTACCGTGATCAGCAGATCGGGGAAGAACTACGCGCGCTCACCCTCGTCTCCCCCAGCCTCGAAGACCTCATGGAACGCTGGGATGCCCGCATCCCTCAGGGCGAGGTGCTCGCAGCCCGCCACTACCAAGGCCACCGCCAACCCGACGTCTTCGAAGGCTATCGGCCGCAATGGGAACCCTGTATGGAAATCATGCAAAGCCGTGGCGAACAGCGCGACTGGATCGAGACCTTCCTTCGTGAAGGGGCCCGTATCGGATTCGTGGGCGCCACCGACCATGCCCGCCACTGGCACTTCGCCTACTGTATGACCGGCGTCTGGGCCACCGCTCCCACCCGTGATGCCATCTTTGACGCCATCTGGAACCGCCGCACCGTGGCCGCTTCCGCCAAAATCCTCCTGCACACCGAGGTCTCCGGCATCCCCATGGGACGCGAAGGCACCATCACCGGCGATGCCCAGATTCGGGTGCTCGCTGAAAGCCCTCAACCCCTCCGCACCATCGACATCTATCGCAATGGCACCCTCGTCCATCACGAAACAGTGGATACCCCCCGTCTTGACTGGACCTGGACGGACCGTGGCCAGCCCCGCAGTGAGCGCTATTACTACGTGCGTGTGGCCGCTCAGCCCGCCCTCGCCCAGGCCACCCCGGCCGTCGCCTACGCCTCCCCAATCTGGATCCACTCACCACCACGCT
>CAZBZS010000097.1:0-2316 GCA_964496475.1 uncultured Chloroflexota bacterium | reverse complement strand
TGGCGCTTTGGAAAGTGCCGACGTCCTGAGCCGCGTTGTCCTGCACCTTGATCCGCCAAGTGCCTGCGAGGGAGGCTCCCTGGAAGGCGCTCAGCGACTGGTAGGGCGTCGTCTGCGTCGGATAAGTCGTGATGACGTTGTTGGCGGAGCCGCCCTGGTAGTAGTGCAGGATCACCCACTGACCCGACGGGGCGTACACCGTGATCCGCAGGTCGCCCTTGTAGGTGTGCGAGACGTTCACGCTGACGGTCACGCCCAGAACCGTGCCTGCCTGGGTCACCGGCAGGAACGTCGAGACGCCGCTGGAGGTGTTGTCGGGAATCGCCTTGGGCAGGTCGCCGGAGGTGACTGTCACGGTGCCGCCGCCTCCGCCGCCGCCCTCGGTCGTGATTTCCAGGGACCAGGAGTTGAGGGTGCCGGTGTCCTGACCCGCGTTGTCGCTGACCCGCAGCCTCCAGGACCCCTCGGCGTCCTTTCCGTTGAACGCACCGAGCGACTGCACGGGAACCGTGAACGTGTCGTAGGTGGTGATGAGATTGTCTTGGTTGCCGCCGGTCTTGTTGTGCAGCTGGATCTTGGTCCCGTCGGGACTGAAGACCCACACCCGCAGGTCGCCCTTCCAAGTGTGCGAGATGTTCACCGAGACGTTTACCTCGGCGACGGTGCCGTCGGGCACGGTGATGTAGGAGTTGATGCCCGGCCCGTAGTTGTCGGGGATCGCGATCGGCGTGTCGCTGGAGGGATACACGGTCGTGCCGCCGCCTCCTCCGCCGCCACCGCCGCCGCTCGGCGTGTGGGTGGCCGTCAGGGTGTAGGGGTCGGTCTGGCTGGACGCCCCGTTGTAGCCCACCACGCGGACGTAGTAGGTGCCCGCCCCCACGGAGGCCTCCACAGTCTCGTTGTTCGTCCCCCCCGCTGTGCTCTTGCCGACAAGCGCGATCTGCCCGTCATACACGTAGAGGTCGTAGTCCTTCGGCACGCTCGTCAGGGTGATCCGCAGAGTCCCGCTCGAGGGCACGCTGATTCGATAGGTGTCCTTGTCCGAGCCGTCCGCGATGTAGGAATCGAGGGGTGTTCCCATCGAGATGGGGCCGTATGCCTGGTTGAAGGTGTCGTTCGGCTCGTAGGTGTCCTCGAAGCCGCCACCCCCGCCTCCGCCGCCCGATGGCGATCCCACCCCCACATCTGCCCAGGCGTCCTCGATCGACGCCTTCTCGTTCGACCCCGCCCCGTAGAGTTCCGTGGCGGCGGTCACCAGGTGCGCACGAGCGTCGTCGAAATCCGTGTTGGAGGTGAAGTGGAACCGGTTGGCGCGCCACCAGATCTTGGCCGCTTTGGTCCGACCGATGTCGGAAGCCGCCAGGTGCAGCGCCTTGTTGGGGATGCCGCTGTTGATGTGGACGCCCCCGTTGTCGCTGCCTGTCACCACGTAGTCGTCCATGTGGCCCGGCTGGCCGTAGGCCGCCGGATTGGACATGGACCTCAGGGCGTCGCCCGGGGTCTGGGGCGTGTAGACGTCCTCGCCGATCAGCCAGTCGCCCGTGTCCACCATCACCGCCCAGACGTCAGACATCGACTCGTTCAGCGCGCCGGACTGGTAGGAGTATGTGAGGTTGCTGGTCGCGGTGGTCACGCCGTGGGACCACTCGTGTGCGCAGACATCGCGCGCGCCTGCCAGGTTCGAGAAGGTCCAGCCGTCGCCGTCGCCGTAGTAGAGCGACTGCCCGTCGAAGAACGCGTTGTTGTAGTTGCTGCCGTAGTTGACGGTGCCGCGAACGAAGGCGTTCTGCCCGTTGTAGCCCTGCCAGCCGTGGTTCTCCTTGAAGTAGGAATAGGTCAAAGCCTGGTAGTACTGGGCCGCGTTCTCCTCCTCGTCCGGCCACTGGTTGTTCGTCGAGGTCGCCCACGTGTTTCCCTGGTCCTCATTGAAGACGTAGGAGCGATTCGACACGTCGTAGAGGTAGTACTTGCCCTGGAAGAGGTAGGTGCCGAGCGGCACGTTGCTCTCGAGGAAGGTGTCGCCGCTGGCCGTCGTGGGGCCGTCGGTCATCAGTCCCTCCCGGCGCTCCAGGATCCTCGGCTTGCCGTCTGCGGCGACGTAGACCACCGGCATGGTCGGCTCGCCGGCCGGGCCACCCCCCGATCCGCCCACGCCAGGCAGCGCCTTGAGCGTGATCCGCCAGGCGAGCTCCGCGTCGCTGAAGGGGTCCTCCATGCCGCGGGCGCCGCGGCCGGAGGGGGGCGGCAGCCAGACGAGGTCCGCCGTCGGCGTCTCGCTCAGGCGGCCCGCGAGTCCGGTCGCAAGCCGGGCTTCTG
>CAZBZS010000096.1:1310-2377 GCA_964496475.1 uncultured Chloroflexota bacterium | reverse complement strand
CCGCTCGGAAGTGGAGCAGCCATCGGAAGAGATCGAAGTCGATGCGTGGCTTGATGTAGAAGGGGCTCTTGGGGTTGAGCATCCACCGGAGCCCTCGCAGGATGGCCCCGGGCTCGGCCAGCGGAACGCTGTGGCTGGGCACGATCCAGCCCGCGTTGCCGTGGGAGCTGCCAGAGCCTATATCGCCCTGCTCGAGAAGGGTGACTCGTCGCCCGGCCCGCTGCAGGTAGTAGGCCGCGCATACCCCGATCACCCCGCCCCCGATCACGACCACGTCGCGCTTTTGCGTCATGGCGCCCTCACTCCGACCCCGCCTGGAGGCCCAAAATCAGGTACTGGATTCTGGGGGCTGGGTTCCGGTACCAACTTTGCGGCAATCTGTTAGCCCTCGACACCGAGCACGCCGGCAAGGTTCCCGAAGAAAATGTCCTCGATCTGGCCGTCGGAGAGCGGCGTGTGCGTCGCCGCCTGCTTCAGCGCCCTTAGCGACTCTAGGCCATTGAACACGAAGGGGCTCTGCGTGGAGTATCGGGGCGGCGGCACGTTATTGGGCTCGATCCACACCCAGCTATACCCGACGGACACGTACTTGCCACGGGCATGGCTCACCGCCCAGTCACTGCCCCACAGTAGCCGGTTGTGGCCCAGAACCCGGATGATGGCCTCAAAGGCGCCGGACTCTGCCACCGCAGACGGGTCGCAATACAGGTTCTGTAAAGCGTTGAGCGCCTCTGTGCCCTGGTCTGCAAACGCTGGATTGAAGCTGCGAGCAGCGTGGGCCAGTATCAGCTTCATGTTGGAGTACTTCTCGCAGTAGTACTTGATCCAATGTTGATTGCTGGCCACCGAGACGCTTCGCTCCTTAACCATGTGCAGAGTGATCGTCAGGCCCTCGTCGTGGGCTACGCGCACGTGCTCCTCAGGCAGGAACTCCGGTATCTCAGACTCGAATGTAGGTACCCTCGGGCTTTCGGTGTGATAGCACTTGAACCCGGAGGGCCGGAGCCGCTTGACCTCCTGGCGCACGTAGTCCGGGTCCATCCGGGGCGAGATAAACATGCTGGGGC
>CAZBZS010000096.1:0-1300 GCA_964496475.1 uncultured Chloroflexota bacterium | reverse complement strand
GTCGGTGTGGGCCTCCCGCGATACCCACTCGTTCTGGAGCTCGGCGTCCGCTATCGACCCCCGGATTGACAGGGGCAGGAATAGTGCAGACTGTTGGCGTCCGGGAAGCAGGTCGTCGAGGCGGCTGCGCCAGATGTCCATGGTGACGTCCGCGTCGAACTCCTTGAACCCGGGGGGAATGCCGTCCTCGTTGGTCGTTTGTGTCCACATGTGGGAGTGGGAGTCGAGAATCTTGTCTGGGACGAAGCTGTCCAGTTCAGTCGCGAAGATCTCCTGCTCAAGCTCATTGATACGTGTGTCGTCGGTCATGCTCTCCTCTTTCGCGGACTGGGCCGGCCCGGGGCTCACCCACCTGGATAGTGTTCGTGGGGCTGTACGTGGTTTCTCGACTAGACTATAAGCTGCGCGGGTCAATCGCCTTACCCGATTGAAGGCTCTCTTCAATCGCTGCGCAGAGCTGAATGCTGCCTAGCATCTCCTCATCTGCGATGCCCGGCCTCTCACCTCGCAGCACCCCCAGTATCTGGCGCATCCCGAGTTCGTAGTGGTCGGCACGGGGCTTGTCTTCCGACTCTCGCGCCACCTGGGTCTTCGCGGACTCCGCGCGGGCACGGGACTCAGCGTCGACCGCGTAGTTCCGGGCCGTACCCGGCACCTCGACGATGCCCTCTTGCCCGACCGCCATCATGTAGAACAGGTAGACGCCGTCGCCGATCAGCGCGATGGAGACCAGCGTGCCGTCTGCATAGGTGCAGGTGACGTTGATGTTTGATCTATCGGCGCCCGGCGGGCTCTCCACGGCGCGAACCGAGATGACGTCGTGGCCATGGAAGTGCTGCATTAGCTCGACAGAGTGAATGGCGTAGAACAGGATTCCTCCGTGGGGACTGTTCCGGGCCGCGGGCCCCATGTAGGAGGCGTATCGAATCGCGCCGGCAGTATCGATTCCCTTGCCAAATGCGATGGCATCGCTGCCGTATCTCAGGGTGGAGAAAGAAGTCATGGGGATGCCGGCTTTTCGGGACAGCGAGATCAGCTCTCTCGCCTGATCGGGTGTTTGGGCCAGCGGCTTATCGACGAAGAGCGGCTTGCCGCGAGCTTGGTAACGGGCGCGCTAACGCTAGATGCCGCGCGCGGCAGCGATGCCCCGTTCGATCCACGAGTGCACGAACTACGCCTTCATCCCGGCCAACGCGACACGGCAGCCGTCCTGCATTCTTTGTTGGAAGGAAGCGCGATTCGCGCATCGCACGTACACGATGACGAGCGCGTGCAGGACCCGTATTCCCTGCGCTGTATG
>CAZBZS010000095.1:1058-2419 GCA_964496475.1 uncultured Chloroflexota bacterium | reverse complement strand
TCGCCCTCGGGAGGGCCTTCGATACGGTCATCGACCGAGATACCGGTCGGGTGAAAATAGTTGGCCCCCATGGCGCCCCAGTAGTGGTCGAATCCGCGATCCACCGGGCGCGGATGGCGGGCGTCGCCCAGCGCCGCGAGTGGATTGGCCAGCCCGTGCATGTCCCCGCCCACGTGCCACTTGCCGGACATCAAGGTCTGGTAGCCCGCCGGCTTGAGCGCCTCGGCGATGGTGACGCAATTCCGGTTCAAGAAGCCCTGGTAGGGTGCGACCCCGAGGTCGGCGGTCATCTGCCCCACCCCGGCCTGGTGGGGATGCAAGCCCGTCAGTAGCGACGCCCGGGTCGGGCAGCAGCGGGCGTAGTTGTACATCTGCGTGAACCGGACCCCACCCGCCGCCAGCGCGTCGAGGTGGGGCGTCGCGATCTCCGATCCGTAGCAGCCGATATCGGAGTACCCCATGTCATCCGCCAGGATCAGCATGATGTTCGGTCGCGTCCCGTGACCTGACGCTTTAGCCATCGGCCTTCTCCTTAATCAGGTACGGCTACCGGCGCACATTCCTACTTCTTGTACGCGAGAGTCTGGTACAGCCGCAGCTTCGTCGGCGCCATCTTCGGCAGGTCCAGGATTTCCTCCCAGGGGATCACGCGCGAGTTCGCCGCCCAGTCGTCGTAGAGACCCCGCAGTTCCGCCACCTTGTCCGGCAGCTGCTCCGCCAGATCGCTCAATTCCGTGCGGTCTTCGTCCATGTCATACAGCTCCAGATCGCCAGGGAATCGCCGCACCAGCTTCCAGTTTCCCTGCCGCACCGCCAGGTTGCCCTCGTGCTCCCAGAAGATTTCCCGGTCCCGGCTCCAGGCGTCGTTGGTAAAGGCGGGCCGCAGGCTCTCGCCCTGCACCAGCTGGATCTTGTTGCCGGCGTCCTCGCTCGGATACGGCGTCTCGGCGACGTCCACGCAGGTCGCCATCACGTCGATCAGGTGCGTTGGGGAAGTCACCCGCTGTCCGGCGGGGATCGCCTTCGGCCAGTGTGCGATGAACGGTGTCGCGATGCCGCCCTCATGGGTCCAGTGTTTGAAAAGTTTGAAGGGGGCGTTGCTGGCGTTCGCCCAGGGCAGGTCGTAGCTGAGATAGGTGTCGTCCGGACCCGGCGTCACGTCGCGATGATTTCCGACCTTCACCGCCCGGCCGTCGCGGGTCTCGGTGGGGGCGACTTCGACCCGGCCGTCCTCCTTCAAGAACTCGGCGCAGCCGCCGTTGTCCGACAGGAACATGACCAGGGTGTTGTCCTTCAGTCCCATGGCCGCGCGCCTCGCCCCCTTCGAGCGCGAGCTGGGTCGGCGCCATCGGATCGGCACG
>CAZBZS010000095.1:273-1048 GCA_964496475.1 uncultured Chloroflexota bacterium | reverse complement strand
CGAGCTTCGCCATGATCCGCCCCGCGCCCTGGTCCATGCGGGCGATCTGGGCGGCGTAGACCGCCATCCGGGCGTCTTCCCAGTCCCGGTCCTTGACCTCGCTCCACTCCGGGGCCGACTCATCCCTGGGAGAGATGTCCCATTTCGAGTCCAGGATTCCCGAGCCCTTCAACTCCTCATGCCTTGAAGTCCGCAACTCGTCCCAGCCGCCCCGGTACCTGCCGCGGTATTTCTCGATGTCCTCCTCGAACGCGTGCAGCGGCCAGTGTGGGGCGGTGAAGGCGACGTAGAGGAAGAAGGGGTTGTCTTTGACGCCCTGCTCGCCGATGAAATCCACCGCGTTGTCGGCGATGAAATCCGTGTAGTAAAAGTCGTCGCCTTCCGGTTCGATAGGCTTATCCCCGTCCACCATCGTGTGCGGATTCCAGAAACTTCCCGCCCCGGTCAGGGTACCGATGTGCCGGTCGAATCCGCGCTGCACCGGCAGCGGCCACTGCTCCTCGCCCGGGTGCGCCTCGTGGGTGGCCGACAGCAGGTAGTCGCCGCCCACGTGCCACTTGCCCGAGAGCAATGAGGTGTACCCGCCACCCTTCAGCGCCTCGGCGATGGTGACGCACTCCCGGTTCAAGAATCCCCGGTATCCCACCGTCTCCAGGTCCAATGTCATGTGCCCAATCCCGGCCTGGTGCGGGTAGAGGCCGGTCAACAGCGAGGCTCGCGTGGGGCAGCAGCGGGCGTAGTTGTAGAACTGGGTGAAGGTCGCCCCGTTTTCGGC
>CAZBZS010000095.1:0-263 GCA_964496475.1 uncultured Chloroflexota bacterium | reverse complement strand
CTCCGAGCCGAAACAGCCGATGTCGGAGAAGCCCATATCGTCCACCATTATCAGGACGACGTTCGGTCGGGTGTCGGTCTCTGCCTGATCCGCCATCTTCGTACCCCTTCGGCCGACGCTTCTCCGGGAATCCGGTGCGGTGATGCTACGCCGCCTTCCGACTCCCTGTAAAACCACCGCCGAATTCCCCGCCCCGACCCCTTCCCCTAACATCTCGGTGGCGACCCGCCGTCCCGCCGAACCGGAGGCAGCCGTGAAAATCA
>CAZBZS010000094.1:0-2572 GCA_964496475.1 uncultured Chloroflexota bacterium | reverse complement strand
ATGCCGTCGTACCTGCGGTGGCTGCAACAGCATGGCGACAACTTAGAAAGGAGGCGATAGGCGACATCCTGTAAAATAAAACGCTGGTCGCATCGTGCGGCTGGCATCGTTGATAGGAGAGGGTTTAAGCATGGCAGATTACGCGGGATTCCTAGACTCGAAACGGCAGGCGACGAAACCCGATACGCAAATCGGGGGGGAATATAAGGGGTCGTCGCTCTTCCCATTTCAGCGGGAGCTTGTGGCCTGGGCGCTGGATCGAGGCCGAGCCGCCATCTTTGCAGACACCGGACTCGGCAAAACGGTCATGCAACTGGAATGGGCTAACCGGCTGGGGGGGAATGTGCTGATCTTGGCCCCATTGGCCGTGTCGCACCAGACGATTGCAGAGGGCAAGCGGTTCGGGATTGAGGTCGGACACTCGATAGACGGCCACATCGCCGGAACGATCACGATCACCAACTACCAGCGTCTGCACTATTTCGACTCGGCTGACTTCATCGGCGTGGTATGCGACGAGTCAGGGATACTCAAGAGCTTCGACGGGGCTACGCGGCAGGCGATCACGATATTCATGAGGCAGGTGAGGTACCGGCTCCTCTGCTCAGCGACTCCCGCCCCGAATGACTACACCGAACTGGGGACAGCGTCGGAGGCGCTTGGCGAACTCGGCCACATGGATATGCTGAGCCGATATTTCGTCAACGACAAGCGTAATGCGGCGATGGGGCGAGCCTACGGGAAGCTGATCCAGTGGCGCTTCAAAGGACATGCCGAGGAGCCGTTTTGGCGGTGGGTATGTTCATGGGCGAGGGCGATTCGCAGGCCGTCCGACCTGAACGGATACGACGATAGCGAGTTCGTATTACCGCCGCTAGAGGAGCGTCACCACTGCGTGGAATCGAGCAAGCCGCAGCCGGGGATGTTGTTTCCGATAGAGGCCATATCGCTACATGAGCAGAGGGCCGAACGGCGGCACACGGTAGCGGAGCGGTGCGCGAAGGTGGCAGAACTGGTAGACCACGGCGACCCCGCGCTGGTCTGGTGCCACCTGAATGATGAGGGAGACTTGCTCACGAGATCCATACCGGGTGCGGTGCAGGTCGCCGGTGCGGATTCAGACGATGTCAAAGAGGCGAGGCTGATGGCGTTCGTTCGCGGGGAGACGAGGGTGCTGGTGACTAAGCCACGGATTGCGGGGTGGGGGCTGAACTTCCAGCACTGCGCCCACATGACGCTCTTCCCGTCGCACAGTTTCGAGCAGTACTACCAGGCAGTCCGAAGATGCTGGCGATACGGGCAGAAGCGGCCAGTAGTGGTCGATGTGGTGACGACCGAGGCGGAACAGCGAGTACTGCGAAACCTGGAGGCGAAGGCGAAGGCGGCAGACCAGATGTTTGAGAGGTTGGTGAAATACATGCGGGACAGCCAGCACAGCATCGAGGCGGTGCGTTTCCAGAACACGGTGGAGGTTCCATCATGGCTGTAGACGACCAGCAGATCACCGACGAATACGCGGTCTATCTATCGGATTGCATGGAGGTCATGCCGGGACTGCCGGAGGGGAGCGTGGGGCTGTCGATATACAGTCCGCCGTTCGGGGGGCTGTACCACTACAGCAGCTCGGATCGCGACCTGTCGAACTGCGACGACTATGACCAGTTCTTCAATCACTATGGGTTCATCATACGGGAGATCAATCGGGTGACGGCAGCGGGAAGGATGACGGCGGTCCACTGCGCGGACATACCATCGGGCAATACCGGCCACAAGGATCACCTCGTAGATTTCACGGGCGACATCATTCGGGCGCATGAGCGGGAGGGCTGGCGGTACGTGGCGCGGTATGCGGTATGGAAGGAACCGCTGGCGGTACGTAATCGAACGATGGCTAAGTCGCTGGCGCATCGGACAGTCGTAGAGGACTCGTCACAGTGCAGCAATGCCTCGGCGGACTATGTGGTGGTGTTTAGAAAGGCTGGCGACAACGTGAACCCGATTACTCACCCGAACGGCTTCCTAGACTATGCGGGGTCGCGGCAAATACCATCGGACCTGGAGCGATACCGGGGATGGGAGGGCAACCAGATTGAGAACCGCTACTCTCACTGGATATGGAGACAGTACGCCTCGGCGTTCTGGGACGATGTCCGAATAGAGCGGGTGCTTCCGTTCAAGGAGGCGCGGGGCGAAGAAGATGAGAGGCACGTCCATCCGCTACAGCTTGACGTGATAGAGCGGATACTGGCGCTGTGGAGCAACCCAGGCGACACGGTGTTGACCCCGTTCATGGGAGTGGGTTCTGAGGTCTGGGCGAGCGTGAGGCTGGGCAGGAAGGGACTCGGGATAGAACTGAAGCCGTCCTATTACCGGCAGGCGGTAAAGAATATGGAGGCGATCAAGGACGAGCCGCGCCAAGGGCAATTCCCGATGGAAGTAGGCACCCTGTAAAATAGTAGTGTGTATATATAGCGTTGATAGGAGTTTGATATGGCAACGCAATTAGCCGAACGAGTCGATGATTTACAAAAGTGGTTTAGTGAGCGCGAGGGCCGACTGGCCCGTGTTGCGC
>CAZBZS010000093.1:0-2671 GCA_964496475.1 uncultured Chloroflexota bacterium | reverse complement strand
CTTCCGGGTCCCCGGCCAGCCAGATCGCCGGTCCACTGTTCTGGTTGCCGTTCATGCCTGTCGCTCCTCCGGTGGTGCCCGGTCGGCGAGTCGCCGATCGCTCCGCTGTTCACGGTCGCGACCATATCCTAAATGTGTGGCGTCAGGTTTGGATGGGAAATACCGACAGTGCCACGCCGCCGAAGATGAGGGCCCGGTCCTCAGAGGCGAGGTCTTCGAACTCCTGCATGGGAAGGCGGAGGGCGCTGCGATAGCCCTCGCGGAAGCTCACCGGGGGGAAGTCGCTGCCCCACATGAGGCGATTCGGACCGAAGGCGGCGACGGCGGCCGTGAAAAGCCCCGGCACCGGCCGCTCGAAGGGAAAGGGGGAGGTGGGAGGCATCACGCGGGGACAAATCTCGCCGAGACCGGGGGTTTTCATGTAGACGTTGGGAAAGCGAGCCAGGCTGAAGGCGGCGCGGGTCCGAGCCGGGGGACCGGTGCCCACGGGGACATCCGATCCGAGGTGTTCGATCACGATTCGCAGATCGGGAAGGGCGGCTACCAATTCGGCAAACGCGGGCGAGGCGAATTCGTCGTCCGACCCGATGCAGCTGATGGTCAGTCCTAAATGGCTGGCGGCGCGCCAGACGGCCAGGGGGTCGTCGCCGGGGGAGCGGACGGTGGGGCGGAAGCGGACTCCAACGGCACCTTCGCCGGCGAGCCGCTCCAGGTCGTCCCTGGCGGCGGAGCTTTCGGTATCGACGATGACGACGGAGGCGAATCGACCAGGATAATTGCTTACGCAGTCAAACTGATAGGAGTTGTCGGACTGCCCCTGCATCTGTATAAGAACGGCATGCGCGACGTCGTTCGCGTCCATCTGATGCAGCAAGCTTTCAACAGGCTCGTACCAGATGGGTGAGACGTGGCAGTGACTGTCAACAATTAGCATTTGAACCTCCCCGGCGGTGATTTTTCGAGAGCCCGCGCCCGAATTCAGGCGCTCCACGGTGGGCGGATGGGCGGATTCGCCGCATCGGCTAGTCGGGGCGAACGATTCCTTTGACCAGGATCACGTTGCCG
This sequence comes from uncultured Chloroflexota bacterium, assembly GCA_964496475.1. Classification (GTDB taxonomy): domain Bacteria; phylum Chloroflexota; class UBA11872; order UBA11872; family VXNJ01; genus JASLPR01. The sequence continues at coordinate 1,606 of CAZBZS010000093.1, read as the reverse complement.
TAGAGGCGACGCTCGCCGGTGGCCAGGACGGCGAAAGCCTCGCTGGTGCGATCGTAAAAAGCGAAGCGTTCGAGGGACTCAAACTCCACGGGGCGGCCCTCGGCGGCGGCGGCGGCGGCTTTGAACTCGCGGACGGTTTCGGGCTCTTCGTCGGCATCGCCGACCACTTGCATCACGGCGGCGGGTCGTTCCACGAAGTCGTCGAGCGGCAGGACGGTGAGGACGGCGTCGAGCGCCTGAGTGGCGTTGACGCCATCGAGCCGAATGGTCCGCTCCCCCATGCTTTCGGCGGGGAAGTTGGCGTCGACGATGGCTATTTCGTCGCCATGACCCATGGCGGCGAGGATGTAGAGCAGGTCGGGGCTGAGAAGAGGGTCGGTGTGCTTGAGCATCGGAGGCTCCCGGGGTTCGAGGCGGATGGCGATGACACTTTAGCCGCGGGCCGCCGATGGCGCCATGGCTGAGGCCGCCGGCGGAGCGCCCTGCAAAGACTCTGGGACTCTATGGGGGTGCGTGAAGGACACAAGGGAGGACCCAGGGCAGCGGGCGCGAGGCCGGCTAGAGGGGAGAATCCGGCGGTTACTTCCGGTCGGTGAGCTCGTCGATCCAGGCCTGGGGAATCGGCTGGCTGGTCTTCACGTTCTTGCCGGCGAGTTTGAGCCGATAGCGAATGCGGAACCTGAAGCGAGTGGCGAGGAGGATGGCGACGAACAGGACGACGCCGGCAACGTAGGGAAGCCGGGCGGAGGTGGTGCTGATGTCGGTGACGACCCCGGCAATGAATAGGATGCCGACACTGCCGATGGCGGAGAACATAAACACCCCGGCCAGGTAGCCGGCAGTGACCTCGAGGAATGCCCGGCGGCGGGTCATGGGGAGTAGTCCCGGGTTGGTGACCGGGGGTCGAGAAGGCCGAGCAGACCTATAAGCCGCATTCTGTCGAGAGCTGTCATCTATCTTGGGAACCGGATTGCTCCGGACCTCTTTGCACCCTACCCGGGAACGGGCTCACGAATGAGCGAGGCGGACAGCCTAAATTCCCTGCTTGGGCTTGCTCCAGGAAGAGTTTGGCCTTTTCACTCCGGCCTTACCCGGCATTGGTCTCTGTGCCACTGGTCCTCGCCTCACGGCGGACGGGAGTTACCCGCTACCTTGTCCTGTGGAGTGCGGACTTTCCTCACGCTAGGCGCGACAGCCCGGTCTGCTCGGCGCGGAGCGCCTTAACAACTGAAGTAGTGGCCGGAAAAGAGAGGGAGGGACCCACGGATTCCTGCTCTTGATAGCGAGGAAGTTTTCCTGGACTGAGTGTCCATGTCCATGCAGTGCATCGACTGGGATGTGCCGCTGTCGCCAGCGACAGTAATCCCTAGAAAGGAGGTGATCCAGCCGCACCTTCCGGTACGGCTACCTTGTTACGACTTTGCCCCAGTCGCCTGTCCCACCTTAGACAGCTGCCTCCCTAAAAGGGTTAGCTCACCGTCTTCAGGTATTACAGACTCCCATGGCATGACGGGCGGTGTGTACAAGGCCCGGGAACGTATTCACCGCAGTATGCTGACCTGCGGTTACTAGCAACTCCACGTTCATGCAGGCGGGTTTCAGCCTG
>CAZBZS010000092.1:0-2704 GCA_964496475.1 uncultured Chloroflexota bacterium | reverse complement strand
GGCAACGGCGAAGGTGGCGTCGGGAATCAGCCGGCGCAGGCGGTCGGCGGTGGCGTCGATGGTCTGAACGCGATTGTGAACGAAATACACCTGTCCGTCGCGATCTTTTTCGGCAAGAATGGCGCGGCGCACGATCTCATCGTCATATCCAGTGACGTAGGTCTTGACGGCTTGCCGGTCGGGCGGCGGCGATTCCATGATGCTGATTCCACGCACGCCGACGAGGGCCATGTGCAGGGTGCGCGGGATCGGGGTGGCGGTGAGTGTGAGGACATCAACCTCTTTGCGAAGTTTTTTTAGACGTTCCTTATCGGCGACACCGAAGCGTTGCTCTTCGTCGATAATCACCAGGCCGAGGTTGGCAAACATGATGTCGCGCTGAATGAGGCGGTGGGTGCCGATGATGATATCGATCGTGCCGTCGGCTACCCGCTGCACCGTCTCCGCCTGTTCCGCCGCGGAGCGAAAGCGGCTCAACATGTCGATCTTGACGGGATATTCGCTCATGCGCTGGTTGAAGGTGTCGAGATGCTGCTGGGCCAGGATGGTGGTTGGCACGAGCATGGCGACCTGCTTGCCGTCCATGGCGGCCTTGAAGGCGGCACGAATGGCGACTTCGGTCTTCCCGTAGCCGACATCGCCGCATACCAGCCGGTCCATGGGCAGCTTGCTCTCCATGTCGGCCTTCACGTCGTCGATGGCCTGCTCCTGGTCGGGCGTTTCGATGAAGGGAAACTTCTCTTCCATCTCGCGCTGCCAGGCGTTGTCGGGCGCGAATTCGTGCCCTGAGGCGACCTCGCGAGCGGCGTAGATTTCTAGCAATTCTCCGGCGATATCGCGGGCGGAACCGCGAGCCTTCTGCTTGGCCTTTTCCCACTCGCCGCCGCCAAGCCGGCTAAGGCGGGGACTGAAATCGCCCATGGCGACGTAACGCTGCACGCGGCCAAGCTGGTCGATGGGGACGTAGAGTTTGTCGTCGCGGGCGTAGCGGAGGAGCAGGTATTCGCGTTCGCCGCCGATTTCGGAGGCTCGTACGATTCCCTCGAATTGCCCGATGCCGTGATCGACGTGAACCACGTAATCGCCCAGCTTCAGATCGGAGAGAAAGGTCCGGTCGGCAGCCTGTTGCTTTCTGGGTTTGGACCGCACCCGAGAGCGGCCAAATATCTCGGTGTCGGCGAGGAGCTGGAGGTTGGGATCGTCGAGATTCCAACCTTCAGCCAGTGCCCGCCCGATGACGACGACGGTGCCGGCAGGCATTTCCTCCACGTCCTCGAGCATGGCGGCCCCGAGGCCGCGCTCGTTGAGCAGATCGCACAGGCGGCGGCCCTGATAGCTGGCCAAGATGGTCGTCTTTCGCGCAGCGCGGGATTCCTCTAGGTCGGTGAGCAGCACCGCCAGCCGGCCGGCGTAGGAGGTGGTCTGGCCGAAGCCTTCTATCACAACCTGAGTGGCGTCCCGGCCGGCATCTACAGGGTGATCGGCGTGGGAAATTCGAAGCTCGGCGCGCGCAAGGGCGGCGGTGAGGTCGTCGGCGGCGAATACCGGGCTGCCGATCTCGGCCGGTATCTCACCGGCGGAGACTTGACACTGACGGTGCTTGGCGGCGGCGCGATCGCTATCGGCGATGGCCCAGCGCACGTTGTCAAACTCATCGATGGCAACTAGGGCGTCGGGACTGTAGTCAAGCAGGGTGACGGCTTCAGTCATGGTGCTCATGGTGTAGAAGGCGGCGCTGTCGAAGTAGATGTTGTTTTCGAGATTGTCCAGGTGTCGGATCCAGGTCTCGCGATCTTCGGGGCGGAGCCCGGCGAGGTCCAGCGATCGCAAGGTCCCGGCGACATCCTGCCCCATCCAAACAGGGACTTCGCTGGCGGCGCTGAGAACTATCTCGGGGCAGGCATCGCCGGAGAGTTGCGATTCGGGATCGAAATAGCGAAGCGACTCGATCTCGTCGCCGAAGAAATCGATCCTCACGGGCAGATCACCGTCGGGCGGGAAGAAATCGACGATGCCGCCGCGGCCAGCAAATTCGCCGTGGGATTCGACGAGTGGATTGCGACGGTAGCCGAGCCCGGCAAGCCGCCGGGCCAGATTCTCGGGTGACACCTCCACGCCCGGCGTGAGCGTAAGGAACTGGCGGCGGAACTCTTCCGGCGGAACCAACCGGCGCAAGAGCGCCGGGATCGAAGCCACGACCACGAGCTGCCTGGATTTTCCTTTTCGGGGTTGAGAATTCGCAAGTCGAGAGAGAACCCCGACCCGCTGATTCAGGATGTTCTGGTTGACCGCCATCTGCGAGTAGGCCGGCTGGTCCGGGTCGGGCAAGGACATCACGTCGGCGGTGGCTATCCACGCCTGGATGTCCTGGACCATTTCGGAAGCCCGGGCCTCGTCGGGGACGATCAGGATCAGGGGGCGGTCGAGACGATCGGCGAGGGCGGCGAGGAAAATCGGCTTGGCGGTGTTGCGCGCCTGCAGATCGCAGGGGACACGTTTTTCGACGGCGGCGAGCGCTTCGGAGAAGCCGGGGACGCCTTCCAAACGCGATCGCAGGTCGCTCAGTCGCATGAAGCCCCGGCTTCACCGTTGTAGCGGCTCATGACCAGGTCGAGCGGGTCGCGACCCAGGTCGATAACGGCGCCGGCGGCCAGCTCGACCATCCGGCGCACGGCGGGTATCTCGTGAGGCTCGAATTCGGCAA
>CAZBZS010000091.1:0-3192 GCA_964496475.1 uncultured Chloroflexota bacterium | reverse complement strand
AACGGGCGGCGGCTCGGGGGATGGGTCGGCGCGCGGTACTCAACCTGATTCTTCCGGTGATGGTGGGCCAAACGGAGGCGGGGCGGACCGCCGCGCAACCGACGGTCGTGACGACGGGGAAATATTTGAAGATGTTCTCGAACGGATGCGGCAATCGGGCGAAGCGAGCGAATCAGCAACGCCTACCGATGACCGTTCTGCGAATGTGGAGCCCGATGCGGGCGGCCAAGTCAAGACGACGACACTAGACGATGGTGTCGGGGCAGACGATCCCCAGTCAGCCAACGACTGGAACCGGACGCAGCATGATGGCGATGGCCAGCGTGAATCGTCCGCGTCAAAAACACGCGAGGACCGTAAACAGGGGGATGGCGATGACGCGGACGCTACGCCAGGCGAAGGTGGTCAGACGGGCGGCATAGCGCAACCGGAGACACAACCGGCTACCGACGCCGAGCAGGGGGATGCGGATAAACAACCGCAAGCGGAACTGGGAGACAACGGTGAGTCCGGAGCTGGGGAAAAGAGTCCTGATGAGCAAAGGGCACCAGCTTCTCAAGAGGCAAATCGCCAACAATCGAAACAGATGCGATCTGGCAAAGGAGACGCAGACGACTCGCCCCAGAAAGCAAAATCGCCAAGTTCAAGCGAGCCTCAATCGGATTCCGAGGAAGGTGAGTCGGGGAATCGTAGCGGGGATGGAAAAGGTGGCAGTGGCCAGGGCGCCCAGCAGGTCGGCAACGACAGCGCAGGCAGCAGTAGCGCGGCCGATGACGGAGCCGGCACCGCGGACGAATCGGGAGACGGCGAGACGTCGTCACGCGCTGGAGATGATGTTGAAGTGTCTGGAGAAACCGGAAGTCCTGGAGATCACCGGGGAAGCGACGCCACGTCCGGCCAATCATCCTCGCCATCTGACCCACCAGGTGGAGCAACGTCGCCCGACAAGAACGACGGCCCATCCGAGAGCGGTCATCAACCGACCGGTGGTTCGAAATCGCAAGGACAAAAGTCGACCGGAAAACTGCCCACCACGGGAGGCCGGCCCGGTCATGCGGACCAGCAGCCAGCTGAAACGCAACCTGGGCGCAAGCCAGGAGAAGACGCCCCCAATCTGAAATATGCCAACGAGGCAACCGATATGGCTTTGCGCTACTTGAAAGATCAGCAGGACAACCCGGACCGCGCCCTGCTAAACGATCTGGGTTGGAGCGACGATGAGCTACGCCGGTTCATCGAGCGCTGGGATCAATTGAAACAGGGATCCAGCCGCGACGCGGCCCTGCGCAAAGAGTTGCACGAACGGCTCGAGAGCCTCGGCCTGCAGCCACCACACCGTCGCACGCGCAGCGGATCCACACAGCGTGATCTTCGCGGCGGTCTGACCGATTCCGCGAATCGATCAAGTCCTCCGCCAGAGTATCTCGACCAGGTGCGGGCCTACCAGCAGAGTATTGCCGAGGGGCGTGAATGAGTGAGGCAGTTATTCCCCGCTATCTGGTTGCTTTCGATCCCAAGGGTGTGCCGCATTATTTTGCCGATGTCTTGATTGTCGGAGGCGGTCTGGCGGGTCTACGCGCGGCGATGGCGGTGGATCCCAGCTTGTCGGTACTGGTTGTCACCAAGGATGAAATCGAGCAGTCCAACAGCAACTATGCCCAAGGCGGGATTGCTGGTGTGCTCCATCCGGCGGACCGGTTTGAGAATCACGTAGCGGACACGATTATGGCCGGCGGGGCGCTTTGCGACCGCTCGGTAGTGGAAATGGTGGTCCGCGAGGCTCCCAACCGGATTGGGGAATTGATCGAGTGGGGAGCCCAGTTCGACAAGGATGCTGGCGAGTTAATGTTAGGGCGCGAAGGGGGACACAGCGCAGCAAGAATCGTGCACGCTCTGGGCGACTCGACTGGCCGCGAAGTCATGCGGGCGGTGATCGCACGGGCCCGGTCGGAACCGAATCTCCAAATTTGGGAGGATACATTCACACTGGACTTATTGACACATGAAGGTCAATGCCGGGGCGCGCTGGTCTGGAACTGCCGACACGGCAAAACAATTTTGTGGGCCAAGCAGACGATCTTGTGCACCGGAGGGGCGGGGCAAATTTTTCGGGAGACGACCAACCCGGCAGTGGCTACCGGGGACGGACACGCGATCGCTTACCGGGCAGGTGCCCAGCTGCGCGACATGGAGTTCATGCAATTCCACCCAACGGTGCTGTATATTGCCGGTAGCAGTCGGACACTCATCACCGAGGCAATGCGTGGTGAAGGCGCCTGGCTGGTCGACAAGAATGGACACCGCTTTATGCCGGACTACGACGCGCGCGGCGAGCTGGCACCGCGGGACGTAGTCAGCCAGTCGATTGTCAGCCAAATGGAACGGACCAGACATCCGAATGTCTACTTGGACGTCAGCCACCTGGATGCGGAACATGTGCGGCAGCGTTTCCCCGGAATCAGGGCCGCTTGCGCCGAATTTGGCATCGACGTAACGACCGACCAGATTCCCGTACGCCCGGGAGCACACTACATGATTGGGGGAGTTGCGGTGGATGCGGAGGGGAGTACGACCTTGCCCGGATTGTGGGCGGCCGGCGAAGTGACTTCCAGCGGCCTGCATGGAGCCAATCGACTTGCCTCCAACAGCCTGCTCGAAGGACTTGTCTTTGGCGCCCATGCCGGCGAAGGAGCTTCTCGCTGTGCCATTCGGACACAAGACGACTTCAAAGCCCTGCCCTTGGAGAATCGACGTCGGGAAGAACCAATTGAGCCACTCGATCTGGCGGACGTTCGCAACGCCTTGAAGAGCCAGATGTGGCGGGCCGCGGGTGTCCGCCGCGAGGGGCAGTCACTGACCGAAGCAGCAGAGGCAATCGCCGGCTGGTGCAGGTATGCTCTGTTTCGCCACCTCAACTCGCCGGATGGATGGGAGTTGCAAAATATGCTCGTTGTGGCTAAAATCGTCATCCAGGCGGGAGCAGAACGGACCGAGTCCAGGGGCGTTCATTTGCGGACCGATTTTCCCGAAACCGATCCGCAATGGCAACGGCAGTTGACTTGGCGTCGGGATGGCTGAACCAGTCGAGTCGCGATTGCGTGCAGGAGTCAAGGGAGCCGGTGACGGTTATGCCGTGGGCTTGGTCCTGTCTCCGGTCATACGCCCCCTCCGGGGTATGCCGTGAAGGATTCT
>CAZBZS010000090.1:2026-3322 GCA_964496475.1 uncultured Chloroflexota bacterium | reverse complement strand
GTCGCCAGGTAGTACGCGTCTTCGTAAACCGCTCCCGCCTGCAACGCCGGCCACACGAATTGCTCCACGAACATCTCCCGTGCGTCCACCACCCGCGCCTCCACCGCCCCGACCTTCAGCGCCCGCTGCCGCACCGGCTCCAGGTCGCGCTCCTGCCCCAGATTCGCCGTCAGCGTCACCACTTCCAGCCCGTACTTATCTGCAATCCACTTCACGGCGACCGACGTGTCCAGTCCACCCGAGTAGGCGAGTACCACTTTATCCAAGAGGCGATCCTTTGAATGGCCCGCGCGCCGGGGCCGGCGGCTAGAGTCTAGCCGGATTCTGACAGGATGCCGCCGATGATGGCCACCGCCCGGTCGATCTCTTCATCCTCCACGTTCAGAGCCGGCACCAGCCGCACCGTCTCCGCGTTCACCTTCACCACTATCAAACCGCGCTCCCGCGACTCGTTGACCACCCGATCGGCCGTCTCCGCCGAGTCCAGCTCGAACCCGACCAACAGTCCGATCCCGCGCACGTCCACCAGCTTCCCGGTCGACCGCAGCGTTTCCAGACCCGCTCGCAGCCGCTCGCCGTTACTAGCCACCGCGTCCAGGAATCCCGGCGCCTGCACATGCTCCACCACCACCTTCGCCGCCGCGCACATCAGCGGGCTGCCGCCGAATGTGTTCCCATGATCTCCCGGCCGCAGCGTGCAGGCTTCTTCCTTGAAAAGCGTCGCCCCGATCGGCACACCGCCCCCCAGCCCCTTGGCAAGCGTTATGATGTCCGGCTCCACCCCGTAGTGCTGATATCCGTAGAACGTCCCCAGCCGGCCGATCCCCGTTTGCACCTCGTCGAAGATCAGCAGCAGGCCCTTCTCGTCGCAGAGATCGCGCAGTCCCCGGATGTACTCCGGCTCGCCGGCGAAGATGCCGCCCTCCGCCTGCACCAGCTCCACCATGATTGCGCAGGTCTTCTGGTCCACCGCCGCCTGCATCGCCGCTAGGTCGTTGTACTCCACCTGCCCAAAGCCCTCCGGCATCGGATCGAAATTCACCTGGTACGCCCGGGTGCCGGTGGCGGCGGTAGTGGCCAGCGTCCGCCCGTGAAAGGAGCGATCCGTCGTAATCACCCCGTAGGCGTCATTCAGATTCAGCTTGCCGTGCTTGCGCGCTGCCTTGATCGCCGTCTCCGTCGCCTCGCCGCCGCTGTTGACAAAGAAAATGCGGTCCAGGCAGGAGCCGTCCAGCAGCATTTTTGCCAGTTCGAGCTGCGGCACCGTGTGATAGAGGCTGGAGGTGTGCAGCAGCG
>CAZBZS010000090.1:1456-2016 GCA_964496475.1 uncultured Chloroflexota bacterium | reverse complement strand
TTAGGCTTGTGGGATGCTTGGAACCAAGTGCGTCAGCAGCGTCTGCGCCTGCGCGTAGAGCGCCTCCGCGATGCCCGGATGGGCGTGCCCCAGCGTGTTCGTGGCGATCCCGGCCACGAAATCCAGGTATTCCTTACCGGTGTCGTCCCATACCCGCGTGCCCTCCCCGCGCACCAGCGTCACCGGCGCTCGACCGAACGTCGGCGCGTAGTACTGCTTTTCGATTGCCGGCCAGTCCGTTGCCACCTGGGTCATGATTTTCCTCTGTTCAGTGCGGGCGAGGGCCGATTCTACCAGCGTGTGATCGCATCGCCGGCGCGCATCCTCCTGATAATCCCTGCCCGCCTAGTCCGGTGCGAACCGCGTCCCGACCCGGCCTTCTCCCGCCAGTTGATCGCGCACCGCCCCGGCCCCGCTCCCGTCCACGATATGCACCTCTTCCACCTCACCGAGCCACCGCAGCGCCGCGTCAATCTTCGGGACCATCCCCCCGCTCACCGTCCCCGCTGCGCTCAATTCCGCCGCCAGCGCCGGAGTCACCAGCGGGATCGTCTCCCCGG
>CAZBZS010000090.1:0-1395 GCA_964496475.1 uncultured Chloroflexota bacterium | reverse complement strand
ACGCGTCCAGCACTCCCGGAACGTCAGTCAGAAATACCAGCCGCGCCGCCCCGAGCTTCGCCGTGATCTCACCGGCCAGCGTGTCCGCGTTGATGTTGTAAATCTGTCCGCCCGCGTCGCTGGCCACTGGCGCCACTACCGGCACGAAGCCTCCGTCTACCAGCGTCGTGAGCAGGTCAGTTATCACGGTCTCCACTTCCCCCACAAACCCCAGACCCGGAGGTTCCCGCCGCGGCGTCACCGTCACCGTCGCGCCGTCGACGCCGCTGAGACCCACCGCTCGGACCCCCGCCGCCCGCAGCCGCGCCACGATTTCCTTATTCACCTTGCCCGTGAACACCATCACCGCGATCTCCAAAGTTTCCGCGTCCGTGACCCGCAGCCCTTCGATGAAGGTCGATTCTTTACCCGCTCGGTCCAATGCCGCCGAAAGCTCCTTGCCGCCCCCATGCACCACCACCACCCGCGCCCCGGCTTCGCCGAGCGCCAGAATTTCCTCCGCCATCGACCCCAGGTCGATCTCCGCCGCCCCGCCCAACTTGAGCACCACGTACCGTCCATCCAGGCCTGCCAGCCCGGCCATCAGGTCGTGTAGTCGGCGTTGATGGTCACGTACTCACGACTCAAATCGCATCCCCAGGCCGTCGCCGATTCGCCTCCCAGGTGCAGATGCAGCCGTATCAGCGAGCGCGGCTGGGCCATGTGAGCCGAGGCCCCTTTTTCGTCGAATGCTTCCGGCAGGCCCCCGGCCAGGACCTGCAATTCGCCGATCCAGGCGTCCACCCGGTCCGGATCGAACCGCGCCCCGCTGTAGCCGGCCGCGCAGAGCATGCGACCGAAATTGGGATCGGTCCCGTGTACGGCCGCCTTCGTGATGGTAGACGCACTGATGCTCCGGGCGATCAGTTGAGCGTCCGCTTCCGTGGAAGCGCCCTCTACCCGCACCTCGAACACCCGCGTCGCCCCTTCCCCGCCCCGCACGATCTCCACCGCCAGGTGCAGCGCCAGCGCCCGGAAAGCCTCCTCGAACTCTTCGTAATCGTCCGATCCCGGCTCCAGTTCCACTCCCGTCGCCCCGTTGGCCATAAACACCACCGTGTCATTCGTCGAGCTATCGCCGTCCACCGAAATCGTATTGAAGGTCACGTCGACCACGCTGGAGGTGAGCTCCCGCAGCGCGTCCAGCGGCAGCGCCGCGTCCGTGGTGAAGTAGGCCAGCATGGTCGCCATGTCCGGGTGGATCATCCCCGAGCCCTTGCACATCCCGCCGATCCGCACCGTCCCCGCCCCGAGCTTCAACTCGATAGCCGCCTGCTTGGGAAACGGATCGGTCGTGATCATCGCCCGCGCCGCTTCGCCTGCCCCTTCCCGGGAGAGTGCCACCGACTCGATGCC
>CAZBZS010000089.1:0-4264 GCA_964496475.1 uncultured Chloroflexota bacterium | reverse complement strand
AGTTTTTCGTAATCGGCAATGGGAATCCTGGCCCGTAACATGATCCACTCGGCTATGCCGTCGACGTCATTGCCATCCCACTTGCCGGCCGGAATGGCATAGAGACCCCAGTGGATGAACATGCCGAAGCGGGCTTCGGTCCACCAGGCGAGGCGGTCGCGATCGGCCTGTGACTCTGGCTTTCTGCCGCTGCTGTCGCGGTCGCGGTATCTGGTGACCATAGCCGGTGTCTCCCCTGAGTGTGGTCCGTGCACAATGATTGTAGGCACCGGGAGGGGGCGGTGGGTAGTCGGGGGACTTGCGGGCGGTTATAGCGATGCGCGGCCGGTTCTGGCGCCGGCGGGGGATGTTGGCAGATTACTCGGGGTCCCGCACGAGCTGAGCAGATGGGACATGACGTACGGCTGCGATTAACTGGTCGGCTACGAAGAGGTCGGTACGAGAGGAACTGTGCCCTCCCAGCTTGCGAGGTCAAATGTCGGCCGTGGCGAGCACGAGCTGGTGGACGGCCACAACAATGTCTTGACATCGCCCGGGGCGACAGTAGCGACAGAGTGCGCCTCGTCGACCTGGACCTACGATGAGTTCGGACGGGCGGCGATCCTCCTTCGATCTCGTAACATGGTTTGATCCCACTCTGTACAGCCGACGAGAAGTTGAGCGCTCAGCCCGAGTTTCTCTGATGGCCCCGAGAATCGTCAATCCGCAGAACGTCAACATCAATGGGACGGCGCAATGGCATTCTGCCCCCGCCAGGATGCTCAGCCAGTCCTACGGACTGTCTACCTCGAAATCGCCCTGACCTTCGCGAACGACGATTGTCACGTTGATCGGAACGTCCCGCAAGACGGTTAATTCCCCGGATCGGGGCCACCGGATGGTTACCTGATCCACAGTGCGGATTTCAGACCCAAGGCCAAAGTGTGATACGAGCTCGTTCTGGCCCAAAAAATGGCTAGCCACTCCCATTTCTCGCAACTGGCTTCGGCCACCGCTGACGGAAGTCACCACGATGGTGGCTCCGATACCAGAGCGATTCGTACGCTCGCCGATCAAGCGGACCCTGAGCCAGGCGTTGGCGTTTCCGCCGTCATTCCTGTAGAGCCGCGGCGTACCGCCGTTGTTAACTACGAACAGGTCAAGGTCACCGTCGCGGTCATAATCGAGGGTTAGCAGGCTCTTCGCAGCGCTCCGATGCACCAACCCCACCAGGCCGGCTATTTCCCTCATTCGACCATTTCCGTCGTTGTCCCAAAGGCGCGGATACTCAAGTTCGGACTGCGACACCAGGTCAGAGTGGTGCATCCCACCGACCATGGCTAGGTCCAGATCGCCGTTGTTGTCGTAATCGAGGAAAACGGCGCCCCAGCCCCAGCCTCCATCCCGCACGCCGGTGGCGTCGGTGGCATCGCCAAACAGACGTCCGCCCTCGTTGCGGTAGAGCCTGTTCCCGGTCGCACCGCGCGTATCGCAATTATCTCCGGTACATGCCTCGACCTCGCGATAGATCGCGCTCACAAACCAATCCAGATCCCCATCCGCGTCATAGTCACCGAAGGTGGAACCCATCCCATTCCGGTCAGATCCGATCCGCGCCCTGATCGTCCCGTCGGTAAAGGTCCCATCCCCATTGTTCCAGAACAGCCGCGTGTGGCCGTTATCCGACACGATGGCCAGATCCGGCCATCCGTCGGAGTCAAGATCAACGAAGGCAGACGCAAAGGCGAACGGGCCCCGAGATTCTTGCCCGATACTCGCCATGGCGATGGCGGTCTCATCCTGGGACTTTACTTCGTCCAGCACAACACCCGCCTGCACCGTCCTATCCTCGAAGTGCCCCGGCGCTGCCGGGCCTCGATTTCTCAGCAATCGAGCGTGAGAAAGAGCGCCTTCTGGAAGGAGCCTGGACGAGCCCCACTCGTTGACATGTAGATCGACCCAGCCGTCCCGGTCGTAGTCACCAACTGCAATGCTGAAGCCGCTGTGCTGGTATGCGGTTTCAATCGCAGCGCCCCGGCTGATCGCCTCCTCCGTAAAGCGTCCGTTCCCATCATTGATGAACATATAGAAGCGGGTGTCCCCGATGGTGGTCACATACAGGTCCATATCCCCGTCGTTATCCGCATCGAACCAGGCCACCCCGTTTGAGCGTAGATTAAATCCGTCGAGCCCCGCTGACGACGAGGCATTCTCGAAGCGTCCGTTGCCCAGGTTTCGAAAGAGAATGTCGGGGCCATCCAGGCGACTTACATAGATATCGACATATCCATCATTGTCATAATCTGCGGCGGCCGCACCCCCGCTCTGGCGTTCCGGATGACAGAAGTTACCGAGTAGGCACTGGCCATCCGGGCGTAGCGTGTACTGGAGGTACGTGACTCCGGCGGCTTCAGTCACGTCGACAAATCGAACCGTCGGATCGAGCGGGTACTCAGAGGCGGCGGAATTCTCGACGATCTGGTTCTCTCGAGCTGGAGCCCCATCTCGCACAGGAGTGGACTGCAGGAACGGAGCGGAGATCGTCCGGGAATCCGCCATCAGCCGGGCAGTTGACCCCGAAGTATTTGACATAACTGTACCGAGTAGCAGAACCAACACTCCACCCGCAACTCCGAGAATCCAAGTGGTCGCACCGAACAACACCACCACCCTCTTTGACATGACCTGTGCAAGGCCCCAGAAAGTAACGGGGCCGGCTGCGGCCGCGGTGAACAAGAGAGTGGCGGCCGGGGCAGTGCCCATTCCCACCAGCATCAAGGCCGCAACAAGCGGGATCTCGAACATGAGCGGGACGTTAATGAGGATCCCCAGGGTGGCAGCCACAGCGATTGCCAGCAGGCTGTCACCCATGAACGCGGCAATTCGCTCGGGATTTATCCACTGTATTGCCAGCCCGCTCACGAAACCAGCCAGGACCATCACGGGACCCAGACGCAACACATAGCGAAGGCTCGCCCGCGCCCAATCGCGGAGACCGTCTTTGAGTTCTGTGGACCAGGAAGATGATCTCCACCCTGCCGGCTCCAATCCCGTCGAGCTCGAGCCGGAAGACCGGTCGCGTTCCCCGATGACCATTGAGACCAGCGGACCGATGAGCAGAACTCCCACCACACCCAACACGACCCTGGACCCTACCAATACCGGAGAGAAGACGGCTGCAATCATGATCAGGGACGGGAGATTGAGTATGGACGATGCCTGGACGATTGAGAGCGTCGTTTCGGTGCCTGCCCCCCTTCGGCGAAATGCGGCGGACACCGGCACTATGCACGCGGAGCAAAGGGTCATAGCTCCACCCACGAGCATCCCTTTAAGTGATCCCCGAATGCCCTTGCTTGAGAAGTTGTGCCCGCCTAAGCCGGGCAACAGGAAGGCCTCGACAAGACCGGCTACGACGAATGCGAAGGTCATCCCGACAGCCACGAGCCTCAGGTACGTCACTGAGAAGCCCCACCATCGCGACAGCAGCCCGGAGTCGGAGGAGCTGTCCACACAAAAACCCTGAAAACATTTTGCCGAAGGGCCGCTTACGGCGGCCAGGTCCGCGCTTACGATGTCCAACTTGGGGACGCGGTTGAGCGCTAGGAACAAGGCGAGGAGCAGCGAAAAAAGGCCGAGCCCAATCAACCGCCGCTTTGTCAGCTCCGCGGCCAGCCAGGCAGAAACTCTCACTAGCAAGGGTTTGGTCTCCCCCAGCCGTGACAGATACGCCACCGAGCGCGTGCCGTCACCACCGCTCGCGAGGGGTGTGTGCGATTACGGCTCTCGCGCTGTGGTGGACTGCAGTGCCTTACCGCAGCTGCGGAAGTACAGGGCGTCTGCAGCTACCTCGGCCCCACAGTGGGGACAGAAACAGCCCAGCGATCCCATCGCGGCCAAGCCTGCCCCCTTTTTACCCCTCAGATTGCTAGATTGCGCTCAGATCCTCGCCATTGTCAATGCGCACGTGCTGCGAATACAACGGCTGTTGGTGCCGGTAAAGTTGTCGGTCTACACAGGCCGTGGACAAGGATGGCTGTCGGAATTCTGCGGGATCGTGTGAGATTGGAAAGAGAGGCTGGTAGCCTTCGATTATATAACGAAACAAGGCGAAAGGAGGGTACCCGAACGCAGGAGTACAGCCGTCGCCGCGAGCGGGCGACTGAAGCGGAGGGCAGGCCGAAAAGAGGGGAAGCATGCCGGCGCGTGCAGATTCTCGTCGGACATGGCGATTCCGGCGGCGGTGATTGGCCGGCTCATTGATAGGGCGGGTTGCTCCGAAGAT
>CAZBZS010000088.1:0-4360 GCA_964496475.1 uncultured Chloroflexota bacterium | reverse complement strand
CAACAAGGCTGCCTTATCTAGTCCGACATTAGTCATCGCCCAGCTTCATCGTGCCAACCACCTCAATCGGTCGCGATACCTCTCGCACTCGATGACTATAGGTTTGGGGGTCGTGGTGTCGCAGTAAGAACATCAACGCCTGGACATTGCCGGCGAGCGCTAACTCGTGCAGCTTAGTTTCCAGCTGGAGAATCGCTTCTTCCTTGGCCTTCTCAAATTTCTCCCGGAATGTCTGGTCGCGCTCCAGGGCCTTGTAGACAGTCTGCCGATGTATCCGTGCGTTCCGCGCCGAGGCTCCGATATTGCCGCTGTTAGAGAAGGCAGCAAGGAACGGCCGATGCCATATCCCTGCTGTGCGGTCTGTTGCTGATCGGCCCATGCTAACTACGGTCCCGGTGACCAGGCGGGGTCATAATCCCCCCCAGGATTGTCGCGGTGACCGCGTGTTCCTCTCAGCTGCCGGATGTCGCCGCCGTCTGCGTCCATGACGTAGATGTCGAAGGTATCGTCACGGTAGCTTTCAAACGCGATCCAGGTGCCGTCGGGTGACCAGGTAGGACTACCTCCCCCCTCATCCGTCAGCCGCCGGACGTTGCCGCCGTCCGCGTCCATGACGTAGATGTCCCTGTCGCCGTCGCGGTTACTGGCAAACGCGATCCGGGTGCCGTCGGGTGACCAGGCGGGGTCCATGTCCCTCCCAGGATCGTTTGTCAGCCGCCGGACGTTGCCGCCGTCTGCGTCCATGACGTAGATGTCGTAGTTGACGCCGACGTCGCGGTTACTGGCAAACGCGATCCGGGTGCCGTCGGGCGACCAGGTGGCTTCATAATCCCCCCCAGGATCGTCTGTCAGCCGCCGGACGTTGCCGCCGTCTGCGTCCATGACGTAGATGTCATAGTTGCCGTCACGGTCGCTCGTAAACGCGATCCGGGTGCCGTCGGGAGACCAGGTAGGAGAAGCATTCGCCCCAGGATAGTCTGTCAGCCGCCGGACGTTGCCGCCGTCCGCGTCCATGACGTAGACGTTGGAGTCGCCGAAACGGTCGTTCGTAAATGCGATTTGCCCGGTCGGGGCTGGCGGTTCAAGGTGTCCTGTTTCCAGCTTGACCAACCACTCTGTCAGCCGTTCTACGATGGCGCTAACAGGAATCAGAAACCCAACGCTCTCGGCAACATCTGGAGTCAGCCCGGATACTGCCATGCCGGCGATGACCCCGGTGCTGGTCAGCGCCAGGCCGCCGCTAACGCCGGGGTTCAGGGCGGCATCTGTCTGGAGCCACTCCTGTCCGCGGATGTTGATACGACCGGAGAGTCTCCTGTGAGTCACGGTTATTGATTCGCTACAGTCGTTGGGAGATTGGGAACCCGGGAATGGGTAGCCAAGGACAAAGATCGATTCACCGAGACGAAGATCGGTGTCAGTGTTGAGCGGGATCGTTGCCAGCGCGGGTAGAGGCCAGGTGGCCTGGAGCAGCGCCAGGTCGCGTTCTTTGTCGTAAGTCAGCACTTCCAGGGCGGACCGGGTACCGTCGACGGTGGTGGCGGCCAGCGAGTTAGCTCCTCGGATGACGTGGTCATTGGTAAGGACAAGGCCACTGTTGCCAAGCAGTACACCGGATGCACACCCGTTCTCGTGGTCAATCCGAACGACATAGGCCTGCGCATACTCGATAAGATCGGTCACGGATGGCGTGGATATTGGTTGAGCGGTAGGTGTTGGTGAGGACTCGGGTGTAGAAGTTGGTGGGGGTTGTGGTGTGGCTACTACGACGACAATCTCCGGATCGCCACAGGCGGCAAGCAAGAGCGCAATAGCAGCCAGTGCGGCGGTAAGGAATATTCGGATTTTCATGAATGTCTAGCCAACGCGAACCTACCCATGCTGGCCACCTTTTCTACTGCAAATTCTAGTCCCGTTTCAGGATTCGATGGATAAGGTGATGGAAGGATTGGGATGCCACCCGGGAGGTGGGGTGACCGGTCTGCCGGGACGCAACGCGGCGATGGTGGTGCTGAAGGACCGGGAACAGCTCTAGGCGTTGGAGAGGGACGAGCGGCCAGGACCGACCAGACGGGGCCGGCCGCCCTCCGGCCAATCCAGTTTGCCGACGAACAGTCCGCGGGTCCGGTTGGAGTCGTGATACCGGAAATCCCGCATGCTGCCGGCACCTGCAATCTGTTAGCCACAAAGACCGCCGCCGCCATCGCCGCAAACATCCAACGGCTCGCGGATAAGGAGCCGCTCGAGTGGCTAGTGAATCCGGCCTAGCCGCCACGCTCCGGCCCCCACCGAAAGTACACAGTCGACCACCCCTCCACTAACATGTCCGCGCTCCTACAGAATCCGTCCGGCCTCCGGTAACCGCATCGAGCAACAAGAGGAAACACTCATGAAAATCACCGCTGTCGAGGCCATCGTGCTCCGCCTGCCTGATGTCACCGCCGCCGCCGACGGCACCCAGGACACCTGCCTCATTCGCATCGATACCGACGAAGGCATCTCCGGCTGGGGCGAGGTGGATTCCGCCCCCACCGTCGTCAAAGCCATCGTCGACGCCCCTGTCTCCCACCAGCTCGCCAACGGTCTGGCCAACTCCCTGACTGGCGCCGACCCGCTCGACCGCGGCGACTGCACCGTCCGCATGGACCAGGCCCTTAATTTCTACGGTCGCACCGGCGTCGGTTCGCACACCATGGCCGGGATCGATGTCGCCCTCTGGGACATCGCCGGCAAATCCGCCGGACGCTCCGTCAGCGATCTGCTCGAAGCCGCGTCCGGTCAGACCTTCCGTCCCTACGCCTCATTGCTCTTCGGCGACACCACCGCCGAGACCTACGATCTCGGTCTCCGATTCGCTGACGCCGGCTTTACCGCCATCAAGTTCGGCTGGGGACCCATGGGACGCGGCCCCGGCGAGGACATCGAACTCGTCCGCCAGGCCAAGCGCGGCGCCGGCCCTGATGTCCAGATTCTCGTCGACGCAGGCCAGGTTTGGGACTGGCAGACCGCCCTCCAACGCGCCGAGGCCTTCGCCGAATTCGACATCGGCTTCCTCGAAGAGCCCCTCCACCCCCAGGACTATGTCGGCTACGCCGAGCTATGCCGCCGCAGTCCCGTTCCCATCGCCACCGGCGAAGCCGAATCCCTCGCCCCCGACTTCGAGCGCTTGCTTGAATGCGGCGTCAACTTCATCCAACCCGATCCCGGCCGCTGCGGCATCTCCACCATGGTCGAAGTCGGCCGGCTGGCCCATAACCATGGTGCCGTAACCATCAATCACACCTTCAAGAGCGGAATCTCCATCGCCGCCTCCCTCCACGCCCTCGCCGCCATCGGAGGCGCCGAATTCCTGGAGTACTGCGTCGTCGATTCCCCTCTCCGCCACGACATCACCGCCGAAACTTTCGAAGTAGTGGACGGCCGCCTCGGCGTTCCCGAAGGACCCGGCCTCGGCGTCACCGTCGTCGCCGAGACCCTCGACCGCTACCGCGTCGCCTAACCCGACCCTCCCGACTCAACCGGGCGGTGGGAGGGCGGACTCGGCGAGGCGCGTGATCCTGGCGGTCCCGACCGGATTCGAACCGGCGATCTGCTCCTTGACAGTTACTAGCGACCTGGCGCTGTGGCACCCAGGGTGGAACTGCGAGCGAAGAACGTCCAGTTATCGTATGAATCGATCGCCACGGAATCGGGCGACCGAAGAGTTTCAGGATCTGTCGGTATCTGCCTCCGGTTGCCACGCTTGCCACGGTCCATCCCAAACATGTCGAGCCTCTTTTACCTCTGATCAAACGGCTTTCGATGCGCGCCACAATTTTCTTTCGTATTTCGTCCAGCCTGATAGTTCGTAAAGTTATCGACGTCCAAACCTCCAAGGTAATCGACCCTAGTTTTCGCCGCCCGCCCGTTCCAGATTCGGCGCCAAAAGCCACTGTAGAGATTCGTCGTCCTCGATGCTATGCGGCCAGCGGCCGGCCGCCAGGACCGCGCTAGCAAGCTCCACGTGCAACCCGTCCAGCGAGGCCGGGCGGGAGTTGTGGAGGTTGGTCAATATCCGTCTTTTTAGCTCTTTTGCCGCCGCTTCGTCCACTGGCATGAGCCTCGGAGGAAGGTGGGGCGGGATGTCCGATTCCGCGCGCACCAACTTCGATGAATTCAGCCTCCGACTGCGTGTCACCTCAAGCTCGTTCGCCGCCGTCGGCGCCGGCCTGAATCTCCGCCCAATCGGTCCGATTTGGGGGTATCAGCGTTCGTGAGACGGGACCCACCCACGTCCGCCCGGCTCCGAGCAGTGTGCCGGGAACGCGGCTTGGAGGTGTCCGCGTGGCCGGGGTACGATCAGTGGGTTGGCATGGATTGA
>CAZBZS010000087.1:0-4370 GCA_964496475.1 uncultured Chloroflexota bacterium | reverse complement strand
TCTTGCCGTCGACACCAACATCACCATGGCCGACCTGCGCGGTACCCTCGAATACTTCGCCCGCGCCATGTTCGGCGAGGGCCGCGAAATCCGCATCCGCGGCAGCTTTTTCCCCTTCACCGAGCCCAGTTGCGAAGCTGAGATGTCCTGCCACGTCTGCGGCGGCGACGGTTGCCGCGTCTGCGGCCGCACCGGCTGGATTGAGATGCTCGGCGCCGGCATGGTCCACCCCGCTGTCCTCGAAGGCGCCGGCTACGATCCCCGCAAATCTTCCGGCTTCGCCTTCGGCATGGGCGTCGAGCGCATCGCCATGCTCAAGTACGGCATCGACGACATCCGCCACTTCTACCGCAATGACCTCCGCTTCCTACGGCAATTCGTCTAGCCGCCCGGCCCCATGAGAGTCCCCCTCATCTGGCTGCGCGACTACGTGGACATCCAGGTCCCCGTCGCCGAGTTAGCCCACCGTCTCGGCGACGCCGGCATCGAAGTTGAAGCCGTCGAATCCGTCGGCGCCGGCTGGGATCGGGACAAGGTCTTCGTCGGCAAGATCGTCAGTGTCGATCCCCACCCCAACGCCGACCGTCTAACTCTGCCCACCGTCGATTTCGGCGCTGAAAAACGCCGGGTCGTCACCGGCGCCCCCAACATCAAGGTCGGCAACAACGTGCCCTTCGCAATCGAAGGCGCCACCCTTATCGCCGGCGACGGCGGCCCCCTCGTCCTCAAACCCGCCAAAATTCGCGGCATCGAGAGCTCCGGCATGGTCTGCTCCGCCCGTGAGCTCGGCCTCGGCGACGACCACGAAGGCATCCTCATCCTCCCCCCCGATGCCCCCGTCGGCGCCCCCCTCGTCGATTACCTCGGGGGCGATGTCATCGAACTCGACCTCAAACCCAACCGCTCCGATTGCCTTTCCCTGATCGGCGTCGCCCGCATCGTCGCCGGCCTCTTCGATCTCCCTCTCACCCTCCCCGACCCGGGATCGCCCCGCAACGACCGCTCCCTTCTCCCCGACCTCAAGATTGACATCCGCGATCCCGACCTGTGTTCCCGCTACTCCGCCGGCTATCTCCACGACCTCACCGTCGCCCCCTCCCCCCATTGGATGCAGCGCCGCCTCGAAGCTGCCGGCCAGCGCCCCATCAACAACCTCGTTGACATCACCAACTTCGTCATGCTGGAAACCGGCCAGCCCCTCCATGCCTTCGACCGCCAGAAGTTGCGCGGCGACCTCATCGGCGTCCGCCCGGCCGAGGCCGGCGAGTCCCTCCGCACCCTCGACGGCCAGGACCGCAAACTCACCCCAGACGACACTGTCATCTTCGACGGTGAAGGCCCCGTCGCCCTCGCCGGCGTCATGGGCGGACTCGAAAGCGAGGTCGCCGACTCCACCACCGACATCCTCCTCGAAGCCGCCAACTTCAACCAGACCCGCATCCGCAACACCTCCCGCGGCATGGGCTTGCGCAGCGAAGCCTCCCGCCGCTTCGAGCAGCGCCTCTCCCCAGAGACCACCATCTTCGCCCTCCGACGCAGCGCCCAACTCGCCAAGGATATCGGCGCCGCGAAGGCTGTCGATCTCTGGGAAGACGCCTATCCCGGTCACGTCGATCCCATCGAGATCAACTTCCCCCTCACCGAAGTTCCCCGCCTGCTCGGTGTCGACTTCTCCCGAGACCAAATCGTCGACGCCCTCCGCCGCGCCTTCCTCGATGTCACCGACGGCGGCGGACCCACTCTGCACGTGCGGGTTCCCCACTGGCGTGCCGATATCACCATGGACGCCGACCTCGTAGAAGAAGTCGCGGTCATGATCGGCTACGACTCCATCCCTTCTACCCTCCCCCGCGGCGGCGTCGTCGGCTCTGTCTTCAACGAAATTGACCATCGCGAAGACACCATCAAGGACCTCCTCGCCGCCGCCGGTTATCAGGAGATCATCACCCACACCACCACCAGCCCCCAGCGTCTCCAACGCCTGCTTGGCGGAGCCGGCTCCTCTCCATCCGACGACCAGGGCAGAGTGGTCGCCGCCCGCTTCCTGCCCGTCGAGATCACACCCCTCAAGCTCGTTAATCCCCTCCGCGCCGAAGAGGACTCCCTCCGCACTGCCACCCTCGGCCACCTCCTCGAAACCCTGGCCGCCAACCTGCGCTTCACCGACCGCGACCTTTCCCTTTTCGAACTCGATAAGCTCTTCATCCCCGCCGGCGCCGGCCTTCCCGAAGAGCGCCGTCTGCTCACGGCCGTCTCCGGCCAGCACCTCTCCAGCCCCGGCTGGGACGGGCAGCGTGAAACCACCTTCTTCGACATCAAAGGACTCGCCCGGCTGCTCTTCGAGCGATTCGGCATCGATGAGATCGAGGCCGCACCCTTCTGCCATCCCACCTTCCAGGCCGGACGCTGTGCCACGCTCTCCGCCGGCGAAACCCTGCTCGCCGCCTTCGGCGAAATCAGCCCTACCACCCGGGCCCTTTTTGACATCGACCAGACCGCCTGGGCCCTCCTCGTGGACGTTGCCGCCCTCCTCACCCTCGCAGGCGACGCCCCCACCTTCCAGCCTCTCCCTCGCTTCCCCGCCGTCGTGCAGGACGTCTCCATCGTCGTCGATCTCGATTCCGAGTCCGCCGCCTTCTCCGAAGCCATCCTCAGCGCCGGAGGCGGCATAATCGAGAGCGTCCGCCTCATCGACGAGTACCGCGGTGACCAGGTCCCAACCGGCAAGCGCGGCCTCACATACTCCATCGTCTACCGCAACCCCGAAACCACCCTCACCGACGACGAAGTCGCCACCCAACACGCCAAGATCGTCCGCGCCCTCGAAGCCCGCTTCCAGGCCACGCTCCGCACCTGACCACCTCCTTCATCTGGCTCCCTCGGCCTGCCCTAGGCAACATCCCCGCACATCAAGTCTCCCCAAAACCCACCCTGCCGACCCGCCACAAGATTCCTATATCAGGCCCCATCATTGTCAATCCCAGGCTCTGGGCGCGATCCCTTCGATGTGAGTCTTCACGTCGATCACGACCGGCCTATCCGCCGCCAGCGCCCGCTCCAGCGCCTCGTCAAGCTCCGCGGGCTCGTCAATCCGGACGCCCAGGCAGCCCATCGTCTCCGCGATCGCGGCGAAATCAGCGTCGTTGAGCTTCCAGAGCCGGTCGGAGTCGGGCGTCTGGCCAGCGTAGATGCGTTCGTTGAGCGCTTGTTCCTGGTTGAGCGAGGCATTGTTGTTCACGATCGTCACCGTGTTAATCCCGTAGCGCGCCGCCGTGTCGAGTTCCGTCAGGTGGTACCACATGCCGCCGTCCCCAGTGAAGCAGACGACCGGCCGGTCCGGCGCCGCGCACTTCGCCCCGATCGCCGCCGGCAGCGCCCAGCCCAGCGATCCCGCGCAGCGAATGTAGCTCTGCTCCGGCGATGTTAGGTCCATCATTGTCCCGGTCCAGATTCCCGAGTGGCCGGTGTCAGACACCAGCACTGCATCCTCCGGCAGCAGCCGGGTGAGTTCGGTGCATAGTCGCTCGGGCCGCATCGGCAATTGCTCGGATGTCGCCAGCGGCGCCACCTCGTCGCGCCAGGTACGCACTGAGTCCCGCACGTGCCGGACCCACCCGGCTCGTTCCTCCCCCTCCTCGCCCGACGGGCCGTCGGGGATGTTGTCGATCAGTTTCCTCAACCCGGCGCGCGCATCCCCCTGCAGGCCCGCCGCGACTGGAAATGATCGCCCCAATTCGGCCTGGTTGATGTCCAGCTGAATGACCCTGGTCCCTGCTCGCGGCAGTCTCCAGTCGTTGGTGATCTGCCCTCCGGTATGGCTGCCAATGAAGAAAACCAGATCAGCTTCCGCCAGCGTCCGGTTCGCGCACTCTCGCGAGTACAAACCCGCTATGCCGACGGCCAGCGGATGGTCATACGGAAATACTTCCTTGGCGCTGATCGACGTGATCACCGGCACCTGCAGCCGCTCGGCCAACTCGATCAACTCCGCTCGGGCTCGTGACGACCTCACTCCGCCGCCGGCCACGATCACTGGCCGCTCCGCATTTGCCAGTTCGGTCAGCGCCGTTCGTATACTCGCTTCGTCGGGCTCGGGTCGGAACGCCGGTGTCCTCCTGAACGCTTCCTCGACGACCACTTCAAGCTCCGCTTCGCCTCGCATAACGTCCCCGCCCGCGATTCCCCACAGATCGACGTGTGTCGGCCCCGGCGTTCCCGAGGTCGCTTCCCTCACGGCCTGGCGAAGGAAAAGCGGCAATTCCTCCACGCTGGTTATCGTGCCGTTGTACTTCGCCCCCGTCTCAAACGAGGCCGTGTGGTCGACCCCCTGGTAGGCGCTGCGTTGCCGCATGATCTGCGGCCGCCGTCCC
>CAZBZS010000086.1:0-4417 GCA_964496475.1 uncultured Chloroflexota bacterium | reverse complement strand
GATCCCGGAGAGCCTGCATACCAGTCTCATCAATCGAGTTCAGGAGCAGCTCCTCCGCCCCGGCCTTCAGGTCGTCTACCTGGCCTCAACCGAGAATCGCGATGTCAACGCCCGTCCGCCGGTCAACCGGCTAATCGACAACCCGGTCAGGCTTCAGTTCGGCGAGCACCTGGCAATGGCCGAGACTGCCGACGACGGGATCGAATGGCGCTGGCTCGAACCCGACGGAAAGCGGGCACTGATCGTGGTGAACGATTCCGCTAGCACGGTTCGCACCAACCTGATGCTGACCGTAACCTCACTCGGACAAGCCCGGGACTTCTACATATTTCCCTCCGACGGTGAGCTGCCCTCAAACGTTCCGCTGATCATCCAACGGCTCGCGGCCGACCGTGCGACCGCGGTCCTGGTAAAGGATGTCGAGATTCAGCCGGGCGAAAGTCATCTGATGCTCTACACCGCCCACCCTGGGACCGCCGTGGGCGACCGGACACGGAATTTCGCCATCCAGGACGGCAGCCTGCTATCCGGTCGGCTGGCGTTCGATCTCGCATTCGAGTCCCTGCGCGACGGTATCCATAGGCTGGAGATTCGCCCTTACGGACTGGATGCGCTCCCCGCCACGGTGGCCGCCGATCTGGACGGTACGCCCCTGGACCTGGAAAGGCAGGACCGGCTCGGCGAACCCACCTTCGTTGCCAACGTGCCACTCGAGCCCGGAGCGCATACGCTCACGGTGCGACAGGCACGGTCGGAGAACTACGCGATCCGGGTGATCTCAGGGGCCGTTACGAGCCCCCCAACCACGCCCGGCCTGGTCATCACCACCCACGAGAGCCCTACTTCCTACGAGCTCGAGATTTCAGCTGACACCTCCACCATGCTGGTTTTTGGCGAATCCTTCGATCCCCGCTGGGTGGCCACATCTATTTCGGGCTCGCTAGAGCAACATCGCGTGAACGGTTTCGCCAATGGCTACATCATGCCGGCCGGGCAGCAAACTGTCCGCCTATCTTTCGGACCGCAGCGACTGTTCGTCGGCGGCGCGGCGGTCTCGACGGGCACCGTCGCCCTGGCATTCCTGACCACCCTCGGCCTGGCCTGGCGAATCCGGGGGGTCAGATCGGAGCAAAGTCAAGATTAGTTTACGATCCGAGAAGCTGTTGCGACCGGACCTCCCGCCCGGCCGGGCTCGATCGTGAAAACCGCCCCGATCAGGTGGATTTTCCGACTCAATCAGCGGGCGCCGGTCGGCGACATGGCCATGATCCTGGTGCTCGGGCTCGCACCGCTTCTCTGGTTCCGAGAAGGGAAGCTTCTCAATGCCGAGGACCTCATGGTCCCGCCCAACTGGGACGAATTCACTCAGTTCTGGTATGTCTGGAACGACCAGCTCGGAACTGGCGCCCAGAAGATTCTCGACTCCGGCCGGTTCCCCACGCTATTTATCGCCGCCGCCCTTCAGGGATTGGGAGTTGGTCTCGTCCAGGCCCAAATGGTGCAGTTCGTATTTTGGTTCACGCTTCCCGGGTTCGCCATGTATTACCTGATGTCCGGCGTCTACCACGGGGATCACAGGCGCCTCGCCCGGCTGGCGGCTGTGCTGTTCTACATGTTCAACCTCTGGCTGATTACCAACTGGCTTGGCTACAAAGAACCCATGATCGCCGCTGTCGCCGTCCTGCCAATTCTCATTGGTATATGGGTGCGGACTTTGTTCTCCGAGACCGGCTACCTCCGCGCGGTTCTCGCAACCGGTGTTGCATCCCTTGCCGCCTCGCCAATCGGCAATAACGTCAGTGAAATGTTCGCTGCACTCATTCCGGTGCCCCTCTTGTTCTTAACCGTCGCGTTCGTAGCCGCAGCCCAGCGACGCTGGATGGCGCTGCGCCGGTTGCTACTGGCTGGGCTCATTTTGGTCGCCCTGCTTCCTCTCCTTCACGCCTTCTGGATAGTGCCTGAATTCGTTGGGATCAAGTCCGCCCAAAATGCCAACGACTTCACCGAATTTCAACGAACGAGCAGCCAGTTCCTTGAGGGGCAGAGCCTCTACACTTCGATCACCAATAACATCCGCTTCGTGAGCGACTGGACGTGGTACCAGGGCCTCGTTGATCCCTATCGAACCTACGCGGCCACCTTCGCGAGCAGCGCCCCCCTGAAGCTGCTCGGTTGGGCGATATTCGGACTCGTCGTGGTTGGTGCCGTCCTTGGCCGTGGTAGATACAAGGGCTATTTCGTTCTTCTGACGGCAGCCGGACTCATCCTCGGCGCCGGTCTCAATTCCCCCGTGGGTCCCACGTATGCATGGGCTGTCGATAACCTCCCGTTCTTCTGGATTGTCAGGAGCCCTTGGTTCAAATTCTCGATCCTCACAGTCATCGGGTATTCCGTCCTGCTGGGCCTGGCTGCGCCGTTCCTGGTCCGGCTTGCGAAACTCGCGCTCCTTCGAATCGTCGGAGTTTGGTCCGACCGGGTCGCCGCCCGCGGCGCGGTGCTTTGCGCCCTTGCCCTGTACTTCGCCGCCGGCCCTCTCTACGCCTACCCGCTCACCCTCGGTTTGTCCTTCGCCACCGCCGACGAGCGAACATTCTTGAATCCCAACCACGCCGAGCCGCCCGCCTACGTTTACGAAGCCGCCGACTGGCTGAACAGCCGACCCGGTGACTTTCGAATCATCACGATTCCCGGCGACTCACCATGGCTCAACGACTGGGGCTATTCGGGTTTCGGCTCCTTCCTCCAGACTCTGACCCCGCATCCCGTCATATTCAAAAGGTCCACCCAGAGCATCAAAATCTCGCAAGGCGCCCCCAATGCCAGCGGGGATCTCGTTGACCAGATCGACGCCGATCTAGTGGACGAACGGTCTGAAAGCGCCGTGGCTCTTCTTTCCCGCCTCGGCGTCAGGTATCTCGTGCACGAGCGCGACGTTCGCTACGATTTCTACCAGGGTTCCGGCTATCGGTCTACAGACAGCCCGGACAACGTCAGGCAAATTCTCTCCAATGCTCCAGACATCGTCCCGGCCGCGACCTTCGGTGCCTGGGATATTTACGAGATCGAGGCACCGCGCGCACACTTTGAAATAGCCTCCGGGATAACCGCCGTCGTGGATCTCGATGCCCGTCTCGTCTCCCTCCTTACCGCCCCCTCCGACAATCGCGACACTGTCTACGTCGCACTTGAGGATCTACCGCCCGGTGCCGATCGCTCGCTGGTGGCGGAAGCCGCTGCCGGTCAACTCAGTTCCCCTCGCTCAGATGTGTTGCCCATTGTATTCGCCGACACCGGTGCGCTGGATGACACAACTCGGGCACCCGTGCCCGAAATTTCGATACGCTACGGCGACCCGGACACGTGGGGTCAGTTCGAAGAATTCATGCCCGGACAGACTTGGCGGTGGTTCACGCTCAACAATGGCGACCACTACCTCGTTGCCAACGACTCCCAGAATGCCGTCATGGTCGAGCTTTCCCTGAATGTCCTTTCCTATGCCCGGCAACGATCCTTCTTTGTCTACCTAAACTCTGAATTGCTCAGCGTTACCGACGTGCCACCCGACGCCCCGACCACCATTCGGGTTCCGGATATCCAGGTCAACCCGGGTAAGAACGTCATTTCTTTCTATACGCCCCATCCATCCGATCAACGAGGTAAGCAGAACCTGGCGTTTGCAATTCGGGACGACCTGCGACTATCCCGCGCAATATATTCGTGGCGTCCCGCCGTTCCGTTTGGTGAGTACTGGCTCCGGGTGACCCTTCGACCTTTCGGACACCTCGCCTGGCCCGTCGGACGGCCGGATCCGCTGATCATTCTGGTGGACGGCTTGTCCACATCCCTGGCCCTCGAAAATGGCATGGTCTCTCGCTTCAGCGCCAATGTTCAGCTCAATGGAGCGTCCACCGTCACAGTCCCTCAGATCGGCCAGGAGGAGTATTTTCTTGAACTGACTCCGGTCGGGGCTGTTACCGAGCCGGCCGCCGCCGGCGCCATCACCCTCCTCAAGACTTCTGCAACCAGCCACCTTGTCCAAGTGGACTGCGATTCGCCCTGCGTTGTCATCTTTAACGAGTCTTACCACAGAGACTGGGTCGCCTCAGTTGACGGCCGGTCTCTGCCTCACTTCAAAGTTGATCACTATGCCAACGCGTACCTGATTGAAAATCCCGGCGCTCAGTTGGTAAAGATCGTTTTTGAGCCTCAGCGTTGGTTCGAATTAGCCGTCGTCGTCTCCGCGACTACCGCCGCCATCGCTTCCCTCACCCTATTTGCAATCCGCAAGAGAAACCGATTCGATCCGACTAATTCTGGCGAGCCGCATCCTTCTTGACCTTCAACCGAACTGCTGATTTCTTTCGGTAAATCGGCCCTCCGTGCACCTCCTGGTACAGGCGCACCGTCAGCTCCGCCA
>CAZBZS010000085.1:0-4553 GCA_964496475.1 uncultured Chloroflexota bacterium | reverse complement strand
AACCACCCCGGCCACAAGCGTTATCATCAGCAGTTTCCGCCGACCGAGACGGTCCGACGCCCATCCGATTCCCACCTGGGCCAGGCCCCCGCCAAGTGAGGTCCCAGCAACGAAGAAGCCGATCGAACTCATCAACCCGCCTGAGTCGATCACTGTCGGCCCCGCCAGCAGCACGAACACTCCCAGCATCATGCTTGTCGATCCACGCACCAGCAGCATCCACCCGATTCCCGGCCTCCGCAGCAACCGTCCCATCCCGCTCGGCGCGGTGCCCTCTACCGTCAGTTCCTCGGTTCCCTCCGCCGGCCTTACCACCGGCCGAATATTCGGCAGCGCAAACGTCGTGACCACCAGCCCCACCGCCACGATCCCGAACGCCACCAGCGCCATCGTGCCGAATCCGTTCGCGTCGGCGATGAGACCGAGAATCGGCGCCGACGCCGCCGGCACCAGCGTCGCCGCGAACGTGGCCACACCACTGCCGAGACCCCGCTGGTGCGCAGGGCTGGCCTGGATTATGTACGCCTGCGCACCCGTCCAGTGAAACGCCAGAAAGAACCCCATCACCGGAGCCATCACCAGCACGAATTTGAAATCCGCGGACAGCCCCAGCGCCAGCATGAACACCGCCAGCCCGACCAGTCCCAGCGTGTACGTCCATTTGCTACCGTACTGCCGTATGAACGGCCCGCTTGCCAGCCCCAGCGTGGTCGTGACCCCGTGAATGGCCACCAGTAAAAACGACGCCGCCAGTATTCCCTGCCCCAAAATGTCGCGCACGAACACCGACAGGTACGCCATCATCGGCCACCACGCTGCCAGTCCCACCCCGAACATCACTATGAAAGTGATGAACGCCCGCGATCGCAGTGTTGTGGGCCGTCCATCCGGCTTCGTCTCATCCGTCACCACGTCGATTCCCGACGGCTCCGGGCGGAGCATTGCGGAGGCCGAAATCGCCTCCGCATCGACAGCCGGTGCCGGATCGCTCTTCCCCATAGCCGATTCGACCAACCGACGCGGCGATGCCCGCGCGCCCGTGGCCACGCCCACCCCGAACATCACCATGAAGCTGACGAAGGCTCCCGATCTCCATCGAGCACCCCCGCCGGCTCTTTGTTCTCCCTTGTCTTCCGTCATTTCCCGCAATAGTGGACCGGCGGCGTTTCACTGTAAACGCCGCCCCCCGCTCGCCGCTGGTCCCGCGTTTTCTCCCGTGCCGTCATTGGCGTCACCGTCCGGCAATCCGATGCTGGTGGCGAACCTCCGGAATTCCTACCTCAACCGGATCGAGAGCCCACCTTGGAATACCGACCCTTTGGCCGCACCGGCATGCAGGTCTCACGCTTCACCCTCGGCTGCATGAATTTCGGCCGGGATACCACCTTGGACGACTCCTGCGCCATCATCGATCGCGCCCTCGACGCCGGCGTAAACGTGCTCGACACCGCCAACGTCTACAGCCGCGGACGCAGCGAGGAATTCGTCGGCGAGGCACTGCAACGCAACGGCCGACGCGATCGCGTGATCCTCGCCACTACGGTCAACGGCGTCATGGACGATGACGATCCCAACGCCCACGGCATCCACCGACGGCACATCATCCAGCAGTGCGAGGCCTCCCTGCGGTGGCTCCAGACCGATTACATCGACCTCTACCAGATGCACCGGCCCGAATCGAATATTCCGATCGACGAAACCCCGCGCGCGCTCGCCGATCTGGTTCACGGCGGCAAAGTCCGCTACATCGGCGTTAGCACTTACGCCGCCCGGCAACACGTCGACGCCCTCTGGGCCGCGAAGGAGCACGGACTTGACCGCTTCGTCTCCGAGCAACCTCCCTATCACATTCTGGAACGCCGGATCGAACGCGAATTGATACCCATGGCGCAGACCTATGGCATCGCCATCATGCCCTGGTCGCCCCTAGGTGGCGGTCTGCTCTCCGGGCGCTACCGGCGGGGCGAACCCGTACCCGCCGACGCTCGCTTCCAGAAATCCGATCCCCGCGTGGAGGCCCGCCGGATGTTCGCCGATACCACCTTCGACGCCATCGAAGCCGTGGAATCTCTAGCCGCTGAAAAAGGCTGCACTGTCAGCCAGTTGGCTCTCGCCTGGGTAGCCGGCCGACCCGGCGTCAGCTCCGTAATCATCGGTCCCCGCACCATGGCCACCTCGAGGACAACCTCGGCGCCCTGGACGTCGCACTCACCGACCAGGACCACGCCCGCATCGACAGGATTTCCCCGCCCGGCCGCGCCATCACTCCCTTCTACGACGCCGATTTCGGCCCGCACCGCCACCGCTGGTAACCTATCGTTGCTCCCGTCAAATCAAAGACCTAGCGAGACCCAATTGGTCGCCACCATCGCCCTTGAGCTGTACACCCTCCGCGACTTCTTGACCGACCAGACCGGATTCGCCAACACCGTGAAACGTGTCCGCGAGATCGGGTACGAGGCCGTTGAATTCGCCGGCGTCGGCGCCGTGGACGGCGAGAGTCCGCACACCAGCCCCCGCGAAGCCCGGCAAATCCTGGACGACAACGGACTGTCCTGCCCCAGCGCCCACCGTCTCTGGCGATCCCTTCGCGATGACACCGACGCCGAGATTGACCTCCTTCAAACCCTCGGCTGCCCGCATGTGGCCATACCCATGATCCTCAACGAATTCGACCGCTACGCCTACGAGGGCTACCAGACCTTCATAGCCGAACTCCCACCGGTCATCGACAAGCTCAAGGCCGCCGGAATTACCCTGGGCTACCATCATCACTCCATCGAATTCCTCCGCGGGCCCGGCGGCGACACCATCTACGACCTGTTGATCGAGGAAGGCGGACCCGACCTCACCATGACCGTGGATGTCTATTGGGCGGCTGTTGCCGGCGTGAATCCAGTCAATCTGATTGATCGCCTCCACGGCCGCATGCCGGTGATCCACATGAAGGATCTGGAAGTGGCGATGAAGGAAGGCGAGATGATGCCCGGTCCAGTATACGCCCCAGTTGGAGAAGGCAACCTTGATTGGGACGCTATCATCCCCGCCGCGAAGGCCGCCGGTGCCGAGATCTGGGTCGTCGAGCAGGACCTCTGCCGCCGCGACCACTTCGACTGTATCCGCTCCAGCCTCGAGTTCCTCAAGGCTCGTCTCTAGCCGGTCTTGATCCAGCTCCGCCGGATCGACGCCTTCCGGACGCCTAGTTCAGGCTCGGCTCGTGCGGGGGACCCGGCGCTATCGCCAGATTCGCGATCAGAATCCCCTTCAACCTTCCGTCCGCCTCCACCACCGCCAGCGCCGGATACTGCCTCTCGATCATCAACTCAATGGCCTCCTGCATCGGCGTCTGCTCCCCCACATACTCCACCGATTCCAGCATTATCTGCCCGATCCGCGTGCCTGAATCCCGCACCGCCAGCCCGGACTCCACCATGTCAGGTGTCACCCATCCCACCGGCCGGCCAAAGTCGTCCAGCACCGGAAAAATGGGCTGCTCCGTTTCGCCCATGAACTCTCTCGCGCTCGTTAAAGACACATGCGTCGCCAGCACCGCCGCTTCCCGAATCATCACCTCTCCAGCCGTTCTTCTCGCCGTGCCACGTCGCCGGCTCACATGCTTCAATTCCCCCTGCGCCCCCATGAATACCAACACGGCGAGGAACAATCGCCACATCTCCGAAATGAGGCCGGCGCCGGATCCAGGGAGAAATATGGATATCGCCACCAGCACCGCGATTCCTTGACCCAACCGGGCGGCGATGGTGGTAGCGCGGACGTAGTCCAGTCGCAGAGCAAGCAACGCCCGGAATATTCTTCCCCCGTCCAGCGGAAACGCGGGAACCAGATTAAACATTCCGAGAATCAGGTTCATCGCCACTAGCATGCTCAACAGCCCGCCGGAGTTGGGCACGATGTATCCACCGAACGGTCCGCCTGAACCTAGCCCTGGAAAAGCCGATTGGAGTGCCTGGTCCAATAGCCAGAGGAGCCCCGCCAGCACGAAGTTCACCATGGGGCCAGCTACCGTGATTCGCAATTCATACCAGGGGTTCGAGGGCATCCGTTCCAACCCGGCCACCCCGCCAATGGGATAGAGCGTGATATGGCTCACTCTCCCCCCCAGCCGCAGCGCCTCGAGGCTGTGTCCCAGTTCGTGCAGGGTCACGATCACGAACAGCAGCAAGATCGTGACCACGCCGATCAATATTCGCTCCGGATGGATGACAGGCCCCGAGATCCCAGACCACGCGACGTAGATCAAAAGCAACGGAAACGTTATATGCACCCGGATATCGATGCCTCTGACCGTCAGGATTTTCAGGAAAGACTCTCTCTTGCTGTCTCGTTCAGACGCCATCGCTTTACCGGCCTCCCACACCACCCCACCCCACCCCACCGCCCGAATCTCTATTCTCGCATCAATTCTCCCCGGAGAGCGTACGTCTTCCTCCCTGCATACCCGTCGTCCGGCTTGCCCGGATCCCTGCGGCCCTAGCCACCCCCCCCCCCCCCCCCCCCCCCCCCCCCCCCGGCGCGCCCCCCCCCCCCCCCGC
>CAZBZS010000084.1:0-4581 GCA_964496475.1 uncultured Chloroflexota bacterium | reverse complement strand
GGGGGGGGGGGGGGGGGGGCGGGGGTGGGGCGGGGGGGGGGGGGGGGGGGGGGGGTTTGGGGGTGGTGAAGGATGGCCACCGGGAGCCGAGCCGGCAGGTGGAGATTGTGGAAGGGGCGCATCCGACGCCGGATGAGCGGGGAGCGGCGGTGGCGCGGCGGTTGCATGCCATGCTGCGACGAGCCACAGGGGAGGAGCTGATAATCGCGGCGCTCTCGGGCGGGGGATCGGCGCTGCTGCCGGCGCCGGCGGAAGGGATAGCGCTGGCCGAGCTGGGGACGACTACGGAGCTGCTAATGCGGGCGGGGGCCGACATCAGCCAGCTAAACGCGGTGCGGAAACATTTGTCGCTGGTGCAGGGCGGGCGGCTCGCGCAGGCGGCGGCGCCCGCGACGGTGCTGGTGCTGGCGGTGTCGGACGTGCTGGGGAATCCGCTGGATGTGATCGCGTCGGGACCGTTCGCACCGGACCCGACGACTTTCGCGGAGGCGGTGGTGGTGCTGGCGGGATTTGATCTGATGGAGAAAGCACCGGCAGCAGTGGTGGCCCGTCTGCGGGCGGGCGAGAACGGGGAGATCGATGAGACCCCGGGGCCGGATGACCCGGCTTTTGCCCGGGTGCGGCACCTGATAGTGGCGGACCTAGCGGTGGCGCTGGGGGCGGCGGAACGACAGGCGAAGGGGGAGGGGTTTGGGGTGCGGATGGAGTCGGCGGCGATCGAGGGGGAGGCGCGGGACTTTGGCCGACGTCTGGGCGCGATTGGCCGTGAGCTGGCCGGGGACCGGCCCACGGCGATCATTTTTGGCGGGGAGACGACGGTTATGGTGCGGGGGTCGGGGGGGGGCGGGCGCTGTCAGGAGATGGCGCTGGCGGCGGCGATTGAACTGCGCGGGATACTGGGAGTGGGGGTGATGGCGTTTGGGACGGACGGGACGGATGGGCCGACGGACGCGGCGGGGGCGATGGTGGACGGCGGCACGGTTGAGCGGGGGGAGGCGGCGGGGATGGACGCCGGGACGATGCTGGAAGAGAATGATTCGTATGAGTTTCTCAAAGCGTCCGGCGACCTGGTGATGATGGGGCCGACAGGGACGAACGTAAACGACGTGATGATCGTATTCAACGAGGGATCAGAAATTGACGGATAGCCCGGTAGGGCGGGTAAGCCCGATGGAAATCGAGGGCCGCCTGAAATGGGCGCCGGTGACGGGGAGCGATGCGGTGCGGGTGATCGACCAGAACTGGATACAGATCGTGCGGGTGGTGATCCTGCTGGTGGCGGTAGTGGTGACGTGGCAAATCCTGACGTGGCAGGAGACGAACTACACGGCGGCTGCGCGGGAGGCGGCGGCG
This sequence comes from uncultured Chloroflexota bacterium, assembly GCA_964496475.1. Lineage (GTDB taxonomy): Bacteria > Chloroflexota > UBA11872 > UBA11872 > VXNJ01 > JASLPR01. The sequence goes on along the minus strand of CAZBZS010000084.1, from coordinate 3,228 downwards.
CAATATGCGGCGAGCCGGGGGACGATGATCACGTTGCCGGCGGAGACGGGGGCGATATCGCTGCCGACGGTGAGGCCGGTGGCTCCCCGGGAGACGGCGGCGCCGGAGGAAGCGGCCGATCCAGATCCGGCGGTCGGGACGGAGGACACGGATACGAGCGACCCGACTGAATACACGATCGTGACCGGGGACATTCTGGGTCAGATCGCGGATCGGTTTCGGGTGCCGCTGGAAGCGCTGATGGAAGTAAACGACATCGTCGATCCGGATCAGATTCAGGTGGGCCAGGTGCTGAAGATCCCCAATCCCAGCCGGCAGAAGTCGGGGGGGGCGGTACGGCCGGAGAGTTACACGGTGGAGGAAGGGGATACGTTGCAGGGGATCGCGGATCGGTTCGAGATTGATATCGATGTGCTGCAACGGGTGAATGGAATCGAAGACCCGGACGCGATATTTCCGGGGGCGGTTCTGGAGCTGCCCTGAAGGTTCGGAAGCGGTTGCGTGGACAGGGATGATGCTTTAGTGTCGTGGACTCGGCGGCGACCATCGCTGGGGCGGTGACGCTTCGGGAGGTTTCCGGTTGGACCAGAAATAGCGGACTGTATCCACTGACGTAATCGAGGGAATCCCGGCATGGCGAAGAAGGACAAGACAGAAGAGAAGATCGCCGAGAATATCTGGCAGCGGGTGGGCGGTCGGGAGGGCGGGACGGTGGCGGCGTTTGGCGCTTCGGCGGGAACGGCAGCGGAGCGGCGCATCTGGGCCGGCACGATGGCGGGGGTATTTGTCTCGGATGACAACGGGCGGACGTGGGAGATCAGCAACTCCGGTCTGGCCAGCCCGTACGTGCAGTACATCGCGGTGTCGCCAAATTATGAGAACGACAGTTCATTGATCGCGGCGGCGGCGCAGGTGGGGGCGTTTGGGAGCGTTGACGGGGGCAGACGCTGGAACCGGCTGGACTTCTGGGGATTGGTGCCGGATGTGACCTGCATAGGGTTTTCGCTGGGGTATCGAAGCGATCGGACGGCGTTTATCGGCTCGGATGATGAAGGGGTGTTTCGCACGGTGAATGCCGGCCGCACCTGGAACGCGACGAACAGCGGGCTGCCTTCGGAATCCAATCAGGCGATTCTGGTGTCACCAGATTTTGAGTCGGATCAGCGGGTGTTCTGCTCGGTGGTTGAGCGGGGGCTGTTCCGCTCGAGCGACGGCGGGCGGAACTGGGACCAAATTGGCCAGAAGGAACTGCACGAAGAGACGTTTCAGTGCCTGACGTCGACGCCGACACTGGGGAAGAACGGGCGACTGTTCGCCGGGAGCGAGACCAGCGGTATCTGGCACAGCGACGACGGGGGGAAGACATTCAAGGGCGGTTCGGGACTGGAAAGCCGCTCGGTCAATGCGATCGCGGTATCGCCGCGGTTTGACGGCGATAAGGTGGTGTTCGCGGGAACAGGCGAGGGGGGAGTTTATCGGAGCGTCGACGGGGGAGAGTCGTGGGAACTTTGCACGTCGAAAAAAGATTCACATCCGGTGCTGTCGCTGCTGGCGCTGGCGGAGCCGGGCGGAAAGACTCTGGTGCTGGCGGGGACGTTTGAGCATGGGGTAATGCGGTCGGAGGATGGGGGAGACACCTGGGTGGACTCGAGCGGCAACCTTGCCAGTCAGAACTGGCTGTGCTTGGTGCTATCGCCAGATTTTGCGAAGGATGGAGTAATGCTGGCGGGGGGGGCGGTGGGAGGTATTTTCCGGAGCACGGACGCGGGCGTGACGTGGGCGGACGCGGCGGAGGGCACGGAGGCGGTGCCGGTGAACCGGATCGCCTATTCGCCGGAGTTCGCGGACGATGGCATCGCTTTTGCCGCGACCGGGGACGGTCTCTACAAGACTGAAGATTCTGGGGACAGCTGGAAACGCTGCGCCCGCGGACTGGGGAAACGGGACGTGCGGTCGGTGGCGGTGTCCCCGAGTTTCGCCGAGGACGAGACGGTGATGGCAGGTGGGGCGCTGGGGGAGGCGTTCATCAGCAAGACGGCGGGGCGGAGTTTCAAGGAGGTCGAGGCAGCGTTTGAGGGTGAGACGGTGGCCGATATTAAGTTTTCGCCGTTGTTTGGAAGCGATGAGACGATCGCGGCGGGGACGGTGGGGAACCGGCGCGCGGCGCTGCATCGCTCGGTGGATGGAGGGAAGACCTGGAAACGGTGGGTCCAGCATGGGACGGATGCCGAATGGATCTCGTGCTTTTTCCCATCGGACTACACGGGGCAGAATAACTCGTGGTATTTCACGGCGGAGAACCAGGTGTTCAAACCGGCTCGGCGATTTCGACAGGTGTGGTCCGGCACGAAGCCGGCGGGGACAAAAACGGCGATTCTGTCGCTGACGGGCTCGCCGGATTTTGAGGAGGAAGCGGTGCTATTCGTGGGTGGTAGCGATGGCGTGTTTCGCTCGGACGATCGGGGGCTGACGTGGGAGGACATCAACGATGGGCTGGGCAATAAATCGGTGTTGCAGGTGGCGGTTTCACCGGGGTATGAGAAGGATCGACTTGTATACTTGGTGGGACTCGGAGGTGAGATCTGGCGGTACCGAGATGTGCCGGACTCCCGATCGCTGAAAAAGACCGAGGCTAAGAGCTACGTGTAGGTGACGGGCGGAGGGTGGGCCTTTGGCAGATCGGTGGGTCCGGCCGGCAACGGGGACTGAGGGTTAATCGAATTGAATGAGAGAGCAGCCGAAAAGAACGGCCGGGGACGGCTGAGCCGGCGCCACTTCCTGGGAGCTCTCGTAATCGGGGTGACGGCGACGCTGGCGGCGTGCGGGGAGAGTGGCGAAAGGCGGCCGGAACTGACCGAGTTTCAAGAATCGCTGCTGGATTCGGGCAATATCGCGCGAGCGGCGTCCAGCCGCCCGGCGGGGATCGTGCTTCCGGCCGATCCGCTGGCGGTGATGTTCGTGCAGTCGCCGTGGGGCGCGCAGGGGAACGATTACCGCAGTTTCATCAGCCGGGCGGGCACCGGGGGTGACGGAGTTGTGCGGCTGAGCCCGGAGCCGATGCCCTATGCGGGGGAGGTGACGTTTGGAGAGTTGCTGGCGAGCTTTCCGGAGAGCAAGCCGGTGGATCTGGTAATTTTCCCGGTTTCCCATCTGGAGGACCTGGAGGCCAACGATCGACTGACGCCGCTGGACAAAATCTCAGACTTAGGCCACCTGCTGGACACCGAC
>CAZBZS010000083.1:0-4639 GCA_964496475.1 uncultured Chloroflexota bacterium | reverse complement strand
CGGCTCCCTCTACGGGTCGAGCGTGGCCGACCCGATGATCGCGTCGGGACGCTACAAGCGCGTGGCGCTCGTCGCCACCGAGCACTACACGCGTTACACCAACTACGAGCACCGCGAGACCTGCATCTTCTGGGGGGACGCCGGTGCCGCCTTCGTGGGTGTGGATGACGAGCGCAGGCGCCGCCCTACCGGGTCGTGACGGGGGCGAACAGGGGTTGACGAGCCCGGAAGCGATCGAGGCGCTGAAGCTGATGAGCGGGCTGGCCTACGAACAACGCACGGCGTACACGGTGTCGGGTTCGAACTCGTGGCGGCAGATGCGGGGGATACTGGGCGATATCAATAACCGCATGATGTCGTTCCCGGCCAACAGCGGCTGGTTCGTGACGACGTGGCGCAAGGACGGCGGTCGGGCCGGTGGTTTTGACCTTGCGCCACTACCGGGAGGGCGGGGACACCACACGCCCACCGAGATACATATGATGGTGGGGCTGTCGGCGACGACGCGGGAACCGGAGGCGGCGATTCTGGGTTTGACCCAGATCTATGACTCGGTTGGGGAAGCGATCTTCCCAACGGCGATGAAGGCAGATGTTGATCGGATGAAAAGGGCGTCAGGTTCGATTCGAGAGCCGGATGTGGAGGCGCTGGAGCAGGCGTTGCGGCGGAGCCGAACGCTCATTTTCACGGGGGCGGAGCGAAATCTGCTGATCAATCAGCTGGACCGGCCAGTGTTCCTGGAACGAGCGGAGCCGGAAGACGCGGCGGAGGCCGCGCGTTTGGCGTTCGAAGAGGCGCGTTTCCTCGCGGGGTAAGGTGGGCGGATCGCCGGGGCGGGTGGCGTCTAACCGCCGTTGGAGCCTTCTGTTCCAGGGCCGCCTACCTCCAACAGTCCCCGGGCCGGAGGTCGAACTGCTCAAATTCCTATTTCCGGAACGAGAGTTCGCCTTTTGGCGGGCGGACGAGCCCTAGCCGCCCGTAATATCCAGGAACTCTCCCAGCACCCAACCACCTGAATCCAGCTCGTACCAGGTCTCCCCGTCCAAAACATGCGTCACCCCGATCAGATTAACTTCTTCAGCCGACGCCAATCCTCCGGTGCGTTCGCTATTGATATCAGGCTCCGCTCGTATGTTGAGCCCGTCATCGCTGTTCACCACCCCCGTAAGCGGCGCCAAGGTGACGAAGCCCCAGGTGCCGAAGATGGCCATGGCGGTGACGAGGCCGACGACAATGATGGTTAAGCCCCAGGGCAGGCTGCGTTCCGGTTTTCTGATTTTGGGGGCGTGGCCCCCAGTTTCGGCCATGAGTGACTCCGTTGTATCGATGGTGTCTGAAACATAGGTGATAACGGGGTGAGAGCGCAAATGGGGAGCGGGCGATGGGCGGTGAGATGGGAGGGGTGAAGGCGGGACGGAGGGGTGTAAACAGGGCGTTGGAAGAGGCCCGGAGGCCGTGCTAGAATTCCGCCGGTGTGAGGATGTGAAAAGTTTCACGATCCTCGCTCAATGGACTCTGGTGAGGGAGCTTGTGGGCCCGTTACGTGCCGCCGCTCTCGCGCTGGAGTTCGGTTTTGTAGTCGGGTCCTTCATAGTCACCGGGGTCCTGCTAGGGAGGTTCTTGGACGGGATGTGGGGGACGGCGCCGTGGCTGTTTATGACCGGGGTTCTACTAGGATTGGGGCTCAGTTTTTACGTGATGGTCTTAATCTTCAACTGGCAGCGCGAATAGTTGCTTCCTGACTTTTCGATCAAGGCGGAGCCGATCTGCCATGGTTGCGAGTGGGAGACTCCGCTCGGACTATTTCGGCTGACCAATTCGCTGGTGATCATGCTCGTGGTGATGGTAGCCCTGATAATTCCGGGGCTGCTGCTGCGGCACAAAATCTCGCTGGTACCGGGCGGGCTGCAGAATTCCATGGAATTTCTGGTCGAAACGGTGGAGGGCATGGTGGGACCAGGGCTGGGTAAGTTTGGGCCGCAGCTGTTTCCTTTCGTAGCCACATTTTTCCTCTTTATCCTGTTCGCGAATTGGTTCAGCCTGCTGCCGCTGGTGGGGACGGTGGGGTGGATCGAGCATCACGAAGGGGAATCGATATTGATCCCGTTCCTTCGACCGGCCACGGCGGATATCAACATGACGCTGGCGCTGGCGTTGGGGGCGTTCATCATCATCCACTCGACGGGGGTGCGCTCGCACGGTGTGGGCGGCCATTTGAAGGCGATAGCTCAGAGTTCGTGGCTGCTATTCCCGATTTTTTTAATCATTGAACTGTTCGTACTTGTGTCGCTGTCGTTCCGGCTTTTCGGGAACCTGTTTGCCGGGGAAGTCCTTCTAGGAATCTCCGGCGCCTGGATGCCGGTAATCGGGACGGTGTTTCTGATACTGGAACTACTGTTTGGGTTGATCCAGGCGATTGTCTTTACCATGTTGACGGTTAGTTTCACCAGTGTTGCTATCGGAGGAGAAGAGCATCACTGAAATGCCTGAAGGAGGGCGCAATTGGAACTGGATTTAGGGCCATTGGGAGCCGGGCTGGCGATCGGCCTATCTTCGCTGGGAGCCGGTCTCGGTATCGGGCTGGGTGTTGGGAAAGCAACGGAGGCGCTGGGCAGGAACCCCGAGGCGGAGAACGCCATTCGGACGACGATGATCATCGGTCTTGGTCTCGCGGAAGCGACGGCCATTTACGGGTTCTTGATTGGGCTGTTTTTGGCGCTCGGGATCGGCGGTTAGGGGTGGCCGTGACGTTCCGAATATTGGGATAGGCGATGTCCGATCTTACTAACACCCTGGGGATCCTACCCCTGAACATTCTGTTCCAGTTCATCTCGTTCGGCCTGTTCGTACTTGTGATGTACAAGCTGCTGTATGGACCCCTGCGGCAGACGCTGCAGGACCGGCGGACGCGAATCCGAGAGAGCCTGCAGCAGGCGGAGGAGATGAAGGTCCAGGTCGAGGAAGACCAGAAGCAGTTTGACGCTGAGCTGCGGGACCGCCAGGACGAGGCGCGGCGGGTGCGCGAGGAAACGATCCGCCGGGTGGCTGACGCGGAACAGGAAGAGTTGCACCGGGCGCGGCAGGCGGCAGAGAAAATCCGCATAGATGCCGAGCAGGACGCGACAATGCTGAAGGAACAGGCTCTGCAAGAGGCGCAGCGGGAGATCTCCGATTTGGTGATCGACGCCACCGGCAAGGTGCTGGACCGGTCGATTGACGACCCGGAACATCGCCGGCTGGTGGAGGAAGCGCTGGCGGAGGTGAGAAGCCAAACTTCATGAGACGGGACGAACACTCCGACCGCCGGCGCGTGCGCCAGTATGTCTCGGCCATCCTAGGGACGGCCGAGGAAGGCGACGACTGGGAGGAGTGGGAAGAGGAGCTGATTGCGCTGTACCGGGTTGCCACGGACGTGGCGGTGCGGGCGGTGGTGACGCGTCCGGGCGCGACGACGAATGCGCAGCAGAGCGATTTTGACGCGATTGCCGAGGGTATCGTCGGTGAGCGCGGCCGCTCGGTGGGACACGTTCTCATCCAGGACGGCACGTTCGACCTGGCGTCGGCGTTGCGGGCGCAATTCATTCGGCGCAGCGAAACGGAGGGCCCGATCGACCGGGTGACGGTGCGATCGGCGGTGCCAATGAGCGGGGACAATCTGGATGGCCTGCGAGACCAGATGCAACAGCGGGGACGACGCATGATTTTTCACGAGGAACTGGATCCAACCATCAAGGGAGGGTTTGTACTGCGCCACGGCGACTGGCGACGCGATTTCAGCGTCGCTGCCAGGCTGGACGCGCTGAAACAAGCTCTGCGTTGAATCAGACACATAAGAGGACATGGCAACAAACTCAAACGACATAACCGGCCTGCTGAGGCAGCGAATAGATTCCCTGGATACGACGGTGCGGGACGTGAATGTGGGCACGGTAGTGGAGGTGGGAGACGGTATAGCCCGGATATTCGGGCTTTCCGAGGCGCTTGCGGGAGAGCTGCTGGAGTTTCCGGGAGGGGCGGTGGGGATGGCGCTGAACCTGGAAGAGGACTCGGTGGGAGCGGTGTTGCTGGGGCCGTTCGCGCAGGTCAAGGAGGGGGATGAGGTCCGCACGACGGGCCGGGTGGCCGAGGTGCCGGTGGGAGAGGCGCTGCTGGGAAGGATAGTGAATGCGGTGGGTGAGCCGATCGATGGGCGGGGGCCAATTGATACGGATCGGACGGACGTAATCGAAAAGGTGGCCCCGGGGGTGACGCTGCGGGCGAACGTGGACACGCCGCTGCAGACAGGTATCCGCGCGATTGACTCGATGATCCCGGTTGGGTGCGGTCAGCGCGAACTGATAATCGGCGACCGCCAGATCGGCAAGACGGCGATCGCGGTGGACACGATTATCAATCAGCTGGAAACGGGAGTGAAGTGCATCTATGTGGCGATCGGCCAGAAGGCAGGGCAGATCGCGAGTGTGAGGGCGACGCTGGAAGAGTACGGGGCGATGGAGCACACGGTAATCGTGGCGGCGGGGGCGAGCGACCCGGCGGGGCAGCAGTACATAGCGCCGTTTACCGGATGCACGATCGGCGAATTTTTCCGCGACGATGGCCAGGATGCGCTGATCATCTACGACGACCTGACGAAGCACGC
>CAZBZS010000082.1:0-5420 GCA_964496475.1 uncultured Chloroflexota bacterium | reverse complement strand
AATCATTTTCGCGGACAAGGTAACCACGGTGAGCGAACGTTATGCGATGGAGATTCGCACGCCCAATTTCGGTGAACGGCTGGATTCGTTTCTGCGGGACTAGGGCAAAGACCTGCACGGGATATTGAACGGCATCGACAACGATCTGTACGATTCGGTGACCGACCCAAACCGAGTATTGAACTTCGACATCGATTCGCTCGCCCGCAAGGCCGTGAACAAGCGGGCGCTGCCCGCGGTAATTCGAGCCGTCGGACAGTTCATTATGATGGGAACAGGCGATCCCTACCATGAAAACGTGTTCCGCGAGGTGGCCGCGGCCTACCCGGATGACTGCTGCGCCCGGATCTCGTTTGACGCGGCGCTGGCGCAACGAATGTACGCGGGCTCGATTTCATGCTGATCCCGTCCCGCTACGAGCCATGCGGACTGACCCAGATGATTTCGATGCGCTACGGAACGGTCCCAATCGTGCGGGATACGGGAGGGCTGGCCGATACCGTGACAGATTTTGATCCGATGACGGGAGAAGGGACAGGGTTCAGCTTTGAAGCCTACAACTCGTTGGACTTCATGGGAGCAATCACCCGCGCATTCGAGTTGTACCGGCGCCCGGATGAGTTTAACGAGCTTGTCCGGCGGTGCATGCGAGAGGATTGCTCCAGGCGGCCTTCGGCCTGCAAGTACGACCAGCTTTATCGTCAGATGACGGACTCGGGATAGGTAGCGGGAAGGCGCTAGTCAGGGTGGTGGGTGGCAGTGGCGATTTCCAGGCTCGGGTCGATGTCCAGACTGTCGGCGGCGTATTCGCCTCGTTCGAGCAAAAATGACCCGGCCATGGCGATCATGGCACCGTTGTCCGTGCAGTGAGCAATCCGGGGCATGAACAAGGGGACTTCAATCCGGGCTTCAAGGGTGTTGCGGAGACTTTTATTGGCGGCGACGCCGCCGGCCAAGATGACGCTACGGGCGGCGGACTCCTCGGAGGCAAGGGCGGTCTTGGAGACGAGCACATCGATAATCGCTGCTTGAAATCCGGCGGCCATTCGCCGCATCGCCGGCGCCTTGCGCGCCTGTATCGCGTCGGACCGTTCTCCCGCAAATATTCGCTCCTCCTCGGCGGGACCCAATTTGCCGGAGCAGGCCCGGTAGACGGCGGTTTTGAGGCCGCTGAAGCTGAAATCGTGAGTCCCTTCAAGTCGGGCTCGGGGCAGGACGTAAGGATCGCCATCGGCGGGATTCAGTTCGGCGGCTGCCGCCTCGATCGCCGGTCCGCCGGGAAATCCAAGCTCAAGCACGCGTGCCACCTTGTCGAAGGCTTCACCGGCGGCGTCGTCGCGGGTGCGGCCCAGCAGGTAGTGCCGACCGTCTTCACACATTACCGTCAGGTCCGTGTGACCGCCAGAGACCACCAGGCAGACGGCGGGCAGCTCGGGTAGTTGAGCCGGATCGCGGCCTATCCAGCAGGCGTAGACGTGGGCCTCCATGTGATTCACCGCCAGCAGTGGGATATCTAGGCCGGTGGCCAGGCCGCGGGCGAAATTGAGGCCGACGATCAATGAGCCGGCCAGGCCCGGCCCGGAGGTGACGGCGACGGCGTCCAGGTCGGCTGCCCGCAGTCCCGCGCCGGCCAGGGCAGCGTCGAAAACCGGAACGATGGCAGCGATGTGCTGACGGGAAGCAATCTCCGGCACTACTCCGCCGAACTCGGCGACGCCCTCCAAGTGGGTCTGAGTGACCAGGGATAGTTCGTCAGCACCCCGCATGACGGAAATCGAGGTGTCATCACAGGAAGTCTCGATTCCGAGAATTAGAGCCAACCGGCTACAGCTTCGATTCCCAGGTGAGACGCTTCCTTAGCCTAGCCCGCAACTCCCGGAAACGTTTTTGGAACAAGGATGAGTTAATTTCTTCGGACCACATCACGACGGCGTCCTCCCCATCGTCGCTGTAATAGTGGCGACGGACTCCGTGCCGGCTGAAGCCATATTTTTCGTAGAGGCGCTGTGCGACGGAGTTACTCTCCCGGACTTCCAAGGTCATCATCTTCACGCCTTCCACGCCACTGAGCTCGGTGGTTGCCACGAGCAGAAGCTCTCCCAATCCCTGTCCCTGAGATTCCGGCAAGACGGCAAGGGTGGTGATGTGGGCTTCATCCACCATCATCCATATGCCGGCGAAGCCAACGATTGATCCCTCTCCGATGGAAGACGCTCCCCCGAGGAGACGTCGTAAAAAGCCGGGCTTCGGCGCTCCTGCCGGGATGAGTTTCTCCGGGTGTTTCCGGCGAAGCACGAAATACCGCGCCATGCGATTACGCTCAAGTTCGTAGCGGAACGATTGTTTCGGCCAGGGAGACGGAAAACATTTCCGTTCGACGACCCGCACCTCGTCGATATCGGCGATTTCCATGGGCGCCAAGATGAAGGTGTCATGGGTGGTCGATTTCTTTGTCAGTACCGCCGTCAAGCCCTCCCCCAGCCTTTTTTCGGCAGCGTCGCACCGGGCGCTCTCAGATAGATCGGGATCGCCGTGCGCACCTCCCGACCGGATATTTTACCAATTTTAGACCAGCCGGACATTGCCACAGCCTCGGCGAGAGGACGAGCGGCGGAAGCAAATTCGAGGGACGCGCCATCACTCGCGACCGCTTCTAATTCTCGTCGTCGGGCCGCGCCGAACGTACCGGCTAAGAGGGCGTCGCCGGCAGTTAAGGCGACTAGATCGACGGGGGAGAGCAGAGCGGCGGCGCCGAGAGGTGTCACGACTACACCGTCGATCTCAAACTCGCGGGCAAAAAAGCCGGACCGACCGGCATCCACGGCGGCCACAACTCGCTGTCGCTCAATAAAAGGCAGCGAGGCCGCAAGGGCGGTCAGGCTCCCGCAGGTTGCCACATGTATGTTAAGTGCCAGGCAAAGACCTTTCGTATAGGCCATGCCGGACCGCACGGAACTGAATCCGCCCGGTCCGGCCGTGACGGCGATGGCGACGAGCCGATCGCCAGCCTGCTTCAGGAGGGCTGAGCCGGCGCTATGCAAATTGATCGTGTGACTGGGAGTGGCGGCCCACTCGACGGTCTCCTCGATGCCGTCGACCGTCGCCAGGGAGGCGCTCCCACGTCGACCCGTCGTATCGATTCCCAGGATGAGGTCCGCCGTCATGATTCGCTGGCCAGCAACTGGCGTAGCGCGGCAAGCGCTCGAATTCCGGCGGTGCCGGATGCCTTCAGGATCAGGCGCCGCCCGGTCTCACCGTCGTGCTCCAGGCGAACTTCGATTCGGTCGCCTGAGAAGTCGGCGGCGGTATTTTCAGGCCATTCCACCGCGAGCACAGCGCCCCGGTTCAGATAATCGTCCAACCCGAGTCCGTCCTCGCCGGCCCCGGTCAGTCGATAAAGGTCCATATGGAAGAACGGCGGCTCCGCTTCCGGGTACTCGGCGACAAACGTGTAGGTAGGGGAGGTGACTCGCCGGGCCACCCCCAGGCCACGGGCGATACCCTGGGCAAACACTGTTTTGCCCGAGCCGAGTTCGCCAACAAGCAGCACCACGGCTTCGAAATCCAAAGCTTTTGCCAGGGATTCGCCCAAGAGCCTGGTTTCGGACGGACTGGCGCTAAAAAGCAACAAATCAGTTTCGCTCACCGTTGTCACTTTCAGTTCAACTCGCTACCCATGATCGCGGTGGTTACCATACGACGGGCCGGCCAGTGGGGCCGACCGCCGCCAATCCATTTTGTCACCGCGGGTCTGAGGTCGGACATAGCCTACCGAATCGCACACATCGCCCCCACGTCGTTCTTCGGAGACTATGGGTGCCATGTGCGTATTCTGGAGGAAATTCGTGCGCTTGATCGGCGCGGGCATACGAGCACGGTGTTCACTTATCCAACGGGAGATGACGTACCCGGGGTGCAGATAAGGCGGAATCCGCTTCAGCGCCACCGCTACGAAGTTCGGGTGGGATCGCACTGGGGAAAGTTGCCGCTTGACACGGCTCTGCTCGGAACCACGATTGCATATGGGTTCAGGCAAAGATTTGACATCGTGCATGCGCATTTACACGAGGGGGCGCTGATTGGCCGTCTGCTCGCCTGGCAGCAACGGGCACCACTGGTTTTTGACTTTCAGGGCAGCCTGGTCGCGGAAATGCGGGATCATGGTTTTCTTGCGGGCGGCACTCTATTTGAGGACTTGATAGGCCGGGCTGAGAAGGTAATAAATCGCTTACCAAATCGGATCATAACCAGCAGTAGTCATGCTCGCGATCTCCTCACCGGCTCGTTCGGGATCACGCCAGAGCGTGTTGTCGAGGTATCCGACTGTGTGGATGTGGATGTTTTCAAGCCGCGGGCGGACCTGCCCGGATTCGATCTGACCGCTCTGCGAGAGCGGTGGGAAATTCCGCCCGATCATCTTGTAATTGGTTATCTGGGTCTACTGGCCGGCTACCAAGGCATCCCAGAACTGCTGATGGCCGCCAAATTGGTGGTGAACGAATTTGCTGGCTGCCACTTTCTCATCATGGGCTTTCCGGGCGAAGATACTTATCGTCGCACGGCTGCGGAACTGGGACTGGACGGCCACATTTCGTTCCCCGGGCGCATTCCGTATCAGGACGCGCCGCAGATGCTTGCTCTTGCGGACATTGCGGTGTCGCCAAAGAGATCGCAAACGGAAGGGAACGGCAAGCTGCTCAATTACATGGCGGCTGGACTGCCGACGGTAGCGTTCGACAGTCCCGTAGCTCGAGAATTTCTGGGAGTGGAAGGCACCTTGGTCGCCCCGGACGCGGATGCGCTTGCGGAGGCGCTGCTGCACTTACTGCATGACCCCGATGAGCGCACTCTTCAGGGAGCCCTTCTGCGCCGCCGAGCGGAAAATAGTTTCGCCTGGGACGTTGGAGCCAAGCGAATTGAATCCGTTTACGACGAGCTGCTGGGATAATGGCCGGTAAGCGGGGCGTTCGGCTGGGAACGAGCCGCTGCGTCTCGCCGGCAATTATCTGGAGGTCCGCATGGACGCTTACATCCAGGTCGTGATCGGAAGCGCGGTGGCCGCGGTGGCGGCCGGAGCGGGGCTGCGTCTGTTTCCCCGGTTTCGCTCACGCGAGTCTAAGACTGGCATTTACAGGCCGGGCGCAGCGCCGACGGCATCGTCCCGTCTGCCGCTGGTGGGCGGGCCGGCCGTCCTGATCGCCATGGGAGTAGGCGCGCTCGCGTCGGTGGTTGCCGGCTCGGGTACGGCGCTCCTCGTGACCCTGCTGGCGGGCCTCCCATTTTTCGCGATCGGACTGGCGGACGATCTGACCAAGGCGGTCCGGGGTCGCGGATTTGGCGATGGCCGTAGCATATTGCTGGCGGCGGGGGCAGCGACTATAGCAGCGATCATATATGCGTTCGCACCGGCAGCGGAATCG
>CAZBZS010000081.1:0-5531 GCA_964496475.1 uncultured Chloroflexota bacterium | reverse complement strand
CTTCGACGAATTCCTCGCCCACGTCAACCAGGCCATCTTCTCCTCCGCCACCCCCACCAAGCGCATGGCCGAAGACCTCGCCGACTACCTCGCCGAGATGGGCATCAAGGTCCACTATCTCCACTCCGAGGTCGACACCCTCGAGCGCATCGAGATTCTCAGCGACCTCCGCCGCGGCGTTTACGACGTCGTCGTCGGCATTAACCTCCTCCGCGAAGGACTCGACCTACCCGAAGTCTCCTTGGTCGCCATCCTCGACGCCGACAAGGAGGGCTTCCTCCGCTCAAAGGTCTCCCTCATCCAGACCGTCGGCCGCGCCGCCCGCCACATCAACGGCCACGTCATCATGTACGCCGACCGCGTCACCGACAGCATGAAAAACGCCATCGACGAAACCTATCGCCGCCGCAGCATCCAGGTCGCCTACAACCGCGACCACGGCATCACCGCCGAAAGCGTCCAGAAAGCCCACCGCGACATCCGCGAAATGCTCGTCGAAACCGCCACCGCCGCTGCCGAGGACAAACCCGGCTACGAGCCTGGCTTCGCCCGCCTCAGCGAGCCCACCCCACGCGAGATGTCCCTGCGGGTCAAGGAACTCGACAAGAAGATGCGCCTGGCCGCCGACGCCCTCGAATTCGAACGCGCCGCCGAACACCGCGACGAGATTTCCAGCCTCCGCCAGCGCCTCGCCGCCGTCCGCCAGCCCACCACCTGATGTCGCGAGAAGCGCGAATGTCCAAAACTACGCCGCTGACCCATGAGTAGCTGGGCTCGCTTCCGCCTCCCCCTTGCCGCTGTCATCATCTTCGCACTCGGCGTCGGCCTGAACATAGTCGTCTCTTCTCGCGGTATCGTCATCCCCGTCCTCTTGCTCTGGCCGCTCCTCGTCACCCTCCTCTTCGGAATGGTCATCTGGGCCATCGGCGGCATGTTCCTCATCAAGCGCGTCTGGTTCTGGCTCTGGGGCGCTCCCTGGGACGCCGCCGGCTACATCGCCGGCAAATCCAAAACCCCCGAAGAGCCCGAGGACTGATCCACCCGACGTAGAAGAGTTGGCGCTGACATGCCCTTCAACATCGGACTGCTGGAACTTTTCATCCTCCTGGTCCCGGTTATTCTCGGCGTCGGCGGCACGCTGATAGTAATCGGCGCCAGGCGACGACGCGACCAGAACCCTGCAAAATCTCCTGAGTCCTCCCCCGCCAGACCGCGATACGACCCTCAGCCTGACCCATCAGAACGATAGATACCCACCCCTACCCCCTTTTCGCGCTCCCCGTCACCTGCGCCGTGAACATTGTCCGCACCTCCGCCACCGTCGTCGCGTCATTCGGCGACTTGTCCGCCCGTGGCATCCCCAGCACTCGCGGGAACCGCAGCGCATAGCCCGGCTCCTCCTCGCTCCGGCCCGCCGTGTGATTCGGACTCCGCGTCAGCTCGTCCGCCAGCACCTCCACCACATGCCGCGGGTCCACCCAGACATCCGGCTCGATCCCGCTGTCCAGTTCCGGCGGCGCCCCATCTCGCACGTCCTTGTCTAGCAATTCCCGCATTCCTACCCACTCCAGATCCGAAAGACCCGTCCCCACCCTCGCGATCGTCTTCAACCGGCCTTCGGTCTCGTCCCACACCGCCGTTAGTAGCGCCCCGATGCCCCACGCCGCCCGCTTCCCCTGCCCGCGCCAGTATCCCACCACAGCACAGTCCAGCGTGTCACCCAATTCCACCTTGTAGCTACGCTTCAATTTGATCCAGTTGAAATTCCTCTTCCCCGCCTGGTACACCGCATCCAGCCGCTTCGCCAGGATTCCCTCCAGCCCTGCCTCCACCTCTTCCGAGAAGTACGTATCGATTTCCTTCGCGTCATCCGTAATCAGGTTCGGCGTTACCGCGATCGCCTCGTTTGGTTCCACCAATTTCAGCAGCCGCTCCCGTCGTTCCACATACGAAAGCCCGGTGAGATCCTCCCCCGACGCGCACAGCAGATCGAACGCCAGCAGCGTCAGCGGCACCTCCGCCGCCGTCTCCTCGATGTTGTGCTTCCGCCGTCGCGACACCGTCACCTGGAACGGCAAGAAATCCCGCGTGTCCGGGTCATACGCCATCGCCTCCCCCTCCAAAATCACTCGGTCCTCGTGTAGCTGCGTCCTTGCCGCCTCCGCTACCTCCGGGAACATCCCCGTCATATCCTCCAGATTCCGCGAGTAAATGCTCACCTCGTCGCCGTCCCAATGAATCTGAACACGAAACCCGTCATATTTCGGTTCGATCCCGCATTTGCCGATCTTTTTCACGATTTCCGCTCCCGACGACAGCCGCGCCGCCTGCGCCATCCGCACCGGGTTCCCCACCTCTACCTTGATATCCGCCAGCCCCCCCACCCCTTCCCGCAGATATCGTTCAGCCACCATCCCCAGATCGCTCACCATGTTGTAGGCGCGTTCGATCTCCGCCCTGTCCGATTTGTCTCCGGCCCCGGCGAACGACAGCGCGTCTAGGATCGTCGGATCGCCCACCCCTAGCCTCAGCCGCTCGATCGGGACTCGCGCGAAGTAGCGATTTTCCAGCGACCCGAACGACCGCATCAGATCCGCCACTTGCTCGATCTTCGCCTCTGCCGAGCCCCCGCCTGACGTCGCCGCGATCGTCTCCAAAGCCGCGAAAACCTCCACTATCGACCGATCCCCCGCCGTCTTTTCCGTAAATGACTCCGCCACCAGCCCGTGATCCCCCTTGTCCTTAAATCGCCGTTCCACCTCCTCCGCCCCCACCTCAAACGCCGCTGCGATCGCGATCACCAGCATCCGCGTCCCCACCCCGAACTCCACCGGCTCAAAAGTCGGCGCCACCCGACCTTGCAACAGGTACGCGATCCGCCGCCCGTCCTCCGGCTCCGCATTCCGCAGCAGCTCCGCCAGAATCGCCGTCATCGCGATCCGCCCGCTCACCTTCTCTATCCGCTCAAGCGCCAGAGCCAACTGATAGAACGACCCATCCGCCGGCACCCGCCGCCCCACCCGATTCCACATACCCGTCAGCGCCTCGATGATTTCACCGAAATTTAAATACGGGACGTACTCAATCCCCTCTTTCTCGCAATACTTCGCCAGCGCCTTCTTCTTCTTCGCGAACAGCACATCCGCCACCCCCGCCGCCGGCTTATCCGAGTCCGCGTCCCCCGCATAGGCAACCTCGTCGAACCCCTCCTTCGCCCGCGCCAGCAGCACGTCCTTCCCGACCCCCAGTCTCCCATCTCCATCGCCCTCGTGCGGAAAGTCCAGTACGATCTTTCCCTCCACGAATTCCAGCCGGTTACACGTCACCGGGATATCCCCCAACCCCGCCCTTCCCAGCAGTCGATTTATATAGAAGTCAAAACCGTCGCTTACGATTTCCATCTCGATCTCCGCCGCCCGGCAGTACCGGCGGAACTCGCCGAAAAACGGATCCAGCGTGAACCCGTCCACGAACTCCACCAGTTCATCCTCGGTGATCTGCATCCGCGCGTACTGCGCCTCCGCCCGCTCTCTCGTCGTGATTTCTCCCGCTACCCAGCGATCGTCAATCGCGATCACTTCCTCATCGCCGAAATTCACCAGGATCTGATGCCCGACGTCCTCCATCATCGCCGTCCCGTCGAAATCGACCAGGAACTTACCCCGCACCTAGAGCCGGTCCAGATTCGCGAACGCCACCGCCAGCAGCTTTATCCCTGCATCAGGGAACGCCACCTGCACCTCCTCGCCCCCGGCCCCGATCTTCCCCGACACCACCACCCCCACCCCGAACACCGGATGCCTCACCTTCTGCCCGTCGTGGTACGACCGTTCCGTTTCCACCGGAGCCGGCTTCACCTTCGTCGGGATCATGCCAGGGATATTCGTAGCCACCGTCTCCACCCTTTCATCCCGCTCCATGATCTATTCCGGAATGTCCTTCAAGAATCGCGACGGCACCCGCGACCGGCTCCCCCACCCCCCTCGAAACTTGGAATAGCTCAGGAACAGCCGGTCCTGCGCCCGCGTGATTCCCACGTACGCCAGCCGCCGCTCCTCCTCCATCTGCGCCGGGTCTGCGAACGACCGCACATGCGGGCACAGTTCCTCCTCGAACCCCGTGATAAACACATTCTTGAACTCCAGCCCTTTCGCCGCATGCAAAGTGATCAGCGTCACCGCGTCCGCGTCCGCCTTCAGCGCATCCACATCCGAAATCAGCGCCACTTCCTGTAGAAATGCCACCATCGCCTCACGCGGCGGCAATTCGGCGTACTTCGCCGACGCCCCGATCAGCTCCACCACGTTGTCGATCCGTTCGTCGGCGTCCTCCGGATCGCTGCGCAGGTGCTTTTCGTAGCCCGTCTCCCGGTAGATTTCTTGCAGCAATCGCGGCAACGTCATCTCCATCGCGTTTTCGTCCAGCCTCAGCAGCAGTTCTCCCAGCGGCAGCAGCGCCTTCAGCGCCCGTCCCGCCAGCGCCGGCGTCGCCAGGTCCGGCGGTTCCACCGCCAGCACCCTTATCGCCTCCCCTGCCGACAGCGTCCGCTGCTCCGCCCACTCCCCCAGCAGACCCAGCGTCTTCGTCCCCAGCCCTCGAGCCGGCACGTTGGCGATCCGGTCAAAACTAACCCTGTCCCGCGGATTCGCGAGGCACCGCAGGTACGCCAGCATGTCCTTGACCTCGCGCCGCTCGTAAAACTCCGTCGCCCCCACCAGCTGGTACGGCATCCCCGCCTTTACGAACGCCTCCTCCAGCAGCCGAGACTGCGCGTTCGTCCGGTACATGATCGCGAAATCCCCCCGCTTCCCCCCCTCCCGGCCAGCCAGTTCCTGCACCTCCGCCAGGATTCTCAACGCCTCGTCCTCATCGTCATACGACTCCATCACCCGCACTTTCTGCCCGCCGCTCCGCTCTGTCCAGAGCTTCTTCTCCTGGCGACCCGGCAACCGCTCCACCACCCCGTGCGCCGCGTCCAGAATGAGTTGCGTCGAGCGGTAGTTCTGCTCCAGCTTCACCACCCGCGCGTCCGGATACTCCTCCTCGAAGTCCATCAGATTCCGGATATCCGCCCCCCGCCAGCCGTAGATGCTCTGATCGTCATCCCCCACCACCGCCAGGTTCCGCCGGCCCGCCGACAGCTCCCGCACCAGCGCGTACTGCGCCCGATTCGTGTCCTGGTACTCATCGATCATCACGTAGCGGAATTTGTCCTGATAATGGTGCAGCACCTCCTCATCCTCTCGGAGCAACCGCACCGTCGACACGATCAGGTCGCCGAAATCCTGCCCGTCCGCGGCCTCCAGAATTTGCTCGTAGCGCGCGTATATCTTCGCCACCATATCCTCGAAGAACCCCTCCGCGTGCTCCGCGAACTGGTGATGAATCAGCAGCTCATCCTTGGCTCGCGAAATCGCGTTCCGCGCTCCCGCTGGCGAGATCTGACTCGCCGCCAGCCCCAGGTCCTTCATCGCCGTCCTCACCACCGCCGTCTGATCGGAACCGTCGAAGATCGTGAAATTTGGATTGAT
>CAZBZS010000080.1:0-5872 GCA_964496475.1 uncultured Chloroflexota bacterium | reverse complement strand
GCCGACCCCTGCGCCACCCCACCCCGCACCGACGCCACAAACGCCGGCCGCCCCGTCGCCTCTGCACGCCGCCCCGCCACCAGCCCCCCCCCCCCCGGATGCCAGTCCTCGCCGTACGCGAACACCGGCCCCTCCCCGTCCACGAACTCCTGCGCCGCCTCCAGAACCTCCCGCGTCGCCTCTTGCCGCATGCGGTTCAGTTCCTCTAATTTCTGAGCCAGACGCCTGATCTCCAGTTCATCCGTTCCGGTCAACAGCCCGTAAGCGATCCGCGCATCGTCCATCCGGCCCGCCGCGTTGATCCGCGGCCCCAGCCTGAATGCCAGTTCCGTCGAAGTCACCTCGCCGGATACGAGCCGGGATACCGCGATTAGCGCCTCCATCCCCGCTCGCGATTCCCGATTCATCCGCCGCAACCCCTCCACCACGAAGTACCGATTCTCATCCTGCAGCGGCACCACGTCCGCCACCGTGCCCAGCGCCACCAGGTCGAGCAGGCTTTCCGGCTCGATCGCGTCCGGCGTTTCCGCCTCCGACAGCACCGCCTCCGCCAGCTTGTACGCCACCCCCACCCCAGCCAGGTCCGGAAACGGATACGGCTCACCGGCGTTTCGCGGATTCAACGCCGTCGCCGCCTCCGGCAGATTGTGCAGCACCGTGTGGTGATCCGTCACGATCACGTCCACTCCCCGTCCCAGCGCCGCTTCCACCTCTGCCACCGCGTTCGCACCGCAATCCGTCGAAATCAGAAGGTTGGCCCCCCTCTCCGCGATCCCTTTCACCGCCACCACGTTCAACCCGTACCCTTCCGTCAGCCGGTCCGGAAAATACGCCTCCGGCTCCAATCCCAGCGACCGCAGCATCAATGTCAGAACCGAACACGACGTCACTCCGTCCGCGTCGTAGTCGGAATAGATGCACACCCTTTCGTTATTCCGAACCGCCCGCAAAATCCTCGCCGTCGCTGCCTCCATCCCCGCCATCAGGAACGGATCGTTCGGCGGCTGACCGCCGGCAAGGAACTCGTTTACAATCGCCGGTTCGCGCAGGCTCCGGTTGTGCAGAAGCTGCACCGCCAGCGGCGGCAGCTCGTGTAACGATGCGAAAGTCTCCGCCGACAGCCGTCGCGCGATATTCCACCGATGTCCACTGAGACTGAGGCTTTCGGAACCGATCGGCTACCTCGCAGCTTCCTCGTAGGTGCCCGGGCCTACTACGTGTAGTAGTTGATCGTGTGCAGCGAGCCGTCCGGCGACATCGAGCACTTCGCGTCCCGATCCTCCACGATCTCCAGCAGGTACGACCGGTCCTCGGCGAACGCCCGCTCCAGCGCGTCATCCATCTGCTCCACGTCCGTCACAAGTTCCCCGGCCATGACCATGCCCTCCGCCGTTTTCACGAAGTCAATCCCTGGCACGTGATGTCGATCCGTCTACCCATAGGTCAGGTCGGTGCTGATGTGGCGCGCTTCGAACTTGCCGTCCTGCACGTGTCGAATCAGCCCCAGCCACCCGTTGTTGAGGACGCAAACCACCACCCCGATGTTGTGCTGCGCCAGCGTGGCCAGGTCGCCCAGGGCCATCCCCAAGCTCCTGTCGCCCGACAGATTGACGACCTGTGCCTTCGGCCTCGCCATCTTCGCCCCGATCGCCACCCCCAGCCCCCAGCCCATCATCCCCGCTGTGCGGCTGGAACACCGCATGCATCACCACCTTCACCACCGCCGGCGTCGGCCCTTCCTGAGAATCTCCCTTATTCAACAGCGCCACGTTCACCTGATCCGTGAACGCGATCAGCGGAATGCGGTCGAACAGCGCCCCGTAAAGTCCCGTCACCAGACTCGTCGACGCCGGCCCCGACGTCACCATGCACACTCCCGGTGTCCTTGTCACCCGCGCCCACCCGTCCGCCGCGAACACCGCCGTCTGCTCGTGGAGAATCAGGTGCGACTTGATATTCCTCCGCCGGTGGATCGCGTCGAAGACCGGCAATATCGCCGCCCCGGGCATTACCCAGACGTGTTTCACCCCTTTTATCCTCCAGAATCGCCACCGCCGCCTCCGCCACCGTCATTCCCGAGCCGGACCCGGTCCCCGTTTTCGTCATGGTTTGCGCCATTTCAGACATCTCCCTCGTGCTGCTGAAGATCCACCCCGGCCACCAGCTCTGCCCGTCGAGGCCGCGTTAATCGTCGCCGCCGCCGTGAATTTCGAGTCACGAATATAACGTAAAACAGCACCCTGAATTGAGCGCATAACGCACGCACCGCTGCTGTCCTAATCGCCGCGCTACGGAAACAGCGACATCGCCACCATCATCCCGATAGTCGCCCCCACCGCAATCCCTACCACCAGCATCAGAACGATGTACTGGGTGGCCAGTAGCGGACCCGCGTCCTCACGCGCCATTCGAGATTTCTGACGGGCCGTGAACGCCTCCGGATCGGTCAGCAAATCGCCCGACATCAACGGCGGCGGCGTCAGCCGCGTCACAATTCCTCCCGCCAGGCCGGCCCCCGGCGTCACCGACGCTTTCTCTGTGATTTCAGATGCGCTCGGCGGCTTCTCCTCCGGCTCGACCCTCTCCGCCCTTGCCCCACTCTCCCCTCCAGCCCCACCCCGCCCCAGCAATTCCACCTGCTGAAAATCCACCGCCGGCTTCTCCTCCACGTCCTTCAATTCCGCCGCCTCAACGTCTCGCAGAAATCCCGGCCCCGAGCCGGTCTTGCGGTCCATTGTTTCGCCGTCCACTTGGTCCATCGCCGGTCCTGAATCGTCGCTGGTTGCGCCTATTCTCCGCCCTCACCCAGCAATTCCACAACCATATCGATTACTTTTTCGGCGATGTGCGTCTTCGGCGCCGGTCCCGCCTCCGTCACCGACCCATCGCGGCGAATGATCTTCACGCGATTCTGCTTCGCTCCAAACCCCACGTCCGCTCCTGTGGCATCGTTGGCCACGATCGCATCCAGCTTCTTCGCCGCCAGCTTCGCCCGGGCATTCTCCACCAGATTCTCCGTCTCCGCCGCGAACCCAACCTTCACGAAGTCGCCGCTCAATCCCTCCAGGATGTCCACCGTCTCTTCTAGTTCCACGTTCACCGGCCCGCCCGATTTCTTCATCTTCTTCCCTGCAACCGTCGCCGGCCGGTAGTCCCCCACCGCCGCCGCCATCACCAGCGCGTCGCAGCCGCCGGTCTCCGCTTCCACCGCTGCCTGCATCTCCGCCGCGCTCTCCACCTCCACCACTCGCATCCCCACCGACCGCCGCACCGTCATCGTCCCCGCGATCAGCACCACCTCCGCCCCCCGGTCACGCGCCGCCTCCGCCAGCGCTACCCCCTGCCGTCCCGACGACGGGTTGCCTATGAATCGCACCGCGTCCAGATATTCCCGCGTCCCCCCCGCCGTCACCACCACTCGTTTCCCCTCCAGATCACCTCCAGTGCCCAGTGCCAGCCGTAGCGCGTCTACGATCGCCTCCACCTCCGCCATCCGCCCCACCCCATCCCGTCCCGACGCCAGCCGGCCCGTCCCCGGCGGAACGATCGCGACCCCCCGGTCCGCCAGAGTGCGCAGATTGGCCTGCGTCGCCTCGTCCAGATACATGCTGGACTCCATCGCCGGAGCCACCAGCCGCGGACAATTCGCCGCCAGCCACGTCGCCGACACGATGTCGTCCGCCATGCCCGCCGCCAGCCGCGCGATCGTGTTCGCCGTCGCCGGCGCTACCACCAGCACGTCCGTCTCGTTACCCAGCTCGACGTGCGCTATCCGCCCCTCCCCGTCCATCTCCGCCACCTCCGTGTGTACCACCTTCCCGGTCAGCGCCTGAAAATTGAGCGGGCTCACAAAATCCCTCGCTGCCGGCGTCATCACCGTCCGCACCACCGCCCCCGCCTGCGTCAACGTGCTCGCCAGCTGCACCGCCTTATACGCCGCAATACTCCCCGTCACTCCCAGCACCACGTTCTTACCTTCCAATACCGACACTGCTATCCCTCCATCCGCTCGCGAGCGAGCGCCAGCCCGTACAGAGTCAGGTCGGGCGCCACCTCGTCAATCAGGCTCACATCCTCCACCACCTGCCCTGCCAGCCCACCCGTCGCCACCACCCGGGGCCGCTCCCCGAGCTCGGCGAACATCGATTCCAACAAGCCCCGCACCATATGAACATAGCCCCAATAGATTCCGCTTTGCATGCACTCCACCGTGTTCGTACCCACGATCCGCTCCGGTTTTGCGAACTGCACCCGCGGGAGTTGCGACGTATTCCGAAACAGCGCCTCCGTCACCATTGCCACTCCGGGCGCGATTATCCCGCCGCGGTAATTTCCGTCCACGTCCACCACGTCAAACGTCGTCGCCGATCCCAGATCCACCACTATCGCCGGCCCGCCGTAAATCTCTCCCACCGCCGCGCAATTCAACACCCGGTCCACCCCAACCTCACCAGGGAAATCCACCAGCGCCTTCACCCCCGGGACCGTTGTCGACGTCACCACCAGCGGGCCCACCCCGATCACCGCCGCTACTCCCCCACCCACCACATCCGTCAGCGGCAGCACCACCGACCCCAGCACCGCCCCGTGAATATCCGCTGGCGCAATATCCGCGTCCTGGAGCGCCGCCCCCATCAGCACCGCATACTCATCCACCGTACGGCCACGTTCCGTCGCGAAACACCACCGGGCCTCTACCTGCCGCCCCACCGCCACCCCAACCGTGATGTTGGAATTGCCGATGTCAACGGTCAGCACCGGCCGTTCATCGACCTGCTCGTCGCCTGTTTCGCCCGCGCCCGCGCTCACCCGGTTTGAACCTCCCCGTCTCGATAATTGCCTGAGTATCTCAATCCAGCCTAATCTTGACGACTTTGAAAACGCCAGAATTCCATCTCGGGGGACTCCAACCCCTCGAGCTCGAAAAGCTCACCCTGCCCGAACTCAAAGAGGTTCTGCCAGAGGTCAAGCTCGCCGTCCTCACCCTCGGCTCCATCGAGCAGCACGGACCCAACACCGCCCTGGAAACCGATCTCGCCATGGCCCACGAGATGTCCCGGATAGCCTCCGCCCGCCTATATCCGCACATCCTCATATTGCCACCGATCCCCTGGGGCATGTCCGCCTATCACATGGACTTTCCCGGCAGCATGACCCTGCGCCCCGAAACCGTCCTCGACACCATGCGTGACATCTTCCGCTCCCTGCAGCAGCACGGCCTCAACAACTGGCTTATCACCAATTTCCATTCCGGCAACGAGGGCATCATCAGCGTTGCTGTCCAGGCCATCGGCGCCGAGCTAAAGCCCGATTTCTTCGGCTCCGTCTCCCTCTCCCAGCTTGAGCCCGACGACATCGAAGCCCAGGTCCGCAAGACCCGGGTTGTCGGTCATGGCTGCGAAGTCGAGACCGCCGAGCTCATGTACGTCCGTCCCGACCTCGTCCGCTCCGAAGACGTCGCCGTCGGCGATCTCCTCCACGAGCACATCGGCCGCCGCCGCCGCTTCTTCGGCAGCGGCGTTCGCCTCAGCTGGTCCTTCGCCGAAGGCACTCGCAACGGCGCCCTCGGCGACTCCCGCTACGCCAGTTACGAAGGCGGCCAGAATCTCGTCGAAGGCATGATGGACGAATTCATGGATATCCTGACCCAGATCATCGAGCACTGGCTTGATCGATCCGAGCCCGTCTCACCGAAGGAAAAATCGGCCTGATGTCCAAAAACAACGGCAAAGATCGACGCGAACTGCTAATCTCCGAGCTAACCACCGTCGAAATTGAACGGCTCGCAGGTCAGATCGAGCTCGTCCTTCTGCCCTTCGGCGCCACCGAGCAGCACGGGCCCCGCCTCGCCATCGGCACCGACACTTTCATC
>CAZBZS010000079.1:0-6020 GCA_964496475.1 uncultured Chloroflexota bacterium | reverse complement strand
CCACCGCCATCCTCGCCGACGCCTTCCCCGCCCCAACCACCGCTACTTCCCTAAATCCATCCAGCTCGTAACGCCACTCGCCCGCCACCAGCGTTCCATCCTCCACCCGCAGCAGCCGCTTGATCGCCGGCGCCGGATCGGCCGCCTCTACCGCCGCCTTTGCGATGCGCCGCATCCGCCCGCGGAGATCGACCGAAATGGCTACCGGCGGCATGTCCCTACAACCGCCCCGTGCTTCCCGTATCGATCAACGCCATCCGAATTTAGTCCGCAAATGTGACCTCGAAATTATCTTTTGGCCGGTATCCGATCACCTTCCGCGCGTTCTCCAGCGACCACAAAGCGCGCGCCCTGTCCCATACCGCATAAAACGCCCGAAACAGAATACCGTGCTCGTTGCGGATGTCATCCGTCTCCAGCGACTTCACGCAGAGCTGGCAGAGGTCACGCGGACTGATGTACGCCCCTAGGTCTCGCTTGTAACTCACGATGTTCTCCGGTCCGAAACCCGCCCACCGGATCGGCCTCGGCGCGCCAATCCGCATCTGCACGTTTTCCACCGGAGACCCTTGCGAGCCCGTCGCGTACATGAAGCCCATCAGCTCATACGTCGCCTTCGCCCATCAGTAACAGTTGTCCGAGAGCCGCGGGGTTTCCGGACCAAGCATCTCCAGCTCCCGCGACAGCAGTTGGTGCTCGTACCAGTCGGCTGCATGGTTCGAGCTCGCCACCCCAACCCGCTTCACCCCTTCCCTAGCCAGCTAATAAACGTGCTGCGCTATATCCAGGTTCACCCGCTCCTGCTCCTACCCACGTCCCTGGAATCCCTGCACACCACCCTTGTTGTACGCCAGATGCACCACCCTGTCCGCCCCCCGAAAGTGTTCGCGGTACGCCTCAAGATCGGGATCATCCAGTTGCACGATGTTCACCCCCGCCACCTCCTCGCCGTCCCGGTTGGTGCTGTACACGTCCAGAAGCCGCAGGTCGTACCGCTCCGCCAGCGCCGGCAGGAGCTGTGACGCTATGTAGCCACTCGTCCCTGTGACTACCACCGTTTTCATGTCCACATCAGTCCCCCTACCGCATGACTGCTCGCCTGATTATCAGACGTAAATCGGATTCGACCACGCCATACCGCCGTCGGCCGCCACGCATTCCAGTCGCACGTATTTTTCCCCACCCCTCAGCGTCACTTCCCACTCCGTCGTCTCCCGGCTCTCCGCTCGCGCCACCTGTCCCTTTTTCCGCCAGGACATGAACCGCACTTCAGCCACCGGCGATGTCTTCACCACCACCCGCTTCCCTTCGATCCTGAAATCGTGGATTTCCGGTCCCTGAGTCGCGTAAAACGCCCCGGTGATCACCGCCTCCACAATCGCCGCCGCGTCCCGCTCCTGCGCCTTCACCTGCAACCATGCCTTGCCCGAGTCGGCGCTCCACCAGTGCGCGTCATCCGCCGCGATCAGCGTGAACCGCATCCCCTGCGCCAGCAGCCCATCAATTATGTGCGGCGAATATCCCTTCCCGTTCGACAACTGGCACGTCGCGTTGAACATCTCCAGCGCGTCAAGTTCTCTGATCGGCGCCAGCCACGCCGG
Organism: uncultured Chloroflexota bacterium; assembly: GCA_964496475.1. Classification (GTDB taxonomy): domain Bacteria; phylum Chloroflexota; class UBA11872; order UBA11872; family VXNJ01; genus JASLPR01. The sequence continues at coordinate 4,419 of CAZBZS010000079.1, read as the reverse complement.
CTCGTATCCCAGCCAGTACGGATGCGCCAGAATCGTTGCCGCCCCGTCACCTTTCACCAGGTCGATCGCGCCCTGCAAAGACCGGCCCGGCGGAGCCACCTCCACGCTCTTCAGTCCCAACGCCACCATGTGATATTCGCAGTCACTTTCATCATCCCAGCCGTTCAACTCCATCCCCGGCACCCCGATCATCCCCGCCCGCTCGATCTCCTTGGTGCTCGTGAGAATGCGATGGTCGGTTATCGAGAGGAAATCGTATCCATGCCCCGCATACCAATCCGCTACCGCCTCCGGAGACAAGTCGCCGTCCGACCGGGTCGTGTGGCAGTGGGTGTTCCCCCTCAGCCACTCGCCCGGAAGCGTGAATGGATTTACCGCCATCGATCCTCCTATGCCGACCAATCATCAATATCTGCCACCACCAGCCCCCTCACCGCACCAGGATCACCGGCCGCTCGATCCCGCGCTCCGTCGGCATCCTCGGCCAGTCCGCCGTCACCGTCAAGATTTCCGGCCCCGCTTTCGTCGCCAGAATCGTATCCTCGCTCTTCACTCCCCGGATCGACGGATTCCACGCGAAGCACTGGTCCGCCAGTACCGGGTACGCATGGCCCCCCCCGGCGAAATACTCCCGCGAGCCGTACCCCGCCGCCCCACCCTGATGATGCAAATTCCACTCATCCGCGTACCCTCGCGCCGAGTATTCCTGCTGTCCCGCGGCGAAGATCTCTGCCGCCGTCGCTCCCACCCTCGTGGACTCGATATACGCCGCATCAACCTCCGCGCACGCCCGCACCTTCTCCATCAACTCCGACGGAGGATCGCCAAAATGCACGAGCCGCGTTATCGAGCAATATAGCCCGTGACGTAGCGCCGACGTCACCAGCATGGCATAGCGGTCCAGTTTATTTTCTGTCGGAAGCGGATGGCGATGCTCGTAGACCCGCTCGTCCGTCGCCACCAGTGTCACCGGTGACAGAATCGTCCTGCGTCCCAGCGCCGCCCTTATTTCCGTCGCTATCTGCTCTTCGGTCTGTCCCGGCTCCAGCGACCGCGCCACCTCCTCCAATCCCGCCACCGCGTCCATCGCCAGCGACCGCATCCGCCGCACCTCCTCCGGCATCAGCGCCGCCCTGAGGTCCGTCAGTCCCTCCGCCGCCACCGCCCCTTCCAGCGGTGTGTCCGACGCCAGCACCCCGTAGATGGCAACCTCTCGAATCCGCTCCGGTCCGTTGAAGTACAGATCGGTCCAGTCGATCACCCGGTACTCCAGCGGCAGCCCCGGCAGCTCCTCTTCCTCCAATCGCGGCATCTCCACGTTGCTGGTCAGAAGCACCACCTTTTCCCGCCCGTACAGCAGCGTGGCCACGCCGCCGGTCTCGAACGTATTTATGTACGACCTGCCTCCCCCCGTCGCCCACGCGAACGTTGCCACCCCGCCTATCGCCAGCCAGTCCCAGCCGCGCTCCTCCATCAGCGCCCGGATCCGACCGGCTTTGGTCTCGAACTCCGCCCGCCGCTCCTCTACCGAGGTCGTGATGTCGGCGCCTCCCGGCTCGCCGTCAGCACCTGCCGGATCGACTGCAACCGGTGCAGCAGCCGAGACAGTTCCGAAATGTTCGAGAGATTCAGGCTCACCGTCATTTCCGCCACCCCGTCCTCCGTCGTATCCACCGTCGCCGCCACGATGCTATAGCCCTCCTCCGCCACTACCGCCGCCACGTCTCGCAGTAGTCCGCCCCGATCTGTCGCCGTGAGCTTGATCCTAGCCAGAAAGTACGCCTCATCCGGCTCGCCCCAGGACACTTCAACCGGATCGCTGCCGCTCTTGGCCACGTTCTCGCAGCCCGCTGCGTGAACCACCACCTCTCCCCCTTCCCTCACCCCTACAATGTCCCGCTCCGGAGTCGGATTGCAGCACGTGGCCAGCCGGGTCGGCAGCCTCATCGTCGACTCGATTCGCTGCGCGCTCCAGCTCACGTCGATCAGCCGCTCCGGCTCGTCCCTCTTGACGATATTGGGACAGTCCGCCCTGTGCACCGTCACCCCCCGCCCCCGCGTGATATACCCCACAATCTCATCCCCAGGCAGCGGAATGCAGCACGATCCCAGCCTCGTGTGCAGGTCTCCCGTACCCGCGACGTTCACCCCCGTCGGTATCGTCGCCGGCCTCGGATGCACCACCTCTGCCCCGCCCGGCACCGGCAAAAACGGCTCCCGCGCCGGTTCGATGCCCAGCCGATTGATCACCTGCGTCGCCGTCACCGCCCCGTACCCGATCGCCGCCAGCAGACCCTCCAAATTGGCAAACGATAGCCGCTTTATCACCCGTTGCAGTTCTTCCTCCGCCACCTGCGCCAGACCCTCATGTCCGATCCTATGCAGTTCATCGTTCAGCAGCGTCCGCCCGAATTCCTCGTTCTCCGCCCGTTCCTCCCGCTTAAACCACTGCCGCACCTTGTCCCGCGCATAACCCGTCTGCACAATTGTCAACCAGTCCCGACTCGGCCCGTGACCCGACTTCCCCGTCAGGATTTCCACCGTGTCGCCGCTCTCCAGTTCCCGTTTCAGCGGCACCAGCCGTCCATTCACCTTCGCCCCGATGCACCCGTGCCCCACCTCCGTGTGGATGCGGTACGCGAAGTCCAGCGGCGTCGCCCCCCGCGGAAGATCCAGCACATCCCCTTGCGGCGTAAACACCAGCACCTGATCGCCAAAGATGTCCGCCTTCAAGATGTCCACGAACGGCGCCGCCGTCTCCAGGTCTTCCTGCCACTCGAGCACCTGCCTCACCCAGGCCAGCTTCTTCACGAAGTCCTCCTGCCCCAGATGGCCTTCCTTGTAGCGCCAGTGCGCCGCCACCCCCAGCTCCGCCTCCCGGTGCATATCCTCCGTGCGAATCTGCACCTCGAACGGCTTCCCCCCCGGTCCCGAAAGCGCCGTGTGCAGCGACTGATAATTGTTCGCCTTTGGCGCCGAAATATAATCGTCAAACTGACCCGACACCGCCCGCCACCGCGCATGCACCACCGCCAGCACTTGGTAGCAATCGTCCACCGAGCGCACCACTATCCGCACCGCCATCAGGTCGTAAATCTGGTCCGTCTCGATGTGCGCCTCGCGCATCTTCTGATCGATGCTGTACAGATGCTTCGCCCTGCCCGACACCTCCGCGTCCAGCCCCACCTCTTCCAGCTTCTCCCGCAGCTGTTCCATCACTTCGTTGACTAGTTTCTCCCGTTCCTCCCGGCGAACGTCCAAGCTCTCGGTCAGCTCCTGATAGCGCTCGGGCGACAGTTGCTGGAACGCCCCATCTTCCAGTTGCCATTTCCAGTGGAATATCCCCAACCGGCCGGCAAGCGGCGCGTAGATTTCCAGCGTCTCGTCGCAAAACCGTTTCCGCTTCTCCGCCGGCAGCGCGCTCACCGTCCGGATGTTGTGCAGCCGATCCGCCAGCTTCACCAGCACCACCCTGATGTCCCGCGCCATCGCCAAGAACATCTTCCGTAGCGACTGCGCCTGCTCCTCCTCCAGATTCGTGATCTCCAGCATCCCCAGCTTCGTCACCCCGTCCACTAGATCGGCCACCTCGTGACCGAATCGGTCCTGAATGGTCTTGAAATCCGCCCCCGCATCTTCGATCGTGTCGTGCAACAGCGCCGCCGCGATCGCCGCCTCGTCAAGCCGCAACTCCGTCAGCAGCAGCGCCACCGCCAGCGGGTGATTGATGTACTCCTCGCCCGACAGTCGCTTCTGACCTCTGTGCGCCTCCGCCGCGAACGCATACGCGTCTTCGATCAGTTGCAGCGCCCCCGCCCGTTTCGGTCCCTGGATGTACTCCCCCCCCCGCTCCAGCAGTTCTTCCAGGCTGCCCGGGACGTCCGCCACCACCCGCGTGTGCTCTACCTCGTGAATCTGCACGCTCACTAGGCCGCTCCCGGCTCGCCGGCCGCCCTACTCGGCCGCCCTTACATCCTCTACAAGCATATCCAGCCTTGTCGACCCCTGATAGGTGGATTTACCAAGCTTGAAGCAAATGTCGTACCGACCGCCCGGTCTAAGACCCGCCGAGTGCCGCCCGCCTCCAAACCAGATCGCCGTCACCTCCGCCCCCAGCCCCGCGAACTCCGGTCTCAAGTGAGAGCGGTCCCTGCCCACCGTCCGCCGGTCAGCCAGGCGCAGACCCTCCACCACGAACACCGGCGCTCGAAACCCCTCGCCGTAGGGCTCCAGGTCCTGCACAAGCTGCCATGTGTCCCAGTTGATCGAGTCCGGCCGCAGCCGGCAATCGGCCTCCAGCACCGCCGGTCCCTGCGTCCCCCCCACCGCCTCCCACCTCATTTGCATCGCCCCCCGCATTTCCTCCAGCCCTTCCCGCGCCACCGTGAACCCCCCCGCCCCGGCGCAGCCCCCCTGCCG
>CAZBZS010000078.1:2653-6094 GCA_964496475.1 uncultured Chloroflexota bacterium | reverse complement strand
CCGGTAGATACGTCGGGCAGATGCAGCTCGGCGTGGCAGGCGAGGGCGACGACGCGGAAGTTGACGAGCTCGAAGGAGGATTCGGCGAAGGACCAGCCGAATTGGCGGTCGTGCTCGGCGTCGTAACGGGTGCGGGCTTCGGCGATGGCTTCGGCGGTGATTTCGCCGTTGGGGACGGAGACTTCGAGCTCCCAGTTCTGGCCGGAGTAGCGGAAGTCGATGCTGCGGAGAAGATCGGGGGGATCGTCGAAGCGCTCGCGCTTGAAGTCGCCGAGGGCGCGGGCTTCGAGTTCGGCGAAGTCGGTGTTGATGGTGTCGAGATCCAGGTTCTCGGAATAGGCGATGCGAGTTTTGACGTAGTCGAAACGCGTGTCGGCCATGAGGGCGCCGAGGGCGCTGAAAGCGCCGGGGGAGGGGGGGACGATGACGCGGCGCATGCCGAGCTCTTCAGCCAGATAAGCGCCGTGGAGGGGACCGGCGCCGCCGAAGGCGACGAGGGTGAATTCGCGGGGGTCGAGGCCGCGGTCGATGGTGAGCAGGCGCATGGTCTCGGCCATGTTGCTGTTCATGATGTCGAGGATGCCGGAGGCGGTGCGCTCCGCGTTGAAGCCCAGATCGGCGCTGATCTTGGCGACGGCGTCGTGGGCGGCGTCAAGCTGGATCTCGACGTCGCCGCCGAGCTTGAACTGGGGGTCGAGGCGACCGAGGACGGCGTTGGCGTCGGTGGAGGTGGCGGTGTCGCCGCCGCGGCCGTAGCAGGCGGGGCCGGGAAAAGCGCCGGCGCTCTGGGGGCCGACCTTGAGGAGCCCGGCCGGGTCGACCCAGGCGAGGCTGCCGCCCCCGGCGCCGACGGAACGAATGTCGAGCATGGGGGTGGCGATGGGCATGCCGAATTCGAGCTCGGTGGTATTTGTGGTGGAGGGGTCGCCATCGGAGATGAGGCAGGTGTCGAAACTGGTACCGCCGATGTCGGCGGTCATGAGGGGATCGATGTCGAGGAGGCGGCCGGTGTAGAGGCTGGCGATGACGCCGCCGGCTGGACCGCTCTGAATCATGGTGACGGGCTGCTCTTTGGCGTTGGCGGTGGTCATAACGCCGCCGTTGCTGCGCATGATGAGCAGGTGGGAAGCGCCGCGCTCCTGGAGGCCGGACTCGAGGTTGGTGAGATATTCGTCGATGCGGGGTTTGAGGTAGACGTCGATGACGGTGGTGCTGGTGCGCTCGTACTCACGCCACTGGGGGTAGACCTCGGAGGAGATGGAGACGTAGGCCTCGGGATAGAGGGAACGGATGAGGTCGCGGGTCTGGATTTCGTGGGATGAGTTCAGGAAAGAGAACATGTAACTGACGGCGATGGCGGTGACGCCCTCAGCCTTGAATTGTTCGACGGCGGCGCGGACATCGTCCTCATGGATGGGCTCGACGATCTCGCCGTGGGCGCCGATACGCTCGTGGACTTCGAGGCTCATGGTGCGCTCGACGAGATGGCGGGGCTTGACCCAGTGCAGGTCGAAGGAGCGGGGGCGGACCACGCGCTGGATACGGAGAATGTCGCGGAATCCGCGGGTGGTGATGAGGCCGACGTTGGGCCCGCGGCGCTCGATGAGGAGATTGGTGCCGACGGTGGAGCCGTGGACGAAATAGGAGATGGCGTTGAAGTCAACGCCGGCCTTGGCGAGGACATCGAAGATGCCGCAGGAGGGGTCGTCGGGAGTGGTGAGGGACTTGGCTTCGCTGACGGCGCCGGTGGAGTCCAGGGAGATGAGATCGGTGAACGTGCCGCCGACGTCGACCGCGATGCTGATGCTCATGGGAAGCTGGAGTTGACGAAGTGGGCGAGCGGCACGGTGTTAGAGGATGCCGTATTCGCGGAAAACCTCGCCGACGTCGCGACCGGTGGCCAGGATTTCGCGGACGTTGGATTCGCCACGCTGTTTCTCCTCGGCGCGGGCGAGGACCTCGGCGGCGGCTTCGGCGGCGATGACGATGCCGCCCATTTCGTCGGCGAAGACGATGTCGCCGCGGTTGACGCGTGCGCCGCCGCAGTCGATGGGGGTGCCCCACTCGATGGCCTCGGCGCGGCCTTCGGAGTCCATGGCGGACAGGCCGTGGGCGAAGACGGGGAAGGATATCTCTTCAATCTCACTTACGTCGCGGGTGAGTCCGTCGATGATGGCACCGACGCAACCCTGGGCGCGGGCGGAGGTGGCGAGGAGCCCGCCCCAGACGCCGGCGGTGCGAAATCCGCTGGTGGTCATGACAAGCACGTCGTCCTGCTGGAGGGCTCGAAAGGCTTCAAAAAGGTGCTCGTAGGGTTTCTCGGGGGGGCGATAGACAGATACCCAGAGAACGGGGAGGGCGCGGCCGACGATTACGGCACCGGGATAGACGGGGCGAATCCGGTAGTCCATGACCGGTGGCTGGATGCCCATGCGGTCGAGGCTATCGCAAAAAAGAGCGGTGTGGAGAGCCATGAAACGCTCGCGGAAGTCGCCGGGCAGGTCGGTGTTTGACATGGATTCCTCCGTGCGCCCGGGGCTTGCTGCACACCGGGTGAGGCGATGTTCGGATCGAGCGCAGATTAGAACATATTCAGCAGTAAGATGCTCCGCTCCTGAAATGCCGTTGCGTCATGGTTAACTCCGTTGGAGGGGCGAATTGAGGGACGCAAATGAGGGGATTTGCGCGATCGTGGAACTTTAGTTCATGATGCACGCAGCCTGCGTCCGGGCGCTGTCCGGTGGCAGGCGTAGGAGGTCCAGAATGAGGAGCCCGCGAGAGGTTTACGACGATCATTGGGAGTCGATTCAGGCGGGGGATATGGACCGGGTGATTGCGGACTATGCGGAGGACGCAGTGTTCGTGCTGCCGAACAGGGTGGGGCGGGGGCACACGGAGATACTGGCGATATTCGGTGAGCTGGGAGAGGATCTGGCGGGCTTTGAGTTGGCGCAGGAATCGGTGACGGTGGGCGGATCGATGGTGTTGTTTGAATGGAGCGGACGGGACGGGGACGGGAATACGGCGGCGGGGGTGGACTCGTTTCATATCCACGATGACCGGATCAGATTTCAGGCGCTGTCGTATCGGAAATCGAACGGCTAGATCCGAAGCCAAGGCCGGGCAACCTGTAGGGGATCGCGCCCGGCGATGTTGCCTCTAAAGGGGATACCAGAATGGACTATGACGCGATCGTAGTGGGCTGCGGCCACAACGGCCTGGTGACCGGGTTCTACCTGGCCAAGTCCGGCCTACGGGTGCTGGCGCTGGAGCGGGGTGAGAAGGTGGGAGGGCTGGCCTCCACGGACGAGCTGATTCCGGGATTCCATTTCACGACCTATGGGCACAGCTTCGTGATGTTTCACACCGAGATCCTGGACGACATGCCGCTCTTCGAAACCGGCCAGGAGCCCAACCCGTACGACCCGGGGGCGTTCCCAC
>CAZBZS010000078.1:0-2643 GCA_964496475.1 uncultured Chloroflexota bacterium | reverse complement strand
CTGCTGTACTGGAGCGACTTCGAGCGCACGGTCGAGTCGATCGCCCAGATTTCTCCGAATGACGCCGAAGCGTGGCCGACCTGGCTGGAGTACCACGCGCGAATGGGCGCGATGTTCGAGCCGTACCTGCTGACGGAGCCGCCGACCCTGGGCGAGATGGCGCGAAAGTTTGAAGGCACGCCGGACGAAGAGCTGTTCAACCGGATGATCACCGGGACGATCCGGAGGTTCCTGGATGACCTGTTTGAGTCGGAGGAAATGAAGGCGTCGGTAATCGCCACTTTCGATTCGGGCAGCACGGATGCGCCGGGGGGGCTGCTGTACTGGGCGTTCCACAGCGCGGCGTCGGCCGGGCTGGCGGCGCGCGGCGTAAACGGCTATCCGAAGGGCGGGATGGGGGCGGTGGCCGATGCGCTGGGCAAATCCGCCATAGCCGCAGGACTGGAGGTGCGCACAAACGCGGAGGTGGATCGGATTCTGGTGCGGGACGGGCAGGCGGTGGGGGTGCGGCTGGCCAACGGTGACGAGATTTCGGCGAAGGTGGTGGTGTCGAATGCCGACCCGCAGCGAACGCTGCTGGGCCTGGTGGGGCGGGAGGAGCTGGATGTGGAATTCGTGACCCGAATGGAGCGGGTGCACTCGGTTGCCGGGTACTTCAAATTGCACTGTGCTTGCAGCGGGCTGCCGGACTGGACGGCGCTTCCGGGCGACACGCTGTTGCCGCATCACTATGCGCAGACGCGGATCCTGCACTCCATCGACACGCTGGACGAGGCCTGGTACAGCGCCCGGCGCGGCCTGATTCCAGAGGAATGCTCGCTGGGGATCATCTCGCCGACGGTGCATGATCCGGGCTCGGCGCCACCGGAGCATTACTGCATAAGCATCTGGGGGGAGTTCGCGCCCACGCGCCTGCGCGAGGGGACATGGGATGAGATGAGTAAGGTGGCGGCCGGCAGGCTGATAGCTCAGGTCGCGGAAATGGCTCCCAATTTTCCGGACATCGTGGAGGAGTGGTACCTGATAACACCGGAATCGATGGTGGACAGATTTGGCATGACGGTGGGTCATATGCACCACACGGACATGACACTGGACCAGATGCTGTCGCAACGGTCGGCCCCCGGTATGAGCGGCTACGAAACCCCGGTGAAGGGGCTGTACCTGGGCGGATCGGGATGCCATCCGGGGGGTGGCGTGACCGGGCTGCCGGGACGAAACTCCGCTATGGCGGTGCTGAAGCACCTGGGGCAACTGTGAGCGGGCAAAATGGATGGTATGGCGTGGGCGCCGGTGGCAGCGCTCGCGGACGACGAGATTAGGTTGCGCCACGCATAAGAACGAGGTTGAGATATCGATCGATCGGCCGTTGCAGGCGGTGTCGAAATTCGTAACTCGAATTGAGAACGACCTGCAGTGGGTGGGAGTGGTGACGCGGGCGGAACAGACCAGCGACGGCGAACCGACGGTGGGGATGGTGGGATGGTGGGGATGGTGGGATGGTGGGGATGGTGGGATGGTGGGATGGTGGGATGGATGAAACTCTCGCATATGGGTTGGAATTTTGATGTGGACCTGGGGGTGATCGAATATGACCCGGAGCGGGCTGTTGCCGTCAGGAGCACGTCCGGGCTTCTGCCGTTCACGGCAAGATGGAGCTTTGAGGAGGAGGGAAGCGGGACGAAGTTTCGCTATTTCGATAGAGCTGAAGAGTGGTATGTTCAGCATCTTCGGGATGTACAAGCGGAATATGCGCTCGGACTTGAAGGCGCTAAAAGAGCTGCTGGAGGAGGGGGAGGCGGCCTAGGATGCGGTCGCCATAATCAGAAGGCAAACGGTAGAATCACTTTTCGTTCTTGAGGGAGTCGACAGTGAAGCCGGTTGAGATTGAATTCTTGGGACATGCCTCGTTTAAGTTCGTGGCGCCCGGTGGCGAGGTGATCTACTTCGACCCGTGGATTATCGACAACCCGCTGTGTTCGACAACAATGGATGACATCACGGAGGCGGATGTGGTCTGCGTGAGCCACGGGCATGTGGATCACCTAGGGGAGGCGATTGAGATCGTGCAGAAGACGGGGGCGACGTTGATCGGCAGCCCGGAGGTGGCGGGCTATGCGACCAATTATGGAATCGGCTTTGAGACCGATTCGTGCCCTTTGAACGTGGGTGGCTCGGCGAAGCTGGGATCGGTGCGCTACACGATGACGCGGGCGGATCATTCGACGGGGATGCACGGGAAGGCGTATCGGGAGGGCACGGCGTATGCGGAGCCGGACGGGAGCGTGTGTGGCTTTGTGATGGACTTCGACGATGGGCCTGTTATCTGGGACACGGCGGACACGGGGGTGTTCGGGGACATGGCGCTGATGAGTCAGCTCTACGCGCCGGACCTGGTGATCATGCCGGTGGGAGGCAAGTACACGATGGGGGTGAAGGAGGCGGCGGTGGCGGCGCAATTGATACGACCGCGGGCGGTGATTCCGTGCCACTACGACACGTTTCCGAATCAGGCGGCGAACATCGACGAACTGCGGAGTCGGATAAACGACCTGACGCCGCGGACGAAGGTGCTGGCGATGAAGCCGGGAGACACGCTGAGCTACCCGTAGGGGGCCGGTTGAGCGAAAGCGATTATCTCCA
>CAZBZS010000077.1:0-6305 GCA_964496475.1 uncultured Chloroflexota bacterium | reverse complement strand
AAAAGATTGGGTTTTGGGAGGGTGGGGCGTTATCCGTATTTGCCGTTGCGCCAGGACGGGCTCAGGGCCTTGCCTTTGGTAGCGGCGGCGATGAGCTGGCGGTATTTCTGGGTGCGGCGGACGTGCTGGTCGATGGCTTCCGGGTCCCAGTCGGTGAGCACGATTTCGGTGAGTTCATCAATGAGGCCGGCGTGCTCGGGAGAACCGGCGAGATCGTTCATTTCGCCTGGGTCGACTTCGAGATTGAAAAGCTCGGAAGGCTCGTCGAGGTAGTAGTTCAGCTTGTACTGGCCGCGGCGGACCATGCGGCCGGGGCGGTCGACGCCGTGCGCTTCGTATTCGCAAAGTGCGATTCCTCCGCCATCTTCGACTTCGCCGTTCAAAACGGGCGCGAGGCTGGTCCCATCGGTGCCGGACGTTTCAGCGCCAGCGACCTCTAGCATGGTGCGGATAAGGTCGAGCAGGGAGGTGATCGTGTCGAAGCGGCTGCCGGGCTCGGTGACGCCAGGCCAGCGGATGATGAAGGGAATACGGGATGATTGCTCGTAGAAGGAGCACTTGTACCACATGCCGTGCTCGCCGTTCATCTCGCCGTGATCGGACACGTAGGCGACGATGGTGTTGTCGGCCAGGCCGTTGGCGTCGAGAGCGTCGAGGATGGCGCCAACGCGGGTATCGCAGAATTCAACGAGGCCGTAGTAGGCAGCGCGGGCTTTGCGTATTTGCTCCTCTGGAATGTTTTCGGTGGTGAAGTGGCGGCGCAGGCGCTTGCTCTGGGGGTGGAGACCGTCAAGATGGCCGTCCGGGATGTTGGGAAGGTCGGCCTGTTCGGGGTAGTAGTGCTGGTAGAACTCTTCGCGGGCGATGAACGGGAAGTGGGGGGTGAAGATGGAGGCGCAGAGGACCCAGGGCTGTTCGTGACGGGCGGGCTCGGAGAGGTAGGTGGCGGATCGGCGGACGACTTCGTCGTCCTAGTCCATGTGCTCATGGTCGCCGGGTCCGGGCTCTTCGAGGAGGCGCTCGCTCATATCGCGAAACTTGCCGGTGCCCCAGTCGGGAAGGTTGGAGCCGCCACCGCCCATGCCGTGGATGTCGGGGACGATGCGGCGGGTGAAGCCATGCATCTGGTCCGGGCCGATGAAGTGCATCTTGCCGGCGAGGCAGGTTTCGTAGCCGGCGTTGTTCATGCGGTGGGCCCAGGTGGGCTCGTCGGGAGCGAGAGGCACGCTGTTGTCCCAGACTTTGACGCGATGGAGGTGTTTGCCGGTCATGAAGGACGCCCGGGAGGGAACGCAGAGAGGGGAGTTGCAGTAGGCGTGCTGGAAGATGGCGGCTGAGTCGGCGAATCGTTGGAGATTTGGGGTGCGGACGAAGGGGTGGCCGTAGGGGCTGCTGACACCGGGATCGTGCTCGTCGGACATGATGATGAGGAAGTTGGGCTTGCGCATGAGTGCGGGCGGTCTCCTGGATCGAAAGGTCTGGACTGTGGCGTAGAGTGTTAAGCGGTTGCGAGGGGAGTCGCACGGTACGGAAGGCGGATGGCAGATGGTTCATTGTGCGCCGGGGAGGGGGACGAATGCAATTGGGCACGGAGGGGGCGGAAGGCGGTAGTCTGATGGGGAATGGTGGCTGCTGAGGCGGTATTCGTTATCGCAGAGGCCGCGCCGTGAATGGAAGGGACCAATGGCGAAGGCGAAACGGGTGGCGGTGGTGACGGGTGGGGAGGAGGGGATTGGCCTGGAAATCTGCCGACGCCTAGCGGAGGCCGGGACGCGGGTGGTGTTGACGAGCGATGACGAGGCGCAGGGAGCGTGGGCGGTGCAGGAACTGGACGGGGAAGGCCACAGCATTCTGTACGTGCAGCTTGATCCCGATGACGGGCGGAGCGTGGGTCGGGCGGTGGGATTCGTGGCGGCGGCGCTGGGAAGGGTGGACATCCTGGTGAACGCTTATTCGTCCGAGGCCGGCGCGGGCGAGGTGTCGCAGGGGGTGGGGGTGGCGGGATTCGGGTTGTCGGATGAAGCATCGGGAATGCTACGAACCGGGCGCGGATTCGGGCAGCTGATGCAGCGTGGAGGCTACGGGCGGATAGTGAACGTCTCGAGCGACGTGGGGCTGCCGGAGAAGGCGAAGTCGGGGGAACCGGATCACATCGTCTATGCGGCGGTGAACGCGGCGACGCGGGTGCTGGCGGTGGATTGCGATGATGAGAAAACGGACATGAAGGTGAACGCAGTGTGCGTGCGGGCCGGAAAACGGTACTGGGCGAAGGACGCGGAGACGGTAGTGAAGCTGGCGCTGCTACCGCCGGAAGGGCCGACGGGGACGCTATTCTGGGCGGGGGAGCCGGTGGAGGTTTAGGGGTGGGCTGGTGGAGCGGCGGGCGGGCTCGTAGGCGGAGCTAGGGGAAGTTCATGCGGGAGCGGATGTCGGCGCTGTAGCGCGTCTGTTCCCGAGGAAACAATTACGAGAATTGGATCGTGTTGCCGGGGTCGCAGTTCGCCTCTAGACCTCGTTCTCATGCAAGGCTTCACCCCTGTTCAAACGGGCAGCGATTTCAAAGGTTTGGCTGGCGGACCTGATAGTAGGTGAGAACGCGGTGAGAAACCTCGACGCGCCGATAAGCACGTGATTACCCATTTCCGAGCCCTCGAAGTTTCGGTATTGCCTCACCGCCGCTTCAAACATCTGAAACTGATGGAACCCCGAATCCTCCCTGAGCATCGCTCGGCCGAGAAGGCGTACCACCGCTTCGTGGCGACCGTCCTTCAGGGCAGTGGCCACTAGGTGCGCCGTTTCGTCCACGTTTTGCTGGGTGTCGAAACGCGCCAGGATGTCCACATCGGTCGCACCTCCGCCTTCGCCGAGTGGAAGCGAGGCCTTTGGAACGTTCAAGAATCGGTCAAGGTAGACACTCATCGCCCCATCGAAGATCGCCCGTGCCAGATACTTAGAAGGCGCTCGTCGAATGGCCTGATCCACGGCGTTCGCGTACGTAAACGTATGGTGGACGGTGTTCCAGTCTCCAACCTCATTGAAAGTGTGGAAATGTACCAACCGCATGGCGGCGGCATAGGCGACTGTTGACGAGAGCTCCATTAATGGCGCTCCCGCCTTCACGGCATGGAGCAAATCCTCCAGAGTCCGTTCCGGGTCGGTACCCAGGATCGTCTCGGCAAGCTGCTCCCGATCCGACCAGGTAGGGTTCGTTTTCCGGGGCCGATCAAGGGCGGCGTCGAGTTCGGAGTAAGTCCTCTTGAGCAAGACCGAGAGATCGACCGGATGGGTCCAACTGGAGGTCTCCTCCATCCGCTGTGCCCCGGTGATCGCCGGCACGAGCGAGGTAAGCACATCCCCGGCGTGCTCCCAACCTATGTGATCCAGCAACTCGAAGGCCTTGTTCGCGGAATCGAGCGTGTGCCCGGTATCTAAATACAGATGGTCTGTACAGGCCGCGAAAATCATATCGGCGATTTCCGGCTGATCGAGTCCGATATCTATCGCCGTGCGCAGACAGCGCTCGGCCGCTGCAGGGCTTCGAACCTCGACGAATCGCCTGAACCAGTCCAGGTAGACGGAAGGGTCCCTGTTGTTGGTCTCCATCGGCCTGAGGTCGAATCTGGGGGACTGTCCAGAGGTCGAGGTGGCGACCTGAGTTACCCCTTGATATAGGGCAAGGGGACGGTCGTCTTCGTTAAGATCCGGAAGAACGTTAGCTAGACAGGTGAGAATGCTTAATCCCATGCTCCACCCGGCGGCGCGATTTCGGGCTCCGAAGAGCACGGCCCGGCGAAGTACATCCGCACCGGCACCCAGTTCGTGAAGCCCGATGGCGCTTTTGGCAACCGCCAGGCGTATGTCTTGCTCTAATCCGTCCTCCAGTTTTCGAGTCCAATTCCGAAGGCGGTCCTCTTCAATGGGGTCCGGGTCCACCCACACCGCGCCGTCTCGAATTTCGGTGCGAAACTTCGTTATATCGTCCGCAAAAGGATCGAATGTGCAACCGCTGGCAACATCGAATTTGGCGTGGTGCCAATGGCAGGTGAGGATGCCGTCGCGGACCGTGCCACGATGAAGCGGAAATCCCATGTGCGGACAACGATTGTCGAGGGCGTAGGCGGCTCCGTTGTTCATCAGGACGAGGACGGAGCGGCCACCGGCGGCAACAACTTTTCCCGTGACCGAATCGAGTTCCGAAACCAAGCAGGCCCTGACCATTTTCCCGTCGTTTACGCGTGAATTACCCATGCGGGGCGCCTTTCCTGACTGCTGCTTAAAGAACGTGATGGACCTAGAGGTTACCCGGTCTAACAGCCAGGCTGGCTGGCAATAGTGAACGGCGCACCGGGCTCGAATCGCACGACCAGCCGCACGGCGGCGATGGTGAAGGCGCTGGACCTGGGACTGGTGGAGCGGCGGGCGGGCTCGTCAGGGGAGAGCTTTAGAAACCCATGCGGGATCGAATATCGGCCTGTTGTGGAAATCCGTGCTGGTCGCGGTGGTAGCCGTTATCGAAAAAGTTGTTGGTCTTGAACCACTCGTGGCGGCCGTCGGTGGCGACGTCGCGGACTCGATTGCGCAGGGCGGCCTGGGCGTCTTCGGACAAAGGCTGAAAGTTCAGGGCGATGGCGATGTCCTGGTCAAGCTCGTCCATAGAAGTGGCTCCGCAGCTGAGGGTGGTGATGGGTTGGGAGAGAGCGTAGCCGCGGCACTCGGCGGGGGTGAGATCGGTCTCGGTGATGAACTGGCCGAAGCCGCCGAGGGACTTCATGCCGATGCAGGCCATGCCGCGCTGGAGTGCCAGGGGAAGGATCTGAGTGGCGAAGCTGCGGAACATGCTGTCGAAGATGCTGATGGGCATCTGGCAGGCGTCCCATTCGACGTCGCGCTCGATCATGTCCAGAAGAATGGACGGATGCTTGTGGCCGGTGAAGCCGATGTAGCGGGTCTTGCCCTGGCGCTGGGCGTCGAGGACGGCGTGGATAGCACCGTCGGGGCTGAATATCAGGTCGGGGTCGTTGTCGTAGTTGCACTCGTGGAGCTGGAGCAAGTCGACGTGATCGGTCTGGAGACGGTGGAGGCTTTCGTCGATCTGCTCGGCGGCGGTGATGGCGTCGCGGGCACAGACTTTGGTGGCGAGGAAGACCTGGTCGCGGCGGCCTTTGAGAGCGCGGCCGATGTGGGTTTCGCTGATGCCGTCGCCGTAGTCCCAGGCGGTGTCGATGAAGGTGATACCGCGATCGACAGCGGACTGAATGGCGCCGATGGCGACCTGCTCGTCGATGCCCGGACGGGCCAGGTGACCGCCGCCAAGGGCGATGATGGAGACGCGGTCGGCATGGCGGCCAAACTGGCGAATGGCGATGGAGTCGGAGGAGTTGACGGTCATGTAACTACCCTAGTCTTCTTTGTCCTAATCCCTGTGTTAAGTTTTCTCCATCGGTACTATAGCGATTTGTAACAATTGTGGTCATTGCGAGGCTATAACGCTGGCCGAAGCAGATGAGTTGATTCGCCCTAGTAGATATACCTAATAAATCCGTAGGCCAGTTTGAATAGCAATTCAGAAGGGTCGGCGTGCAATAGAAAATACCTGCCCAGTAGGACCGGTTTCACTAAGCGAGAAAATATAGTGCGCAAATTCCGCCACTTCACTGGGCGATTTGACTAATTCGCTGGGAGCCTGCGGAGCCGGCTTACCCTGAAATTCCGCCAGAATCAATTCCTCACTGTCCGCATCGGTTCCCCAAACAGCCGTTTGAGAAGTGGCAATAAGCGTTGCCACCGGACCTGGAATCAGCGTGTTAACACAGATTCCTCGATCCCAAACCTCCAGCGCAAGCACCCCGGTAAACATATGCAAACCGGCTTTCGA
Source organism: uncultured Chloroflexota bacterium (assembly GCA_964496475.1). Classification (GTDB taxonomy): domain Bacteria; phylum Chloroflexota; class UBA11872; order UBA11872; family VXNJ01; genus JASLPR01. The sequence continues at coordinate 430 of CAZBZS010000077.1, read as the reverse complement.
TACACAGTAGGATGAATCATTGGGCTGTGGGTTCTCTCCAGCTCCGGAACCGGTATTTAGGATATTGCCTCCACGCGGCATATCGTTGATAAAGGCGCGCGCTACATGATAGATGCCCATTAGGTTGATATCGATCACACGCCGCCAGGTAGCCGGGTTGCTCTCCGTCACCGGACCGTTATCCATACTGACTCCTGCATTGTTGAACAGAAGATCTACCGGCCCAAGTTGTTGTTTAACCTCCCTAGCAAAAGCCTCGACCTGTTCCCACTCTGCTACGTCAGTGGGAACAGCTACAACTTTCCTCCCCATTTCTGATACTTCCGCCGCTAGCACCTCCAACTCATCCCGCGAGCGTGAACACATCCCGATATCTGCGCCAGACTTGGCCAAGTCCCGGGCCACCGCCCGCCCGATTCCTCTTCCTGCC
>CAZBZS010000076.1:0-6368 GCA_964496475.1 uncultured Chloroflexota bacterium | reverse complement strand
CTGGCCGGAATCCTCTTCGGATCACCGCCCGCCGGGCAACCGTCAAATTCGTCACCACGGAGCCGCATCCCATGGGTAACACCTTCGGTCGGGCCTTTCGGGTCACCACCTGGGGCGAGTCCCACGGCGATGCCGTCGGCGTCGTCATCGACGGCTGCCCTCCCCGCCTCGCTATCGACCTCGATGAAATCCAAAAGGATCTCGACCGCCGCCGGCCCGGCCAGAGCAGCCTCACCTCCCAGCGCCAAGAAGCCGACCACGCCGAAATACTCTCCGGCGTCTTCGACGGCATCACCCTGGGCACCCCCATCATGATCGCCGTCTGGAACCAGGACGCCCGAGGCAAGGACTACGAGCACCTCCGCAACGTCTTCCGTCCCTCTCATGCCGACTACACCTACCAAGCCAAATACGGGATTCGCAACTGGAAGGGCGGCGGCCGCGCCAGCGCCCGCGAGACCATCGGCCGCGTCGCCGCCGGGGCCATCGCCCGCCAGATCTTGCGTGAATTCCACTCCATCGAGATCGGCGGTTACGTCAAGCGCGTCGCCGATCTCGAAGCCGACGTCGATCCCGACGCCGTCTCCTTCACCGACGTCGAAGCCACCCCCGTCCGCTGCCCCCACCCCCCCACCGCCGCCGCCATGATCCAGCGCATCGAGCAGGCCCGCAAAGACGGCGACTCCCTCGGTGGCGTCGTCGAGGCCGTCGCCCGCAACGTCCCTACGGGCCTCGGCGATCCCGTCTTCGACAAGCTCGAGGCCGATCTCGCCCGCGCCATGCTCTCCATCCCCGCCTGCAAAGGCTTTGAGGTCGGCTCCGGTTTCGCCGGAACCCTCCTCACCGGCAGCGCGCACAACGACCCTTACTACAACGATGACGGCCGCATCCGCACCCGCACCAACAACTCCGGCGGCATCCAGGGCGGCATCTCCAATGGCGAAAACATCATCATCCGCGCCGCCTTCAAGCCCACCGCCACCATCATGAGCGATCAGCAAACCGTCGACGAGCAGGGCAACGAGGTGATCCTGAAAGGCCGCGGCCGCCACGATCCCTGCGTCCTCCCCCGCGCCGTCCCCATCGTCGAGGCCATGCTCGCCCTTGTCCTGGTCGACCATCTTCTACGCCAGCGCGCGCAAGCGGGCGACCCCTAGTAGGAAGCGGACCAGTGGACCACACCTCCGCGACGCAGAGCTCCGGCCCTCGCCGGCGATTGGAGCCAGACCGGTGGCTCTGACCCACTCGCCTCCCGCCGCTACTGATTCCTGCTGCGCATTAGTCTCTTGTGGCTCGGCCTTTCGACCGTCTGGGACGGACTGAACATCGTCTGCCTGCCTAACCGGGTTGAGACCCTGGTCGGCAGCGCCAACAAGGGTACCTTCGTCGGCATCCTGGTCGCTCTCGGATTGGTGGTGTCGGTTATCGCGCAGCCGCTCATGGGGGCTGTGAGCGACTGTTCCTCCTCGCGCTGGGGCCGGCATCGTGCCGCTGGACGCCTTCAACCGGGTCCAACCGCTGCTCGGGTACGGCGTCGTCTACGCCATGATGGCGATTCTCTTCGTCCTCGCCGGGTTGGCGCTCACACACGTTCCCGCCGTCCCCCGCGCCCCCCACCCGATATCCCCCATGGACAGGCCGCCGCGAATCACGCGATGATTGACACCTCATGATCGCCCGCGCCCAGCAATACCACTTCCACATTTCCGAAGTCCGCCTAATGATGGCGTTCACCGCCGTCTGCCTCGTCGGGCTCATCACCGGGCTCATCATTGAGACGATCTCCGCACCCGGCGCTGTCTCCGTCACCCTGTTCATAATCGCCTACCTCTCCGGCGGGCTCTTCCCCGCACGCGACGCCTACGAGGCCGCCCGCAGGCACCATCTCGACGTCAACGTCCTCATGATCACCGCCGCCATAGGCGCTGCCGCCATCGGATTCTGGGAAGAGGGCGCCACCCTCATGTTCCTGTTCTCCCTCAGCGGCACCCTCGAAACCTACGCCATGGTCCGCACCCGCCGCGCCGTCCAGGCCCTCATGGAGCTTCGTCCCGAAACCGCCCTAGTGGACCGGGACGGCAGGCAAATCCAAATCCCCATCGAAGATCTCCTCCTCGGCGACATCGTCATCCTGCGGCCCGGAGATCGCATCCCCGTCGACGGCATCGTTCTGGACGGAGATTCCACCGTGGACGAGTCCAGCGTCACCGGCGAAGCCATCCCCGTCGAGAAATGTCCCGGCGATCACGTCTACGCCTCCACCCTCAATCAGCTCGGCGTCTTGAATATCCGCGCCACCACCACCGCCGCCGACAGTACCCTCGCCCAGATCGTGCGCGCCGTCGAGGAAGCCGAAGAGGCCCGCCCCCGCGCACAGCGCATCGCCGAACGCCTCGGCCCCGCTTACACCATCGTCGTCATCGCCATAGCCACCGCCGTCCTCCTGGTTACCCGCCTCGCCTTCGACTTCGCCTGGCAAGACGCCATCTATCGCTCCATGACCGTCCTCGTCGTGGCCTCCCCCTGCGCCGTCATGATCCCCATCCCCGCCGCCGTTCTCTCCGCCATCGCCGGCGCCGCCCGCCGCGGCATCGTCTTCAAAGGCGGCGACCGCCTCGAAACCGCCGGCGCTATCAAGGTCATCGCCTTCGACAAAACCGGCACCCTCACCATCGGCCGCCCCGTCGTCGTCGAAGTTCGGTCTCTCAACGGCGAATCCGAAGAGGACATCCTGACCCTCGCGGCCTCCGTCGAGCAGCATTCCGAGCATCCCCTCGCACGTGCCGTCGTGGTCGAGGCCGACGACCGCGGGCTCTCCCTCCAGAACGTCGACAGTTTCTCCGCCGATCCCGGCTGGGGAGTCACCGCCCGCATCAGCGACGAGCGCATCTGGGTCGGCAAGGGCGTCCCCGACTGGGCCCGCGAATCGGCCTCCGTGCCCGCCGACAGCTTCGAGAAATTCCGCGACTCCGGCTATTCCACCCTCATGGTCGGCGGCGAGCGTCGCGGGGCCGTCGGCCTCATCGCCCTCTCCGACCGCGTCCGCGACGGCGCTGCATCGGCCGTCGCCGAACTTCATCGCCTCGGCGTCCGTTCCGTCATGCTCAGCGGCGACTCCCCCGCCGTCGCCAGCAGTATCGCTCGCGAGACCCACATCGAGGAATTTCACGCCGACCTGCTCCCCGACCAGAAACTTCGCCTCGTCGGGGAACTGCGCGCCCGCTACGGACCCGTCGCCATGGTCGGTGACGGGATCAACGACGCCCCCGCCCTCGCCGCCGCCGACCTCGGCCTCGCCATGGGCCTAGCCGGCACCGACGTCGCCCTCGAGACTGGCGACGTCGTCCTCACCGCCGACGAGCTCGACCGCATCCCCCTCGCCCTCGATCTCGGCCGCCGCGCCACCGCCGTCGTCCGCCAGAATCTCATCTGGGCCATCTCCGTCGTCTCCATCCTCTTGATCGGCGCTCTCGGCGGCTGGCTCACCCTCACCCTCGCCGTCCTCGGCCACGAGGGCAGCACCCTCATCGGCGTCCTCAACGGCCTGCGCCTGCTGCGCACTCGCCGCCCGGGAATCTCCTCCAACCCACCACGCGAATAGCCCCGCCGCCTCGTCTCAGGCTATTACCCGCAACGCTCCCGGCAGCACCTCAAACGTCGCCGGCAGCGCTCCCCGCATGTCCCCGTCTCCTTCCACCGCCACGCCGCGGTCCGCCCGAATCGACACCCGGCCTCCCCGCATCACCTCCACCTTCCCGTGCCGCACGTGCGAGCCCGTGTACAGACGCGGATACGCCGCCAGCAGTTCCAGCTTGCCGATGTCTCCGATCAATACCACGTCGAATAACCCATCGTCCGCCACCGCATCCGGCGCCACCTTCATCCCCTGGCCGAAGTAATTACCCAGCGCCACGATCACGCTGTTCGCCCGACATTCCCGGCGCTCGCCGCCGATCTCCAGTTCGATCCACGGATTGCCGTAGCCGGCCAGCGTGACGATCGCTCCCACCAGATAGCCGGCCATTCGCGGCCACGAGCGAAACGAGCGCTCCACCCGTTCTCCCACCGCCGCCGAAAAGCCCACGTTAGCCACGTTCACGAAGTACTGGTCCGCCCGGTCTCCTTCTTCAAACCGGATACGGCCCGCGTCCATCACCGCCGGTGCCACCTCCGCCAGCCGCGTCGCCAGCTCCCCACCCGTCACCAATCCGCCCGCCGTGCGCTGGAAGTCGTTCCCGGACCCCAGCGGCATCACGCCGAGGATCGGCAGGTCGTCACCCGAACCCACCCCCAGCATCCCCGCCGCTACCTCGCTCACCGTCCCGTCCCCACCCACCGCCAGCACCAGGTCAAAGCCGCCCCCGGAGGCCAGTTCCGCGGCCAATTCCACCGCATTCCCGGGACGCTCCGTCTCCCGCTCATCCACCGTCACTCCTCGCACCACCAGCTCATCCCGCAAACGCCTCCACCGCTCCCACCGTCCACCTCGAACCGCATGCGGATTCACAATCGCCCGCACCCTCCGCCCGCTCATCCCCATCCCCCCACTCGCCTCAACAATCCGCTAGGCCGGGCCCGCGCTCGGAAATCTGGCCTCCAGCTCGTCCAGCGCCTGGCTAAACCCGTGCTTCTCCACGAAGTGGCGCATCCGCTTTTCCTCCGGCGCCAGCCGCTCCCCCAGCTCTTCCAATCGCGCCAGCGCCATTTTGTAATCCTCTAGCGCTTCGCTCGCCCCGCCTCCGGCCGCCGCTTCCACCGCCATCATGATCTTCGTCAGCACCTGTCGAAATTCTTCTACCAGCGTCGCTTCCATGGAACCTCTTTTCAAATTCACCCGCATTATCGCTCTCTCCAGCTGAACGGGCTATCGCTGTCCCCCCGCTTTCCAGGTTTCTTTCCCGATTCCGCCAGTCCTCGTACGTCCGCATCGTCCCCAACTTCCTTCTCTACCCCGGTCTCAGCTCCATACTTTTGGTCGACCAGGGTCTCCAGTTCGTCCAGTTCCTCCTCGTATAGCTTCATATCCTCTTCTGTCGCCTCCGGTTGGCGCTCGCTCACCAGCCTGATTAGTCGAAGGAGGTCGTATATCAAACCAGAGATTCCTGATTCCGGCCTCATTATTGCTCCCCCTTCATCCGGCGCGCTTCACCTCCCAATCCTAGCGGCCTCCAGGCCACCAGCCGCCCGCCGCCGCCGGATTCAGCAAAACTGCCGCTAGAACCCCTCCTGATGCTACAATTCCGCACTTGGGATCAGACCGCACCCCCATCTAAGAGACGACGGCTCGCCATGCCCAAACTGAAAACCCGCAAAGCCGCCGCCAAGCGCGTCCGCGTCACCCGCCGCGGCAAGCTCATGCACGCGAAAGGCGCCTCCGGGCATCTCAAGTACAAGAAGTCCTACCGCGCCCGCAAGGCCGGCAAAAAAATGACCGCCCTGCCCCGTGGCTTTGCCCGCAAAGTCATGGCGATGTTGCGCGGCGGCTAGGCCCACAGGAGACCCCGACCCATGGCCAGGGCCAAGAATTCAGTCGCCACCCGCCGCCGCCGCAAGGACGTTCTCAAAGCATCCCGTGGCCGCCATTCCGGGCGCCATCGCCTCTACAAGACCGCCCACGAGGCGGAGATGCACGCCCTCGACTACGCCTATATCGGCCGCCGCCTCCGCAAGCGCCAGTTCCGCCGTCTCTGGATCATGCGCATCAACGCCGCCTCCCGCCGCCACGGCCTCCCCTACGGCCAGCTGATCAACGGCATCCGCCGTGCCGGCATCGAGATCGACCGCAAGCAGCTCGCCGAGCTCGCCGTCAATGACGATGCCGCCTTCACCAAAATCGTCGAGACCGCCCGCACGGCCATAGCCGCCTGATCCGGACGCCGGCCCCCTCCCCGGGTCTCTCGCCGCGATTCGCCAACCCCATTCCGCCTGCCTTATTCTGCGGCAGGCCATTTACGCCCACCCGTCCCCGCCACCGCACTCTCCGGAAGCGACATGCAGGATCAGATTGACCGCCTCGTAGAGACCGCCCTCGCCGAGCTCGCCGAAACCGATGCCGCCGACCTCGACGACTGGCGCCGGCACTACACCGGCCGCAGCGGCGAGCTAACCGGAATCCTGCGTGGCATCGGCAAGCTTTCCGCCGAAGAGCGCCCCGCCATCGGCCAGGCCGCCAACGCCGCCCGCCAGCGACTCGAATCCGCCTTCGCGGATCACCAAGCCATCCTCGCCACCCGCACCCGGGCCGGCGTCGAGCCCATCGACGTCGCCCTCCCCGGCTACCACCCGGCCGTCGGCGGACTCCATCCCGTCACCAGCACCCTCCGCGACATCCGCCGCGTCTTCGCCCCCATCGGCTTCCGCGCCGACGA
>CAZBZS010000075.1:0-6396 GCA_964496475.1 uncultured Chloroflexota bacterium | reverse complement strand
AACAAGGAGCTGCACGACCTCGTCGACGAACTCGAACTAATCTGCTACGGACCCGCCACCACCGACCGGAGCTACTAGGTGTCCTTACCCGGCTACGTCGAAATCGGGCACGATCTCCTCACCACCCTTCCCGATCACTTGGAAAGTCGCGGCCTGGGCGGGAACGCCTTCATCATCGCCGACCGCAACGTCGGCGCAATCTACGGCGCCCGCACCCACGAACTGCTTGAATCCACCGGATGTCGCGTCGCCTACAAAGAAATTCCTCCCGGCGAAACCGCCAAGGCCCTCTCCAAGAGCAGCGAGCTCTACGACTGGCTCCTCGATTCCCGGGCCGAGCGCGGCGATCTCATCATCGCTCTCGGCGGCGGTGTGATCGGCGATCTCGTCGGCTTCGTCGCCGCCACCTACATGCGCGGCCTGCGCTGGGCCCAGATCGCCACCACTCTCCTCGCCCAGGTCGACAGCAGCATCGGCGGCAAAGTAGGCGTCGACCTCCCCGGCGGCAAAAACCTCGTCGGCGCCTTCCACCCCCCCTCCCTCTCCCTCCTCGACATCGATGTCCTTTCCACCCTCCCCCACCGCCAGCTCGCTGCGGGCTGGGCCGAGGTCATCAAGCACAGCGCCATTCTCGACGCCGAATTCTTCCAACTCCTCGAAGATCGCCTCCGCGATTCAACCGATCTAGCCGACCCCTCACTCCTCCTCCTCGCTGTGCGCCGTTGCGTCGAAATCAAAGCCGGCGTCGTCCAGCAGGACCCTTTCGACCGCGGACTCCGCGCCATCCTCAATTATGGCCATACCATCGCCCACGCCATCGAAGCCTCCACCGGCTACCAGGGCTATCTGCACGGTGAGGCCGTTGCCATCGGCATGGCCGGCGCCGCCGCAATCGGCCGCCAACTCGGCCTCATCGACGCCGGCGTCGAGCAACGCCAGAATGACCTCCTCGCCCGCGCCGGCCTCCCGCTTCAATACGACGGAGCTACCCCCGACTCCCTCCTCGACGCCATAACCCGCGACAAGAAAGTCGTCGGCGGCCGGCCCCGTTGGGTCCTGCTCGAAGAGCTCGGCCGCGCCACTCCCGATCACGAAGTCTCGCTCGACCTCGCCCGCACCACCGTCGTAAACCTGCACTCCTGAGCCCGCTCCGTCCCCGCCCAAACCCCCGCCAACATCTTCCTCGCTCGGCCCACATCCCGTTATGCTGAGTTAGATGGAAGCAATTGGCCACGTGATCACCTATGGCATCGCCCTCGCCGGTGCCTTCGTCGCCGCGCTCTGGCTTGCCTCCATCGTCTGGTGCTACTACGACATCGGCACCCGGACCCTGGACATTTACGTCCGCCTCTTCGCGATCCTCCTCGTCGCCCTCCTCGGTCCCTTCGGCGTCCTCCTCTACATGGTCCTGAGGCCCCGCGAGACCCTCGACGAAGACTACGAACGCTCCCTCAGCGAAGAGGCCCTCCTGCGCGAAATCGAGCAGGCCGACTACTGCCCCACCTGCGGTCACCGCTCCCAAAGCGACTATCTCCTTTGCCCCAACTGCCAGACTCAACTGCGCACCACCTGCACCGAATGCGGTCGCGTCAACGAATTTCACTGGCCCGTCTGCCCCTATTGCGGCGTCCACCACCACAATCGCACCCACGAGCCCGACCAGAGCGAATCCATCCCTCCAAGCTCCGTCTGAAATGGGCTCGCAACCCGACGGCGACTCTCACTATCGGGTCCGCATCCAGCAAATGGTCCCTTCTGAGCGCCCTCGTGAGCGCCTCGCCGAGCACGGCTCCGAATACCTGTCCAACGCCGAGCTCCTCGCCATCGTCCTGCGCACCGGCACGCAAAAGGCCAACGCCGTAGATCTTGCCCGTGCCCTCCTCACTCGCTTCGGCGGATTGACCGGACTTGCTGACGCCGACATGACCGCCCTCACCGAGGTCCCCGGCATCGGCCCCGCCAAAGCCACCGAGATCAAGTCCGCCCTCGAGGTCGGTCGCCGCCTCCTCCTGGCCCGCGCCAGCAACAAGCCACGTGTCGGCGGAGCCTCCGACGCCGCCGGCATCCTCGGACCGCTCATCCGAAACCTCGAACAAGAAACCCTCCGCGTCATGCTCCTCGACTTCCGCCATCGGGTCGCCGAGATCGTCAACGCCGCCACCGGCTCCCTCAACGTCGTCTCCGCCCGCATGCGCGACCTCTTCCGCTCCGCCGTCCGCCGCAACTGCGTCGCCGTCATCCTGGCCCACAACCATCCCAGCGGCGACCCCACCCCATCTTCCGACGACCTGCGCGTCACCGAAGCCGCCATCCAGGCTAGCGATCTCCTCGGTATCAAAGTGCTAGATCACCTGGTCATCGGAAAAACCGGCGAGGGATTCATCAGCATACGCGAAGCCGGCAACGTCGGCTTCACCACCGACTGACTACATCGGAGACTATTGAAATGAAACTCATCCCCTTCCGTGGCCTTGTCCCCCAGATAGCCGACGACGCATTCGTCGCTCCCCACGCCGTCCTCATCGGCGAGGTCCACATCGCCTCCGGCGCAAGCATTTGGTACAACGCCGTCATCCGCGCCGACCACGAACCCATCTACATCGGCGCCAACTCCAACATCCAGGACGGAGCCGTCCTCCACATCGAACACGGTATTCCCGTCCGGATCGGCGAAAACGTCACCATCGGTCACGCTGCCGTGGTCCACAGCGCAACCATCGACGACGGCGCCCTCATCGGCATGAATGCGACCGTGCTCAACGGCGCTCACATCGGTGCCGGGTGCGTCGTCGGCGCCAACGCTTTGGTCACCGAAAACGCCGACTTCGAGCCCGACTCCCTCATTCTCGGCGTTCCCGCCCGGGCCGTCGGCCAGGTCAAACCCGAGATGCGCGCATGGATCGTCAAAAACTGCGCCGAATACGTGCGCCTCGGCGCCGAATACGCCGCGGCTTCCAGCGAAACTGGCGCTCTTGATTGAGTGACACAGTGCCCGATGCTCAATCGAATGAGGCCTGGCTGCCGTCAGAAATCGGAGCGCTGGCCACCTGGACCCACACTTTGAAGCCTGTAAAACGGCATTCCAAATCCCGCATCCCAAAACCCGAAAAAACGTTCTACTGGCTAGTGTGTTACGTCGGCGTTACACCAGTTACGAAATCCGGCTCGACGTCCTTAGCCAAAGCCGGACACAACCCTTCCCGCCACCGGCTCGGCTCCCCCTCCCGCCGAGTCTCGTCGGCGGCCTCTAGGCCAACACCCGGTCTGCCGCTAGCAACGCCGCCGACCGGGTGCTAAGTTCAGAACATGCACGTTGAGAGCAAGAAAGTTGCCCCGGCCGCTATCGAAGTATCGGTGAAACTGTTCGCCGGAGCTGCCGAGCTGATCGGCCGGCGCGAACTGGCGGTCACGCTCGCCCCCGGTGCGACCGTGGACTCGGCCTTTACCGCCCTCGCCGCCGATCATCCCCGGATCTCCGCCATGCGCCCCATCCTGCGCTTCGCCGTCAATCACGACTTTGCCGAGCCCGACCGGGTGCTGCACGATGGGGACGAGCTGGCTCTCATCCCGCCGGTGAGCGGTGGCTAGGCTCATTCGCGTCGTGAACTCGGCCATCGACTTCGCCGAGGCCCTGGCGGCCGTCGCCGCCCCGGAGAATGGCGGAGTCGTCACCTTCCGCGGCGACACCCGCAATCACTCCGAAGGCAAGACCGTACAGAAGCTCTTCTACGAAGCCTACGAGCCCATGGCCACTGAGAAGATGAATCAGATCGTCGACGAAGTGGAAGAACGCTGGCAGGTGCGCGACTTCGCCATGATCCACCGGGTTGGCGAAGTTCCCATCGGCGAGGCCAGCATTTTCATTGTCGCCGCCGCCCCCCATCGCGCCGAGGCCTTCGCCGCCTGCCGCTACGCCATCGACACCCTTAAGCAGACCGTCCCCATCTGGAAGAAAGAGTATTGCGAAGGCGGCGAGATGTGGGTCGGAGAGACCCCCGGGGCCACCCGCGCAGACTCCGTTTGAACCGCATTCGCGTCGAGCTCCACTGCCACACCTACTGGTCGCCCGATTGCGGCGTCGACCCGGCGAAACTGCTCGAAGCCGCCCGCCGCAAAGGGCTCGATATGATCGCCGTCACCGACCACAACCAGATTGGCGGTGCCTTCGAGGCCCGCGACATCGGATCATTTCCGGTCATCGTGGGAGAAGAAATCAAGACCGACCGCGGCGAATTGCTCGGCTACTTTCTGCAGGAGTACATCCCCCCCGGCATGTCGGTAATGGACACCGCCCGGGCGATCATGGAACAGGGCGGAATCCTCTCCGTCCCCCATCCATTCGACCGCTACCGATCCAGCGCCATTGAACGCGACGCCCTGCTCGAAGTCACCAGCGAGCTGGACATGATCGAAATCTTCAACAGCCGCAACATCAAATCGGAGGACAACGTTGCCGCCCGCCATTTTCAGCAGGGTAGAGAGCTGGTCCCGGCAGTCGGCAGCGACGCCCATTCACTGATCGAGCTCGCCCGCAGTTATCAAGAAATAGAACCCTTTAACGGCCCCCGCGAATTCCTGGCGGCTATGGCCCAGGCCACTTTCACAACCCGCAAGTCGTCGAAATTCATACACTTCATCTCGACTTACCAAAGACTCAAAAAGCGGTTCACCGGACGAGGGACTCCGGTGGGGGTGCGCTAGCAGGCTGATCTAGTTGACGGAATCAAAGCCGGGCCGTAGGATCGGCCTCGCCCGCGCTCCTTGCGCGAACCTGGCGCAGGAAAGATCCGAATGAGAAGAGTCGTCTGGCGATGATCAACTACAGCCTCACCCGGTAGGTTCCGCCGACCGCATTCCAGCGGCCGCGGGACCTCTTACACGGTCCGTCTTCCGCAACTCTCTCAAAAGGATTCCCCGTGTCAGTTTCACCTGAAATCAACATCGCCCTTGATGTGCGCGGCGCCGTCAAAACTTTTGACACCCGCGGCATCCGACTGCCGTTGCCGTGGAATCGAGGCAAGCCCGAGCTTGTCGTGGCCGTCGATCAGGTCAGCTTCCAGGTCGAGCGCGGTCGCATATACGGCATTGTCGGCTCTAACGGCTGCGGCAAGTCAACCCTTGTTCGCATGATCTCAACTCTGCTCTATCCCGATGGCGGCACCTTGAAGGTCTTCGGCTATGACGTTGTCGACGACTCCCATACGGTTCGGCGGCTTATCAACCGAGTCTCGGTGGAAGCCTCCTTTTTCCGCAAGCTCAGCCCGATGGAAAACCTGCTATTCGCCGGGCAGACCTACGGACTCGATCACGATGAGACCGAACAGCGGGTCATGAATATCCTCGCCCGTCTGAGCATCAAAGAGGAACAGGTTCTGCGGCCGTTGGAGCAGATGTCCCGCGGCATGCAGCAGAAGGTTGCGGTCGCCCGGGGATTCCTGACCTCTCCAACATTACTCCTGCTCGACGAACCGACAACCGGACTCGACCCGGCTTCGAAGCGCCAGGTTCAGAAATTCATCGCCGAGCTTCGCGAAGAGCATGACGCTACCGTCCTCCTTGTGAGTCACGACATGGACGAAGCCGAAAAGCTCTGTGACGTCATCGCGATCATGTCCGAGGGACGCATCGTCGCCAGCGGATCAATCCCCGAGCTGGTCGAGCTGGCCGCCCGAAAAGGCCCGGCCGGCAATCTCGAAGAAGCCTTCTTGACCATCGTCGGTCACGCCCTGGACGAGGAGCCCGAGGACTCGGCCGGGGCCCTGGATCTGGAAGCCACCCCAAAGGACTGAGGGAAAACCGATGCTCGCATCTTCTCTACAACTCCGCGGCGCCTGGGCGTTCATCGAGCGGAACTTCCGCGCCACTCGTCGCTACTGGGGCTGGGAGGTGGTATTCCTCATCTACAGCATCGTGAATGTCCTGGCGGTCACCTACATCGCGCCCGGCGCAGAAGCCCTGACCGGGGTCGGCACGGCCACGGATTTCATGATCATCTACTTGCTCGTGGGGACGCTGGTGTGGACCTATCTGAACGGCGTGTTCGACGCCGTAGCGTTCATGATCAGCTGGGAGCGCTGGGAAGGCACGATCGAATACACCTTCATGGCGCCGATCCGCCTGGTAACGATGCTCGGCGGATCGGCGGTGTTCGCGGTGGTCTACGGCCTAGTGCGAACGCTGGTCGTGATTCTGGTGGTGAGTCTATTTTTCAAGCTGGACGTAGGCAACGCCGACTTCTTGACCGCGATCATCTTTGTCATGCTCGGCAGCGTCGGGTTTCTCGGGGTCGGGATCATGGCCGCGGCCTTGCCGCTGATCTTTCTCGAGCGGGGAACGCAGATGACGATCGTCGTGCAGGCAATGCTGCTCTTGATTTCCGGGATCTATTATCCGGTG
>CAZBZS010000074.1:0-6496 GCA_964496475.1 uncultured Chloroflexota bacterium | reverse complement strand
TGGCGCAGGCTGCCATCGCCGGCGAGAGAGACCTGGCCGGCGCCGAGTCCGCCCATCGGCATGGCCAGACAGCGGAGCGATTCGCCGGTGTAGGTGGTGACGCGGCCCAGGTCGACGCCGGTGCGAACGCCCGTTGCAATTGCCATGCGATTTCCACCTCCGCCGCAGCCGGCTCATCAGATTGGGTAATCACCGCTAACCATGCGACTAACCGGCCCTCCCGGTCAAATCTGGCTGCGACGCCGAAAGGTGGGTTGAACGCGAGAAGTCAACCGTGTATCGTCGCGCAGTTGGGCTGTGCCGGGCCGCTGCGGCTGGGCAGGAGTGGGGTCGTGTCGCGCACAAGTCCCAGAATTTATTGAGAGTTAGGGGAAGGATCGGATCCATGAGATCGTACAAAGGATTTAGTCGAAGGTCGATTATCGGGACGGGGCTCCTAGGTGGGGTGTCAGCTCTGACGCTGGCAGCGTGCGGGGAAGCAACGGTTATCGAGCGAGAGGTGATCAAGGAAGTACCGGTCGATCGCATCGTTACTGTCGAGAAGGAAGTGCCGGTCGAGGTCGAGGTCGAGGTGGTGAGGGAGGTCATTAAGGAAGTAGCGGCTGCACCGAGCAGCGTAGACTCGAAAATCTCAGCCAAGATAGTCATCTTCAACTTCGGTGGAGAGGCTGATGCGAAGATCTATGCGGACGCCCACGCGAGGTTCAACAAGCGATTTCCGAACGTGGAAATCGTGGACAACTTCACCCCCGTCAGCACTTGGTCGGAGTACTCAAACAAAGTCGCGGCCTCAGTAGCCAGCGGAACCCAGCTCGATATCATCAACATCGCCATCGAGGGAACCCGCCTTGTCGTCTCCAAGAACGCGCTAGAGCCCCTCGATGAACTCATCAAAACCGATGCCGCAGGCCAGGAGATGATGAGCGATATACATCCGGCCTGTGTAGAGGCGCACACCGTGAACGGCAAGCTCTATCAGATCCCCCACTCCTGGAACAACATGGTGATTCACTACAACACCGCCATGTGGGAGGAGAAGGGCGTTCCTTTCCCGGAAGCCAACTGGAAATGGGATGCGTTCCTTGAGAGTGCGGCGAAGCTGACGTCCGGCGAAGGCGATAATGAGATCTTCGGCTTTGGTATCCCCAATTTCAACTTTGGGCTCACGCCGTGGTTACTCACCAACGACACCTACCAGCTCAACGACGACTGGACCGATTCAAACCTGAACGATCCTAAAGTCACCGAGGCGATGCAATTCGTACAGGACCTCGTCTGGAAGCACAAGGTGTCCTTCGATGTCTCTGGCGGCGGATCGGGGCTTTCCAACAACGGTCTCTTCACGGCCGGTAGGCTGGGCATGAGCGGTTGGGGCCACTGGCCCATTCAGAGCTTCATCGCAGCGGATTTCGAGACCTTTGACGTGCAGTATTGGCCCGGGAACAGGGCGCACACAACGGTGGCTGGTTTCGGCGGCTGGGGCATCTCCACGCAGAGCGAAAACAAGGAGCTGGCCTGGGAGGTCATCAAGGAGCTGAACAGCCTCGAGACCATTCAGGCCACCGCCGCCGCCGGCGTCGCCGTGCCCGCACGGCGCTCCGTCGCCGAAAGCGCCGAGTTCCTCAAGTTCCCGGCAAATTCGAAGATCTACTACGAAAGCCTGGACGATATGAAGTTTGTCGCGAGCCCGGCGAACTTCAACGAGCTTGAAACCATCTTCATGCGCCATTTCGGCGAGATGATGGCCAACTCCAAGACCGCCGAAGAGGCCATGGCCGCCGCCCATCAGGAGCTACAGCCCGCCATGGACAAGCTCAAGGGCTAAGTTCATCGGGCTTAGTACCCGCACCAACGACCATACCTGCCCCCCGTCCCCGGCGAGGGCTGCAGGGGGGTCGGGTGGGAGGGTGTAATCGCTTCTCAAGTAAGCTCCGGAACAATATCCGAGTCTCGCCACTGGCTGGGCAAAAACAAGCAGCGCGAGGCCATCGCCGCCTATGGCTTTCTCATCCCCACTTTCATCGGGTATGTTGCCTTCGTAATCGGACCCATTATCAAGGCGATATGGCTCAGCTTTACCGCGTACGACATCTTCGCTCCCGAGGAATATGTCGGCTTCAGCAACTACGTCGAAATGTGGGGGGACTCGCGCCTTCGGATTGTCTACCGCAACACCCTATATTTCACTACTGTGGCCGTATTCTTCAACATCACCGTAGGGCTTCTGCTAGCCGTCCTGGTCAATCGCAAGATGCCCGCCGCCGTCGCCTATGTGTACCGTCTCGCCTACTTCTTCCCCGTGCTCGTCGCCCTCGTGTTTTCCGCCATCATCTGGCAAATCCTGTACTCCAAAGACACCGGTATCATCAACTACTACCTGAATTTCCTCGGAATGCGCGACATCGCCTGGCTGGGGGGGAAGGCGACCGCCATGCCCGCCATCATCGTCATGGATGTGTGGAAGAACACGGGCTTCGCCATGATCATTATCCTCGCCGGACTGCAGGGAATCTCCGGCGTGTACTACGAAGCTGCTAAAGTCGACGGCGCTAGCGGCGTACAAACATTTCGCCACATCACTCTGCCGCTGCTGACGCCCAGCATTTTCTTCCTAGTGATCATCTTCGGCATCGGCGCCCTCCAGGTCTTCGACTCCATCGTCGTGCTTACCGCCGGCGGGCCTGGAGACGCTACCCGTAGCGCAGTCATGTACATCTACGAAAACGCCTTTCAGCTTTTCCGGCTCGGCTACGCCTGCGCCGTGGCCATGACAATGTTTGTTGTCATCTCCAGCGTCACCCTGCTGCAATTTCGATTCGGCCGGCGGTGGGTTAACTATTGAGTGCCCCGCGTTCTGTTCTCGCCTGGCCCGCCGGGACTTCACCGGAGGTAACAGCCGTTGGCTGAAATCGCTCAGGCGGCCACGGTAGTCCGCACCAAGCGCTCCAAGCTCAGCAGAGCCCGTATAGTCGACTGGGCATTTATCATCCTGGCCGGTCTCGGCGCGGCGCTTTTCGCGATCCCGTTGATCTTCATGTTCTCCTCCTCCTTACGCCCGCTCGGCGAAGCCTACAAACTTCCCCCGGCTTGGTTCCCGACCCAGTTTCAGTACGAGAACTACCTCACTGTGCTGACCCATCGGGTTCCCTTCTTTGACTTCGCCCTCAACAGCACCAAGATCACCTTCTGGGTGACGCTCGGCCGGCTGGTTACCGGCTCCATGGCAGCTTTCGCCTTCGCCCGTCTCCGCTTTCCCGGCCGGAACGTTCTCTTCATTCTCCTACTGGCGTCCCTCATGGTCCCCATCCAGGTCACGATAATTCCCATCTTCCTGATGATGAGCAAATTCAAGCTCGTGGATAACCACCTCTCGTTGATCCTGCCCGGCCTCACCAGCGCATTTGGCGTCTTCCTACTGCGCCAGTTTTTCATGACCATGCCCGAGGAGCTATTCGACGCCGCCAGGATCGACGGCGCCGGGCCCTGGCGCCTTTACTGGAACATCGCCATACCGCAAGCCGGTCCGGCACTCGCCGCGCTCACCATCATCACTTTCAACCAGTCATGGAACGACTACTTCACACCGTTGATCTTCATCAATACTTGGGAGAATATGACCCTTCCGCTTGGAATCTCCGCGCTGAAGGGTCGCCTGGAAAGCGGCAATCCATCGGTGGTGATGGCGGCCGTGGCACTGGCGATACTGCCGGTGCTGATCCTGTTCCTGGCCGCACAGCGGTATTTCATAGAAGGCGTCACCATGTCCGGCATCAAGGGCTAAGATAAGGGCGACAATCGTGATCGACCTGCGCCCAGGGCTTTGTGAGTATGGCCATTGGCCATGTTCGCCGGTGGTGGATTCGCTTGAGACGGTCTGCCGACGCTCCACGCAGGCAACCCATGGATTGTCTTTCCGGGGAGACGGATGGCCGGAGGGTATTGGCGGTGGGGCCGAGTCAGGCGTTGTGGCCGAGACTTGGGTAGTCAAGCTCGCCCAATCCGCTTCGCCTGACGTTGGCGCCATTGCACCGTCAACGCCCACCGCGGCCACAATCCAGCTGATAGGGCCGGCGTCCGAAAGGCCGTGCCGCGTAGTACTCCGTGAGCTTCGGCTGCCTTCGTCATTCGGCGGCAAAGCCGGCGGGCATTGTGGTCGAAACGCAGCCGAAACTAGAATGGCCCGGGGGACGTTCCGTAGGTGTTTGGGCCCATCGATCGGAATATGTGTGCAGGGCTTTGGCACAGAAATCAAGGGTTGTCCGTTCGATGGCTAAGAAATTGAGCGAATTTAGGGTGTCGAATGACAAACTCGACGACCCGGCTGAACTTCGGCGGCGGATACAGGAAGACGGCTACCTCTTCTTCAAGAGGCTGCAGGACCCGGATCGGCTGATGAAGCTCCGCGAGGAGATGCTGAATCCCATGAGAGCTGGGGGATGGCTTCAAGCCGGAACAGAGCTCATCGACGGCGTCGCGAACATCGACGCCCGATGTACAGAGGGCGACACCGAGTACACGGATGTATACCACCAGATCTATCGGCTCGAATCATTTCATCGGGCCGGGCACTGGCCCGAGGTGCTAGAGGTTATGGGGAAGATCGTGGGCAGTCACGTGGTGCCGCATCCCGGCAAGATCGCCCGGGTGTGGTTTCCACAGTTCAGCGAACACACGACGCCAGCGCACCAGGATTTCGTGCATTTTCAGGGAACTTTCGACACGTATACGTGCTGGTCGCCGGTGGGCGATTGCCCGATCGAACTGGGTGGACTGGCGTTGCTGCCGGGCTCGCACAACAAGAATGTCGTATTTGATCATCATTTCTCGCTGGGCGCGGGTGCCCTAATCGTTGACGAAGAGGAGCAGGTCGGCGATTGGCTCACAACCAATTACGAAATCGGTGACTCGTTGATATTCCACAGCCTTACGGTGCACGAGGCGTTGCCAAATGTGACGGCCGACCGAATCCGAATTTCGCTGGACAACCGGTACCAGGCCAAGGAGCATCCGATTCTCGATCAAGTGCTGCTGCCGCACCTGTCGATTGACGGCGAGCCGGGCTGGGACGATATATACGCGAACTGGGAGTCGGAGGAACTGCAGTTCTACTGGAACAAGCTGGACATGACGGTCGTGCCACGGGACACGAGTTTTGGCGAAAAAGGTTTTGCCGAGGCGCTGGATCAGGCCCGGGGCGGCGATCCGCACGCCCGCCTGCACCTGGAGCGGATCGTGCGTCGGGACCCGACCACGGAACCGGCCCAGGCCGCTGCAAAGGTGCTCGCGGAATCCGGCGGGGGAGATTGACCGCCGCCGGGAGCAGTCGCGAAGCGCGGGACAGGCCGAAGGCCGAACGCTGGATTGTGGAGGTTGCGTGAAATGCTGGGACAGGTGCGGATTTACACGATCAAAGAGGGGCAGATGGAGCCCTGGCTGGATCAGTTCGACGAGTTGGGTCCGATGTTCGCCAAGGCGGGAATCACGGTTCGGGCAAGCTGGGTTGAGTTGGAAGAAAATAAATTCGGCTGGTTGCGGAACACGGTGAGCGCCACGACCGGCTGCGCCGCCCTCAACTGAGCCACCAGGAATGCCACCAGCATCACCATCGTCAGAAGCGTCAAGGTCGTAATCAGTCCTGAGCCCCAGCCCGCTTTCGGGCCCTGATTCAGCACGAAGAACAATGGCACCACCCACAGCGCCAGCAGCAATGTGCCGACAAAATCAAACCGCTCTCCCTCGGCACGAGGCGTTTCCTGCAGAATCCGACCGCCGAACATCGCCGCCAGCAGCATCGCCGGTACCGGCAGTAAGAAGATATATCTCCACCCGGCCGTGCCCGTTATCAGTCCCCCCAGCGCCGGTCCCAGCATCAGGCCCACCGACACCAGATACTCCGCCCGACGGATTCTCATGGAAGCGAGTGCGCGACGGGACCGTCGTCGCGCGGTCGTCAGGAGTCGATAAGAGAGAGCCAACCCCAATTCCATATGCAGTCGCTGATGCAGGAATTTACGCCCACTTCAGAGATCTAGCTCGCCGTCGCTCTCGTGCTGCAATCCGACTGAACGCTACTGCGGTCGTCGCTCTCTGACCGGTTGGTTTGGTGGTTGAAGATCGGGCACTACCGATCGGCGGGCGCCCGGGCGGCGGCGATTGCCAAAAGACGCCCGGCTGCGTGACCCCCAGCCACGCGATAACCCGAACGCCCCATGCCCCTCCTCTCATTCTCCAGTTTAGAATCAACGGGTACCAGCGGTACGTAGGAGAAGTTGGTCATGGCAAACAGATACCGCGACCGCGACAGCAGTGGTAGAAGACCAGAGTCGCAGGCTGACCGTGACCGTCTTGCCTGGTGGTCCGAGGCCCGTTTTGGCATGTTAATCCACTGGGGTCTCTATGCCATTCCGGCCGGCAAGTGGGATGGCAAGGACATCGACGGCGTAGCCGAGTGGATCATGTTACGGGCCAGGATTCCCATTGCCGATTACGAAAAACT
>CAZBZS010000073.1:0-6588 GCA_964496475.1 uncultured Chloroflexota bacterium | reverse complement strand
TAATTCGCGCCCAGCTTCGTGGCGAACGTCCGCACCAGCTCGAACTGTTCCGACAGATACGCTCCCTCCCGGGTCGTGCCCTTCATCCGGAGCCGGTACTCATCTCCATCCCACCACCCCTCCGTTCCCACCTTCTCCGCGATCAATGTCGAAGCCCGCCCGTGCAGGCCGTAGTCGACCCCGTCCTCCCTCGCCGGGTCCAGCACATGACTCATCCCGCAGGTCGTCAGCAGGCCGCCCGCGAAGGTGCGCAACCAGCCAAACCCGGCCGGTTCATACGCGTGCGCCGACACCTCCCCCGCCGGGCTAATCCACGCCAGCGGAATCCCCTTGTACGAAGCGTGGCTGATGTCCATCCCTCGCCCCGGCAGAACCGTGACGCGCAGCCCCGATCCCGTGTACATGTCGATTCCGCTGACCCCGTCGGCCGCCCCGCCTTCGATCCGATATGGACGCGTCCCGGCGATCTGCGAGATGTTGCCCACATTCTCCAGCAGCTCAGCCGCCGTGTACTCGCGTCCGAATAGCCGCGCCATTATTTCCCCCATCCGGTGCTACCCACCGTCACCAGCAGCCGGCCGTCCTCCTCCCGCGCCGCGTACGCCGCCACCCGCGTACGTTCCGGTTCGCACAGCGAGCGCCCCGAGTCCACATCGAATTCCCATCCGTGCCACGGGCAGCGCAGGATCGTCCCGTCCCGGCTGTACTTAATCTTCCCCGCCGCGTCCGCGATGGCCGTCCCAATCAGGGTACCCGCCGAAAGCCGCGATCCCTGGTGCGGGCAGGTGTTCGCCAGCGCGAAATAGCCGGTCTTATTTCGACCCAACACCATCCTCCGCCCGCCTACCTCGACCTCCTTCAGCTCTCCGATCTCGAACCCCGCAACCGCCCCAGCGTCATGATCGCTCAAAGTCGTACATCTCCATCGCCGTTTTGAACATGATCCCGTCCCGCCGTTCGCCACGAACACTCGCCGGGATCGCTCGATCCGGCGCGTCAAAATCCCAGTGTGGATAATCCGTCGCGAACATCAAGAAGTCGTCCCGCCCCAGCATGTCCATGATCTGCAACAGGTGCTCCGGATTCTCCGGCTCCTCCATCGGTTGGGTCGTCGCCCGAAAGTGCTCCTGGATATATTCGCTCGGCATTTTCTTCAGCCACGGCACCTCCTGCCGTAGCCCCCGAAAATTCTTATTCAACCGCCACATCAGCGGCGGCAGCCATGCAAAACCAGCTTCAATAAGCACGACCCGCAGAGTCGGAAACTCCACAAACAGCCCTTCACAGACCATGCTCAGGACCTGCGCCTCAAACGACTGCACCATCCCCGTATGGTCTTCTATATAGAAGGAGGGCCAGCCCGTCGCAGTGATCGGACCACCGCCCCCGCCAAAGTGCATCCCGATCGGCAGGCCCACATCCACCGCCGCCTCGAATATCGGTCGAAACTCCCGCCTTCCATACGGCGCCGGTGATCGCGCCAGCAGCAACACCTGCACAAATCGCGGATCGGCCGCCACCCGCCGGATTTCCTCCGCCGCCGCCGGCGGATCAGAAAAATTGACCACGATCGAGCCTTTGTACCGCTCGTCAAAATCCAGCCAGTCGTGCGCCGTCCACTCGTTGACCGCTCGCATCAGGCTGTTGCCAAAATCCAGATTACGGCCGCGCGAGACTGCGTACCGCGGATTCACAATCGCGTAATCAATATCCCATACATCCAGCAGTTGCCTCGTCGCGAACGCCGGGTCGGACCCGGGAATATCGCCGTTCGGTGGCCAGGCATCGCGTCGCGCCGCCCCCTCATAAAATCTCGGATACTCGTCCTTTGGAGGCGTCAGAAACCCCGTCTGGCGCACATACTCCACCCACCGTTGAGACATGTACGGCGTCAGCGAATCCATCGACCGTGGATAGTTGTGAACGTCCGCGTCCACCAACGAAACCCCCGTCTTCTCAATCCGCTCCGCCGTGCTGCGTTCTTCCGGCGCGATAGCCATCTCAAGTCTCCCTCGCTGTGCCAACCTGCCCCGATTATCCCCCCACACGCAACCCTAGCCAAGGACGGTGCCCACGCGCACCCCAATGCAGCGCCCAATCTAGCCCCGCCGGCCACACCGGTTCACGATATCCACACCTCGTAGCATCCGTCCCCACGCGGTACCATGCGGGTGGATACGCCACAACTTCCGGGGGGCAGGAATGGCAGGCACAGAACGCACGCCCGAACGCGCTCAGGATCTCGCCGGCGCCGCCGGCGCCTTCCTCAAGTCGCTCGACGACGCGCAACTTCAACTCGCCCAACAACCCTTCGACGACGACATCCGCTACGAATGGAGCTATGTCCCCGTCCGTCGCGGCGGTCTCCGCCTCGACTCCGTCCAGCCCAAACAGCGGCAACTGGCGCTGGCCATCATGGACCTCGCCCTCAGCGAACGCGGCGCCCGCCAAGCTCGCGAAATCATGTACCTCGAGACCACCCTTGCCGAGTGGGAATCGCTCAACCATTTCCACCATCCCACCGAGGTCATGCTCCCCCGTGATCCGCAGTTCTACTACGTCACCATCTACGGCGAGCCCGGCCAAAAACAGCCCTGGGGATTCAAAATCGGCGGCCATCACCTCGGGATTCACATCACCGTCATCGACGGCGACTTCATCAGCCCCCTTCCCCTTTTCCTCGGAACCAACCCCGCCGAAGTTCGCCACGGCCCGAGCCTCGGGCATCGCATCCTCGCCGAAGAAGAAGACCTGGCCCGCGCTCTGCTTGGCTCCCTCTCGTCGGATCAGAAGAAGATCTCCATCGTCGACCCCATCGCGCCCGCCGACATCCTCACCCAGAACTACCGCGCCATCTCCCCGGGAGCGGTCCCCTCCGGCCTCACCTTCTCCGCCATGCAGGGCGAGCAGCGCACCCACTTGGCGACTCTCGTGCGCCACTACGTCGAACGCTCCCCCGCCGACATATCTGCCCACGAGTGGCGTCGGATCGAAGCCTCCGGGCTCGATGCCGCCACCTTCGCCTGGGCCGGGCCCGAAGTACCCGGTCAGGGGCACTACTACAACGTCACCGGCCCCGGGTTCCTCGTCGAATACGACAACACCCAGAATGACGCCAACCACATCCACTCCGTCTGGCGCGGTTACGGCAGCGACTGGGGCGAAGACCTCCTCGCCGCGCACTACCACCACCATCACCAGCACGGCGACGGCGACCATTAGCCACCCGCCGCTGCCGGACCGGCCGTGATACCTTTGCCGTAACTGGAAACATGCGACCAGACCTCATGAAAGACGGTCGGGCTCATCACCATCGCCGCGCTCTTCGCCCTGATCCTCGCCGCCTATAGTTCCACCCCAGACAAGGCCGCTCCCACCGCTGCCCCTCCCCCAGACGCCGCCCCTCCCGCTATCCCCACCAACTCCCCCATCCCAACCCCTCCCCCCTCGGTCCAGCAAGACGGCGACCTGAGAACCGCCTCCGAAGGCGGCCGCGTACTTCTCGGCGATCCCGACTACCCCGTCATCGCAATCGAGATACCGCCCGGAGCACTGGCCGCCAACACCGCGATTTCGATCGAGAAAGTCGCCCGCAGCTCCCTCATCCCGGACGCCAGCCCCCTCCTATCCGTCGGTACCTCCTATCAACTGAATCCGGCCGGATTGCAAATCGCCCAGCCTGTAACCATCACCCTCCGCCTGGACGCCGACGAGATCGGCGGTATCGACCTCGAGGCCGGCATCCAGCCCCTGCTCGGCCTCCTCCGCAGCGAAGATGGAACCTAGGCTCTGCTTCAGAATTCCGTAACCACAGCGAATCCAAGAAACGGCTGGCTAACCCCCTCCGGCGAGACCGACCACTTCACCGAACTCATCGTCGTGAGTGGCCCGCTGCAGGTAATCATGATCCCGTCAAAGGTCGGGCCCATCCCGATCGAGACCGCCTGGTCGGTGGATTTGAAGGCTACCAACCTGAGCAGCAAGGAGGAAATTGACTGGTTGCTAGACGGGAGCAAATTCCAGGGAGTGGTGCGAACCGTCGGCGAACCGTGCCCGTTTGGCGCTGGCACTCTCGAGCCCGTAGCTCGGCATCGCATACATGCTTTCACTCAGCGAGATCACTCATCGCCGGGTGCGCCGCCGCTCAATTCCCACCACGAACGGATCGCTCCCATCCAGCACCAACCTCGTCTCCGCCGTGATGTGCGCCGCTCCCTGGAACGTCGGCACGATCCCGCCCGCTCTCACCCGCACGCTCGCCTCAAACACGCTCCCGACCACGCCCTCCTGCCGCCACACCTCGCCCTCCGCCAGCCTGCTGTCCGCATACAGGCATGCCACCTTCGCGCTCGTCCCCGTGCCGCACGGCGAGCGGTCATACGCTCCTCCCGGACAGAGCACGAAATTCCGGCTCTGGTTGCCCTCGGCACGCGCCGGACCAAACAACTCGATGTGATCGATCTCCGCGCCGTCCCGACCGGTCACCCCGGCCCGTTCCAGCGCGCGCCGGATAACCCACGCCCGCGCGGTCAGCCGATCCACATTCCCGACCGTCAAGTCCTGCTCCGGGTCATCCACCAGGTAGAACCAGTTCCCACCCCACGCCACATCGCCCACCACCCATTCGCCCGACTCCAGTTCCACCTCCACCTGCCGCGCATGCCGGTAGCTCTCCACGTTTTCAATCCGCACCTCACCGGACTCGAGTAGTTCCGCCGTCACTTCGCCCACCGGCGTTTCGATACGATGCCGGCTCGGACCGATCCGCCCCAGGTGCGCCAGCGTAACCACCAACCCAATCGTCCCATGCCCGCACATCCCCAGATACCCCACGTTATTGAAAAAAATCACCCCGGCCGCGCTCGTAGGGTCCACCGGCTCGCATAGCAACGCCCCCACCAGCCAGTCCGATCCCCGAGGCTCATTCACTACCGCCGTCCGAAAATCGTCATGCTCCCCTCGCAGCCGCGCCAGCCGCTCCGCCAGCGTCCCATCCCCTAGGTCCGGCCCACCCGACACCACCACCCGTGTCGGCTCCCCGCCCGTGTGCGAATCCACCACCTCTATCGCGGCGTAAACTCCCCGCTCTGATCCCATCACCACTCCCTCTCGCCAGCGCGAGACCAAAATGCTTCAGACGGCACCCTTATCACACCGACTCATCTGGCTACCAAATTTCGCAACTACATCTATATTGATCTCCTTCGCCGCTGTCAAAGGCAATACACCCGCAGCAAACTCATCAATAGTACCGAAGAGGAGAGCACCCTGGACCGCGACCCGGAAGTACTCGTAATCGGCGCCGGCGTCATTGGCGTCACCACCGCCTACGCCCTTGCCAGTCGAGGCCGCAACGTGACCGTCATCGACGCCGGACCCGTCGGCCACGGCAGTTCTTACGGCAACGCCGGCCTCGTCTCTCCCAGCCACAGCCTGCCGCTCGCCACCCCCGGAGTCCTGGGCCAGGGCCTGCGCTGGCTCCTCGATCGCAACAGCCCCTTCTACATCCGACCCCGTTTCGACCGCGCCCTCTGGTCCTGGCTTCTCCGTTTCCGGGCTGCCGCCAACGAAAAGCAGGCCAGCGCCGCCATCCCCTTGCTCCGCGATCTCCACCTTGCCAGCCGCGATCTCTACGACAAATGGACCGCCCTGGACGGCATGGATTGCTCCTACGCCCGCAACGGCCTCCTCTACGTCTTCCGCACCCACTCCGGCCTCCAGGAAGCCCGCGAAGAAGCCCGTCTCCTCCAGGGCTTCGGCCTCACCTCCCAGTTCCTCGACGAGGACGCTGTCCGGGAAATCATCCCTCGCCTCCGACCCGGCTCCGCCGGTGGCGTCCGCTTCTCCGAAGATGCCCAGATGAATCCCCACGATTTCGTCACCGGCCTCGCCCGCCGGGCCGAATCCGCCGGGGCGACCTTTCTGGAACGCACCGAGGCCCTCGGATTCACCACCACCCGCGGCCGCGTCACCGCCGTCAACACCACCCGCGGCGAGTTCCGTCCGGCCCAGGTCGTCCTCGCCGCTGGCGCCTGGTCCCCCGGAGTCGCCCGCGACCTACGCCTCAAACTACCCATCGAGGCCGCCAAGGGCTACAGCCTCAGCTTCCACCGCCCCAACCCCTTCCCCGACCTTCCCCTGCTGCTCATGGAGGTCCGCGTCGCCGTCACTCCCATGGGACCCCTCCTCCGTCTCGCCGGCACCCTTGAGATGACCGGCATGGACCTCTCCGTCAACCGCCGCCGCGTCACCGCCATGCAGCGCGCCGCCGGCGATTACCTCGAAGGCATCCACGACCTCGACCTCCTCGAAATCTGGCGCGGACTCCGACCCTGCACCCCCGACGGCCTTCCCATCGTCGGCCGCCCCCCGGACTGGGCAAACCTTGTCATCGCCACCGGCCACGCCATGATCGGCCAGTCCCTCGGACCCATCACCGGCGAGATTGTCGCCTGCCTGATCTGCGACGAAGATCCCGCCTTCGACCTCCATCTCCTGCGTTACCAGCGCTTCGCCTGACATCCCCACCCCCCCCCCCGCGGCCCCCCTCACCCTCCCCCCCCCATGCCCCCCCGCCCGCCCCCCGCC
>CAZBZS010000072.1:0-7153 GCA_964496475.1 uncultured Chloroflexota bacterium | reverse complement strand
GAGGTGGCGATGTGGGAGCCGCGGGGAGCGATCACGTCGTCGCTGGCCCGGCTGAAACCGGGAAAGATCGGGGAGGACATTTGCGTGCCGAGGACGGAGTTGCCGGGGGTGGTGGAGGCGATTACGGAGCTGTCACGGGAGACGGGGCTGGAGATCGCGCTGTTCGGGCATGCGGGAGACGGGACGTTGCACCCAAACATCGTGTTTGACCCGGCGGATGCGAAGGAGGTGGCGAAGGTGAAGGAGGTGATGGCGGGGATAGCGCGGATCGGGATCGAGGCGGGCGGGGTGCTTTCGGGGGAGCACGGACTGGGGTTGGTGAAAAAGGAGTTCGTGCCGCTGATGTATGACTGGGAAACGATCGGGCGGATGCGAGCGCTGAAGCGAGAAATGGACCCGGCGGGGATACTGAACCCGGAGGTGATGTGGCCGGAGGAGCCGGTGGGCTAGAGGTTGGCGATCCAGTGGCGCTCGGCGGCGATGGTGGCGGCGGGACCCCGGCCGGGATAGACGATAAGGGTGGGGGGCAGGGTGGCGAGGCGGTGGAGGCATTCCAGCAGCAGGTCCGGGTCGGCGCCGGGGAGAACGACGCGCCCGTAGGTACCGGCGAAGAGGGTGTCGCCGGAGAGCAATATCTCGTGTTCGTCGGATAGCAGGCAGATGCCGCCGGGGGTGTGGCCGGGGGTGTGGAGGACGGGGAAGGTGAGGCCGCTGAGGGTGACTTCGGAGCCTTCTTCGAGAAGGGTGGTGGGGTGGGAGGGCTCCCAGGGAAGATCGAAACCGAAGGTGAGGGGCCTGGAGGTTTCGATCATGGGGGCGTCGGCGGCGTGGATGAGGAGGGGCGCGCCAGTCTGCTGAACGCGCGCGGCGTTGTCGGCGACGTGGTCCCAGTGGCCGTGGGTGTTGAGGACGGTGTCGATGGTGGCTTCGAGATCGGCGGCGGCGGTGAGGAGGGGTGCGGCGCCCTGGCCGGGATCGATGGCGAGGGCGTGGCCGTCAACGACGATCAGGTAGGCGTTGGTGTCGATGGGGCCGACGGTGAAGGAGTGGATTTGCACGGGCCGGGTCAGGTGGAGTTGGGAGGACGGGCGGGGCTAGCCGCCAATCTGGTACATCTCGATCTTGGGTCCGGAATGGACTTCGCCGTCGCGGTCGGTGTGGTGGGCGCGATCTTCGGAATAGCGGTCGGTGCGTGCGGTCCAGTTTCCCTGAATGAGCTGGATGAGTTCGCCATCGGTGGCGCCGGCGCGCATGGGGTCGCGGAGGGAGGGTCCGTCGGCGGCGAAGAGACAGGTGATGAGGCGGCCGTCGGTGGAGAGGCGCAGACGGCCGCAGTCGCCGCAGAAGGGCTGAGTGGCGGAAGCGATGACGCCGATTTCGCCGGAACCGTCGCGGTAGGCGTATCGGTTGGCGACTTCGCCGCGATAGTTGGGAGAGACGGGCTCGAGGGGCATTTCGGAATCGATGCTGTCGATGATCTCGCGGGCGCCGACGACGCGGGAGAGGTTCCAGTCGTTGCGGTTGCCGACGTCCATGAACTCGATGAAGCGGACGATGTGGGGGGTGCCTTTGAAATGGCGGGCGAGGTCGACGAAGGTGTGGTCGTTGACGCCGCGCTGGACGACGCAGTTGATCTTGAGGGAGTGGAAGCCGGCGGCGGTGGCGGCGGCGATGCCATCGAGGACGGTATCAGGGGTGTAGTCGCGGCCGTTCATCTCCCGAAAGACCTCGTCGTCGAGACTGTCGAGGCTGATGGTGAGGCGGTGAAGGCCGGCGTCCTGGAGGTCGCGGGCAAGGCGGGCGAGGAGGAAGCCGTTGGTGGTGAGGGCCAGATCTTCGAGGCCTTCGATTTCGACCAGTTGACGGATGACGTTGGTGATGTCGCGGCGGAGGAGGGGTTCGCCGCCGGTGAGGCGAATCTTCTTGACGCCGATCCCGACGAGAAGCCGGGCGACGCGCTCGATTTCCTCGAAGGAGAGGATGTCCTCGCGGGGGAGGAATTCGTAGTGATCGCCGAAGATTTCGGCGGGCATGCAGTAGGGGCAGCGGAAGTTGCAGCGGTCGGTGAGGGAGATGCGGAGATCGCGCAGGGAGCGGCCGAGGGTATCGGTCAGCCGTGCGTTCATTCGGCTGAGGGGATGCGTAAGGCCGGGAGCTGGATTTGGGTCACGGGTAGAAGCTTGGAATCAACCCCGGGACGGCGCAGGCTTGGTGCGCATGTTCTTCATGGGAGAACGCCGGGGCTTGATGTTGAAGGAGGTGCCGCAGCCGCAGGTGACGACGGCGTTGGGATTTTCGAGGGTGAAGCCGCGGCCGATGAGACCGTCGTTGAAGCCAAGCTCGGAGCCGTCGATGAGGACGCTGGTGAAGTTGTCGTAGACGATCCGGTAGCCGTCGCCGGAAATGGTTTCGTCGTCGGGAGAGGTCTTGTTGTCGAGGAGGACGTCGTAGTTGTAGCCGGCGCAGCCGCCGCTGGTGACCTGAATGCGGATGACCTTGCCCTGGTTATCGGACTTGCCGAGTACCTGCATTATCTCGTGTTCGGCAAGATCGGAAACGGTTACCACGCGGATGCTCCTGTTATGGAATTAACTGGCCGGGCCGGCGCGAGCCGCCGGGCCACGGGGGACAAGTCTATATCGCGGGACGGGGGAGGGAGAAGAGGTAGTGGGACGGGAGAGGAAGGGATCGTGTTCAGGATTGGGCACGTAAGCCGGGGACGGCGGCGGAGATGACTTCGAGAAAGCGCTGAATGTCGGCTTCGGCGTTGGCGGGTCCGGTGGTGAGGCGGAGGCTGCCGGCGGCGAGCTCGGGCGGTATGCCCATGGCGAGTAGGACCAGGGAGGGTTCGAGCGAGGCGGAGGTGCAGGCCGATCCGCTGGACGCGGCGATGCCGGCGCGGTCGAGTTGCAGGAGAAGACCCTCTGCCTTGATGCCGGCGAGACAAACGTTCGTGTTGTTGGGGAGACGGTGGGTTGGGTGGCCGTTGAAGTGGAGATCGGGGATGCGTTCTAGGCCGTCATGCAAGAGGCGGGAGAGGTTGGAATTGTGGCGGGTGTTGGCTTCTTGATTCTGGACGGCGATTTCGAGGGCGGTGGCCATGCCGACGATGAGGGGGACGTTTTCGGTGCCGGCGCGGCGGCCGCGTTCCTGGGCGCCGCCTTGGATCTGGGGGACGACGCGAGTTCCGCGGCGGATGTAGAGGATGCCGACGCCCTTGGGCCCGTGAAATTTGTGGGCGGCGAGGGAGAGGAGATCAACGCCGAGGGCGTCGACGTCGAGGGGTAGGGCGCCAGGGGCCTGGACGGCGTCGGTGTGGAAGGTGACGTCGGCGCCTTCGAGCAGAGCGGCAATCTTCGCGAGGGGCTGGATGGTGCCGACCTCGTTGTTGGCGTACTGGACGCTTACGAGGGCGAGGTCGTCGCCGAGCAGGCGCTCCAGATGGCCGAGGTCGACGACGCCGTGCCGGTCGACGCGGAGGTAGTCGACATGGGAGCCGCGGTGGCGGCGGAGATATTCGGCGGAACGTAGGACGGCGTGATGCTCGACGCTGGCGATGACGAGGCGATTGCGACCGGCCTGCTCGCGGGCGACGGCGGCGCCCTTGACGGCGAGATTGGCGCCTTCGCTGCCGCTGCCGGTGAAGACCAGCTCGCCGGTCTCGCAGCCAAGGATGGTGGCGATGCGGGAGCGGGCGTCTTCGACGGCGTCGCGGGCGATGCGGGATTCGGAGTGCAGGCCGGAGGGGTTGTAGCAGTGCTGGGTGAAGTACGGGAGCATGGCGGCGAGGACGGGTTCGGACACGGGGGTGGTGGCGGCGTGGTCGAGGTAGATGCGGTGACTGGGCAAGGGGAGCGAGCCTCAGGGGTGGGGCGAGGGAGCGACCAGATTATGGCGCAAAGGGGGCGGGGAGGTGGGAGGTCTGGTAACCGGGGCTAGCCGACCTGGTGGTGAGGGATGCGGTAGACGCAGGCAGACTGCCCCCGGGTCATTGAGGTGGTGCGGGTAACGGAGACGCCGAGTAGGTCTTCGATCAGCTGGGCCTCGAGCCTGCAGGGGGTGTTGGTGTGCTGGGTGACAGCAGAAATGGGGCAATTGTGGGCGGCGAGCTCGAAGCCGCCGTCGATGGAACGGACGTCGGTCATATAGCCGCGCTCGGACATGAGCTCGGCGATGCGAACAACTTTCTCCTCGAAGGCGAGACCTTCGACCTGGGGGCGGATGAATTCGATCAGCTCGGCTTCGCGATCGCCAAAGATGCTTAGCATGATGTCGTTGTCACCGCGCTCGGCGAGCTCGGAAACGAGAGCGGTGGCGAGAGCGCGGTAGTCCTTTGGGAATTCGTCATCGGCGTCGGCGGTGAGGCGATAGCGATGGCTGGGTCGGCCTACGCCCTGGCGGACGACTTCGGTGTCGACAAGCCCGTCGCGGCGGAGATTGCCAAGGTGCTGGCGGGCGGCAGAGACGACGGTGCCCGTCTCGCGGGCGACTTCGGCGGCGGTCAGGGGACCCTTGCCGCGAAGAACCCGGAGAATTTCGTCTTTAGGAGTGGTGTGGGTTTCCATAATGCGATTCTCGTACAGAAACCTAACAATTTGAGGGTGATTTTACCAAGGAAATATCGTGCCTGCCGGGGGGTTGCGGTGGGGGATGGAGGTGCTGGTGAAGGAACGGTTGGTAATTTACACACATTTGACTGTATTAATTATGTTTATCGTGGTAACGTGCAGAGCACGCGGGCGGTGAATTAAGACGAGTCAGAACCCATTGGACAGCACCGGAGGCTGCGCCAGGTGATACTAGGCATTGAGTCCGATGAAACCGTGAGTGGGGGGCAGGATTTGGAGACAGACACTTGGCCGTCGCAGTCGCCGGTGGCGGATCGGGAGCTGAATGCGGAAGCGGCCGCGGGTGATTCGCTGCGGCTATACCTGAACGCGATAAACCAGGTGCCGCTCTTGAATTCGGCGGAAGAGGTGAAGCTGGCCAAGGGGGTGGAGGCGGGGGACTACGCGTCGTGGCGAAAGTTGGTGAACGCGAACCTGAGGCTGGTGGTGAACATCGCGAAGCGCTATTCGGGGGGCGGCCTGCCGCTGACGGATTTGCTGCAGGAAGGCAATATCGGGCTGATCCAGGCGGTGAAACGGTTTGATTACCGGCGTGGATTTAAGTTCAGCACTTACTCGACGTGGTGGATCAGGCAGGCGATAACGCGGTCGTTGTCGAACGACTCGCGGACGATACGGTTGCCGGTGCATGTGGTGGAGGCGCTGAGGAAGATTAGAAACCTGGTGCCGGAGATGGCGCATTCGCTGGGTCGCGACCCGACGCCGGAGGAAATTGGAGAGCTTGTCGATCTATCGCCGGCGCGGGTGACGGAAATAGTGCGGGCGGGGCGTTCGCCGATATCACTGGAAATGCCGACCGGCAGGGACGGAGACGACTCGTTGCTGCATTACGTGGAGGACGGAGAAGCACCGGCGCCGGAAGAAGGGGCGATGAGCTCGGTGCTGAGGGAGGATGTGGCCAAGGCGTTGGATGTGCTGATGGACCGCGAACGCGAAATCCTGGAAATGCGGTTCGGGCTGAATCAACGCCAGCCGCTGACGCTGGATGAGATCGGCGATCACTTCGATCTGACGCGGGAGAGAATCCGCCAGATTCAGGTGGAGGCGCTGCGTAAGCTGAGAATCTCGACTAAGGCGGAGCCGCTGCGGGAATACCTGGTGGCGTAGGCCACGACGTGGCTTTGTTCTGAATCCTCAGAGCAAGTTGCTGATTCTCCGCCAGAATCAGGGCCGCTACGGGCTGTTGAATAGTACGGCGGGATCGGGTTGCTGAAGACGAAGATTCGCTTGCGAGTAGATAGGCGGGGCGTTTAGCGGATTTCGAGCATGCGGTCGATGGAGCGCCGAGCGCGTTCACGGATGTCGGCCGGCACGTCGACTTCGTAACGGGTCTGTTGCAATGAGGCGAGGACGAGTTCGAGGGTGATCTCGTTCATGTGGGGGCAGCGGACGGAGCAGAGACCGAGCATTTCGCGGTCGGGATTTTCGGCGGTGATGTTGTCGCCCATGCTGCACTCGGTGAGAAGCAGGTAGCGGGGAGCGTCGACGTCGCGGACGTAGCGGATCATGGCGGCGGTGGAGCCGGAGAAGTCGGAGGCCTTGACGACCGCTGGACTGCACTCGGGATGGGCGAGCACGGCGACGTCAGGGAACTGGCGGCGGACGTCTTTGACATCCTGAACGGTGAACTGCTCGTGGACTTCGCATCGGCCGTGCCAGCCGATCATGTCGTAGTGGACGTCGTTGGCAGCGGAGCGGTCCTTGCGGTCGGCGGAGACGGGCCCGATCGTGGGGAAGATGATCTGCTTGTCGGTCTCGCGGGCGACGTTGGCGGCCAGATATTCGTCGGGAAGGAAGATGACGGTGTCGGAACCGAAGGACTCGACGACCTGACAGGCGTTGCCGGAGGTGCAGCAGACGTCGACTTCGGCTTTCACGTCGGCGTAGGTGTTGATGTAGGCGACGACGGGAACGCCAGGGTAGCGTTGTTTGAGATCGCGGACGTCGGCGGCGGTGATGGAGGCCGCGAGGGAGCAGCCGGCGAGCGGCGACGGAATGAGAACGGTGCGGGCGGGATTAAGGATTTTAGCGGTCTCGGCCATGAAGCGGACGCCGCAGAAGACGATAATGTCGGACTCTGCGGCGGCGGCGACACGGCTGAGTTCGAGGGAGTCACCCTGATGGTCGCAGACGGAATGGTAGAGGGCGGGCTCCATGTAGTTGTGGCCAAGGATGACAGCACCGCGGGCGCGTTTGAGGTGGTTAATCTGGAAGGCGAGCTCGGCTTTGAGTTCGAGTTCGAAGTCGGGCACAACGCCGCTGAGACGCTCGCGGAGGGCGGCGAGGGTGGCTTGGACGGAGGCGGTCTCGATGGCCAAGGTGGTTACCTGTCCGCTGGGTGGTGGGGCTCGCCGGGTTATTCAGGGTGACCGGGCGGCGGTGAATAAATTTCTTAGTGTCACTAGAACCTTAACGTTCTACGAGCTAAGGTTAGCACATTTGCGGGTGAGTGAGGGAGAAAAGAGTGGTGGGGGTGCGGGACGGGGATTAGGAGTGGGGTGCCGGGAGTTGTCCGGAGGGGATTC
>CAZBZS010000071.1:0-7223 GCA_964496475.1 uncultured Chloroflexota bacterium | reverse complement strand
GCTCAGCGCTTCACGAAGATCGCGTGCCCATTGAGGTTGTGCAGCACGATGCGGTCGCTTTGCCCCATCTCATGGTCGACGTAGTCCGCGATGCCGTCGCAGGACGCGAACCCGTAGTCGTCGAAAACCACGATCCCGCCCGGGACCAGCCCGGCCAGCAGGTGCGTCATCACCGTGCCGCCCACGTGGTAGCACTCGCAGAAGTCACCTCGCTCCACCCTCGCCTCCTGGATCAGCCGATCGATAATACCGTTGATCGTCTCCATCACGGCCACCCGCAGTTTCTCCACGTTTTCCGGATCTTCCCCGGCAAAGCTGGTGCGCGTGATCACGTCCGCGCCGTAGACCGCCTGTCCGTTCAGCTCGGCGGCGACCGCCTCCCGCATGCCGTCGGCCAGATTGATGAGCGATCCGACCACCGAGGTCGTGCCGATGTCGAAGGCCATCCCGAACATGACCTGCGACGTGTCCCCGCTCTCAAAGTCCACCGCCCGGCTGCCCACCAGCGTGACCGTGATCGGCCCGTTCCCCACCTTGCTCATCACCCCCGGCAGCTTGCGCAGCGCCGCGATCGACGTGTCCACGCCCCCGGCCAGCCCCGCCAGCTCGTCCTGGATGCGAGGCCAGTCGAACTGGGTATCTTCAAGATGCGGCGCCGTCGGCGCGATCGCATATTTCTGCACGTTGGGCCGGAGCGTGATCTCACCTAGGTCGGTACTTTCCACCGTCCGCAGGTGCGTTTCCACCAGCGGATGCGTGTAGGTGCCGCCGGTGGTCAGCGGATGCTCGCAGGCCATTCGCCATCCGGCGCTCAACTGCGCCGGCGACAGCCGGCGATTGTCCACCCAGGTCGGTGGGGGGGCGTCGTAGCCCTTGATTAACACCCGGCACTTCCCGCATGTGCCACGGCCCGAGCAGATCGTTTCCAGGTGGACGCCGGCCGCCGTCGCGGCGTCCAGGATCGTCGTGCCGACCTCCGCCACGACCTCGCGGTCCTCCGGCAGGAACACCGCCGCCACCGTTTCTGCCCCCGCCCGGTTCGCTCCGTCTGCAGCCATCAGGTTACCCGTTTCGGCCTTCCTGTCCTGTGTGATTGGGTCCCGGCAATTATGCTCGGGAGTCACCGACCGGCCTAGTCAAACCGTGCTCCACCCGGCAGGCCGCCACCGGTTCCGCGCTTGACTCCGTCAGGTCGGCAGCACGACAATGCTCTCGGTGCCTGCACGTACCGGCTCACGAGCGCATCCCCGGCAGGCACACGGAGGAACAGTTCGTGCCCCAGTTCGATCTCGAAGAGACCCTGGAACGACTGCAACAGGTCGTCATCAAGGGCGATGCCAAATCCTCAACGGAAATCGTCCAGGATTGTGTCGACAACGACATCACCGCCCAGATCGTGGTCAACCGCGGCCTGATTCCGGCCATGGACATCGTCGGCGATCGTTTTCGCCGCAACGAGTACTACGTTCCCGAGGTGCTCATAGCCGCTCGCGCCATGAAGTCCGGGCTCGATATTGTTCGTCCCCTGCTGGTCGAGGAGAGCGTTGAATCGTTGGGCACGGTGGTCATGGGCACCGCCAAGGGTGATCTGCACGACATCGGCAAGAACCTCGTCGGCATGATGCTCGAAGGCGCTGGCTTCGATGTCTACGATCTGGGCATCGACTGCGGTGTCGAAAAATTCTTGGCCAAGGCCGAGGAAGTAGACGCCGACATCGTCGGCGTGTCGGCCTTACTCACCACCACCATGGTGCAGATGAAACGGGTCGTGGACGCGATCCACACCGCCGAATCGCCCGCCAACGGAAGGGTGATAATTGGCGGCGCTCCCGTCACCCAGCAATATGCCAACGACATCGGTGCCGACGGCTACGCGGCCGACGCCGCGAGCGCCGTGGCCCTGGCCAAACGCCTCATGGGCATAGAGGTCGAAATGAGCGCCGAGGAAGCCGCTCGGGCGCTCCTGCTGGAAGTGCGCGATCTTTATGAGACCGCCATCCGCAAGGATAGGGCCGAGGACATTCGCGAGGGGGTGCTCGAGGCCCGGGAGCTGGCCGAGGTGGCTCGCGACAAGGGCGCCGACCTCATCGAGCTTCAGCGCATTCTGGATGCCATCGACCGCGAACTCACCGTCCAGGCCTGACGTCGGTCGGCTCGTCGGCGATCCGGCTCACTCAGAAGAAGTCACCGCCGTACCGTTGCGCGTGCGCGTACATCGCATCGATGCTCGCCGGCGCCACATCCGTTCCCAGCGAACTCGATGGCATCAGCACGAAGCCGCCTCCCGGCTGCCCGGCGTCGATGCAACGCTCGACCTCCGAGCGTACCTCCTCAACGCTCCCGAACGGCATGGTCTTCACCGCCGATACGCTACCGACCGACAGCAACGGCTCGCCGTCCCGGGACCGTAGCTTTCGATAGTCGCCGAGCGACATCCCCAATTCCTCCTGGAATCCCTGAAATCCACCCGCCCCCGCCGCGATCAGGTCCGGCACGATCTCCCGCGCCAGGCCGTCCACATGCCACAGGATTCGCACGCCGGCCTCCAGCAGCGGCCGGAATCCGTACTCAAGATGCGGGAAGTAAATATCTCGCAAGATTTCCGGCTTCACCATCGGGCCGCGGTTGTCGCAGATGTCCTCTCCCACGTAAACCAGCGGCAGCAGACCCTGGTCATGTATGCAGCGGGCGATCGCCTCATTGCGCCGGTGCGCCCGCATCGCCTCTAGCTCGAACAGCCGCTCCATCACCTCCGGGTACAGGGCCAGCGCCATGAAATACGGCGCAAAACCGAAATCCATGTACCACATGAACCGCACCACCCCCGCCTGATGCCCCGGCACCCACAGGATGTCCGGCATGTTCTCCTGCCGCCGCCCGACCAGCTCGCTCCAGGCCTCGTACTCCGCGCCGGGATCAATCGCTTCCCGCGCCTGGGCCGGCGTCGGCAGTTGCTTCACATACGTCACCACGTCCTCCGGGCCATTGAAGTCCGCGGGGTCCAGTCGCTCGTCGAACCTCGACCTGTAGTCAGGCTCTACCAGCACTTCGCCGCCGGCTGCTCCGGCCGGACGCTCGGGGAGCTCCATCTGAAAGATCACGTCCACCTGCCAGTGGCGATAGGCTCGCAGCAGGGCCAGCTCCGGGTCGCTCCACATCTGCCTGATCCTGCTCGCCGCCTCGATCGCCGCCGCGTTCGTCACGAATCCGCCTCCCACCGCGACCCGGTCGACTTCCTGAAATGAAAGCGCCCGCCGCGCCCTCTCGATAGGACTCAGCTGCTTCGGCAAATTCTGCACCCTTTTCGGAACAATTAGAGTCCCGTCGATCCTCGCCCGACGCATGGGAATCATACGAGAACTACAATTGTCCGCGTCCAGGACCTTTGAAGGAGAGATCATGGCCGAGATGACCAGCCGGGAGCGTGTACTTTCGGTTCTGGCCGGGGACATCCCGGATCGCTTGCCGTTCGTGGAGGCCGGCATCGACTCCCCGTTCATGTGCAAATTGCTCGGCTGGGACGTGTCCCCGGGGCGTTTCTTCGATTCCGGCGAGTACGAGACCGCCCCCATGGATTTTCAGGTCGACGTCAACGAGTTGCTCCACCGCGACAACCTGAAATTCGACCTGCAACCGCCGATCCCGGCGGTCAAAACACCGGGCGCGGATCAAATCCTCTTCTTCGGAGAGGGCAAATTCCTCACCCGCGACGACCTGGAAAATCTCACATTTCCCGACACCGAGAGTTAAGAAGTCCTCGGACCGCTCCGCGAGTTCGTGGAAAATCGAGGCGACTTCGCCACCGTCCTCTCCACCAGGATGGGCGTGTCTGCCACCTATCTGGCCATCGGGATGGAGCACTTCTACTACGAGCTCATGGACGCCCCCGAATTCGTCGGCGCCGTCATGGGCCGCTACGCCGATTTTGCGTGCCGGGTCGTCCGCGTTGCCGCTGACATGGGCTTCGATATCATCTGGACCTCCGACGATATCGCCGGCAACATCGGTACCCTCTGGTCCCCCGCGATGCTCCGAGAAATCTTCCTGCCCCACATGCGACGCGTCGCCGACGCCGTCCGTGACGCCGGCCTCCCCTGGATATTTCACAGCGACGGCGATCTCACCTCTGTTCTGCCAGAGCTGGTGGAGCTGGGCATCACCGGCCTCAACCCCATAGAGCCCGGATGTATGGACATGGTTGCCATCCGTGAGGAATATCCGGATCTTGTCCTGTCCGGCAACGTGGATGTGGACATGCTTAGCCGCGGCACCCCGGCCCATGTGCGCGAGCGGGTGTGTGAGCTGGTCGCGCAGATGGGTCCGTCCGGTCGCTATTTCATCTCCTCTGGAAACAGCATCGCCAGTTACTGCGACGTCGAGAACGTGCTCGCCATGGGCGATGCCGTCCTCGAATTCGGCCGGTACCCCATCAGCGCCTGAATCGTTTCCGCCTCTCCCCGGCCCGGGCGGCCGATCTACCCCTCTCCCCACCCGGAGCCATCCGTCCGCTGATGGACATCCGCGGCGAAACGTTTGAGCCTCCCTCTGCAAACGGATAGCCTTGACTGGACAGTTCGCCTCTATTGCGGGGCGTCAGCGACCAGCGGGGGCACATGGCCGGAAGTAATGGTGGGGTTGCCTCGATGACCCCGAGAGAGAGAATGCTCGCGGCCGTGACTGGCCAGCCCGTCGACCGCCGGGCCGTCGGCAACGTCGTCTCAGCCGCCACCTATGGCCAGATGCGCCGCACCGGATTTTCATTCCCGGAAGCGCATTACGACGTCGACGCCATCGTCGGCCTGGCCGAACTCAGCTACACCGAACTCGGCTTCGACACCGTTATGCCGTACTTTGGGCTGGTTTCCGGGGCCGCCGCACTCGGGGCCGAAATCGACTGGGGAGACGATCCCTGGATCGAACCCGAGAGCGAGCACGATCTGCTCACCGGACCGCGCATGCCTGGTTGCAAGCAGCCCGCGCTTTGGCCGGGTCCCGATGACATCGTCATCCCCGACGACTTCCTCGATCAACCGGCCTCAAAGGCCATCATCGACTCCGTCCGCGAGCTTCGTCGTCGCCACCCCGACGCCTGCGTCGTAGGCAAGGTCATGGGGCCCTGGACCCTCTCCTATCACATGTTTGGCGTCCAGGATTTCCTCATCAACATCCTCCTCGACCCGGACTATGTCCACGCCTGCCTCGCCGGGCTCAAAGAAGTGTCGGTGATGTTTGCTAACGCGCAGTTTGAGGCCGGCGCCGACATCGTCACCCTGGCCGACCACGCCACCGGGGACCTCGTCCGCGCCGACAGCTACCGCGACTTCCTCCTCCCGGTTCATCAGGAAATAACGCCCTTGATTGACGGGCCGGTGGTCTTCCATTGCTGCGGCAACACCCTGGATCGATTCGAGCACATCACCCAGGCCGGCTTCGCCGCGTTTCATTTTGCGAACGAGAACGAGCCCGGGGCCGCTCGGGAAGCCGCCGGAGATTTTCCCCTCATCGGCAACGTCGCCAACGTCAGCTCCCTGATGAATGGCACCATCGCCGACGTGCGCAGTGAGGTCGAACGCGTCTACGCCGCCGGCATCGACGTCATCTCACCCGAATGCGCGGTGCCCATGCAGGCGCCCGACGAGAATCTGCGGGCCATCGTGGATACCGTAAAAGACCTTGCCGCCGGCTAGCCCGCAGCGACCCGCGCCCACCTTCCCTGCGACTCGTCTAGGCCGCCCCGAACTTCTCCAGAAACCGGCTCAGCCCCGCTTCTTCGATGGCGTCCCCTTCGTGGATCCATACCAGCCCCTTCGCGCTCCCCAATCGATCTACGATCCGGTCGAAGTTCTCCGTCTGCGACCCGTCGCTCATCCCGACCTGGGCCAGCTTGCCCGCCGCGCGGATTCTCTCGTAAACCTCTAGCCAGACGTCCTCATCCGCATTGCCTTCGCCCGGGTCCCAGCGCAGCCCCCTCAGTTCCTCGATTTCCAGCAGAGAGTCCAGGTGATTTAGCTGCCCCGGTCCGTCCAGGTGATAAAAACTATTTGGCAGCGCCCGGCATGCCGCCACCAGCTGCGGCTTCACGAACCGCTCGAACATGTCCGGGCTCAACGAGAATGAAAAGCCGCTCTGCAGTATGTAGAAGGGCTCTTTTGACAATATCGGCGCCCATGCCGTGTACGCCGGATTGGTCGGCTGCAAGATCGTGTTGAACTCTTCGAAATAGCGGATCCAGAGCTCGTGAATCCGCCAGTTCAGGCGCTCCACCCCGTCCGGATTGTCGAACAGATCGAACATCAAGCTGTCCGACGGGCGAAACGTCGTCAGCACGTCCAGCGTCCCGCCCAGGTCCACCATATCCACCTGCACCCCGCCCTGCCAGCGATCGATCGCCGTCCGGCACACGTCCTTCGCCCGCTCGAACCACTCCTCGTCTGCGTCGAAGTCGAAGGTGATGTCCCCGATAGCAAGCTCTTCCTTCGCCACGAACCAGGTCGTGTCCTCGGTGTTGTGGATGCTGGCCCCCAAGAACGCCGCCACCGCCCCGGCCCCGAAGTTCGGGGTGACGTTCGGAAACGCGTCACCAAGGAATTTCGTCCGGCTGAGGTCGTAGTCCCAGCGATCGACGATCCGCTCCGCCGAGATCGAGGCGTCATAGTGACAGGTGAAGCGCCGTGCCGAGATATCCGGCTCCGGGCGGCCCGGGTCGGCGTCCTGCAGGCGCACCTGCATCAGCGGCCGCTCCAGCTCCCCCGCCCACCACGCCTCGGCGTCGTTGGCCAGCTTTTCCCAGCGGGACGGGTCGAAGTCAATCGGCACCGGCGCCTCGCTCGCTTAATGGGTTCGACGCGGTCGTCAATCGCCGCCCTCGGCCGGGGTAATCAGTGTCCGCCCGGTGCCGGCCCATCACCCCCCGGAGGGCCCGGATGTGCTCTGGCGTACTCCCGCAACACGACCCCACCGCCTGGATTCCCGATTTCAGCCACGCTTCCACGTGGCCGGCCATATCCTCGGGCGTGCAGTCGTAATAGATGTGATCGATATCGACCTGCGGCATACCGGCATTGGACTGCACCAGAATCACCGCCTCCGGCGCCGCCCGTCGCATCTCTTCCACCACCGGGCCGATCTCGTCGGGACCCGTTCCGCAGTTCGCTCCGACCGCCACTGCGCCCAGCTCCGTTAGCCGCACCGCGGCTTCCGCGGGTGACACTCCCATCATCGTG
>CAZBZS010000070.1:0-7281 GCA_964496475.1 uncultured Chloroflexota bacterium | reverse complement strand
TCGGAAACGTCGATCTCGGTTTCGGTCTCGGCCTGCATGCGGCGGATGATCTTGCCGCCGGGGCCGATGATCTCGCCGATCTTGCCGGGATCGATGTTGTGCGTGAAGACCTTGGGGGCGAATTCGCCGACGTTCTCGCGCGGAGAATTGATGGCGGCGTTGGTGACTTCCAGAATCTTAAGCCGGGTCGCTCGGGCGCGGACGATGGTGTCGCGGACGAGTTGCATGCTGATGTGGGAGACTTTGATATCGAGCTGAATGGCGGTGACGCCTCTGGCGGTGCCGGCGATCTTGAAGTCCATGTCGCCGAAGTGATCTTCGGCACCCTGGATGTCGGTGAGGATTACGTACTTGTCGTCGCTTTCGATGACGGCACCAATTGATATTCCGGTGACGGCGCCGGCCAAGGGGACGCCGGCGTCCATGAGAGCCAGGCTGCTGGCGGTGGTGGCGGCCATTGAGGTGGAGCCGTTGGAGGAAAGAATCTCTGAGACGACCCGGAGCGCGTAGGGGAAGTCTTCCTGGGGCGGAAGAACGGCACGAAGTGCGCGCTCGGCTAGATGGCCGTGGCCGATTTCGCGGCGGCGCGGTCCGCGCATAGGATAGGCCTCGCCGGAAGCGAAGGGAGGCATGTTGTAGTGATGGATGAATCGCTTGGGCTCCTGAATTCCGAAGTTGTCGAGTCCGATGCGCTGTTCCTGCCGCCCGGAAGCGAGGGTGACGACGGAGAGGCACTGGGTCTGCCCGCGCTGGAAGAGGCCGGTGCCGTGGACGCGAGGGAGGACGCCGACCTCGGCGGAGAGATCGCGGAGCTCGTCAGCGGCGCGGCCGTCGGGGCGGTGGCCATCCTCGAGGATGGCGCGCCGGGTTTCGGCTTTGAATACGTCGGAGAGGGCGGATTTCACATCGCGCTCGGAGTACTGGTCGCCAGCGACGGCCTCGACGACGGATTCCTGGATGGAATCGCGTCGAGCGGAATGCTCGTCGGAATCCGTAAGCATGACGGCTGTGCGGACGTCGTCGCGGGTGCGGTCCGTTACGACGCCGAGCAGCTCGTCCGGGTACTTGCGAATTATGGGCTCGACCTTGTCCTGGCCGACCTGCTTTTGCAGATCAAGCTGAAGCTCGATAGTGGTCTGGGCTTCGCGGAAGCCGTATTCGATGGCGTCAGCGATACGGTCGTCGGCGACTTCGATGGCGCCGGCCTCGAGCATGATGATGCCGTCGGAGTTGGCAACGACGATGAGATCGAGGGCCGGATTTTCCTCAAGGAAGGTTCGGTCGGGATTGGTGACGAAGTTGTCGCCCTCCATGCCGACGCGGACGGCGCCGATGGGGCCGCCGAAGGGGATGGGGGAAATGGTTAGGGCAGCGGAAGCGCCCACGATGCCGAGGACATCGGTGTGGGTGTCCTGGTCGGTGGAGAGGATGGTGTTGATGATCTGGACATCGTTGGCCATCCCCTTGGGGAACAGCGGCCGCAGGGGACGGTCGGTGAGACGGGCGGCCAGAATGGCGCTGTCGGGAGGGCGGGCCTCACGGCGTAGGACGGAGCCGGGGATGCGTCCGGCGGCGTAGGACTTTTCCTCAATGTCAACGGATAGGGGGAAGAAGTCGATTCCTTCCCGAGCCCGGCTTGCCATGCAAGCGGTGCAGAGGATGACGTTGTCGCCATCGTGAACGGTTACGGAACCGCCGGCCTGCCCGGCCCAGCGGCCGTGCTCCAGGCGGAGAGTGCGACTACCCAGAGTCGCTTCAACTGATGAAAGCATGTGTATCTCTTCCTTGGCCGTTGCGGGAAGAGCGAAGAAGTACGGGGTCGAACCGGGTGGGGCTCGCTTCCGGGCTTCTTCTCTCCTCCGTCGTCAACTGACCGAATGGTGGTGGCCGCACAGAAAAATGTGTAATTGGAAAAACAGTGGGGCGGCCATGAGCGGGATTGGAACGAACTCCGCGTTAGCCGCGGAGTTTGAGAACTTTGATTACCTCCTTATATTTGTCGGCGTTTTGCTTGCGCAGGTAGCGCAGGAGACCGCTGCGGCGCCCAACGAGTTGGAGCAGGCCACGGCGGGTGTGATGGTCGTGTTTGTGAATCTTGAGGTGTTCGATGAGATGCTTAATGCGCGCGGTGAGTAGACCGATTTGGACGCTGGGGGAGCCGGTGTCTTCGTCGTGATCGCGGAGTTTGTCAATGATCTTTGGGTCGGCGGTAGCGGGCACGTACTATTCCAAACGAGAAGAGGCGCGCGAGGGCGGGCCTGCGGGGATCGCCGACGACCATGATGGGACGGGTCGCCCGACGAATTTCTGCCGGTGAGTATACCATTCCCGGGTTGCGATAAGGCGACTCAATTTCTGTGAACGGGCGGTAGGAATGCCGAGACGAAGGCGACGGCGGGCGAAAGGCCCGGCGAAGGTGAAGGCGGAGAGCCTGCCGCCCCCGCCAAAGGATCGCAAACAGGGATTGAAGATAGGGCGGGGAAGGATTTTCCTGCTAGCGTTCGTGGCGGTGGGGCTGCTGCCGGTGGAGTGGATCATATTTAATCGGATCCAAACTGCGCCGCCGGGGGATGATACGGCGATCAGGGAAGAACTGGTGCTGGACGAGCCGTGGGAGATGCACGATCCGTATGTGACGATCCCGCCGACGTCGGGAGCACGGACGCGAGTGGGTCTGGAGGGTGGTGTGCATACGGAACCGATCGCCAATGTGGCGCAGGTGGCAAATCTGGCGGAGGGCGGGCTGATCATTCAATATAGCTGTGACCGGCGGGCGGAGGGATGTGAGGAGATTGTGAAGCGGCTTGAGGCGATCGTGGGTCGCTATGCGGGTCGGAATGTGGTGCTGGCGCCGGGCCCGGCGGTGGCGGACGCGCGGATCGCGGTGACGGCGTGGGGGAAAATCTTGAAGATGGACTCGGTGGATGAGGAGGATATTGTGGCGTTCGTGGATGCGTACCTGGATAACCGGGAGGAGTGAGGGGGGGGCGTTTCTGGCTGTGGGAGGGGCTTAACAGTCTTTGCCGGAGATTTTTTTGAGGCGGCAGGAGACTTCGGCGAGATCGGCTGCTGCTGTGGCGGCTTCGATATTTTCCTGGTGGACCTGTTCCTGTAGCTCCTGGCGGAGGATGACGACGTTGCGGGGGGCGTCGATACCTATCTTGACGCGCTCGCCGCTGATCTCAAGGACGGTGACGGTGATGTTGTCGGAGATGACGATGGATTCGTCGATCTTGCGGGTGAGGATCAGCATCGCGCCTCCGTGCGACGGTCCGTTGGCTAATGGCCAGCCCCGGCCGGCGCGTCTGAAGCGCTCGTCCCTGTCCGGCCGCCGCCCTACTCCGCAGTCTCGGAATATACGGGCTGTCGGACTGAATACTCGGGGTTGTCGAGGACGGGCTGACATGCCTTACTCGTGCGCCACTCTATCATAATGGGACCGACCAAATTGGCGATTACGAGGGTGGGTTCGTGCTTGATGACGGGTGTGGCGAGCATGGCGTCGTCGTCGGCATCTTCGAGTTCGACAAGGAGGCGGTCGGCCTGGGACATGTCGATGGCGTAGTCGGATTTGACGGGGAAAAGATCGATAACGGAGAGGGAGATGGCAGGATCGTCGAGGTTCTGACGTACGGCGATGGGAATCTGATTGGGATCGACGCGATAGAGGAAGCGTTTCCAATCGGGACAGCCGCCGAGGCCATTGATGAAGGTGATTTCGGTGCCGGTGAAGGAGTTTTGGGATATGGGAACCATGGGCTGTTTACCGTACTCGTCCGACTTCGCGGACGGCCTGGGAAATGGATTCATCGGTCATGCTGAGGCTGGCCTGGGCGGCTTCGTAAATGCGGAGAACCGGCATCATCTCAACAACTTGGCTGTCGGGGTCGACGTTGGATTGTTCTAGGAAGCCCTGGAGCAGGCCAGGGCTGGCGAGCTGCTCGGGCTCCGCTTCGGGGTTGTGGGGCATGAAGTGCAGGAGGCCAACTTTGCGCTAGGCTTCTCCGTCGAGGGGTTCATGATGGCGATGCTGGAGACGAGCTGATCGTTGAGATAGATACTGCCATCGGCGCGGATGACGACGGAGCCGGGGCCCAGGGTGATGGGGTCGCCGTCGATGTCAGTGAGGATTTCTCCCTGGGGGGTTACGAGGGTGCCGTTGCTGTCGCGGAGAAAGGTGCCGGCC
This sequence comes from uncultured Chloroflexota bacterium, assembly GCA_964496475.1. Taxonomy (GTDB): domain Bacteria; phylum Chloroflexota; class UBA11872; order UBA11872; family VXNJ01; genus JASLPR01. Next base: position 3,095 of record CAZBZS010000070.1, on the reverse strand, counting down.
CGGGTGTAGCTGGGCTGGCCGGTGGAGTCGAGCACCCGGAAGAATCCGCTGTTGGGAAGGGCGAGGTCGAGAGGGCGGTCGGTGGGGACGAGGGGGCTGGTGGTGAGATCAAGGTCGGTGGGAAGCAGTTCGACGCCGGTGCCGATGCGGCCGACGGGGCCGGTGGCCTCGGATATCTTGCCGAGGGCGGAGCAGGGCACGAGGGCGTTGAAGAGGATGCGCTCGAATTCGGTTTCCGGGAGGATGTCTTGCTTGTAGCCAATGGTGTTGAGATTGCCGATGATCTGCTGCTCGGCCATCATGGCGGAGACGGCGGTGTAATACGCCCCGATCATGTGAGGTAAACCAGCGGCCGGGAACTGCGCCTATCGGGGCCTCCGGAAGGAAACGATGAGCTCGACTTCGGCGCGAGAGGTATCGAGCTGCCGGGCAATTTCGGTGAGTTCGAGGCCCTGATCGGCGAGCTGAAGAATCTGGGCGCGGCGATCGACGGCGCCGGGGACCGGAGATGGCTCGTCGCCGTCGGGTGGGGAGTCGTTGGGAAGGGCGGGAGAGGGTTCGGCGATTTCAAGAGCCAGCGGTACGTCTTCTTGATGGCTGAAATCGGGGTCGCCGGCGGGATCGACGGTTGTGTCCATGGCAGCTGGCCAGAGGTCGGCGGGTGCGGCTGGCGAGATATCAGGGTATTCGATGGGGTCGAGGCCGGGCTCGAGTGGAGTCGAGATGATGGGGAGGGGCGGCGATATGTCCACCGACTGCTGGTTGGCGATGCCCGTTCCAACTGTGGCCGGTGCGCCGCTGGCGACCGGTGAGGTCTGCATGGGTTGAGCTGCCGTTTGGTCTGCTCGGAGGCGGGATGACACAGTTGTATTCTCGGCATCTTCGAGCATGTTCTTGAGTGCGCTGGTGCGGTTTTCGAGGTCTTCGCGAATCTGACCGGAGGCGATTTCGAGCCAGCAGGTGGTTTCGCGGACGCTGCTTTCGAGCTCTTCGAGCCGAACATCGAGGCCGCGGCGGTCGACTTTGCGGGCGATGCTGCGAATCCAGAAGTAGAAGTACAGGAGGGAGGCGATTATGGCCAGTAGAAAAATGAGTGTGAATACAGGGTCCATCTAACTCCCAGCGATCGCGCGAGGGAGGCGCGTCGTCCAAATATTAACCGCGCAGATCGATGTTTTCGCCAACGCCGTCGATTGGGGCGATGGCGGCAGGGGTTGATGCTTGGTCGGTGGGGGAGCCGGCATCGCCGTCGGCCTGGCTACGGGAGCCGCTGGGATTGCCGGATTGGTCTTCGCTGTGGATGATCGGATTCTCGGTTTCGTCGGTTTCTTTGACGGTAGCGCAGCGTTGGTCGAGCGCGCGGGTGACGAGGATGCCGGGGTGGGCGAGGAGCAGCGGTTCACGGCTGCGCACGGAGCAAGAGACGTTTGCATCGGCGGGCAGGAAGCCGATGTCTTCGATTTCCAGCTTGAGAAATCGCCGGGCAACGGAGCGGAGCTGGAGAGAGGCGGAATCGCCGGCGTCGCGGCTGCGGGCCTAGTTGACAACGAGTTTGAAATTGTGGGGTCCGGCCTGCTACCAGACGACTTTGATGATGGCTTAGGCGTCGGTGATGGAGGTGGGCTCAGGGGTGGCGATGATGAGGGCTTCGCGGGCGGCGACGGCGAATTGAACGACCTGGGCGCCGACGCGGGCGATGTCGAGGAGGAGGCGCCGCATGGCCTCGCGTTCGAGGTTGGCGAGGTTGGATAGGCCGGAGGCGCCGGGGACGATCTAGAGTCCGTACGGGCCGGTGACGATGATTTCCTCGAGGCGTTTCTCAACCTGTACGACGTGGTTTAGGTTGAACTGGGGATCGAGGTTGAGGAGCAGATCGATGTTGGCGAGGCCCATGTCGCCGTCGACGACGATGACGTTGAGCCCTGTTGAGCGTAGTGGACACCGCGGTTGGCGACGAGGGTGGATTTGTCGACGCCTCCTTTACGGCTGGTTACCGCGATGACGCGGGTGTCTTGTACCTCGACTTCGTCGCCGACCCCGATGAGGGAGCGAAGGTCAGCGGCCTGACCGGACATGATCAGGGGCCGGAGCCCTGGGCGGAGGCTGGGACCTGGTCGAGGATGAGGTCGACGATCCGGCGGGAATCGGCTACTTTGATGTCCGCGGGGACATCCTGGCCATTGGTGTAATAGGTGAGGGGCTGGCCGATTTCGGAGGCGAGGTTGAGGATGGGGCCGAAACTAACGGTCTCGTCGAGCTTGGTGATGATGATGCCGTCGATGGGGACGGTGCCGAAGTGGCTGACTACATCGAGCATGTCGCGGTATTTGCTGGCGGCGCTTACGGCGAGGTACAGGGTGCGCGAGGGAACTTCGCGCATGAAATCGGCCATCTCCTCGAGCATCGGCTGGTTGTGCTGGCTGCGGCCGGGAGTGTCGACGAGGACGATGTCTTTGTCTTGGTGGCGCAGGACGAGGTCCTGGAGCTCGGATGGGGAATAGGCGACGTCGAGGGTGAGGCCCATGATTTCACCGTAGGTGCGAAGTTGCGGGATGGCGGCGATGCGATAGGTGTCGGTGGTGAGGAGGGCGACGCGTAGTTGCTCGTTGAGGGCGAAGTTGGCGGCGAGCTTGGCGAGGGTGGTGGTTTTGCCGACTCCGGTGGGGCCGATGACGAAGATCGTGCGGGTTTCGCCGGGCACTACGCGCAGGGGGCCGACCACGCGGAGCTGACGCCCCATCTGAGCCTTGACCTGGCTGCGGACGGTGGGATCGTTCTCGAGCGCCTGCGGGCTGAGCTCTCTGAATACCTGGTGGACGAGGTCGTAGGCGAGCTCGCGGGTGACCTCCTGATGGATCAGGTGCTGATAGATCTGGGCGAGATTCTCGCCGAAATGGCTGACCTGGGAGGGGAGCTCGGTCATGGTCTCGAGGCGAGCGATGGCTTCTTGGACTTGGCCGACGGTGCGCTGGATATCGACCAGGGCCTGGTTGTCGTTGGGCCGGGACTGCTGGCGGACGGGCCGAATTTGAGGCCGCTGGCGGGGAGGGGTGGCGGGAAGGTCGGTGTCGACGGCGGCGAGGACTTCGACGCCG
>CAZBZS010000069.1:0-8482 GCA_964496475.1 uncultured Chloroflexota bacterium | reverse complement strand
CCGACCTTGTGGTCCGCAACCACACGCTCTATCCAGCTGAGCTACGAGGCCTTCGCCTACGGATGCTAGGTAGTCACCCCAACGCCGTCAAGCCGCGTATTCATGGTCTTTGCCCACCGCGACGCCCACCACGGACCGACCACGAATATCCCGATATCTGCCGCAATATGCAGCCCGATCGCCGGCAGCACCGAGTCGTACACCGCCATCACCGATCCGAACAGCAGACCGCCCACCGTCGCCAGAATCAAAAACGACCGCCTGAACCCTGCCAGCGCGTGGTGAAAACCGAATACCACTGACACCAGCAATAGCGCCGGCACAAATCCGATTAACCCTCCGAGCTGCCGCTGAGCCAATCCCCGGAAAAACAATTCCTCCGCCACCGGATTTAGCACCAGAAAAAACGGCACTTCCAGCGCCAGCGCCCCGGCCGTCGCCCGGCTGCCCGACCCTCCCTGTCCCACCACAAACCAGGTGCTCATCAGCACCACCGCGATTCCCATCAACGCCACCGCAATCCACCACCATCCCGGAAAATCCGCCTTCAGCCCTACCGCCTCCACTCCCCCGCCCCACCATACGGCCCACACCAGCGGTATTGCGATCAGTGGCAGCACCCGCGCCGGTACGTCGAGCCGAAACCAGCGCCATACCGACCGGCCCGTCCGTATTCGAACCGACCCTTCCGTCCCACCACTCACATCCGCCGACCTCTCGGCGGACGAAATACTATTTCTGTCAATTCCGAGCAGTCTGGACACCGACCACCCCCGGTCGTGGGCATTGCGATGGTGGCCACCAATCCTACGCTCAGAAGCGCCGCCGTCGCGAAGAATGCCGATAGCGGCGACACCGTCGCCAGCACACCCGCTAACAAAGCCCCCATGAACATCCCGAGCATGAATGCAGTCGTCTGCAGCGCCATCGCCCTTCCTAGATCGCGTCTTGACACTATGTCCCCCATCAGCGCAACCATCAGAGTCTGAAATGCGCTCTGCGAAAACCAGTGCAGGCTCGAAGCCGCCAGCAGCACCGGAATTAAACCTGCCAGACCGAACAGTATCGAAGATCCCACCGCGATTACAGTCGATATCGCCAGCAGCAGCCGCCGCCCGAATCGATCCGACAGGCTTCCTATCAGCACCTGCGCCAATCCTCCCGCTACCGCCCCTCCGAACACGAACAACCCCAGCGACTCGAATCCGCCCCCCGCGTCCACCAGCTTCGGTCCCGCCAGCATGTTGAATACCCCAAAGGAAATCGCCGTCGTCAACCTCACCACCAGCGATAGCAAGACCATGCGATTCCGCAGCAGCGACCGAAACGATTGGCTCACCGACGCTTGCGCGCTCTGCACCACCGCCGTCGCCGTGCGAACCGGCCAGCCCAGCGCGTAATCCCGTGGCCATGAAAGCGGCACCGCCACCTGCAGCACCCTCGGCAGCGCCACCAGTGCCAGCAAGAAAGCTATCCCCACCAGCACGCTTGCTGCTAAAACAAACAGATTGAATCCACCCTCTGCCGCCAGCCGGCTCAGAACCAGACCTGAAATTCCCGGGCTCAGCACCACCACCAGACTTCCTATCCCGCTCGCCAGTCCCCGCTGGCGTTCCGGCGCCACCTGTATCAAGTACGCCTGCATCCCCGTCCAGTGATACGCCAGAAACATCCCCGCCAGCGGGGCCACGAATATAGCCCAGCGAATATTCGGTATCAGGCCCAGCATCGACAGGAAGGCAATCTGTCCCGCAAGTCCCACCACGAACGTCGACTTGCTCCCAAATCGCCGCATCCAGCCGCTGGCGGTCAGCCCGAATATCGCTCCTCCGAGTTGGATCCCCATCACCAGGACCGCCGCCGAAAGTATGCTTTCCCCTAGCTCGTCCCGCATAAACACCGAAAGGAAGCTATTCGTCGGCATCCACCCCGCAACTCCCAGCCCCAGCGCGACCACCAGCACGATAAACCCGCGCGAAGCCAGCCTTGGCCGCTCGGCGTACGGTTCAGTTATCGGGCGTAAACTCATTCCATCCAGTCCCGGTCTGTCCAACGCGCAACCGACAATTAGACCCGCAAACCCTCGAACGGACAAAATCTGGATGCGTGCTGCTACAACTAGCCCTGCCTCCCCACACCTAGGATGATCCCTGCGTGAAACTGGCTCCAGAAGAAGAATCCATGCTGGATGGCCGGGACGGCGCCGCCGCCCGCACCGCCCTCGAGTTCCAGCTCTCCGTAGGCGAATTTTTCAAGGCCGAGGATTTCGTCCCCATCCGCTCCGCCCACCTCGCCTCCGATCCCGAATCCCTCCGCGACGCCGGCGCCGCCTATCTAGAGGAAATGGTCTCCAAAGGCGCTCGTTTCCGCATCCCCACCACCACCAACGCGGGCACCGTCGACTTCGCCAAATCCGAGCTCATCGGCCAACGAGACATTTGGCCGCGCCGCGCCCGCCGCATTCTCGATTCCCTCGATGCCATGGGCGCCCACCTCTGCAACACCTGTGTCAACTACCAGACCATCGACCAGCCCCTCTTCGGCGAACACCTCGCCTGGGGTGACACCGGCACCGTCATCTGGGCCAATTCCGTCGGCGGCGCCCGCTCCAATTTCGAGGCCGGCCCCGCCGCCCTCGCCGCCGGACTCACTGGTCGGGTCCCTCGCTACGGCTATCACCTTCCACAGCAGCGCCTCGCCACCGTCCGCGTCCAGGTCGACGCCGAACTTCACGGCCGCGCCGAGTGGGGCGCCCTCGGTTGCCTGATCGGCCGCGAACTCAACGACTACTGGACCGTCCCCGGCATCGTTGGCGAGAACCTCCGACCCTCCCCCGACGAACTCAAATCCTTCGGCGCTTCCCTCGCCAGTTACGGTTCCGTCGCCATGTTCCATATGGTCGGCGTCACTCCAGAAGCTCGCACCGAGGCCGAAGCCTTCGGCGGAGTTGAACCCGCCCGCCGAATCGCTTTGAGCTCTGACGAAATCGACATCGTCTACCGCGAGTTCGTGCCCGAAAACGGCCACGCCGACCTCGTTGTCTTCACCGCTCCCCAGCTCTCCATCATGGAAATCCGCGAGCTGGCCGGGATGTTCGCCGGCAAGACCCTCCACCCCGACACCCGCACCCTGATCACCACCAGCAGCATCGCCGCTGCCGAGTCCCGCCGCCTCGGTTACAGCGACACTCTCGAAACCACTGGCCTCATCATCCTCGAAGGCGTTTGCTTCTACGTCATGGCCCCCCATGAACTCGCCGAAGACTTCGGCTACCGCACCCTCGTCACCGATTCTGCCAAGCTCGCCAACATCATCCCCGGCTACGGCTACAACCCCGTCTTTCGACCCACCAGGGTCTGTGTCGAAGCCGCCCTCACCGGACAGATTCCGTGGTAAGTACAACCCCCGAGCGCCCGCCCGACACCGTTCTATCCGGCCCCGCCGGTGTCGGTCCACCCGTCTCCGGCCCGGCGCTGGTCTCCCAGCACGGCTTCAGCGCCCGATACGACCTCGACCGCGAAAACGGCCTCTTCTCCCGCCAGGCCCACGATCTCCACGGCCAGAGCTTCCTCCACCGCATCCTGGTATTCCCCACCGCCAAAGGCGGAATCGCCACCTCGTGGATGCTGCACGAAATGACCTCCCGCGACAAGGCTCCCCTCGGCCTCGTCTTCGGCGCCACCAACCCGGTGATGGTCCAGGGCGCCGTTCTGGCCGAAATGCCCCTTATGCACCGCCTCGACCCACCTCCCCACCGTGCCATCGAGACCGGCGACTGGCTCGAAATGGACCCCGCCGCCGGTGCCATCAAGGTCTGGCACGCTTCAATCACCTGAGGGCGCGTCCATTCATATCTCGCCTCCCGGTCCGACCCTAAACCAGCCGATCCAGCAATCCCCGCCGGCGCCACGCCGTCGTGACTCCGTCCAGACGGCGCAGCTCCTCCTCGCTCATCGCCCAGCCGGTCCCCCCGGCGTTCGCTCGAACCTGCTCGGCGTTCTTGACCCCCGGAATCGCTACCACCCCCTCCTTCCGCACCAGCCAGTTGAGCGCCACCTGGGCCGGTGCCTTACCGTGCTCATCCCCGATCTCCCGCAGCATCTCCACCACCGGGTCCACCAGCCGCCGGTGCGCCCGCCGGAACTTCGGATTGAATCGCCGCGCCTCTGAAAGCTCGGCCTCGTGACCGTACTTGCCCGTGAGCAGCCCCTGCGCCAGCGGACTGTAGGCTATAAGTGTTATGTCAAGCTCCCGGCATGTCTCCAGCACCCCGTTCACCTCCGGCCCCCGGTTCAGCAGGCTGTACTGCACCTGATTCGATACCAGCCGCACTCCGTGCGCCGCCAACACCTGCTCTGCTCTCCTCATCCGCGCCGCCCCATAGTTGCTCACCCCGATCCAACGAATCCGACCCGCCTCAACCGCCCGCGCCAACGCCCGTAACAGCACCCCCTTGCGCAGCAGGCTGAAAGGCCAGTGCACCTGGTACAGGTCGATCCTCTCCACCGCCAGCCGCTCGCACGACCCGTCAATCGCTCTCGCTACCGCATCCGCCGTCAGGCGACCGGGCCACGGCATGTACTTCGACGCCACCACCACCCTTTCCCCCGTCCGTTCCAGTTGCCTCCCTAGCAACCGCTCCGATTCGCCCTTGGCGTATATTTCGGCCGTGTCAAAAAAGTCGAGACCCTCCGCTAGCGCCGCGTCAAACGCCCCCGCCACCTCATCAGCGCCGTAGTCCCGGCCGTATCCCCAGTACCGCTCGTCCCCCCACTGCCAGGTGCCCACCCCGATCCGATTTACGACAATGTCGCTGGCTCCGATTCGTACCTTTCGATCCGGTTCCGATCCCATGCCACTCCTTCCTGACGACCGCTCTCCGGCCGCCGAATCATCTTGCCAGACCCCGCTTCCGAGCGTCCCCTTTGCACCCCTACCACCCCCTCAATACAATTCCTCTGCCCCTAAGCCGTCAGCGAGCGCACCATGCCCGACCGACCCAACATCCTCCTGATATCCATGGACCAGCTTCGCTGGGACGCCCTTGGCTGCGCCAACAATCCCACTGTCAAGACTCACAACATCGACCGTCTTGCCCGCGAAGGCGTGCGCGCCGAGCACTTCTTCGTCCACAGCCCAATGTGCCAGCCCAGCCGCGCCAGCCTCATCACCGGCCGTTACCCCCACAACTACGGCGTCCGCTGGAGCTGGTACGACCTGCCCAAATCTGAACTAACCCTGTCCTCCATCCTCAGCGCCGCCGGCTACCACACCATGGCACTCGGCAAAATGCATTTCACCCCCATCCAGGAGATGCACGGCTTCGACGACCGCCTTTACGTCGAAGGCAAGATGTTCTCTGACTACGACGCCTACCGCTCCCATCTCCGCGAACAGGGTCTCGATCAGCGCTATTTCGAGCACGTCGGCCGCTGGGCCAACGAGGAGAACTTCGGTTCCGACACCTTCCCTCTCGGCGACGAGAACTATATCGACACCTTCATCGGCCGAAACGCCGCTCGCATGCTCGCCGACAATCAGAAACTCCCCTTCTTCGCCTGGCTGTCATTCTGCAATCCCCACATGCCCTTCGACCCCCCCGAACCCTTCGACACCATGTACTCCCAGGACGATATCGAGCTGCCCCCAGATTTCGGCACCGGCCAGATGTCCCGCGTCCCCGAGTACCGCACCAGTTCCGGGCAAAAGGACTTCGGCGCCCTCACCGAAGCCAAACTCCGCAAAGTGATCGCCAATTACTACGGCACCATCAGCCTCGTCGACCGCGAGATCGGCCGCGTGCTCGACGTGCTCGACGTGCTCGACATCCTCGATGACACCGTCATCATCTTCCTCGCCGACCACGGCGAAATGCTCGGCCATCGCAGCGTCCTCTGGAAGGGCAGGATGCTCTACGACCACATCACCCGCACCCCGCTCATCATCCGCTACCCAAAAGAACTCACCGGCGGCCAGATCGTCTCCGACCTCGTCCAGGCCGTCGATATCATGCCCACCATCCTCGATTTCGCCGGCGTCGACGGACACCCGGGCATACAGGGCACCAGCCTCCGCCGCCTGCTTCGCAAGGATTCCGTCGACTGGCGCCAGTGGGCCTTCGCTGAATCCCTCAACATGAAGATGGTTCGCACCCATCGCTGGAAGCTCATCCACTTCGGCGGCAAACCTTACGGCGAGCTCTACGATCTGCAAAACGACCCCCTCGAACTGGATAATCTCTACGACGATCCCGCCTATGAAAGCCGCCGCGCCGAGATGACCGAGCTACTTGCCAATATCCTCATCGAGACCGAAGACCCGGTCCTCGAGCCGTCCCTAGGGTCCGCCTATGAAGGCATCGCCGGTGATCACCCCGAGCAGGAATACGGCGGCCGCGACGCCGATCTCTACCGCTTCTTCAAACCCTAGCTTCATACTGAAACGGGACAGCTCCACCTCGACGAAACACATTTCACCAGAAGTTCGGGCATGGTTGGTCCACAATCCGTACCATGCGACTCTTGTCATATCACTACCGAAACACTCCCGTCCCGGTACTTTTCGCACTCGCGGTCCTGGCTGTCACTCTCATCGCCTGCAATTCGGATCCGCCAACCCCAACCGCCGCCATCGCCACCTACCCCGACGGCTCCGATTCAACCTGGAATATCACCACCGCCAACGAAGCCTCCCGGGCAGCGAACTCCCCCCACCCGTCATCACCGGAAATCATCCCCATCACCTCACCCGTCCCTGGCGCCGTCGTGGCCACCAGCGCCTCCACCGACTCAACCCGAGTCGCCGTCGCCCTTGCCTCAGCCGACACCCTCGGCACGCTGGCTTTGCTCGATCTCCCTAGCGGCCGCCGGACAATCCTTGACCTCTACTCTGAATTTATCATCGCCCTGGCCGCTTCCGACTGATTCGAGCTCATCTTCGTTCTTCAAAGCTCTATCGATAAAACCGGCTGCCTGACCCTGCGCGACGGACTCGGCGGCAAACTCCTCGCCGAATTTCCCATCCCCTCCCATCACCCCACCGACCTGGCCCTCAGCCCCGACGGACGCCTACTTACCACCGCCGGCGCCGGCGGAGCCATCTGACTCTGGGCCATAACCACCACTAATCGCCGGTCGCTCCCAATTGAATCAAACCCGCCCCCTACAGTATCTCATCCAGCGGATACAGCGGCCGGTCCAGGTGCACGTACGGAAATCTCCCCAGATTTGCCGTGCAGAGTCCAGCCGTATCCATCTCCACCACCCCCGCCGCGATCGGCATGTACGCCGCCCGGTAACCCACCGCCGCTTTCACCGCGATCATCTTCTGGCCTTCCGGCTCTATCCCCACGCTGCGCACCTGGCCCAGATCGAACGGCGGCGTCTTGTGCGTGTTCAAGATCAAATTGATCCCCCCTACCCGCAGCCATGCCGTTGTGCCCATGTCCATCCCCTTTCCCCGGAACGACGCCAGGTGGCTATTCGCCATCTCGAAATCAAACCGCCCATCGGTGATCGCCCTCACCTCGCCTTCCACCAGCACCGGCTCTCCGTGCCACGAATCCGTCTTGCCCCCCACTTCCACACTCACCTTCGCGCCGACTCCCGCTTTCCGGCACCTCTGCACTGCTCCACCATCCGCCAGCATTACCGTCGCCTCCTGCGCATCCGCCGCGAGCAGCGCCCGCAATGTATCCGTCCCATCTCCGGGAGTCCCTCCACCGATGTTGTCCGCCGAATCCACCAGCATCACCGGCCCGCCCGGCATATCCAGCGCCATTTGCACCGCCTTCTCGGCCGGCACCGCCGCGATCTGCACTCCTCGCGCCTGCTCTTCCGTGACTTCGCCGATCTCCCTCGCGATCTGCCCCGCCTGTTCCACGTCCCCGTCCGTCGTGACCACGATGCTGCAACGCGTGAACAGCGTATCGGCATACGCGAATCCACCGAACACCGACACGCACACCGTCCCCTCTTCTGCTTCAAAGCGCCGCGCCAGCTCGTGCGCTGCCCGCAGCGGCAGATCGTCCGTGCCCGTCACCTGCGGCGCCAACAGCAATCTCGTCTGGTAGATGCCCACCACCGGCGCGATCTCCCCGTCCAAAATCATTCGTAAGACCTCCGCCGCCTCCGCTCCGCGTTCGTAGGCATCGACGTGCGGATTCGTGTCGAACGCCACCACCGCGTCCGCCAGCATGGTCATCTCCGGCGAAATATTCCCGTGCATATCCATCTCCACCACCACCGCGATCTTCTCCCCCACCACATCCCGCACCCGCCGCAGGATGTCCCCCTCCGGGTCCAACAGATCGTCCGTCACCATCGCTCCGTGCAGCATCAGCAGCACCCCATCCAGCGGCAGCGCCCCCTGCAGCCGCTCTACCAGTTCCCTGACCAGTTTCTCGTAGGCGTCTTGTTTCACCGTCCCGCTCGGCATCGCCATCGCGCCGCGCGTTCGTGTCGGTATTGCGATGCGGGTGCCG
>CAZBZS010000068.1:0-9125 GCA_964496475.1 uncultured Chloroflexota bacterium | reverse complement strand
CCTTCTCTAACAGCGGCAATATCGGAGCCTCGGCGCGGAACGCACGGATACATCGCCAGACTGTCTACAAGGCCCTGGAGCGCGACCAAACATTCCGGGAGAAATTCGAGAAGGCCAAGGAAGAAGCGACTCAAGAGACACAGAGATCCAAAGCGCCTGCATAGCCGGACCGGCGCAGCTCTGGAAGAGTGCAAACAGGCATTAAGGGATAGCGACGATGACTTTGACCTAACTGTTGCCCTGCTAGAACAGCGAATTAATGGTGGGAATAATGGCGCGTAGAGCTAAGAAACGGGGAGCGGGAGTTGAGACAATTCTGCGGGTTAGTAGAGGCCCTCGCTGGCGCCGCCGTCGATGGCGATGGCGGTTCCGTGGATCTGGCGGGCGGCGGGGGAGCAGAGATAGGCGATGAGTTGGGCGACGTCTTCGGGTTGGCCGACGCGGCGGATGCCGGAGGCGGCGATCGTTTGCGCTTCGAATTCTTCAGGGGTGGTGCCGTGGGTGCGGGCGCGGTACTCGAAAATCTCCTGCAGGCGCTCGGTGCGGGTCATGCCGGGATGGACGATGTTTACGTTGACGTCGTCGCGCAGGCCCTGGCCGGCGAGGGCCTTGGTGAAGTTGGCGAGGGCGGCGTTGACGGCGCCGCCGATCATTTCGGCGGGGGCGGGGGTGCGGGCGCGGCTGCCGACGATGTTCGCGACGGCGCCGTGGCTCTCGACCAGGCGCGGCCAGAAGAGACGGCTGAGTCGCACGGCGGAGTAGAACTTGAGGGCGAAGCCGTCGTGCCAGAGTTCTTCGGATAGCTCGAGGAACGGCCCGCCGCGGGCGGCGCCGGCGCAATTGATGAGGATGGCGGTGGTGGGGAACGCGACTTCGGCGGTCTCAAGCAGCGACTGGCAGCCTTCGAGGGTGCGCAGGTCGGCGGCGTGGTACTCGACGCGGCGTCCGGTCTGGTCGGCGATGCGTGCGGCGGCGTCTTTGAGGCGGGCTTCGTTCTGCGCGGCAAGGAGGCAGTCGGCGCCGTCGTTGGCTAGCTGGAGGGCGGTGGCGTAGCCGATGCCGCGGCTGCCGCCGGTGATGACGGCAACTTTGCCGGTGAATTCAGATGTCATGACGCGCTCCCCCGCCGGGACGCGCCGGGCCGCGCCGGCAATTGTGCTGCTACCGCTGCCGCGGATGGTACCCCGATGAACCGGCGTCAGACGAGCCGGACGGAGTCCGCGGCCATCGGCCTATTGTTCCGATACCGCTGCTGCGGATGGTACCCGGGTGAGCCGGGTGGGATTCGAACCCACGACCCACGGATTAAAAGTCCGTTGCTCTTCCAACTGAGCTACCGGCCCGGACAGGTTCAGAGTGCTTCTGATGGAGGCCTCTGGACCCGTTTTGCTAACGAATTGCTAACAGCGGCATCAAGCGCCACGGGCTTGACCAGTTTCGCCGGTGCCGAGAATCTCGTCCAGTCGCCCCGCGAGGGCCGCTTGCGTGTTGGGGATCACATGCGCATAGATGTCCAACGTCGTGACCGCGCTGGCGTGACCAAGACGCTCACTGACCAAGTTGACCGGGACTCCGTCCGCTAGCAACGGCCAGTTCAGCGAGATTCCTCTTCCCAGCTGAGTCGCTCGAATGCGGTGGTGATCCCTGCAATGTCGCTACGACCAAATCTCTCGAGAGAGCGTCGATGAAACTCCATGCGCTCCGCTGTCGCGGGATAGCTCTGGATGGCTGCTCGATTGAACATCGCTGTTTCGACACTACTTCGCTCAGCCATGTTCTCTAAAATCCATTGGCACAAAACAACATCTGAGCTATCTCGTTGAGCAGCCTCAAACAGGTCGTCGGGCCCAATATCGAGAAACTCTAGCAGGGCTAGAGACTGTCCTATCCGCCAATGGTACTCACCAAGCTTGCCCGCAAGGTCCGCCCGCGCTTTGTCCAGCAGGCGCGGGAGATTGACGAGGCCGAGAAACTTCTCGTAGGGGCTGCGAGGGGGCTGCATTGTCAGGTCGCGCGCTTCGGTCTCGCGTTGAGATTCGCGGTTCTCGTCGACATCTTGGCGTTCGCAATACGTCGCAATATCGGCGACCCCAGCCATGCCGATTGAGTCGAAGAACTGGCGATGGTCCTCTGCCCGGGAGGGCAGAGGTCTGCGTTCGATGATGTAGCGGTTAAAAAGTGCAATTTCGATTGCGGTGAGCGGTCGCATATGCATCCGCATCCAGTCCAACACGGCTGCGTCATGGGCGCTGTTTGCCACAGCCTCTCCGGTGGCATCCTGGTCAAGCTCCATAAGTTCAAGCAGGTCAGCGCTAAATCCGGTACGCCATACGTACTCCCCGAGCTTGCCATCCAAATCGGCTCGTATCTTGTCGATCGTGCGTGGCAAGAAAACGATGTCGTGCAGCCGGTTGTAGGGGCTTCTAGGGAACCCGGTAGTCAAGTCCATCTGATTATCCCGCCCGTTTCCATGCCTTGTATCAGTTACAGCCAGTTCGCGCGTTGACCTGACCGGCTTTCCGCGCTACTGGCTATGCTAATCCCATGGACGATTGACTGCCTCCTGTTGGTCTCTGAGAACCCCGATCCGAGATACCGCGGACCTAGGAGAATCACGGCCCCGGCCGGACTAAGGCTGGGCGCCATCAATCGCCAATTGATAGAAGGCAAAGGGCGCTCGAGATATCGACATCGTTCAGTTGGTAGGTCTGGCAGCCTAGGTAGCAGCCACGCCGACGGACCCTGGCGGAATGTGCTGGACGACCGTGGACATCAGAAGAGATTCCCACAGAGAGCGCGGACTACTACGTCCGTCCATCCGTGTGGTGGCCACTTAGGCTGCCAGCCGGACCGCCCGGCATGTCGAGTCCCCTTCGCCTTCTACCAATTGGCGATTGACCGAGCTCGCTGTTTCTATGGGTAGACTGCAATCCCGAACGTATATCTAATAGAATCAATGATCAGCCTCGTGGCTCGGACCCAGTGTTGCGCAACCGGGACCCTCTGGGCGATGGCCGAAGGTTGTCCGGGAGAGCGATATCTAGATTGATCTAAAAGGATTCGGCGATGCCATTCATCGACATGGACGACTGGGGATGGGTTCAAATCATGCCGGGCGTGCGGGCCAAGACGCCGCATGAGGACAAGATCATGCTCTCATATGTGGAATTTGAATCGGGCGCCGACGTTCCCGATCACTCCCATCCTCACGAACAGGCGTGCCGCATTCTTGAGGGCGAGTTGGAGTTTGTGATTGACGGTGAACGAAAACTCTGCCGGGCCGGCGACATGCTGATAGTGCCGGGCGGAGTACCGCACAGCGCCCGCGCACCGAATGGTCCGGCGGTGGCTTTGGACATTTTCAATCCGCCGCGCGAGGACTACGCCGAAATGCAGAACACGTCTATGGGGGAAGGTGTGGACTGAGCGGGCTTTAACGCCCCGATCGCTCCGCAAGCTCTATAGTCTGTCCAGCGACCTCATACTTTATGCGTGGCATCACGTGGCCGTACGTGTCGTGAACGAGTTTCTCTGAGCTGTGGCCGAGAATCTGTGCCACTTCACCTGCACTAAATTTCTTCCGCGACACGATACTTGTGGCTGTGTGGCGCACATGGATGATGCCGTAGTCGAAATCCAAGTCTTCCCATCGCAACGCCAATATTTAACCCTGGCGCATCCCGAGGGTAATTGCGAGTTGGTACATGGCTTCTAAGCGTTCGCCACGGACCGCTTCGAGTAATTGCATAGCTTCCTCGTCCAATCACACCCGAGGCTCGCAATCTACAGCGCAGCTTTGGGGAGAAGGACGGTGGACGAACCTCAACCGCATGGTAACTTACGCCGGTAATACGTCGCCGAGTCAAGGAGGTTTGAGATTGGGCAGGATTTCCTCTGCGAAGCTCGCGGGTATCTCTCTAATATTAGGGCCGGTAATTACGGTCATTTGCTACTTCATCCAGACCATCGCGAGTCCAAGTACTGGTGAATCTTGGGGGAATGTTGTGGTTGGTGCCGCGGCGTTAGAGGATTTAGGGGCGACAGGTACTATCACCGGGATCATCATCCCCCTGTCGCTAACCATGTTGTTGTATGGCGTGTTCTTTGTTTTGAACGAGATTCGCGGAAACGGTGAAGCGCTCGTCGGATACGCCAAAATACCGATGGTGATTGGTCTCGCAGGGTGGACCTATGCATCAGGGTTAAGCATTATGGTCGCCAATTATCCGGGTGGTGAGGACACCATGATGGCCATATGGGGAATAGGGCAATTCTCTGGCATCATGTTCAGTCTCGGGTTCACCGCAGCTTTTCTAGCGATCGCCTCGCGTGATGGGTACAACAGCACGTTAGCTTACGTCGCTGCGGCCATTGCGCTTCTTGCGATGATTCTTTCGATCGTACAGCTTCTCACCAGTGACGGTAGTGTCGCAGTGAACATGCAGAGTATCGTTGGTATCACGTACATTATCCATACGATTTACGCGATCTACTTGGGGCGGGGCTTATTGTCGAGGGCATAGTTTCCATCGTCTTTGGTCGAAACCCGGCAGTAGAGTACGGGCCGTCCTGTCAAGATACGCCCCCTACCCAGCATGAACAGCCTCTTCGTAGAGGAGTCGGTCCGTCAGCGGCGGCACCAACGAGAATCAGATCGATGACTCCGCGTTCAACGGTCATCGGTCCGCGCCCTTGTTCCTCGCCAGCCTGCATCGATACGTCGTGGTGGTCGCCCTCGTCACAACTTCCATAACCGGCTCTCCTCTCAATCATTTCGCGCGAATTGTACGCTCACTCTCGCGAGCGGCCACCGCTTGCCCAACTTCCCACTCGTCTCCACGCCGCGGAATGCTATAAGTGAGACGTACCGTCGTGACGCGAATCCGAGATGGCCGCGGCAATGACACACAACCTCAAATCAAGTCCCGAGCCGACCACCACCACACCACCCCGTCTCCTGCACGTCGATCTGTCCGACCGGTCTAGTCGTATCGAGCCCATCTCCCGTAACGACCTCAATCGCTTCGCTGGCGGCCCGGCCCTGGCCGCCGCCATCCTCTACCAACTCCTGCCTCAGGGCACCGACCCGCTCGGCCCCGCGAACATCCTAGTCATGGCGCCCGGCGCTCTCACCGGCGCCCCCGTGCCCGGCTCCGACCGCCTCTCCCTGGCTGCTAGATCGCCCCAGACCGGATTCATAGGCGAAAGCACCCTCTCCGGTCCCATCAGCGAGTCCCTGGCGCACGCTGGTTTCACCGCGCTCGTGATCAGCGGCGCCGCCCCCTCTCCCGTCTACCTGCGGATCGACGGCGACTCCATCACCATCCACGACGCAGGCCACATCTGGGGACTCCCGATCCCCGAAACCATCGTGGCATTCACCAATGAAACCCCAGAACACGGCTTCGAGTTCATGGCCATCGGGCCCGCCGGGGAGAACCTTGTCCGCTTCGCCGGCATTGCCGACCGCACCGGCCGCGTCGCCGGCAGGACCGGCCTCGGCGCCGTCATGGGCTCCAAGAATCTCAAAGGCATCACGGTTCGCGGAGACCGCCACCTGCCCCTCCACGACCCGGACGGCCTGCGATCGCAAATCAAGGATCTGGCCGAGCGCCTCAAGCGGCCCGAGGTCGCCGTCTACGGCTGGTCCGGAAGCGTCAAAAGCCTGTCCACTCTTTCTCGTCTGGGGTCTTTGCCCACCGCCAATTTCCAGCAATCAACCGGCGACCCCGTCTACCAGCTGCTCGGCGACGCCCTGCTCCAGGAAACCGACCGGCTCCGGCACGGCTGCGTCGGCTGCCCCGTTGCTTGCGAGCACCGATTCGAGCCGCCCACCGCTCACAACGGATCCCGAGCCGTCCGCCTCGAATATCAAAGCGTCTACGCCCTCGGACCTCTGTGCGGAATTCACTACCTCCCCACAATCATCCAGGCCGCCGCCCTATGCGACACCCTGGGCATCGACACCGTCAGCATGGGCGCCACCATCGCCTGGGCCATGGAATCCTTCCAGCGCGGAGTCCTCACGATCGAGCAAACCGGCGGACTCGACCTCACCTTCGGCAACTCCGCCGCGTTGATCGAATGCATCGAACTAACCGCCCGCCGCGACGGCATCGGAGCGTTGCTGGCCGGTGGCAGTCTCCGCGCCGCTCGATCCCTCGGCGGCGGTTCCTCAGCCTGGACGATGCAGGTCAAAGGCCTGGAAATGCCTGGCTACGATCCCCGACATCACTGCGGACTCGGAATGGGCCTGGCCATGTCCGCCCGCGGCGCCTGCCACAATCGAGCCGGGCTCGGCCTGGATGTCGAGCCCCTCCCCGGCGACCCCCGATCCCCGGCCGATCGCGAAGCCAGTCCGGCCGGCGGCATCTCTCGCGAGGACCGCCAATCCCTGATGGACGTCCTGGGCATATGCAAATTCTTCCGCTTCGCTCTTGACGATCTCCCCAACGAGTGCGCCGACCTGCTCACCGCCGTCGGCGGCCCCGGAGGCGCCGCCGCTGAATTCGCCCGATTGCCCGCGCGCCTCGCCGCCATCCGGCGGCTCTTCAATTTGCGCGAAGGATTGACGCCCGCAGACGACGCCCTGCCCGCCCGCCTGCTCGACCGCGCCGACAACGGCTCCAACGGAGCGGATTTCTACAAGCAGCGGACCGCCTACTATCGCCAACGCGGCTGGACCAAAGACGGAGAGGTTTCCCTCTCCACCCTGACCGCCCTTGGCATGGAAGACTTCGCCATCGAGGCCCACACCGCTAATCGACCGCACTAGATATCCCCCGCAATCGCTCCACCTCGACATTTCAGCTGCCAGCCTTGGCGGCCGTGTGTCGCCGGGCCTTTTTCTTTATGGCCGGTCCCCACGGCGGCCCGGCGCAACCCCTCCGGTTGCTCTCACTCTCGCCCCCCCCGCCGGGCTGCCGCTGATCTCCGCCTTCTTCACCGCATTCCGATACGGGGGACGTTCGTCGCGGGCGGCGAGGTTCCCCCCATTTCTCCACTGCACAGACATTGGATCCCGGCCTGTCATATATTTCGCGATTGGACTAAGCCCCAAAATTTCCAACCACCAATACCAAAAACCCACTCCACCCAAACGGAGAATCTCCTGCGATGACACCGGCGTCGTACAGATTCTGGGTATTGACCGCCAAAAATAGCTTTCGCGGAGTATTCGCCATCCCGGTCACCCCCTTCCACGAAGACGGGTCTCTCGACCGCGACAGCCTGCGCCGGTGCCTGGCCTTCACCGTGGAGGCCGGGGCGCATGGAGTGGTCATGCCGGTGAACTCAAGCGAGTTTTTCACGCTGTCGGACGCCGAACGGGACCAGGTGGTGCGGCTCGGAGTGGAGGTGGTGGATGGGGCCGTGCCGCTCGTGGCGGGGATCACCGGCGTATCGGCCGCGCACGCGATCGAACGCGCTCGCCAGGCCCAGGATGTCGGGGCCGACGCGCTGATGGCGATGCCACCCCCGGCGGCGGTTCATAACGACGACATCGACAGCTACTACCGCCGGCTGGGCGAAGCGGTGGAGCTTCCCGTGTTCATCCAGAACAACGATCCACCCGCGGGGGTGAAGATTCGGGTGGACCTGGTCGCGCGGCTGCTGCAGGAAGTCCCAACCGTCAAATACGTGAAGCAGGAGACGATGCCGCCCGGACCGGCCATTGGGAAGTTGCTCCAGCTCGCCGGCACGGCCTGCGAAGGGGTGATGGGTGGGATGGGCGGCAGGTACTTGCTGGACGAGTACCGGCGAGGCGCGTGCGGGACCATGCCAGCAAGCCATTTCACCGACGTTTATGTGGGCATCTGGGACGCGCTGGAGCGCAGTCCGCGCGGCCACGACGGCACGCCGCTGATATCCGACGAGGCGCTTGAGCGCTGGGAACGGCTCCTGCCCGTGCTGCTCTTCGAGAGCATGTACGGGGTAGCCGCATACAAAGAGGTGCTCTGCCGGCGCGGGGTAATAGCGACCCCGACCATGCGATTGCGGGGGCGGGCGCGCATCGACGGCATGGATCGGATGGCTCTGGACACCATCATGCAGCGATTGGCGCCGGCGCTCACTTGGCGTGGAGGCGCTGGCGCCTGACAAATCGCCAACTTGAGCGAAGGCACGAAAACCGGATCGATCAGGTTCGCGGATTCGAACGGAGGACAAATGCGCACCGGCGTCGGGAACCCTGGACCTCTCCGAGGTTATCCGCACCCTCCGCGATGCCGGTTTCGATGGCTACCTGACCGACGATAACGTCCCCACCGTCGTCAACGATTCCGACTACGGCCATCGCGCCCGCGCTCACGCCATAGGCTACATCAGCGGACTGATCGCGGCCCTCGACTGACCCGCCCGGCTCCGTCGCTCCCGCCGCTAGCCGCCGAATTCCCGACCGATGTACTCGGCCAGACTCTGCCCGGCCCGGGCCAGTAACGCCTTGCCAATTTCCGCGTTGGCATGGCTCGAATCGTCGCTTATGCCCAGCGTGGGCCCGCCTGCCGGCCCGGCGATGCCGTAGGCCGGATCTTCGCTGCCGCCCATGCTTTCCATCGCCCCCCGTATCAGGGCTTCGAAATCGGGACGCACCACATCCGGGTCCGCCGCCAGCACGCAAGAAGTCTCGAAATCCGAAGCGTGCCCCGGAACGTTGCCGAATTCGGCCGGCGTCAGGGCAAGCAGCGCCTCCCGGTTGATATCCCAGTACGAGTGTGCGTCGATGCGGATGTCGAAGCGATTCACCACATCACGCGCCGCCACTATGTTCGGGGCGTCGTTGCCGCCGTGGCCGTTCACCAGCAGCACCCGCCGAAATCCGTTAAGCGCCAGGGACTCGCAGATGTCACGCACGACCCGCATGTAGGGGTCCAGATGCAACGACAGCACCCCGGCCCAGGGCCGGTGGTGATCGGAGGCACCGAACACCAGCGGCGGCAGCACCACCACTGGGCGGGATATTTCGATTTGCTCCATCGCCCGGCGGACCACCTCGCCCACCAGCAGCGCATCCACCCGCACCGCCAGATGCGGCCCGTGCTGTTCCGTCGAGCTCGTGGGAAATACCACCACCGCTTCCGGAGCCACTTGAGCCACCTCGTCCCTGGTCAGATCTTGATACTGGTAAA
>CAZBZS010000067.1:0-9381 GCA_964496475.1 uncultured Chloroflexota bacterium | reverse complement strand
CGTAGCGCGGAGTGAGAATCCGGTTGTCTCCGGCGAGCACACACATGTAGTACTTCGCGTACCCCGGCCCTGCAACCGCCGGGTGATAGCCACGGGGCAGAGCAACCGCGTCTCCATCACACACTAGATAGGCCGTGTCGATCTCGCGGTCATCGGTGTAGAGAAACTGAGCGCCGAAGCCGTTCGCCGGACGGAATCTGAAGTAGTAAATCTCTTCCATGAACACTTCCTCCGGCATCTTCGTGATCTCATGCCGGTGAGGCGGCGAGCTGCTCCAGTGTCCCGCGGCCGCCCGAATCTCGCCGACTAGCAGCTTGTCCGCGACCCTTCCGCCATGCAGCGGATAGCTGATTTCTCGCCGCCAATTCTTTCGCCCGGCATACACCGTCTCGGATTCTTCGGGTAAAATGTGGTAAGGCTCGTGGCGCTTTTCAGCCGGTGCGGACGAGATCGCTACCGTCACCTCCCCGACATCCGGTCCCCGCACCTCCCAGCCGGAATCCCGCGGCACATAAATCGCGTGCGCCAGGCCGTCGAACGGCGTCTGCCGCTCGCCAATGTCCTTCCATTCCTTGCCTTCAACTTCCACCGTGCAGCGGCCGCCGATCAGCAAAATACAGCGCTCGAATTCATCGGCTTTACCAGAGTGGGTCATCCCCGGTCCCAGGGTCGCGGTCTCCAGGCCGAGCAGCTCTAACGGATGGCCACCCGGCCGGGCGTAAGTGCGCACAGGGCCGTCTGCGGGACGGCGAAGCAGATGATTCAAAGTCGGCTCCCTTGCCGGTTTGATGTGATTTCATAGATCGGAGATGCACTCACCGAAAGCGGCATATCAAAATCTAAATTATTGAGAGTGCCGCTCAAGGGCGAGTTCATACATCTTGGCTGCCGGCTCTCCGGCGGATTTCACCGCGGCCCGGACTTCATCGCTTTTCAGCATGCCCGCGATGCCGGGTCCCGCGGTCGCGGTGACGGCAATCTCAAGTCCCGTGATCACTGTGTCGGCTAACGGATCGGTTAGCGTCGTTAGGAGGTTGCCGGGATCGGGGAACTGCCCCTTGTCTGCACCGCTCAGGGTAAGTAAGGCACGGCGGCCGAGCAGCCGCCGGACGAAAATGTCGTACACGCCGCCGAACTCGGCAAGGGTGGCGCTGACAGGCACGAACGCAGCCGTGGAGGCCTCGTCTTCAAGGCTTAACTCGAAGTCCGGGGCAAAAGTGGAGTCGTCGGACATCCAGTTCGAATCGCCGACGTAGTACGCCTGCTTAAATAACTCGCTCTCTTTGAGGATTTCGAGGTGCTCGTCGGCTACATTGTCATCGATCGCCGACGGGCGCCATTCGATATTGTCGACCTCGTCGAGGGCATGGCGGATGTTCGGGAAGATCGTGATAACGCTCACGCCGGCGCAGTCGATCACATCCGGGCATGGATTTGGGAGGGCTTCGTAACCGTCCCCGTCATACCAGCGAAGCGACGCGATCAGCGGGCGGACCCGGCTCAGATCAATCCCTTTGTCATTAAGGAGCCGGTGCAGCCGCCGGGCGACGGCGACACCCGACCACGCGGCGGCGGTTTGGACCTGCGACTCGCTAACGCCCCTCGCCTTGAATTCGTCGAGGCGGGTCAGCAGCTCATCGCGCACCGGATACGCGAGCCGGCCGTTCATCTCCGTCAGGTACGAGGCAAGGGCCTCACCCTCGTTAATGGCCTGAGCGAAGGGCAGTTGCTGGAACATCGCGAAGTTCACTGTGATGTTCACGCCGACTCCTCGGGACGTGATGTGCCGGCAGGCGATCAGGCCGGCTTTCGTGGCCGGTAGCTTAAAGACGACGTTCGGAACGCCGCCGCCGAGGCGCCGCGACAGCTCATCGTAGAGCGACGTGGCGTCGGCAATCATGCTCTCGGGGTCGCCGTGCATCTTGGGGTTGACCTGAAGGCTCACGTACCCCATCTTGCCGCCGGTCAGCAAGAATATAGGCCGCAGCATCCGCATGTTGGCGAGCACGACTTCCAGCGTCGCCCGGCGGGCAAGTTCCGATTCGTCTGCGTCCGGGTTGGCTTCGATGACCGCGTCAATCACCGGGCACCAGGTGTCGGGATCGGCTGCCCAGGCGATATCGACAAGCACCGGGTTGCTGGTCACGAACGACATGCCGACGTACATAGTGTGCCGCAGAAAAATGGCGTAGTCGTTGCCGAGTTCGGTGAGGGAGCCGCCGGAGGCCCTGAGTTCAGCTAGCTGGCGCAGATTGCTTGACCCGACGGTGGCGCTGAGATTATCCGCGTGGGTGGCAAGCGAGTCGTCGGCAAGTGCCGAAGCCATCCTCGCCGGATCGGCGGCGGCCTCAGCGGTCAGACGCGCTTCGGCGTCACTCCGACGATGGTCCAGGATAGCGGCGGCCTCGGTGGGTGCATCTTGTTCGATCCGGGCCAGCAGACTAGTTGTCCTCCCGGCGACGGCATCTACTGCAGCCAGATCGAGCGCGTTGCTGCCGTGGAGATCGGTATTGCGTAGATTCCACGCTGGCAAGAACGACCGGAGCGCGACGGCGAAATCGAGAAGGAATTCCATTGATGTTGAGCGGGCCTCGGATGTCGCGGCCGGGAAGCGGCTGCCGAGTACGGCCAGAAGGTCTGTTGCTTGGTTCACGAATTCGGTCGGATCGGAGAAGAACACCAGCGTCTCGATAACCGCCGAGCCGTCGCCGGAATCAACCTGCTCTAACATAGTCGTCGGTGAAGAACCGCGACGGTCCTGGAGTTCGGCGGCGATGGTGTCGGCAATCGCACTCATGGGGAGTCTCCTCAAGACCTATTTGGAGTTCTGGCTTGTCGGGTCCGCCGACGGTGTGCTGACCGGTCGAAATGGGGCGATCGGCGCCGGACGAGCCGTTCCGACGAGGGGCAGTTACCCGGTTAATCCAAGGATAGTCGAGCGGCCGGGCCGGTGCAGCAAGCCTGTAGAAATGGACGCGATCCCCCAGGTCCAGTGGGGGGCGAGCTAGGCGGTGGGATCGTTTCCGACGCGCATGATCAGCTTGCCGAAATTCTCGCCGCGAAACAGACCGATAAACGCGCGCGGTGCGTTCTCCAGACCGTCGATGAAATCTTGCTTGTATTTGATGCGGCCTTCGCCGATCCACTCGGCCATCTGGCGCCGACCGGCTTCGTGTCGCTCGGCGAACTGAAACATCAGGAAGCCCTCCATGCGTGCCTGCTTGGTCAGCAGAGTTCGACCGGCGCGGGGACCCAGTTCAGGTTCGATGTTGTTGTACTCCGAGATCGCTCCGCACACCGATATGCGGGCGCCGACGTTGATGTGATTGAGTACCGCGTCGACAATGGGCCCGCCGACGTTATCGAAATACACGTCGATCCCGTCCGGACAGGTCTTAGCAATCTCGTCGTCGACGTTCTGGTTCTTGTAATTAATCGCGGCGTCGAAGCCGAGGTCATCCACGACGTAGGCGCACTTGGCCTCGGAGCCGGCGATGCCGACCGCGCGGCAGCCCTTGATCTTCGCGATCTGGCCAACGAGCGCTCCCACCGCTCCGGAAGCGGCGGACACGACGACTGTCTCGCTGGCACGTGGTTGGCCGATTTCTAGCAGGCCAAAGTAGGCGGTTGTGCCGGGCATACCTAGAACTCCCAGGGCCGTGGAAATGGGCGCCAGTTCTGGATCGACCCGGCGCAACTCGCCGGGATCGGTGGCTCCGTAAGCCTGCCAGCCGAGATGGGTATTAACGATATCTCCGACCGAAAAGTCGGGAGTATCAGAAGTCACGACCTCACCGACTACGCCGCCGGTCATCACATCGCCTACTTCCAGCGCCGCCGCATACGATGGCCCGGCCTGCATGCGGCCTCGCATGTAGGGATCGAGAGAAAGATAAATCGTGCGTATCAATACCTGACCGCTCCCTGCCCCGGGCATGGGCACCGTCTCGATTCGGAAATCGTCCTCGGTGGGCTCGCCGGAAGGTCGGCTGGCAAGCACTACGCGCGTGTTGGAGTCGGCCATGACTTGTCCTCCGGAGGTAAGGGGCCGGCGGTGACTGCCGGTTGGGTGGGCATGAATCGTATGCTCCGAGACGGACGAAGGCCAGCGGTCGATAGCAACCCGGGGACTGGTTTGACCGGATGGTTGACTCGTTAATAGAGTGGTCCCAGCGCCGGGTCGGGGCGTGAACGGCGAGGATCGAGCCCGCGCGGCGAATGGAGGCGAAGGATGGCGGTGACCGAGATGGGACACCGGATCGCAATCTTGGGCGGAAGTCTGTTTGACGGCACGGGTGCGGACCTGGTGAAGGATGCGGCGGTGATCGTCAACGGCGACCGAATCGAGGCGGCAGGGGAGGCGGTGGATGTGGGAGCGGAGACGGCCGACGAGACGATCGACCTGAGACCCTGCACGC
Organism: uncultured Chloroflexota bacterium; assembly: GCA_964496475.1. GTDB lineage: Bacteria > Chloroflexota > UBA11872 > UBA11872 > VXNJ01 > JASLPR01. The sequence continues at coordinate 4,963 of CAZBZS010000067.1, read as the reverse complement.
TCTTGCCGGGCTTGATCGATGCTCACGTCCATCTGTGGGGCCGCAGCCCGGGGGACCGAATGCCCTGGGCTACCGGCCCGATTGAGTACCGGGCGTTGCGAACCGCCGGAGAGGCTAAATCGCTGCTGGACGCCGGGTTCACCGCAGTGAGGGGAATGGGTTCTCAAACGGGTGTGTCTCTGAAGAAAGCGATCGACGAGGGCATCGTGCCGGGTCCACGGATGATCGCCGCCGGGATGGCAGTGGCGGGTACCCGGGGGCCCTGGTTCGCGATTGATCGATCGTGGCGATGGGTGCGTCCGGCGGATGGCATCGACGCCTGCATTCAGGCCGTGCAGCAGTCACTGTTGGAGGGGTCTTCCTTATTGAAGATAGGCGCTTCTGCCGGCGTGGATAGCGCCTGGGGCGAAATCCCCACGTATTCCGTAGAGGAGGTCCGAGCGATGACGGAAATCGCGCATGCCTGGGGTGTGCGGGCGGCCGTGCACGCGATGGGTGACGAGGCGGTGCGCCGGTCTGTCCTGGGTGGCGTGGACACGGTGGAGCACGGCTACAACATCACCCCGGAAACCCTGAATTTAATTGTTGAGCGTGGGGTGTTCCTGGTACCGACGTTGAGACTTCGGCATAACGATGAAACGGAGTGGGGCAAAGGGATTTACAAGGTGCAGTTGGAGTCGCTGAAACGGGCGCACGAGGCTGGAGCCAGACTGGCGCTGGGGACCGACTCGACCGGCATGGAGGAGGATGCGGTTCACGGCCACGGCAACGCCATTGAGTTCAAATTGATGGGCGAGGTAATGGAACCGCGGGACGCGCTGGTGGCGGGGATGAAAACGGCGGCCGAGGCTATGGGCTTGGAGGAGGATATCGGGACCCTGGAAACCGGCAAGTGCGCTGATGTGGTGGCGGTGCGGGACAATCCTTTGAAGAATCTGGAAATCCTGCAGCAGGTCGAGTTCGTAATGCAGGGCGGTAAGGTGATAGTGCGCCCGTAGAGTTTCGGCCTGCCAGGACGTTAGATGCCCAGGGCCTCGTTGATCGGTCGCTGGTAAGCATCGATCGCTCCGGCAAGTACCTCTTCGATGGCTACCTCACGACGGGCGATGTCGGATTCGAGAATGGTTAAAGCTGCCGCCAGATCGCGCAGGCCGGCGTGACCGTCGACCTCGGGACGGCGGCCGGTCTGACGGGCGTCGATGGCGGCAAGCCAGTCGAGCGCCTCAAGGGCGAAGACATCCGATATGTCTTCCGGAAACCAGGTATGGAGAGCGGTGGAGTCGGCGGATTTTCGCATTGCGGCGACTACGTCGGAGTCTTTGCCATCGGCGGTTGTTAACCGGCTTCCGTGAATCGAGCCTTCACTGCCGAAGATGGCGAAGGCGGGTACGTCGATCAGCCGGCCACGACCGCCCCAGCTGAGAAGCAGGCTGCCGATGGCGCCGGAGGTGAATCGCAGGGTGGCGAACACCGTGTCCTCAGCATCGGCCTGGATCTCGCCAACGAACGGCGCGTCGGGACGATATCGCCGAATAGGCTCTGTATTCGTCGCCATGGCCGAGATGGCGGCGATCGGGCCGCATTCGTACTCAATCTGGTTCAGGCGGTGAACTCCGAGATCTACAGAAGGCCCGCCGCCGCCGCGCAACCTCTGGTGACGCCATGGCGTGTCGCCAACGATGCGATCGGGGGACCAGTCGGGGTGGCCCATCATGCCGGAGACGAGCATGCGGCAATCGCCGATCCGTCCGCTGCCGATGGCCCAGTGACGGGCACGGCACTCCGGGAGGAAACGGGCGACCTCGGCGGTGGCCAGCACGGCTCCGGTGCGGTCGGCGGCCTCGACCAGCTTGCGACCGGCCGCGACCGTGATCGCCAGTGGTTTCTCCAACAAGACATGTTTGCCAGCAGCCAGGAAAGCGAAGCCGATTTCGTGGTGCGATTCCAGCGCCGTGAGCACGATCACGGCGTCGACCTCATCGTCGACGGCTACCTGCCGAAAGTTGTCGAATACGCGAGGCTCTTCCTTCTGGATATCCGAGACGTAATGGTGAGTGGCAGACAGGCCGTCGTTGGGTGCGTCGGTGACCGGCGGCCGTGGCGGGATGCCGTCGTCGGGTGATCGGAACATGAGGGCATCCTGGACGTTGCGTGAGCAAAGGGCGGTGATGGTGAAGTCTGCGAGCCAGCGATCTTTGAGGAGTTTCAAGCCGCGCAGGTGCGCGTTGAGAATGCGTCCACAGCCGATGATGCCGATGCGAAGTGGCAAGCAGCCGCTCCTTTCGCGTCAGAAGTGCGATGGTAGCCCGCGGGGGTTCAGATGGCGAGGCCGCGACATTGCGCGGCGGTCGCTCAGTACCGCGAAATTTGGCGGCGCATGGCCGGGCCGAATAGGCTTCGCGGAATTTCCAGCCGGGGTAGGAAACTGAATCCGACGGATGCTTCGGTGCGGTTCTTCTCGATCCCTTAGGCGAAGGTGAGGCCGTGCGAACTCGGGGTAAGGAACCATGATCACTCGATGCCGGCGGGGTTCATATTGCGCGGCAGAAAGCTGAGTGTATGGCATAATACTTGTGCGGCCTGCGGGCCGCTTTGTTTTGCTGGAAGAGGGATTTAGGCCGTGCCCAAGCGCGAAGACCGGGTGGTGATGCAGCTGGCGTGCGAGGTGTGTGATTCGGTTAATTACGCGACCTCCAAGAACCGGCGCACCACGACTGGGCGGCTGGAGATTCGCAAATACTGCAATACCTGCCGGCGCCACACGGACCATCGGGAAAAGCGATAGGTTCGGCGACTGATCGGCAATTTGAAGGACCAAAGGAATCTAGATGGCCAAGAGGAGCGCCCGGGCAACCCGAGCGCGGGGCGGACGTTCGTTCGGGCCGTGGCGATTCGCGAGGGATACGCTGGCGGAGCTGCGACGATCAACGTGGCCGACGAGGCAGGAAACGATTCGGCTGACGATTATCGTGATAGGGGTATGCGTGGCGCTGGCGGCATTCCTGGGGATATTCGATTATGGGCTGACGGAACTCAGTGCTGTGGTTTTCAGGTAGGCGGATTATGACAACTGTGACTGGGCAATGGTTCGTGATAAATACCTACTCCGGGTATGAGAACAAGGTGAAGGAAAACCTGCTGCACCGGATCGCCTCGATGGAGGCTGAGGAGGAAATTTTTGAGGTTGTGGTGCCGACCGAAGTGGTGGAGGAAGTCAAACACGGCGAGCGGCGCCGGGTGGAAAAGAAGATGTTCCAGGGGTACGTGCTGGTCCGGATGGAGATGAACGATGACGCTTGGTATGTGGTGCGAAATACGCCCGGGGTTGTCAATTTCGTCGGCGCCGGAAACCGTCCGACACCGCTGCCGGAATCAGAGGTGAGCGCGATTTTCCGACAGATGAAGGGCGAGGTGAAGCGGGTTCAGCTCAGCCTGACGGTCGGCGAGACGGTCAAGATCATTGATGGGCCGTTCTCGGAGTTTTTGGGCACGATTGACGAGGTGAATCAGGAGCGTGGCCGGATACGTGTTATGGTTTCGTTCTTCGGCCGCGATACCCCGGTCGAACTCGATTTCCTCCAGGTTGAAAGAGTCCGCCGCTGAGCCTGCGCCAAGGCACGATTCATTACGACTAGAACTTAGGACACACCTCTTTGGCAAAGAAGGTAATGGCTGTCGTCAAAATGCAGTTGGAGGCCGGGGTCGCCACGGTGGCGCCGCCGGTAGGCCCCAGCCTGGGTCAACACGGGGTGAACAGCGTGCAGTTCGTGAAGGAATACAACGAGCGCACGAAGGGCCAGGCGGGCTCAATTATTCCGTGTGAGGTCACGGTTTACGCGGACCGTTCTTACAGCTTTATTACGAAGACGCCACCGACTAGCGACCTGTTGAGAAAAGCAGCGGGCGTAGAGCTTGGCAGCCCGTCGCCACGCGAAGAGATTGTTGGTGAAATACAGGAAAGCCAGCTCGCCGAAGTCGCGGAAATTAAGATGCCTGACCTGAACGCGAATGATCTCGAAGCGGCGAAACGGGTCGTGGCGGGAACGGCCCGCAGTATGGGCATCACCATCGCAGAGCGGCAAAGCTAGAAGGATCAGGCAGTTGGCAAAACGAGGCAAGCGCTACACGGACGCACTGAAGCTGGTGGAAGGTGGGGGTCCCTACGAGCCCGACGACGCGCTTGAATTGGTGCGGGAGACGTCCAACACGAAATTTGACGCCGCCGTCGAGCTGCACTTGCGATTGGGATTGGATACGGCTCACCAGGATCAACAACTGCGGGGCACGGTTTCGCTTCCCCACGGGACCGGGCGGACGTCCAGGGTGATCGTATTCGCTAGCGGCGATAAGGCGGTAGAGGCCCGGGACGCGGGTGCGGATGAGGTAGGTGGGAAAGAACTGGCCGCCAAAATCCAAGGAGGCTGGTTGGAATTTGACGCCGCCGTCGCTACGCCGGACATGATGCGGGTGGTGAGCCCGCTAGGACGGGTGCTGGGACCGCGAGGGCTGATGCCCAATGCGCGCGCCGGCACTGTATCCCCGGATGTGGGCAAGGTCGTGGAAGCGCTGAAGGCCGGTCAGGTTGAGTACCGGGCTGACAGCACCGGCAACGTTCATTTCACGGTCGGAAGAGTCTCTTTTTCGAAGGCCCAGTTGCGTGACAATCTGGCCACGGCGTTAGATGCGATTGTGCGGGGCCGGCCTGAGGGGGCGAAGGGAACATACATCCAGTCCGTGACCCTGGCGACAACCATGGGACCCGGACTGCAATTGAAAATCCAGGAAGCGACCAATATGGCGCGGGAGTTGAGCTAGCCGCGCCCGGCCGGGCGGCTGCAAGGGGCGGGTGCGGTTCGTCGGCTCGCGGCGGAAGTGGTCCCGGTGGGCGCAGGTCACGCTGGTGCGCGATGAGGTGACCGAGACCCTAGTGCGGAGCCTGGCTGACGGCTTCGAGGCCTTCGGT
>CAZBZS010000066.1:0-9992 GCA_964496475.1 uncultured Chloroflexota bacterium | reverse complement strand
GAGGTCGACTGATTGGCCGGTGGACTCTCCGGTGAGCCGGCGCACGACGCGCTCGCCGCGGTTGATGTAATCCCGATATTCGAGGGATTTGGAGTCGTCCCAGGGAATGAGCTGGCGGTGGCCGGGGCAGACGAGATCGGGGGCTACGAGGTCCATGACATCGGCACATTTCTGATGCATCCAGAGCTGATAGCTGTTGCGCAGGACGGTCGTCTGGAAGAGCTGATTGGTGAGTCCGCCATCCATGCCGGGGGCGAGATCGGTGAAGACGTTGTCGCCGGTGAAGGCGACTTTGCGGCCGTCGATGGCGGCGGCGATGACGGAGTGGAATTCGGTTTGCCCGGGGGCGTGGTGGATTTCGAATTCATACTCCTCCCAGGAGAAGGTGTCGCCGTCGGTGAAGACGCGGGAGAACTCGATCGGCTTCTTCAGGGTGCAGGGGGTGCTGGACCACTCGGCGGGGCTGGCGAGGACCTGGGCCACCTCGTCCAATGCCCAGGCCTGCGCGCCCTCGTGGCGCTGGAGATAGGGGATGCCGACGGTGTGATCGTCGTGGATGTGGGTGACGAGGCCGAGATCGATTTCAGTGACAGCGTAGGTGTCGCGGAGTTCGTCAAGGTGATGGACGATGAACCGCATGGTGTCGAAATCTTCGCGATCACCGCTGACTCCCATATGAGATGAGTAAGAGTGGCCGTAGTCGACGAAGCAGGCCTTGCCGGACTCGGAGAGGATGACGTAGAAGTTCGAGACAGTGTGCGGACCGCTCCACAGCAGGTGGCGCGAGACCTGGATGTAGCGGGCGTCGGGAAGGATATCGCTGAAGGGCGGGAAGGTGGAGGGGAGGATGCGGGTGCCGCCACCGAGACGAGTGACGACCATAAGGCCGTCCTCAAGGCGGTGGCAGTCGTCGACCGGGTCGTCGATGGGATCGCCGTGGGAAGGAAGGGCGAGATCGGGGGAGCGCTTGCGTAGAGCCTGGGCAGACTGGAGGGTGTAGATGACACCCTCGCGACCGCCGTAGCCGTACTCCAGGGAGTGGTACTGGTAGAGAATGCCGCCGGCCTGCATGAGATCGCCGGTGAAGGCGACGGTGCGGCCGTCGATTTGGGCGACGAACATGCTGCTGCCGTGGGTATGGCCTTTGGCGGGGACTATTTCGAATTCGATGCCCTCCCAGGTGAAGGTCTCGTAGTCGAAGAGCTCGGCGTCGACGGGGATGTCTTCGGCGACGGCGAAGAAGGTGTTGCGGTTGTTGTAGTTGTCGTAGACGCGCTTATGGCGCCAGAAGAGCTCGGCGTCTTCGAAGAGGTAGCGCTCGTGTTCGGGGACGGCGACTTTCGCTCCGGCGGCGCGGAGGCGGTTGGTTCCCCAGCACTGGTCGCGGTGGTGATGGGTGTGCAGGACCCAGTCGATGTTGGTGACGCCGATGTCGGCGAGGTGGTCGAGGACTTCGCCGGAACCGGCGTCGATGAGAAGGGCGCGATCGCCGGAGGTGACGCAGTAGACGTTGCAGGTGTCGGTCCAGCGGTGCAGGTGCTCGGAGAGTTGGGTCCAGGACATTTGTTGCCTCCCGGGTTTGAGGGTCAGATTCATAGTAACAATCGATTCCGCCTGTTTCTCACAGTGAATCGTAAACGAGACGGTGCCAGTGGGCATGCTCGTAGGGCGGGCACGGGGTGAGGGAATGGCCTAGGCTTGGGCGCGGCGGAAGGAACGGCGCGGCAAGGGGGCAAATCGAATGGCGGCTGAGCGGCCGAACGTAATTTTCGTGCTGACAGACGATCAAGGGCCGTGGGCGGCGGGGTGCTACGGTAACGATGAAATTCGCACGCCCAACCTGGACCGGTTGGCGGCGGAAGGGGTGCGATTCGATAATTTCTTCTGCTCGACGCCGGTCTGCTCGGCAAGCCGGGCGAGCTTCCTGACCGGGAAAACGGCGTCGGCGCACGGGGTGCATGATTGGATTCGAGGCAAGAACACGGGGCCGGACGCGGCGAGCTACCTGGAGGGACAGGTGGCGTACACGGACATCCTGGCGGCGAATGACTGGACGTGCGGGCTGTCGGGGAAGTGGCACCTGGGCAACAGCGAGACGCCGCAGCATGGGTTCGGGCATTGGTTCGCGCACGAAAAGGGCGGCGGCGACTACAACGACGCGCTGATGGTCCGAGATGGGAAGCTGCAGACCATTCCGGGGTACGTGACGACGGCGATGACCGACGACGCGCTGGAATTCATCGACGCGAACGCGGGGCAGGATCCGTTCTACCTGAGCGTCCACTACACAGCCCCTCACAGCCCGTGGATCGGCCATCCGCAAGAGATTGTGGACTCCTACGCCGACTGCGCCTTCGTCTCGTGCCCGCAGGAGCCCATCCACCCCGATGCCGGCCCCCTCACCCACCGAATGCTCGGCCGCCGCGAAATGCTGCAGGGCTATTTCGCCGCGGTCACCGCCATGGACGCCGACGTGGGCCGACTGCTGGATCGGCTGGAAAGCCTGGGCATTCGGGAGGACACGCTGTTTGTGTTCACGAGCGACAACGGGTTCAGTTGCGGGCATCACGGCTTCTGGGGCAAGGGCAACGGCACGTACCCGCTGAACATGTATGAGAACTCGGTGAAGGTGCCGTTCATCGTGAGTCATCCGGGGCGGATACCGGCGGGGCAGGTGGCGACGGCGCTGGCGAGCGCATATGACTTCATGCCGACGCTGCTGGATTACCTGGGGTTGGACCTGCCGGAGGAGACCGAGTTGCCGGGGAGGAGTTTCGTGCCAGCCCTGATGGGCAAAGACGACGACGGACAGGAGGCGGTGGTGATCTACGACGAGTACGGGCCGACCCGGATGGTGCGCACGAGGGAGTGGAAATACGTGCATCGTTACCCGGACGGCCCGCATGAGTTATACGACCTGGGGAACGATCCGGACGAACATAATAACCGATTCGAGGCTCCAGATCAGCAGGAGCGGATCGCAGAAATGCGGGGCCGGCTCGAAGGCTGGTTCACACGTTATGTCAATCCGGAGAAGGATGGGTTGGACCGGGGAGTGAGGGGACCGGGGCAGTTGCGGCCACTGGGCGGGAAGTGGGAGGACGGCAGCGAAGCGTTCGCGCAGGACTGGGGGGAGATGCTGCCGTCGGGCCGGTGGAAGTACTAGGAAGCGCGCGGCATTGCAATGAGTTCTGAAACGGGCCGGCGAATTGTCTTCCCGGCGGTGGGGGAGGTGGCGATCGAGGAGTTCGCAGTGCAGGAGCCGGGGCCGAAGGAAATCGTGGTGCGGGCGCGGCACTCGCTGATAAGCGCGGGGACGGAGCTGACGAATCTGACGGACGCGCTGGGGATCGTCGAGTACCCGCTGTATCCGGGCTACTCGCATGTGGGGGTGGTGGAGTCGGCGGGAGCGGAAGTGGGGGACGAATTCGCGCCGGGCACGGCGGTGCTATCGCTGGGTCCGCACACATCGCACCTGCTGCTGGATTTGAGCCCGAGCCGGGAGGGCGGGGCGGAGTTCGCGCTGGCACTGGAGACGGGGACGGATTTGCAGGCGGCGACATTCGCGGTGCTGGGTTCGGTGGCCATGCACGCGGTTCGCAAGGCGGAACCGCAGATCGGGCAGTCGGCGGCGGTGTTCGGGCAGGGGGTGGTGGGGCAGTTGATGGTGCAACTGCTGCGGGCTTCCGGGTGCCGGCCGGCGATCGCGGTCGATCTCGACGAATCAAGGCTGGCGAAGGCGACGGAGAGCGGGGCGGAGCATACGATCGACGCGGGGCGGGAGGACGTGGTGACCCGGCTGCTCGAACTGACGGGCGGGGCGGGGGTGGAACTGCAATTTGACGCGACCAGGACGCCGCAGACGCTGCCGACGATGTTGAGGGCGGCGGCGCATTCGGGACGAATCCTGGTGACGGGGAGCGTGCCAGGAAAGGTTGAAGTAGACCTGTTTCATGAACTGCAACTGAGGGAGATCAGCATTATCGGACTGTTCCAACCGGCGGCGGCGACAGTGGCGCATCCGTACAACCCGTGGACCCAGGAGCGGAATCGGGTGGAATTCCTGAAATTGTTAGCGGATGGGAGCGTGCAGGTGGAGCACCTGATCTCGGCGGCCCCGGCATGGGGTGAGGCGAAGGATGTGTACGAGATTATTCGGCAGGGTCCGGGAGAGTGGCTGGGGATCGTGTTCGATTGGGGCTGAGTTGGGCGGTGCTGCGGCTCGGCGGTCGAGTATCATCAGCGGCTGCTCAGAGGGATGAAGGCCAGAGGGGCTGAAATGGGAACAATGTCGGGGTCGGAAGCCGTGGTGCAGAGCCTGATCGGGGAGGGCGTGGATCTGGTATTCGGCATTCCTGGGCACCACACGAAGCACCTGTACGGGCCGCTGATGCGGCAAGACAAAATCCGCCACGTGCTGGTGCGACACGAGCAGGGCGCGGGGTACATGGCAATCGGGGTGGCGAAGGTGACTGGCCATCCGGCGACGATTCTCAGCACGGCGGGACCGGGCGCCCTGAACGCTGCGACGCCGATGGGCGAGGCGTACGGGGACTCGGTTCCGTTGCTGAACATCATGGCCGAGGACATTTCCGAGTTTTTGTACCAGGATCGCGGGATCGTGCATGAGAGCAAGGATCAGTTCGGCGTATTCGATAGGCTGAGCCAGTGGGGACGGCAGGCGCTTACACCGGGGGAGATTCCAGGGGCGATTCATGAGGGATTACGGCGTTTGCACGTGAATCGGCCGCGTCCGGTGGTGGTGGAAATTCCGATTGACGTATTCCCGGCGGCGGGCGAGGTGGAGTTGCTGGAGGCCGAGGAACATGCCCGTCCGGCGGGTGACGTGACGGACATCGAGCGCGCGGCCAAGATGCTGGCGTCGGCGGAGCGTCCGCTGATCTGGGCCGGCGGCGGGGTGCTTTCGTCAGGGGCGTGGAGCGAGCTCGTCAAGCTTGCCGAGCGCCTGGACGCGCCGGTGCTGACGTCAACTTCAGGCCGTGGCGTCATACCGGACGACCATCCGTTGTGCGTCGGCAATCTGTCGCGGTACGGCCCGGTGCAACGACTGTTGGAACGGGCGGACGCGATGCTGGCAGTGGGAGCGCGGTTCGGATATCTGCCGATGGGCGGGTGGACAACGCCGATCCCCAACGGGCTGATTCAGATCGACATCGATCCCACGCAGCCCGGCAAGAATTACCCGGTGGAGATCGGGATTCACGCCGACGCGCGGTTGGCGTTGCAGGGTCTGCTGGACAGCCTAGACGGGCCGACGAGCGAGCGGGACGAATGGGTCGCGGACGCGCGAGCGGCCCGGGCGGAAATCGAGACGGAACTGGCCGAGCGCGCTCCGCTGGAGTGGTCGCTGCTGGAGACGGTGCGACGGGCGCTGCCGCGAAAGGCGATTATCGCGGCGGACCCGCACCTGTTCGGGTACTGGAGCCGCTATCACCTGCCGATTTACGAGCCGCGCACATGGCTGCACGCGCATGGATTTGGCACGCTCGGGTATGCCTACCCGACGGCGCTGGGAGCAAAGATCGGGGCGCCGGATCGCCCGGTGGTGGCGCTGACAGGCGACGGCGGCTTCCTCTTCACGGCGCAGGAGATGGCGACGGCGGTGCAGCAGGGACTGAGCGTGCCGGTGGTGATCTTCAATGACAATGCTTTCGGGGCGATCAAGGAGGACTTCTTGAAGAGTTACGACCAGGCTTACGAGGTCGATCTGGTGAATCCGGACTTCGTGGCGTTCGCCGAGTCGTTCGGGGCCCAAGGATTTCGGGCGACGCCGGAGACGCTGGGGGAAACGCTGGAACGGGCGCTGCAGGTGGAGAGTCCGACGCTGATCGATGTGCAGGTGAAACTGGTGCGCCCGCTGCGCATCGCCTAGCTGGTTTGAACGGGGGGAGCCCGCTGGCTAGACCTGGGAGTGGCGGAAGCAGGAAGTGGGGTGGTCGTTGACCATGCCGGCGGACTGCATGAGGGCGTAGCAGATGGTGGGTCCGACGAAGTTGAAGCCGCGGGCCTTGAGGGCTTTGCTCAGGCCGTTGGACCCGTCGGTTGCGGCCGGGAGATCCTCGAGAACGGCAGCGGAGGTGACGCGGACGGGGTCGGTGAATTGCCAGAGGAATTTATCGAGGGAGCCGAATTCTTCGATGATCGCCAAGGTGGCGCGGGCGTTCTCGATGGCGGAATTGACCTTGGCGCGATTGCGGATGATGCGGGGGTCGAGGAGGAGACGTTCAACGTCGTCTTCGTCAAAAGCGGCCACGCGGGCGATGTCGAAGTTGTGGAAGAGCAGGCGGTAGCCCTCGCGACGGTGGAGGACGGTGCGCCAGGAGAGGCCGGCCTGGGCGCCTTCGAGACAGATGAGCTCGAAGAGGTGACGGTCGCCGTGAACGGGGACGCCCCACTCGAGGTCGTGATACTCGCACATGAGGGGGTCGTCATCGGAACCGAAGCAGCGGTTGAGGTCGGCGGGGGACACAGTCCCTTTCTGTGGGGATCAGAGAAACCGGGCGGTGCCAGATCATGATAGGGGATGGCGGCGGAACGGATGAGATGCGTACGAGGCCGGGTGGACAAGCAACCACGAAATCGCCAAGCTGGGAAGGGCTGGCAAACGGGGCGATTCGACGGGAGAAACGGCGTGGCGAGCGACAAGCCAAATATCGTATTCGTGCTCACGGACGATCAGGCGTTGTGGGGGGTGGGTTGCTATGGGAATGACGAAATCCGCACGCCGCACCTAGACGATTTGGCGGCGACGGGGACGCGGATCGAGAATTTCTACACGTCGTCGCCGGTGTGCTCGCCGAGCCGGGCGACGTATCTGACGGGCAAGATCAACTCGCAGCACGGGGTTCACGACTGGATTAGGCGGGACCCGGCTGGGGACATGGCGGAGTCGTTCCTGGACGGGCAGGTGACGTATGTGGACGCGCTGAGCGCAAACGGCTGGACGTGCGGTCAGTTTGGGAAATGGCACCTAGGGGAGAGGGAGCTGGCGGATCACGGGTTCGCATACCACTACTTTCGGCTCTACGGAGGCGGCGATTACAACGACGCGCCGTTCATCTGCAACGGAGAGCGGGAGGAGAGCAAAGGGTACGTGACGGACGTGATCACGGACGAGGCGATGGCGTTCATCAGTCGGGCGGCGGAGGCGGGGGAGGCGTTCTACGCGAGCGTGCATTACACGGCGCCGCACAGCCCGTGGTACGGGCATCCGCAAGACATCGTGGACTCGTATGACGACTGCAAATTTGAGTCGTGCCCGCAGGAGGAACCGCATCCGTGGATGGCGGGAGCGCCGACTGAATTCAAGGGCGGGAAGGAGATGCTGAAGGGATACTTCGCAGCGGTGACGGCGATGGACGCGGCGGTGGGAAGGATCGTGGCGCTGCTGGACGAGCTGGAGATGCGAGAGAACACGCTGATCGCGTTCGGGAGCGATAACGGGTTCAACTTCGGGCACCACGGGGTATGGGGGAAGGGAAATGGGACGTTCCCGTTCAATATGTACGAGAACTCGGTGAAGGTGCCGGGGATATTCAATCAGCCGGGAACGGTGGCGGTGGGACGGGTGCTGGAGGGGCTGTACTCGACGTACGACTTCATGCCGACGCTGATGGACTATGCGGGGCTGCCGCTGCCGCCGGGAGGAAATCTGCCGGGGCGTAGCTTCCTGGCGACGTTACGGGGGGAGAAGGAGGAGGAGCGGAACCGGGTGGTGGTGTTCGATGAGTTCGGCGGTACGCGGATGATACGCACGCGGGAGTGGAAGTACGTGCATCGCTATGACCTGGGCCCGAACGAGCTTTTTGACATGGTGAACGATCCGGACGAACGCACGGACCTGGCGGAGGCGCCCGAGCAGGCGACGCGGGTGAGGGCGATGCGGAATCTGCTGGAGGACTGGTTTGACGCCTATGCGACGCCGGAGCACGACGGCAAGGAGCTGGGAGTGACGGGATTCGGGCAGGTGAGCAGGTTGAGCGGGGAGGCAGCTGCGGATCGGGAGCGATTTGCGCAGGCATGGTCGGATCCGCGGGCGTTCTAGAGGTTGAGGGTGGCGGCGAACACTTTGCCGGGGGGACCGGGATCCGATAGCTTGGGTGGATGTCGCGGCCGGACGGGCGGTATAAAATGAGATTATTAGATTGAGACTTGCGATGGGCTTGAGGCGCACTCTGCCTCCGGCAGAGCGCGGATGACTCTGACATTCGGGGAAAAGGTGGCGGACCCGAAGCGGCGGGTGGGCGGGTTCGAGTTCATCCCGCCGGAGGTGGACGAGAGTGAGGCGGCGCTAAGGAGGGGCGCGGCGGGACTGGCGCGCACGATGGCGGGATTCGGGGAGGAGGTGGATGCGATTTACATTCCGCAGATCGTGGACGAGAGCACGGCCGGGATGTCCGTGAACCGACCGGACAGGTTGGAGGCGAGGAGGTTCGCGGCGCTGGTGGCGGCCGATCCGAATCTGCACGCGAACACGGAGATGCTGATCACGCACCCGTTTCCGAATACGCCGACGGAGGAGACGGAGACGTGGCTGAAGGAGACGATCGAGGACTACGGGATGCGGAACATAGTGGCGGTAGGGCCGGCTCTGTACGTTACCAACCTGACGGGGCTGAGCGCGATGGCGGCGCTGGAGCGGCTGCGGGAGCTGTCGGAGACGGGGCCGCGAATCACGCGAGGGGCGATCGCGATGGACACGCGGCGGGCGGAGGGGGAGGAGGACGAGCCGTACCGGATGGCGCAAAAGGCGCTGGCCGGGGCGGACTTCTTCACGACACAACTGTTCTACAAGGCGGAGGGAATGATCCGGCTGATACAGGATTACCGGGACGAGTCGGAACGGCAGGGAGTGGAGCCTAAGAGAATATTTCTGAGCGTAGCGCCGATCGCTTCGAAATCGATCCTACGGGTGGTGGAATCGCTGCTGGGAGCGGAGGTGGACAAGGAGACGGTGGACTACATTTTTTCCGATCCGACGGGCCGAGGGAATCGCTCGATTGAGCTGATCGAAAGCATGTTACGGGCGGTCTTCGACTACTGCTACGGGCAAAATCTGGGGGTGCCGCTGGGGATCTCAGTGGGACATATCACGGAGGGCAATTTCCGCTTCGCCCATGAGCTGATGCACTCGCTGCCGGAGCTGGCGAGGGACTATCTGCCTGACGGGTAGGCGGCGGGGACATAGCGACCGCGGGCCAGAGAGTGACGCAGATTAACTGGCCGGAGCCGGGTTCGCCGAAGGAGCTGTTGACGGTGATCCAGAGGTCGCCGGACGGGCCGAAGGCCATTGCCTAGGGGTAGTTTAGGCCGTCGAGGTAATCGATGCCCGCGAGGCCGACATCCTCGTCGTCGCCGTAAGGAGAAGGGCAGCGCGGCAGGCCGGAGTGGAGGACGGTGGCGCCGCCAGAGGCATCGACGGAAGTCATGCGGCCGTCGGAAGCGAAGGCGAGGGCGGCGAAAGCTCCGGCGAGGAATCGCCGGCGGCGCGCTCGATGAAGCGGAGGACCCCGCCGACACTGCCGAAGGCGCAGACAGGGCTATTGACGCCGCCTGGGATAACCCGACAGGCAGCGCCGAAAAGATTCTGGGAACGAGTCGTGTTCACGATTCCCCGACTCAGCGGCGGGGGATGGGCTCAGTGGAGTTGCAGCCAATGGAAGCATGACGTGACGGGGAAGATTGGGCAAGTGGAATTGATGAATCCAGGGTGGGGAAAGGGCTGGTGAGGGACTCAGACCGACACGCGCAGGCACGGGCGCGGTGGACCGCCCGCCTGCACGCGCCGCGCTCGCCAAAGTTCACAAGCGAGTCGCCCAGCCTAGCGACACGATGTGCCCGTGCAATAATGCATCCGCGCCGGCACCTGCTAGGTGCTTCTACAGGGGGATAGCGGATGGCTTCCGAGACACTCGCGGGCAAAGTCGCAGTCATCACTGGCGGCGCTCGTGGGATCGGCGCGGGCGGATGCC
>CAZBZS010000065.1:0-10737 GCA_964496475.1 uncultured Chloroflexota bacterium | reverse complement strand
CCCCGGCAGCACCACTCGCGTCGTCGCCTCGAACTTCGTCGATCCCAGCGCGTACGCCCCCTCCCGCAGGCCTCTCGGCACCGCCCGCAACGCATCCTCGCTGATCGACGCCATCATCGGCAGAATCATGAATCCCATCACTATCCCCGCACTCAACACGTTGAATATCTGCATCTCCGGCAGAATCGACCTCAGCACCGGCGTCACGAATAACAGGGCGAAATATCCGTAGACCACAGTCGGAATTCCAGCCAGCACCTCCAGCGCCGGCTTCAATATCGACCGCAACCCGTCCGGTGCGTACTCGCTCAGGAAGATCGCCGTCAGCAATCCCACTGGGATTGCCACCAGCATCGCCACGAACGCCACCGCCAGCGTCCCGTTCACCAGCGGCAGCACCCCGAAGTGCTGCGACGCAAACAGCGGGGTCCAACGCGTGCCCGTCAGAAACTCGAAGACCGAGACCTCCCGGAAAAATTGCAAAGTCTCGCCCAGCAGCGTCAACACGATCCCCGCCGTTGTCAGCACCGAAATCGCCGCCGCCGTGAACAGCACCCCTTGCACCGTGCGTTCCGTCAATGCCCGCCGTCGGCTGGGCGCCAGTTCCGCCTCCAACCCCTTCTTCTCCGGTCTCGACGATGTCGCCTGCATCCCGATTAGTGCCCGTCCTTAATTCTTCAACAAATCTTCCAGCGCCACTCCGATGCTCGCCCCCCGCCCCTCATAAACCGATCCCGTAATTCTCTGTTCAAATCGCACCCGTACCAGCTCATAAATCTCTTCCGGCAGCGCCACATAGCCTACGTCGCTTACCAGCGACGCTGCGTTCTCCAGATAGAAATTGATGAACGCCTGCACCGCCGGACGCTCCGCCGACGCCGTGCTCACGTAAATGAACAGCGGACGCGACAGCGGCTGATACTTCCCCGAATTCACCGTCTCCTCCGTCGGTTTCACGCACCCCTCGCCGCCATCGACCGCCACTAACTTCAATTTGTCCGAATTCGCCGTGAAATAAGCCAGTCCGAAGAATCCCAGCGCGCTGCGATCGCCCGCGATTCCCTGCACCAGCACGTTATCGTCCTCACTGGGGGTAAAATCGCCCCGGCTGGCGCCCTCCTCCCCCACCACCGCATCCGTGAAGTAATCATACGTCCCCGAATCCACCCCCGGCCCGTACAGCAACAACTTCTCGTCCGGCAGACCCGACCTCACCTGCGCCCAGCTTTTCACCATCCCCTCCGCCTTCGGCTCCCACATCGACCGCAACTCAGCCACCGTCAGGCAATCCACGAAGTCGTTCGCCGGGTTCCCCACAACCGCTAGGCCGTCAAACGCCACCGGCAGTTCGATGAATGCCACCCCGTTCTCGCCACAGAGCTCGATTTCGATCTGTTTGATGGGTCGCGACGCGTTCGTGACATCCGTTTCTCGGGTACAGAATTTCTTGAACCCGCCCCCGCTCCCCGACACTCCCACCGGTATCCGCGCCTCCCGGAAGCTCGCCTGAAACTCCTCTGCTACCGCCTGCGATATCGGTCCAACCGTGCTCGATCCATCCAACAGGATCGTATTCTCATCCACTCCTCCCACCCCGCATCCGGCCAGCACCGCCATCCCAATAGCCAGCAACACCAGCCACCAGCGCCTACTGGCCCATTCAAACAAGCAGCTCTCCTTCAGGATTCGTAGTTCGCCGATCCGAAATCTAGCAGCTCCGCTCGCTCCCCGGGGGTCCGCCACATTAGCCGTAGATAAACGTCTGCTTAACGTTTCGCGCCCGGGTCTCGAATCAGCCCCAGTTCTACAGCCCCGATTCTGGCAAATCTTCCTTTTTACCCTCCGGTAGTTCCACAAAAAAAGTCGATCCCTGTCCCGGCCCCACCGACTCCGCCCAAATTCTCCCTCCGTGCCTGCCCACCAAGTGCTTCGCTATCGCCAGCCCCAGTCCTGTACCACCCCCGGAGCGCGAGCGATCCGCCTTATAAAACCGTTCGAACAGCCGGCCCAAATTCTCTTCTACGATCCCAATCCCCGTGTCCTCCACGCTCAAGGCGGCGCCACTGTCTCGACTGGTCACCCCCGCCTCGACCCGCCCCCCGGGGCCCGTGAACTTGATCGCGTTGTGCAGAAGATTCGTAACCGTGTGATCCAGCATGTCGGCATCCACGAAAGCCGCCACCCGCTGCTCCTCCCCTGGGGCCCGGAATTCCAGCTTCGCCCTCTCCGCTTGTGGCCGCAATCGCTCCGCCGCCGTCCGCACGATCTCCGCGAGATCGCACCATTGCGGCTCGAATCGTTCCTGGCCCGCCTCGATCCGCGCCAGTTCCAGCAATTCCTCCACCATTTGCGCCAGCCGGTCCGACTCTCCCTCGATCCGCCCCAGGAATCCGTCCCTTACCGCCGGATCATCCGCCGCTCCCGCCAGCAACGTCTCCGCCAGCGCCTTCAGCGACGAGATCGGGTTCCGCAGTTCATGCGAGACGTTCGCCACGAATTCCCGTCGCATCCTGTCCGCCGCCTCAACGCTGGCCAGGTCGTGCAGCAGCACCACCACCCATTCCGACCCCGGCTCCTGCACCGGCGCCACCACGACCCGCGCCCGCTCCGCGCGCACTCCCAAGTCCAGCACCCGCGACTGCGCTTCACCCCGCAGCCTCGCGGTTCGCACCAGCCCCACCACCTCGTGATCTCTGGCGAAGTCTGCCAGCGTCCGCCGCAGTTCCGGGTCCGCCCGCGTCGCTAGCAGTCGCTCCGCCACCGGATTCGCCACCACCACCCGCTCCTCCTCATCCACGATCACCACCCCGTCCGCCATGTGCGCCAACACCGCCCGTAGTTGCGCCCGCTCCGCGTCAAGTCGCAGCAGTTGCGCCCCCACCGCCTCCGCCCGCCGGCCCACCTCCCCCACTGCTCCCGCCACCCCTACACCGACGTCCAACGAATCCTCCCTGTCCGCCCCCGGCAGACGCCGCGCTATTTGCCTCAGCCGGTCAGCCGCCAGCGCCACCCTCCGCGACTCCCGCCGCACCACCAGCGTCGCCGCCCCCGCCGTGATCACCCCAGCCACCAGCGCCATGATCAACACCCTGCCCCCATCCGCGTCCGTCAGCGGAAGTTGCGCCACGATGGCCACCGCCAGCCCCGAGAGTCCCGTCGCCACGATCCCCGCCAGCCTGAGCGTGAGCGAACTCAACGAAATACGCCGCACCTCACCCCCTGTACCGATAGCCAGCGCCACGCACCGTCACGATCCGTTGCGGCCGCGCCGGATCGGCCTCCACCTTCTTGCGAATCCCCCGTATGTGCACCGGCACTGTGCTCGTGTCCACGATATACCCGTACCCCCACACCCTACGGATCAAGCTTGCCGCCGAGAACACCTCCCCCCGGTGTCGCATCAAGAACAGCAGCAGATCGAACTCCCGCGGTTTCAGTCGCACGATTCGCCCGCCCAGGCTCACCACCCTCCCCGGCACGTCCAGCACCAGCTCCCCATCTGTTTCCATGTCCTTCTCCGCCGACTGTCCCTCCGCAAATTCGTCCAACAACATCTCCCGTCGCCGCAGCATCGCCTTCACCCGCGCCATCAGTTCACGCATCGAGAACGGCTTCGTCAGGTAGTCATCCGCTCCGATTTCCAGTCCCACCACCCGATCCACCTCATCCCCCCGCGCCGTCAGCATGAGGATCGGCACCGATGAGCGCTTCCGAATGATCCGGCACACGTCGAATCCATCCAGTCCTGGCAACATTACATCCAGGATGATCAGGCCGGGCTCGTGTTGAGCCGCCAGCTCGATCGCCATCTCCCCTCCACCCGCCGACAGCACCTCGTAGCCCTCTTTCCTCAGGTTGTAACTGATCGTCGCCACCAGGCTGGGCTCGTCGTCAACCAACAGCACCCTCACCTCACCCATCACACACCCCAGCTTGCGACCGGCGATATCGCCGAAACCGTTCATATCGACCCATGCTCCGCTCGTTCCCTCTCATCGGAACGCTTCTCACTCGGCCTCACCTCAATCGTACACACCCGGCGCCCTCCGGAAACTCCCTCATTCGCTTCCAGACCGCAAAAGATGCATCCTGTCTCCACTGCAACTCCATCCTTGGCCTGCCGTTTTCCCACTTGTCGCCGAATATTTCATCAGGGCCGGCTTGACACATAAGCAACAATGGAGACCCTCGCCGGACGCGCGCCGCGCACCAAATATCCACCGGCGGGCAATATGGCAGCGCAGTTCCCGAACAGCCTGTCGAGACGGAACCTGGGGAGGTCGTCTCGGCAGGTTGTTGCTTTATCCGCCCCGTACGCTCACCCTACCGGAGAAACCAGCGCACCCCTCCCACCCCCGCGAAGATCACCGCGCACGTCAGCACGATCGCCGCCCCCGCCGCCACCGACAGGTAAAACGACAGGTAAAGTCCCGCCACCGATGCCAGCACCGCGATCCCCACCGCGATCACGATCAGCCGCCCGATCGACCTTGCCAGCAGCACCGCCGTCGCGGCCGGGACGATCAGCAGTGCCCCCGTAAGCACCACCCCCACCGACTGAATTCCCGCGATCACCGCCAGCGCCACTACTATCAGAAATCCCAACCTCACCCGGTCCACGCTCAGCCCCGCCGTCGCCGCCTGCCCCGGATCGACCGACGCCAATCGCAATTCCTTACCGAATAACGCCAACGCTCCGAGCGAGACCACCCCAATAATCGCCAGCGCCACCAGATCGCCAACCCCTATCCCCAGGATGTCGCCAAACAACAGCCCGGTGATGTCTCGGAACTCCCCCGCCGCCGTCGCCAGCCCCACCCCCAGCGCGAACATCGACGTCATCACCACTCCGATCGCCGTATCCTCCCGGATCGCGCCTCCTCGCGACACCGTGGCGATCAGCACCGCCGCCACCACCCCCGCCACCAGCGCTCCTGCGAACAGGTCCACCCCCACGATCAGCGCGATCACCAGACCCGGCAGAATCGCGTGCGCCAGCGCGCCGCTCACGAACGCCATCCTTCTTATCACCACATAGACGCCCACCGACCCGCATATCACCGCCACCATCACGGCTCCCGCCAGTCCCGTTTGCATGAACTGGTAACTCCACGGCGCCAGCAACCAGTCCCTCACTCGTGCCCCTCCCGACCGTGCGTAGGCACGTCCACCACCCGTCCCTCGTCCAGGTAGATCGCCCGGTCGAATTCGGTCTGGAACCCGTCCAGGTCGTGCGTCGCCACGACGGCTGTCCGCCCCTCAGCCTTCAACTGACCTAGCACTCCATCCAGCGCGTCCCGCGTCTGCCTGTCAACTGCCGTCGCCGGCTCGTCGAACAAATGCACGCCCGCGTCCTGAGCCAGCGCTCTGGCGATCAGCACGCGCTGCCGCTGCCCTCCCGAGAGCTTGCCGATCTGCCGCTGCGTCAATAGGGCCAGTCCCATCCGTTCCAACGCCTCCGTCGTGCGCTCTCGATCTTCTTGCCCCGGCCGTTTCAGCCAGCCCAGATGAACGTATCTGCCGGTCAAAACAAATCCGAAAACGTCCATTGGAAACCGCCAGTCCACGTCCGTGCTCTGCGGCAGAAACGCCACCCGGTCATAGCAGCATTCCGGCGCATGACCCAGCACCCGCACCTTCCCCTGCGACGCCCGTAACAACCCGACCGCCACCTTCAACAGGGTCGATTTACCGGCCCCATTGGGCCCCACCAGCGCCACCCTTTCCCCCATCGCCACCGAAATCGACACATCCTCCAGCGCCGGCGGCAGCGACGTTTCATACCTGGCCCACAGGTTCCGGGCCTCCAGCGCCGGTGCGCCTTCCATCGGTGCCTCGTGATCCCTCCCGCAATACGGAAATCGTGGCCCCGCCGTCACTGCAGCGCCCCGATTATCAGCCGCACGTCCGCCCGCATCATCCCGTCATATGTCTCACCCTCGCTGCCCGACAACCCCAGCGCTCCCGTGTACAAGCCTTCCACCAGCCGCACCCCCGCCTCCCGCGCCACCTGCTCCGCTAGCCGGGAGCTCGACACGTTCTCCGCGAACACCGCCGGCGCTCCTTCCTCCCGAATCAGGTCCACCAGCGCCGCTATTTCTCCCGCCACCGGCGCCACGATGTCGTCCGTCACCGACGGGATCACCATCCCCACCACTTCCAGCCCGTATTTCCGCGCGAAATAGCCAAACGAGTCGTGATTTGTCACCAATTTCCGTCGCTCCGGCGCGATCGTCTGCATCTGCCCGAAAATCCACGCATCCAGCTCCTCGAGTTCTAGAGTCAGCGCCCGCGCTCGCCGGTCGAATTCCACCGCCCGACCCGGCAACGCTTCCCTCAGCGCCTCCCGGACCCTGTCCACCATCAGAATCATATTTCGCACGTCCAGCCACACGTGCGGATCGGGTGCGTTCCCGTTCGGACTCAGAATCTCCATCCCCTCTGATAGCACGATCCTCTTCGCCGTCGATCCCGACGACTCCATCAGCTGGTCCAGCCAGACTTCAAACCCCAGTCCGTTTTCAAACACCACCTCCGCGTGCGCGATTGCGATCTGGTCGGCCGGCGAGGGCGTGAATCCATGGGTGTCCCCGTTCGCACCCACCAGCGTCCGCACCTCCACCTCCTCTCCCCCCACTCGCTCTACCAACTCTCCCAGCACGCTGAACGTCGCCACAACCGGCACCCGTCCGTCCTCGTCGCCTGCCCCCACTCCACACGCCCCCAGCACCATCCAGGACAGAACCGCAGTCATTAACAACCGCGCCACCGCCATATCCCAGCGCACCCCTATTCCGGCCATTTCCTACACCCGCCCGGCCAACTCGCCCATTCCTCCCTCCAAAATTTCCTCCCCGCCCTTGCTTGATTTCGGTTTTATTGCGACGATGTTGCGACAAGCATCGATATTAGGACATTGTCGCAGTTGGAACCAAACGATGCCTGACCCGGCAGCACACCCCAAAACAGACATGGCCGCGCCCTCCCCCTGGGTCCTGGCCACCGAGTCCACCCTGCGGCGCTCCGGCGGCCGTTCCACCCGCTCCCGCCACGGAATCCTTCTCGCCCTCGACTCCGCCCCCGAGGGCCTATCCGGCGAGGAGCTGCTCTCCGCCCTCGATGCCGCCGGCCTCCAAATCGCTCGCAGCACCGTCTACCGCACCCTCGACACCCTCCGCCAGATCGGCGCCGTCGACACCGTCCATCCCGCTCCCGAGCAGCATCGCTATCTCCCCCGCCGCTCCCGCCATCAACATCATCTCGTCTGCGAGTCCTGCGGTACGGTCACGACTTTCGACGGTTGCGACCTCGAAGACGATCTTATCGCCGCCGCCAGCGCCTCCGGCTTTCAGGTCAGCGGGCACACCCTGGAAATATTCGGCGCCTGCCGCGACTGCTCACCGGCCTCGACCTCCGCCGGCGCCTGACCCCGACCCCCGCCCCACTCCCTAGTAGTGGACCACAACCCTCGTGTTCAAGTCGCAGAAATGCCACGCCCAACGCGAGTCATCCAACCGCATGTTCACACAACCGTGACTCTGCGGGCTCCCGAAATTGTCGTGCCAATAGGCGTAGTGCAGCCCGATCCAGGTGGGGGTGAAGTACTGCGTGAAATACACATTCGAAAGGTCGTACTGATCCCCCTTCTCTTCCGAACCACCCTGCATGCGCTCATTCACGATTCGTCTGAATATCCCCCACGTTCCGGGCGTCGTGTACTGCGGCGGAACCCCGCTCGCGATCAACGCCGTATAGACCAGTTGATCGCCCGCGTAGAATTTCGTTAGCAGCGAGTTGAGATCGACATCCACCCAGCGATCCTCAACCGGCCCGTAATCCGGCGCGAACCGATCCGCCCGGTACGGCAATATCCCTGCCTGTCGCTCCACCGGACCCGTGTCGATCGACCACACCCCCGCCAGCCACCCTCCCAACGGTTCCGCCACCGGCCCCTCCTCCGTCATCACAAACCGCGCCCGCTTGAACGTCTGTGTAAGCTGCCCGCCGTACGTCTGCCCCCACGTGATCGGATATCCCCAGCCGAACGATCCACCTTCATCCAGCCATTTTGACCAGAAATTCGGATTCACCCCTCTGGCCGAGAAATGCAACCAGAACGCCGAGCGCGTGTCCAGCGCGTCCGGCAGCGGCTCCTCTCCCTTCGCGTCCAGCCACATCTGCCCCAGCTCCAGCGCCCTCA
This sequence comes from uncultured Chloroflexota bacterium, assembly GCA_964496475.1. Taxonomy (GTDB): domain Bacteria; phylum Chloroflexota; class UBA11872; order UBA11872; family VXNJ01; genus JASLPR01. Next base: position 2,537 of record CAZBZS010000065.1, on the reverse strand, counting down.
CCCCGGTCGGCTCCCTGGTGTCCGGGTCTTCCGTCAACACCGCGTTTTCAAAAAACTGAATTGCGTTCCCGCCCGTTGTCAGCGGCTCGCTGATCGGCCGCCCGAACACACGGGTCCGTCCGTGCTGCAGCCAGTGATCAAGAATATTCCCGGTCACGTGATGCCCCGTCACGTCGTCGTACACCGTCGACAGCGGCGCCAGCTCCTCAATTCGCTGCAGACCCTCTGCGTCGGCCGCGACCGACGCCATCAGCATCGGCGCCTGCGCCAGTCCAAACGCGCCCGCCACCCCACCGAGCAGCCTGCGCCGATTTATACCCTTATACACCAACGGCCCCCGGCAACAACTAGCCTCCCGTTTTATCCAGTGATTCGGGAGCATTATCCCAGATCTCGGGCCTGCCGAGCAACGTCAGCGGCCCGGGGACTTTGAGGCATATTCGCAGCATTTCTCCGGTTTTTGCTGTCAACTTTGCTACATTCTCCCGGCCTTCGATCTTCATGCTCTATTCTCCCCGGAGTTACACTCACTACCTCCCCCCCCCCCCCCTTCAAGCCCCGGAGGCCACCAACGCCCCCCCCATCCGACTCCAGCCCTCTCCATGCCGCCACCGGCGCCATGCTCGCCGGCGGCCAGAGCCGCCGCATGGGTCAGGACAAATCCCTCATGGCCGTCGACGTGCCCGATCTCGGCGAGATCACCGTCGGCCAGATCGTTCTAAATTCCCTCGGGTCCGTATGTCAGGAAGTTCTCCACATTGGCGGTCAACCGCTCGGCGACGACCTCCAGGCCCATCATCCCGACGCCTTTCCTGACGGCGGCGCCCTCGCCGGTGTCTACACCGCCCTTCACCACGCCACCCACGATTACGTTTTCATCGCCGGCTGCGACATGCCCTTCCTCGATCCCGACGCCATCGCCGCCATGCTCGACCTGGCCACCGAGTACGACGTCACTCTGCCCATTGTCGACGGCCGCGCCCAGACCCTCCATTCCGTCTACCGCGCCTCCTGCGCCGCGGCCGCCCTCTGCGCTCTCGAGTCCGGACGCAGGCGCATCATCGCCTTCTTCCCCGACGTCCGCGTCCGTGAACTCTCACCGTCTGAATTCGCCGCCATCGACCCCACCGGCCGATCCACCCGCAACGTCAACACCCCCGAGGAATTTGCCCGCGCCGCTGCCGCTCTCCGTTCCCCCGCCTGATACCGACTCTCCCTCGTCACGTTTCCCCTGCGCATTTCCCGCTTCCAACCGCTATATTTCCGTTGTCTCGATCCGGGGCCACACGCAGGGAAGAGGATGAATTTGAACGTAAGTCCACAAGTCTCAGCTGCAGAACATGCTCAGCAAATGCAAGAATATATTCAGCATGGCGAAGCCCAAGCTCTGGCCATGAATAATCGTGGGCCTATCAGATTCGACGCTGAGGGCAACATTCGGGACGATATCCTGAACACCTACTGGGATATTGGGTTTTATGTTTTCAAGAATGTGGTCAAGCCTGATGAACTCGCCGAACTGAGGGCAGACTTTGAGGAGACGCTTTCCCGGGCGCCAGTAGACCCTTCCTCAGATGTTGATGCTCAAGGAAGGCCGGCCATTGGTAAAGATCTTGATGGACCATCATTCGACTTTGCTAGGCCCTTAAGTGACCCTTTTGGTGGCACTAACATTCTGCAGGGACGCCATCAAGTAAAGCTTGTAGAACCAACCCCGGCTGCCGACGCCCCCGCGCATAGTGTTGTCTTTATACGTGGAACGCTTCGTCTAATGGAATCATGTTTGCGGCTTTATGGTCACCCTGAATTATTAGCAGTTGCAGAAGCCGTAAACGGTCCGGATTTTACCCCGTTTAACGATGGCGCGTTCATAAAAGACCCTGGCCTCGGTAGCGCAGTTGCCTGGCATCAGGACGGCACAACACACTGGGATAGCCCATCGCTACATGACGGTAGCCACGGCCTCAACATCATGGTCCAGCTATACACAAGTACAGGGGGAAATGGAGTTTGGGTAGTTCCAGGAGCGCATAAGCTTGGCAAGGTCGACATCAAGGAACTGGTAGCGGAAAGTGGGACAGAGCGTATAGAAGGTGCAATCCCCCTGGTGTGCGAACCAGGTGATGTAGTCATCTGTAATCGGCAAACTGTGCACGGCTCGTTTGCGAATACATCTCCTGACCGACGCGTCACTTTTGGCTTCGGATTTCATCCACTCAGTTCAGTTTTGAATGTCACCGGCAATTTGCATCGAGATAATAGTTCCACGACTTATGACGAAGCACACATTCGTGAGAGGTCACGGATGATTAGTATTGCTATTGACGCAAGAAAACAGCGTTACCCGGATGAGACTAGCTACATTTACCAACCGCTCGTAGGCGATGAAGAAAGCAACAGGTGGAATCAAGATACATGGGCAAACGTAGTGAAATCTTATCCACGTCTGGATATCAACATTTAAGATAGGTCACCAGACTAAAATAAGTATCGTGGTGCCATGTACACAGGGAAGAGTTCGTGAGGGGCGATTTCGC
>CAZBZS010000064.1:3178-10837 GCA_964496475.1 uncultured Chloroflexota bacterium | reverse complement strand
CACCGCGGCTTCCGCGGGTGACACTCCCATCGGCGTGTGTCCGTCGGTGTCAAACCTCAGCGTCCCCACCACCGCCAGACCCGTCGATCGCGCCCCCTCAATCGCCGTCTCGGCCTCTCCCAGGTCGCTCAGGGTCTCCACCAGCAGCAGATCGGACCCGCCCAGCGCCAGCGCCTCCGCCTGCTCCGCGAACGCCGCCACGAATTCCTCCCGCGTACGTTCCCCCAGCGGCTCCATGAATTCTCCGATCGGGCCGATATCGCCGGCCACCAACACATTTTCACCGGCCTCCGCCCCCGCCCGCGCCAGCCGCGCCCCGGCCACGTTGAACTCTTCAACCCGGTCCGCGTAGCCGGCCCGTTCCAGGCGAATGCGATTGCCTCCGAACGTGTTGGTGGTAATCACCTCCGCGCCCGCCTCTGCGTACGTCCGGTGGATGGCCTCGATCCGTTCCGGGTCGTAGACGTTCAACTCCTCGGGAGCATCCCAGTCCTTCCCCTCAATCGCGCCCAGCATCGTCCCCATCGCCCCGTCGAACAACAGCCCACGTCGCAGCCGATCGCCCAAATCCGCTTCTGAGATTCGTGGGGAACTCTCGGTTTTCATAGCGCGGCTATCTTACCCAATCCCACCCGTCCGGAATCCGCCTCCACATTCGGCCGAACCTCCACCGACCAGCATCTGGCTAACCGACGGCTGCCGTTAATTCAGGGTTGAACCGGGTAGCTCAGGACTCGGCTTTGGAGAGCCCACTGTCCGCGCCGTCAGGCTGTTCCAGAGTTCCGCAGCCGCCATCGCCGATGCAAACACCGGCGCGAGCTGCACCCATATCGAGTCGCGAGCTTCAGCGGCGGCCGCCCCGTTTCCTTCAGCCAGCATCCGGCCCATCTCGATCACTTTCACCCGAGCGGCTTGGGCGGCTGTGTCTGTTCGCATCGCCAGGTCCTCCAGCGTCTGAATCTGCAGGTCTGCGAGGTCTTCATCGGACTCAGGCCGCAGCATCTCCGACGGTTCCGACCGCGGCATGAACGATGGCCGGTAATCGTCGGGAAGCTGCTTGCCGGACTCGTCGAAGAAGGCGTGCGTCGGCTGGATGTGCGGCGTGACGCACAGGAAAACGGTCACCGGATGCTCATCGGCCGGCCCCACGAAATGCCTATCACCGGACCGCGCCACGCAGGCGTGACCGGACTCCAACACCGCCTCGTCGTCACCGATCACAAACAACCCCCGGCCTTCCATCACCACAAAGACTTCCTGTCCCAGCTGATGAGGGTGAAACGGCGCCGCCTCACCGGAAAAAACCAGATCGCCGTTGAACAACGAAATACGGCCAGACTCCCTGAGCAGGTAGACGTTGTGGACGGGAGCGTGTCCCCGGGTCGAAAACACCTAAAGTTGTAACGATCTGATCTGAATCACATCGACGTCCAGCGCATGCTTCAGGCTGGCCGCTCCGCCCGCGTGATTGCCGTGACAGTGAGTGAGAATCAGGTACCTAATCTGATCCGTCGAAATCCCATCCGCCGCGATATTGGACACGATCAATTCGGGTTCCGACCCGGTCCCGGCATCGAGGATCGCCGCCTCCCACCAGATGGATGTGATCCGTCAGCTTCAGCGGCCCTTTTCCTCTGATCACCGATATGGTACCGCAGGCGGTCTGCCCGTCCCACCGGGAGCCTCGCGTCCGAGGCACTCTCGGGCTTGGCGCGACTCGGGCGGTCAGCCTCCCATTCCAGGTTCCGGTTGAAACCTGGCGTGCGCGTGGTTCGCCCGGCGCTATTTTGGCTTGATTCCTACCGTAAGGTGCTAAACTGCTCCGTCGAACTGGGTCATGGAGCGGGTGCTTCATGCGAATACGCGGAGCCCCTCCGGGCGGCCCTGCAGAGACGGGTCGCACTCGGAGGCAGGCCATCCCTCTTCCATTTTTCACCGCACCAGTACGCAGTTGACAAGATAGTTGGATATAGGCTGTCCGATCCCCTCTACGAGGGTGTGATAGCTAGACAAGCGGCCCGTAGTCGCCGCAAGGAATGAGTTTGCAGAGCATGGACATATACGTAGGTAACCTCTCGTATGACACCACTGACGCAAGGTTAAATGAGACTTTTGCAGGATTCGGAGAGGTCACCCGGGCGACCGTCATCAAGGACCGTGACACGGGTCGATCCCGCGGTTTTGGTTTTGTTGAGATCGCTGACGCGGACCAGGCGCGCGCCGCCATCGAATCCCTTAACGGGACCGAGCTTGACGGCCGCGCGATTACCGTTAACGAAGCTCGCCCGCGATCGGAATCCCGACCGCGATCCGGCGGATACGGTGGTGGGGGCCGCTACTAGATAGAATGGGCTAGCCAATAGCCCACTATCTCTTTTAGAGATTTCGAGGCCCGGCCGGGAAACCGGCCGGGCCTCGTGCGTTTCCGGCAGCCGCGACTCGGCCCGCCGGCCCGTGAAATGAACGCCGCCTCGCGCCCTATTGACGATCTTCTCTCGGCCTGCTGAGATTGTCACGCCCCCGCCCGTCGAATTCGACCCCACCGGGCGGTCCCATTTATTGCCAGCGTCCTCCCCTCATGGAGACTCGAATGAAGATTCGCCGTATTTCCGCCCACCAGGTGGACCTGCCCCTCCACGAACCGGCCTATGAGTGGTCGGGCGGTAAGTCCGTGACCGTTTTCGACAGCTCTGTCGTGCTGGTGGAGACCGACAGCGGCGTAACCGGCGTGGGCGAAATTTGCCCACTCGGACCCGTCTACCTGCCCTCCTACGCCGTCGGAGCAAGGGCCGGAATCGCCGAGATCGCCCCGGACCTGCTCGGTGAGGATCCCACTCAGCTGGAAAAGCTCAACCGCCGTATGGACACCCTTCTCAAGGGCCATCCCTACGTAAAATCGGCGATCGACATGGCCTGCTGGGACATCCTGGGCATCGTCACCGGCCAACCCGTCGCGACCTTGCTTGGCGGGCGCTACGGGGAGCGCGTCGCCCTCTACCGAGCCATATCGCGGGACGATCCCGACGCGATGGCCGCCCGGGTCGCCGGTTACCGCGCCGAAGGGTATCGCCGTTTTCAGCTCAAGGTCGGATCGGACCCGGACACCGACATCCAACGCATCCGGGCCGTAGCCGACAAGCTTGGGACGGGCGATGTTCTGATCGCCGACGCCAATACCGGGTGGCTCCCTCACCAGGCCATTCGCGTCGTCCGTGCCGTTCGCGACCTCGATCTCTATATCGAGCAGCCGTGCCTTTCCTACGAAGAGTGTCTCTCCGTCCGCCGCCGCACCGACCATCCTCTCATCTTGGACGAATCCGTGGACGGAATCGACATGCTCCTGCGAGCGCACGCCGACCGGGCGATGGACGTGGTCAACATCAAGATCGCGAAGTTCGGCGGGCTCACCCGCGCTCGGCAGGCCCGCGATCTGTGTGTCTCCATGGGCATCGCCGTTACCATCGAGGACGCCTGGGGCGGTGACATCGTCACCGCCGCCATCGCTCACCTCGCTCACAGCACCCCCGAGCACTTTCGCTTTACCGCAACCGACTTCAACAGCTATGTCACCGTCAGCATCGCCGACGGCGCTCCCAGGCGGGTGGATGGCTACATAGAGGCTTCCATCATGCCCGGGTTGGGCGTTCAGCCCCGGATGGACATCCTCGGCGAGCCGGTCATCGCGATCGAGTAATGGAAATCCGGCTTATCCGCGTGCATTCCGGCACAGCCACCGGCCGTCGGCGCACATGACAATGAAATAGCGGATAATCGGGATGGCCCCCATTTCGCGGGCGTCCAGAAATCGGGAGAGAGAGACACCGTAATGCAAGTGAATTGGACGGGGGTCTACCCAGCGACGACCACGCTGTTTAGGGAGGACCAGACCCTGGACGTAGACGCCACTGTGAGGCATGCGCTAGGTCTCGTCGATGCCGGCGCCGACGGGCTCGTCATGCTGGGGACCGTCGGCGAAAACTGCTCGCTGGAAACCGCCGAGAAGCTGGACGTGCTCAGGGCAACCGTGGGCGCCATCAAGGGCCGCGTTCCCGTGTTGACCGGGGTCGCCGAGTACACGACCGCGGCGGCCGTGACCCTGGCGAACGCCGCCCGGGCGATCGGCGTGGACGGAATCATGCTTCTGCCGGGGATGGTATACAAATCCGACGGCCGGGAGACGATGGCCCATTTTCGCGCCGTGGCCAGCGCCGGCGGCCTGCCTGTCATGTGCTACAACAATCCGCCTGCCTACGGCGTCGACATCACCCCCGAAATGTTCGCTGAACTGTCCGATGAACCGAACTTGGTAGCCATCAAGGAATCTTCCGACGATCCCCGCCGCGTGACCGACATCATCAATCTCTGCGGCGACCGTTACCTGCTGTTCTGCGGCGTTGACGATCTCATCCTCGAGGCGGCGGCTCTGGGAGTGACAGGCTGGGTCGCCGGGCTGGTGAACGCTTTTCCGGAGGAGACCATCGCCCTATGGCGTTTGATCCGGGCGGGAAAAGGCAACGAAGCCAGAACGCTCTACCGCTGGTTCACCCCTCTCCTGCACCTAGACGTGCATGTGAAATTGGTGCAAAACATCAAGCTCGCGCAGGCGCTGACTGCGCGCGGGGCCGAGACCGTCCGCGCGCCCCGCCTGCCCCTCGCCGGCGACGAGCGCGAGCGCGTAATCAAGATCATCGAAACCAGTCTGGCCACCCGCCCGGAGTTTGTGATTCCTTAGCAACCGCCTCCGGCAGAACGAGGCTCCTACGCTGACCCCGACCGCCACCTGCAACATCTCCCGAAGCCCCATCGGCACATCCCCCGTTGCTGATCGGCCCTCGTGGCTCAGTGGTCTGCAAGCGCACCATAGATTGAACGCCACGCTTGGCCCGATTGACGTCGCTTTGGGGTTCACCTAATCACGCTGGCTCAGCCGACCATTTTGCTTGATCCAACTCGGGTGCAGTTTTGAGCTGCCTAGTCTCTCATCCCAACATTTCCTTGACACCCCGTCGGCGGCGGAGATATACACGTCTATCACAACTGAATATGGCAAAGGCCGTGAAGGATTAGAGTAACTCCCACCGCGTCGGTGAAAGCGAGCTGGGGACAGTGCGAGCCGGGCGACCGTCAGGGATGTGAAATGCGCTCTGGAGCTGCAGGCCGGGCGCTCACGCAAGTAGGCTGCGCGGGGGGCCGTGATAGAACCGGGGCGTACTGGCGCTCTGTTTTTTAGGATGCCAGTCACGATCGCAGTGGTCGCTTCGGAAACGAACCCGTTCTTCTCGGGCGGTGTTTGTATGTCAAGCGATGGAATGGAAGTAATGGCAGTCGAGACCGAACCGATCTGCGATGACGACACCAAAAGCCGCGGCAACGGCAGCGCCGGCGCTCCTCCAGCTGTCGCGCCTGCCCCCCGCCGCACGCCCTGGGGTACGCTCTGGCCCGACGATATTCAGGTCGTCTTCGACAAAGACCCGGCCGCTCACAACGTCTTCGAAATCCTGCTCTATCAGGGTCTCCATGCCGTGCTCCTGCACCGCCTGGCGCACTGGCTATACATGCGGGATGTTCCGGTCTTGCCGCGCATCATTTCCCAGATCGGCCGCATCATCACCGGGGGCATCGAAATAAATCCCGGCGCCACCATCGGCCGCCGTTTCTTCATCGACCACGGCTCCGGCATCGTCATCGGTGAGACCTCCGAGATCGGCGACGACGTCATGCTTTACCACCAGGTCACCCTGGGCGCCACTGGCTGGTGGAAGGACATCAAGAATACCGGCAAGCGCCGCCACCCTCGCATCGAGAACTGCGTCACCATAGGCACCGGCGCCACCATTCTCGGTCCCGTCACCATCGGCCATAACTCCAAGATCGGAGCCATGGCGCTCGTGATCGAAGACTTGCCCCCTAACTCAGTCGTCGTCGGCCAGCCGGCCCGCTACATCATTCGCGATGGCGTCCGCGTGCACGACCTGCCGCTCGAGTCCTTCGACTCCCCCGGCGACTTCCAGATCTAGCTCCGCTCCTCGCTAATGTCCTGACCGGACGCCCTCGCGCTAGCCCAACCGATCCCGGCTTTCGGCCCGCCCGTCGCTGGACCCCGGCGGCCCCGGCGCCGTTATCACCCGATTCCGGCCGTGTGATTTAGCCACGTACAGGGCTTCGTCGGCCGCCTTTATCACATCCTCAATCGTGCTCGCGTGACCCGGCATCGTCGCCACCCCGATCGATAGGTTGATCTCCCCCAGGTCGTGACTGTCAAACGTCAGCTTCTCCATCTCAATGTCCCGGCGGATCGTCTCCCCCAGGAACTCCGCCCCCACCAGATCTCCAGTCCGTCTGTCCAGCACGTCCCGGCTAAACCCCCACGCCGTCACGAATTCAAATTCCGCGTCCTCGCTCTCACTGACCACCGACACTCCTGCCTGGACCTCCAGCAGTTCCGCCATCGCCAGCACGCCCTGTTCGAGCACTGCTTCCAACCCAGTCGCCTCGTCCAGCCGGGTCTGCGCCATTTCCAGCGCATCCGCATGTTTGCGCTCTCGGTGTCGGAGCACGTTCACCAGGATCATCTCCACCCCCATTAACGCCATCCCGGCCAGCAGGACCGCGATCCCGGCCAGCCTGCCCCACTGCACCGGTTCGGCCGCCACCAGCGCGGTCCCCAGCACCGCTATCGCCACCGTACTCACCAGCATCGTCAGATGTCGACGCGGATTTCGCATACGCTCTCAACCCCGGCCCGGGGCCGCGGTGACACCGGCGGCCAATCCTCCCCGGTGAACTAGGTCCATATAGCCTAGCCAAGCTGTCGTGCCTGGTCCGTTAATCACCTTATAATCCGCAGGGTCCGACGCCAGAGAGGATTCCGATTGTCCATGCTCATGTCGCGCCTTTTCGGCCAGACCCTCCGCGAGGATCCAGCCGGCGCCACCACTCCCAGCCACTCCCTGATGCTGCGCGCCGGCATGATCCACCAGCTCGGAGCCGGAATATACAGCCACCTCCCCCTCGCCTTTCGCGCCATGGAAAAGATCGAAAGAATCGTGGCCGAGGAGATGGATCGCGTCGACGGCCAGCGAGTCATGCTCCCGGTCGTACATCCCGCCGACGTGTGGAAGCGCAGTGGCCGCTGGCAGAGCGTCGGTCCCGAGATGGTCCGTTTCACCGATCGTGAAAATCACGACATGGTCCTGGCCATGACCCACGAAGAAGTCGTCGCCGACATCGCCGCCGCGCACGTCCACTCATACCGCGATCTGCACTTCATGATCTACCAGATTCACACCAAGTTCCGCGACGAACCCCGTCCCCGCGCCGGTCTCATCCGCGTCCGCGAGTTCGTCATGAAAGACGCCTACAGCTGCCACTCCAATGAGGAAGATTTAGCCTCCTACTACGAGCGGATGAAGGATGCCTACGTCCGCATCTACCGCCGTTGCGGGATCGAGCCCCTGGTCGTTGCCTCCAGCTCTGGGATGATGGGAGGCGATGCGGCCCACGAGTTCATGCTCGTCACCCCGCACGGTGAAGACACCATCCTCCGCTGTCTCAACTGCGGCCACGCCGCCAACCGCGATGTCGCCACCAGCCGCCCTCCCACCTCCGATGAGTCGCCCGCTCTTCCCATGGAAGAAGTGGCCACTCCTGATCAGACCA
>CAZBZS010000064.1:0-3168 GCA_964496475.1 uncultured Chloroflexota bacterium | reverse complement strand
CATCGAGGGCGTCGCCAGCGTTCTGGAAGTGAGCAGCGACCAGACCCTAAAAGCCGTTTTCTACACCGTGGAAGATGAGGTCGTTTTCGTCGCCATCCGGGGCGATCTTGAAGTCAACGAAGACAAACTTCAGGCCGTTCTGAAAGTGCCCGAGTTGATCCCCTCCACCCATGCTGAGCTTGAAGCCGCCGGGGTCGTTCCCGGCTACGCCTCCCCGGTCGGCGTCGAAGGCGCCCGCGTCATCGTGGATCGCTCCGTCACCGCCACGCGCAACCTCATCGGTGGTGCCAATCGCGCCGGCTATCACCTTCGCAACGTCAACTACGACCGCGATTTCCCCGCCGCCGAAGTCGTTGATATCGCCTCGGTTCGGGAAGGCGACCCCTGCCCCGAATGCGGCGAGCCCTTCAATGAAGTCCGCGGCATCGAGATGGGCAACATCTTCCAGCTCGGCACCGGCTACGCCGAAAAACTCGGCGCCACCTACCTGGATAGAGACGGCCGCCAGCAGCCGGTCATCATGGCCAGCTACGGAATCGGCATCGGCCGTCTCTTCGCCTGCGTCATCGAACGGAGTCACGACAAAAATGGCATCGTCTTCCCCATCAGCGTCAGTCCCTACGACGTCCATATCGTCCAGCTCGGCGACAAGCCGGAAATCACCTCCGCGGCCGAAGACCTGGACACCGCGCTGGAGTCCGCCGGCCTCAGTGTGATCCGCGACGACCGGAAGGAGTCGGCCGGGGTCAAATTCAACGACGCTGACCTACTCGGCACCACCATTCGGGTGACCGTCAGCAACCGCGGACTCAGAAACGGCGAGATTGAAATCAAGTTGCGGAGCGAAGCCGAGGCCACCACCGTGCCAGCCGACGAAGCCGCCACTCACATCGCCGGTGTCCACGACCAACTTCTGGCTGCCCTCGATCCGACCAAACCGGCGCCCGACCCCGCCCAACCCGCCTGACGCCAGGCGCTGTGAACACGAACCGGCCCGATTCCCTGGCGGACGACGCACCCATTGAAGACCGGTCGCGCGCGATCGGCCCGGTAGCTCGTCTGCGGGACCGGGTGACGCCCGCGTTCGCCTACGCCGGCTTCCGCCGCCTTTGGATGGCCAACCTCAGCGGCATGATGGGGTTTTGGATGCTGTCCGTCTCGCAGGGCTGGCTGGTGGTCGAGCTGACGGACTCCCCGTTCATGCTGGGTCTGCTCGCAGGTTTTCGCTCGATCCCCATGCTGCTGCTCTCGCCAGTCGGCGGGATTCTGGCCGATCGCGTCAACCGGCCTCGCCTGCTGCTCCTGGCCCAGGGCCTGATGGCCGCCGCTGACCTGACCGTCGGGGTGCTGGTTATTCTGCATCGGGTCGAGATGTGGCATCTGGCCATCGCCGGCCTGTCCCTTGGCAGCGCCTTCGCGCTGGCCAGCCCGGCCCGAAACGCGCTGGTGTCGGATTTGGTGCCTCGCCCGCTGGTTAGCAACGCGGTGGCGCTGACCGCCACGACCATGAACGCCTCAAGGGTCATTGGCCCCACCATCGCCGGATTCTTGATCGGCTTTATCGGGATCGCCGGCACGTATTTCACCCAGGTCGGGACCTACCTTCTGGCCGTCCTTAACATCCGGAGGGTGGACGCGCCGGGCTTGGCCCCGGGTTTCGAGGGCTCGGCCTGGAAGGCGCTGTGGGAGGGGTTCCAATACGTCCTGCAGACCCGAAAGCTGCTGTCGCTGATGATTCTGGGCACCTCACCGGCGCTGTTCAGCATGGCCATAGTGATGCTGCTCCCGGCCTTCGTGAAGCAGGATTTGCAGGCCGGTCCGGCCGACTTGGGCATGTTGCTCGGGTTGCTGGGCGTCGGGGCGATCATCGGCTCCGTCACCGTTGTCACCTTCTCGCGGTTCAGATACAAGGGCGCCGCCGTGATGCTCTCCGCGCTGATGGATGGAGTGTTGGTGGCCGTCCTGTCCTTCACCGATTCGATGCTCGGCGCCGGCATCACCCTCATGATCATGGGGTTCTCCCAGGCCGTTTACCTCGCCATGATCCAGACCATCCTGCAGCTCATCGTCCCCCATCGCTTACGCGGGCGCGTGCTATCCATCTGGATGCTGGGCTGGGGTCTCACCCCTGTGGGGCTGCTGCCATTGTCCGCGGTTGCCGAAAATTCCGGAACCCCGATCGCCATGCAGATTGCCGGTGCCTTCGCGGTGGCGATAGCCGTGGCGATAATGTTGCTGTTCCACGATCTCTGGACGCTTGATGCTGAGACGGAAGGGGCCCTCCAGCCCGATCCGCGCACTTAGCCGGCCGAACCCTAGCGCGGGATGCGGGCCCGGGCCGCCCCCCGCCACTCTCGGGGATGGCCTGACATCCGAATTAGCCCTTGATGCCGCTCATTAAGACGCCCTGGGTGAAATGTCTTTGCAGGAATAGGTACACGATGGCGAGCGGTAGCGCCGAGATCATCGTGGCCGCCATCAAGACACCCGATACCGAGAACGCCGATCCCTTCATTGTCGCCAGACCCACCTGGATGGTCATTATTTCCGGCTTATTGATCATTACCAGCGGCCACAGGAAATCGTTCCAAGAGGCAGCGAAAGTGAAGATCGCCAGCGCCGCCAGCGCCGGCCGGCTGTTGGGAAGAACTATCTGCCACAGGACCCGGAACCAGCTGCACCCATCGATGCGCGCCGCGTCCTCGAGTTCGCGTGGCAAGTTCAACATGAATTGCCTGATCAGAAATACGCCGAAAAATTCGATCAGCTGCAGCGAGGCGATGCCCTGATACGTGTTCAGCCACCCGATTTTCATCACGATAATGAAGCTCGGAATCAGCCGGACCTGGATCGGCACCATCATCGCTCCGACGTAGATGAAGAAGAGAAAATCGCGGCCGCAGAATCGCAAACGAGCGAACGCGTACCCGGCCGCGACCGTTAGAGTGAGGTTAGTCGCCAAGATTATCAACCCGATCAGGAAGCTGTTAGCCAACCAGCGGATGATCGGGAACCCATCCAGCACCGTGAGGTAGTTGTCGATGATCAGCTGCTGCGGTAGGAAATTGATTCCCGCGCGGAATATCTCGCCCCGCGGCTTCAGCGACGCGGAGAGCATCCAGATGTATGGAACCAATACAACCGTCGCACCGATCACCAGGTAGCCGT
>CAZBZS010000063.1:0-11308 GCA_964496475.1 uncultured Chloroflexota bacterium | reverse complement strand
TCAAAAGGACGGGCTCTCCGGAGTCTCGCCGCCCACCTCGGCGTGCCCATCGAGCGCGTCATGGGGATCGGCGACAACCTCAACGATCTCGACCTAGTCACCGCCGCCGGTTTTGGCGTCGCGATGGGCAACGGCGCGCCGGAGGTGAAGGCCCGCGCCGACTACATAACCGACGACATGGAGCACGACGGCGTGGCGACCGCCCTCGAGACACTGATTCTCCAGGCCTAAGTATTGCCACCCCCCGTGCTCAGTACCGACTGGTTGCAGGCCGCCGCGATCGTCGAGTCGGGCGGGGTCGTCGCCTTCCCCACCGACACCGTTTTCGGCCTCGGCTGCTCTATCCATTCTCCTCAGGCCATCGCGAGAATTCTGGGGATGAAAGGGCGCAGCTCCGACAAAGGACTTCCCGTGCTGATCGCCAACCTCGAACAGGCAGCAGCTCTGGTCGCAATTAACCCCGCCTTTCAAATACTGGCTGAGGCGTTCTGGCCCGGCGCCCTGACCATCGTCGCACAAGCGCTTCCAGACCCACCCGCCGAAATCATCGCACCAGACGGTACCATCGGACTGCGAGTTCCCGCGTCCGCATCGGTTCGCCACATGATCGAAGCCGTCGGCTGCCCAGTCGTTGGCACCAGCGCCAATCGGACCGGGGGACAACCCGTCTCGGACGCGGCGTCGGCCCTTGACGAATTTGGCGGCGAAGTGGACTACATCCTCGCCGGTAAATCGGCGGGCGCCGCCTCCTCCACTGTGGTCAGCGTCGCGCAGGAACCGGCCCGCGTGCTCAGAGTCGGTTCGATCCTCCCGGCGACGCTCCAGGAGACAATTCCGGGCCTAGTGTCGACAGACATCGAAGACTAGCCCGCTTCGACCCGTACAATGCCAATCGTGACCTCGCCGCCTTCGAGCGACATCGTCTCCACGTACATTCCGACCTCGGGCGTCTCGGTCGTGACCTCGAGAGCAAGCACCTCGCCTGCTATGTGAGTATCGAACGCGGCCAGCACCGGCGCCACTTCCTCGCCGGACAGGGACAACCGGATGCGATCGGAGACATCAAACCCGGCCTGACGCCTAGCGTTCTGCACTGCGTGCACGATCTCCCGCGCCTTGCCTTCGGTCCTTAGTTCGTCCGTCAGAGTTAGCGCAAGGCCCGCCACCACACCGCCCTCATTCGCCACCGCGTAGCCCTCCAGTTCACGATGCCGGACGTCCAAATCGTCCGGGCCGAGGTCGTGCCGCTCGCCGCCGATCTCGATCACCACCGACTCCCCGTTCTCGATCGCGGTTGCGCACGTCGCCGGATCCAACCCTTCGATCGCCGCTGCCACTGCACCCATCTGCTTGCCGAATTGCGGTCCCAGGTTCCGGTAATTGGGCTTAATTTCATGGGTCAGTAGTTCATGACCGCCCTCGACGAACCGCACCGCTTTAACATTGACCTCATCCAGAACCAGCTGCAGGTGTTGCCTTACCGCATCCCGGTCACCTGACCGAGACAGCCCCACTACGAGCTCCTTCAACGGTTGTCTAGTTTTCATTTCCGACGTGGCCCGCGCCGCCCTACCCAGCCCCACAACCCTCTGCACCGTCTCCATTTCGGTTTCCAGCACATCATCGATGAGAGCGGCATCCGCCAGCGGCCATTCGTTCAAAAAGACGCTATCGGGCGAATCGGCATCGGCCTCGACGACGAGATTCTGGTACAGCTCCTCCGCCAGAAACGGCGCCACCGGACCCATCAACTTCGCCTGTGCCACCAGCACCTCGTGCAGCGTCGCGTACGCTGCCATCTTGTCGTCGTCCGCCTGCGACTTCCAGAATCGCCGCCGGCTCAGGCGCACGTACCAATTCGAAAGGTCATTCCAGAACGTCTCGATCTGATCCATGAGTGGGTAGACCCAGTACTCGTCCAGCGCCTTCTCGGCCTTGCCCAGCAGTGTGTGAAGCCGGCTGACGATCCAGCGGTCCAGCGGAGCCCGTTCCGTAACCGCCAGCGCCGGGGCCTTCGGATCGAACCCGTCCAGCTCAGCATAAGTCAGGAAGAAAACGTAAACATTCCAGAGTGTCAGCAGCTTCCGCACCACGTCCTTCCCGGCGCCATATCCGAACCGCACGTTCGTCATTGGGTTCGTGCCTGCGTACATCCAGCGCGTCACATCCGCCCCCATCTCCCTCACGGCATCGTCAAAATCAATCGAGTTGCCGAACGAGCGATGCATTGGCTCGCCCTTCTCATCCATAACTTTTTCGTAAACGAACAGATTCTCGTATGGCGCCCGATCCTCCAGCGTCACGCTCATGAACAGCATCGAGTAGAACCACAGCCGTATCTGCTCCCGCATTTCCAGCACAAACTCCGCCGGATACCACTTGTGCCAGGTCGTCTCCTGCTTCGACTGATCCTCGTACATGTAGTCGAGCGTCGCGAACGACACAATTCCCGCGTCCAGCCAGCAATCCCCGACCTCCGGCACCCGCTCCACTTCCTCGCCGCACTCCGGACAGCGAATTCGCACATCGTCGATCCAGGGTTTATGCAATTCCGGTAGCGAATCGACAATCGTCGGATCCACCGCCAGCTCACGTAGTTCCTTCATCGAGCCCACCACCATCACATACCGGCAATCGAGATTTTCACAGCAGTAAAACGGCAATGGCAGACCCCAGTACCGCTTTCGCGAAATCGCCCAGTCTCCCATGTTGTCCAGCCAGTCCTGCATTCGCTTCCCGGCGGATTCCGGTACCCAGTTCACCTTCTCCGCCGCCGCCTTCATCCGTGGTCGAATCTCATCGCAGGCCAGGAACCACTCATCCACATAGGTGAAAACAATCTCCTGCTTGCACCGCCAGCAGACCGGATAGCGATGCACGTAGTCTCCCGAGCCGAACAGCAGTCCCTTCCCTTCCAGCGACTCCAGGATCAAGTCCGTCGCCTCCAGCACGTTCAAACCCTCCAGCGGCCCGAACCCATCGACGTACCGGCCCTCGCCGTCGATCGGTTTCACCACCGGCAGACCCTCGTCCTTCCCCAGAGCGAAGTCCTCCACCCCCGATCCCGGCGCGATATGGACGATCCCAGTCCCCTCCTCTTCCGACACCTCGTCCCAACCCACCACCCGATGTTCCACTCCCACCTGCGCCGGCAGCTCGTCCCACGGCCCCGTATACCTCAATCCAACCAGGTCCGAGCCCATTACCTCCGCCAGCACTTTGTGGTCGTCCGGCAACACGATTTGCAACGTGCCCTTAGAGAGGTAGTAAGCCGCCCCATCGACCTCCGCCATCACATAGGGCAGTTCCGGATGCACCGCGCAGGCCACATTCCCTGCCAGCGTCCACGGGGTCGTCGTCCACACCAGCAGGTACTCGTTCTCCCGCTCGGCGATCGGGAATCTCAGCGTAACCGCCGTATGGGTGGTCTCCTGGTACGTGTCGGTCCCCACCAGCTCATGTTGCGACAGCGTTGTCCCGCAGCGGATGCACCAGGGCATCACCCTGCCACCCCGCTGCACCCAGCCGTGCTCGTCACATTTCTTCAAAAACGCCCAGATATGCTCGATGTTCGCGTTGCTATGGGTGTAATACGAATTCTCCCAGTCCATCCACATCCCCAGCCGCCTCGACTGGGCCGTGATCCGCTCCGAGAATCGATCCACCCGCCCGCTACATGCTCGCGAGAATTCCGCCAGCCCGTATTCCTCAATCTCCCGCTTCGAATTCAGCCCCAGATACCGCTCCACCTCCACCTCCACCCACAGGCCCTGGCAATCGAACCCGTTCTGATAGCGCTGCGCGTAGCCCCGCATCGCCTTGTACCGCTGATAGATGTCCTTGTACGTCCGGCCCCAAGCGTGGTGTACACCCATCGGATTGTTCGCCGTTATCGGCCCGTCAATGAACGAAAATCTCTCCCCGTCGCGGTTCTTTTCGTTCAGCGCGCCAAAACTATCCCGTTCATCCCATAGCTTGAGAACGTTCTCCTCGATCTCATTGAAATCGGGGACTCTGGCCGGCCTTTTGAACATGCCCGCCCGCTACTCTGCTTCAACCGGCGGCGCGTCCGGGCGCGGCTTCACTTCCGGATCGTCCAGCGCGATTTCCACCCGGCGGTTGATCCTGCCCTTGTTACTTCCTCCCAGAATTTTCACCCGTCCCACCTCACGCGTATTCGAGACATGCGTCCCCCCGTCCGCCTGCAAATCAACCCCTTCGATTTCCACGATGCGCACGCTTTTAAGACCTTCTGGAAGAAGGCTGAGCCGCGTCCGAATCAAATCCGGAATCTCCATCGCCTCCGCCCGCGGAAGTTCATAGGTCTTCACCGGCACCTCCTTGCCGATATCAGCATTCACCGCCGCGCCGATCTCCTCAAGCAGGTCCGCCACCCGCATCCCCTCCAAAGCGAAATCCATCCTGGCCTTCGATCCGTCGTCGGCGATGTTCGCTCCCGTCACCGTCGCTCCCCAGGTCCGGTACACCACCGCCGACATGATATGCAGCGCCGTGTGCAGACGCATCAGGCGGTAGCGCAACTCCCAGTCCAGATAGGCCGTCACCTCCTCACCGGCAGCCGGGATCTCCCCCTCGATCTCGTGCACGATATCCCCATCCTGTTTAGACACCCCCACCACCCAACCCGTGCCGCTCTCGCTCTCCAACGTCCCGCGGTCCGTCGGTTGCCCGCCTCCGCGCGGGTAAAACGCGGTCTCGTTCAGAAACACCGACACCCCATCTACACCCACCACCGTAGCCTCAAAATTCTTCAGGTAAACGTTTTCGTAGTAGAGGGGTCTCGCGCCCACTGCCGCTACTCCTCGCGTTCGGTCGGGTAGTGCCGCGTCGCCACCGGTCGGCCGGCCACGCCAACCTTTCGGTGGACTGGCGAGTCTCCCAGAGCCCGCTCCCGGCTGTCAACGAATCGACCGCCGGCCACCCCGTCCCGATTACTCAAAGTCCAGGTACTGATCCTGAACCCAGCCATCTTCCACAAGCTCAACCCACAACAGATCGCCTTCAGGCATGGACTCTCCCGTCAATTCCACTACCGCACCAAATGGCGCGACTCGCAACACGCCAAAATTCGTGGACGGTCCGCTGCGGATGTTCAGGCCATCATCGGCGTTCACGGTCCCACGTACCCCACTCGTCGGCGTGACCGTCGACGGTGGCGTGGCGGTAGGTTCTGGCATCGGCTCCGGGGTGGCAGTCGGTTCCACCACCAGCATGTCCACCGGTTTTGTGACAGGTCCCGCCGATTCACCCGCCACCCCCGACCCCGCCGCGGGCTCGGCCGACGCCCGGGACGCTCCACTTGCCGAAGACGAGGCCTGCACGGCCGCATCTGCTTCTGCCGGGCGGTTCGAGAGATAGAACGTCAACAGCAAGATACCGGCGATCGGCACCAACAGTCCGGCCAGCACTCGCGGCAATGTGTTTGTGCCGCTGCGTACCGGTCGGCCCATTGAATGTCTCCTACGGCGTCACCCGTTCAGTCTCTACGGTCTCCGATCTGCAGTATTTTGCCCCAGGCTAGTAGATCGGCAGAAGCTGCTAGGCATCATAGTAGAGTTCGAATTCGTATGGAGTAGGCCGAATAGAGTTGGGCAAAGCCTCCTCATTCCGCTTCCAATCGAGCCAGGAATCAATCAGGTCCTGACTAAATACTCCACCTTCGATTAGGAAGGCATGATCCGCCTCAAGGGCGTTAAGAGCCTCATCCAAACTGCCAGGTGTCGAAGCAAAAGTATGGCCTTTTCCGACAAGTTCATAAATATCCTCGTCGACCGGGTCGAGAGGAACAATCTTATTTTGCACCCCATCTAAGCCAGCCATCAGCATGGCCGAAAAAGCCAAATATGGATTCGCGGCGGGATCTGGACAACGAAACTCAATCCTCTTGTGGGACGGAAGATTGTTGTACAGGGGAATACGTATAGCAGCACTACGGTTGCGAGCTGAGTAGACCAAGGAAACTGGCGCTTCAAACCCTGGAACCAATCTTTTATATGAATTGGTTGTAGGCGCGCAGAACGCCAGCAAAGCTGGTGCATGCTTCAGAAGCCCACCAATGTAATGAATGGCTGTATCACTGAGCGAGTTGTAGGAGCCATTTTCGTCAAAGAAAATTGGTTCATCGTTCCTCCACAGACTCTGGTGGCAATGCATACCAGACCCGTTATCCCCAAAGATCGGCTTCGGCATAAACGTCACACTACATCTAGCAGCTGCAGCAACGTTTTTTATGACATATTTGTAGGTCATCATTGCATCTGCGGTCTTAAGCAGGGTGTCACGACGAATATCAATCTCTGCCTGCCCGGCAGTACCGACTTCGTGGTGATGAGCCTCAACTTGAACACCCATTTCCCCAAGGGCAAGCATCATCTGCGTACGGAGATCCTGATAGTGATCGACGGGGGGAGCAGGGAAATACCCCCCCTTGTGACGCGGCAAATGCCCCAAGTTGGGTTCCCCAAATAGATCGTTTTCCGCCCCTGTATTCCACGCGCCCTCGTTTGAGTCGACTTCAAAAAACGCAGCATTCGCAGCATTGTCGTAACGAGCGCTGTTGAAGATGAAAAACTCTGCTTCGGGACCCCAGTAACTAGTATCCGCAATGCCGGTGGATTTGAGATGCTCCTCAGCTCTCCTAGCAACACCACGAGGATCTTTCCCATACGGAATCCCCTTGACAGGGTCATGAATGTCACAAATTAGTGACAGGGTAGGAGTTTCGAGCGTCGTATCGACAATCGCGGTTCCCGCGTCTGGCAGCAGCATGAGGTCACTGGAATCTATTGACTGAAATCCACGGATACTAGATCCATCAAATCCCAGCCCAACTGCAAAGAATTCTGGAGACAGATCAGAAACTGGGATAGAAAAGTGCTGCCACGTTCCCAATAAATCACAGAATCGCACGTCAACAACTTTGACACTGGATCGGCTAGCCAAGTCTATTACACCGTGAACCAGCTCGTCTCCTTGAGGTTTATTCGCCATGGAAGACTCCCTAATATCGAGCGGGGGGCGATTTTAGGTGGCGTTGGGTTCCGGTTCAGAATGGAGCCGAGCGATGAGCGGATCTCCCTCCCGTAAGGTCGCCAACGGTCCCCGAAAGCCCGTCAGGAGCATAAGTGTAATAAACCTGGCGGAACGGCGCACCTCGGGCTGATTCATCTGTCGCGAACCCGTTAAGCGCGCATGTTTGCAGAACCCGCCACCTGCTGGCCGAAACTGCCCACCCAGCGGGCCCTCCAGCATCCGCCCCGGCTCTCCTATCTCCGCCCCTTGCGCCCCCGGCGACTCCGCCGCCGCCGTCCTCGGCGCGACGAGCGCAATCTTTTCTCCCCCACCGGGCCGGCTGGCTTCTCTCCCGAGTCTCCCGCCGTCAGCGCCGGTCGCTCTGCCTGCCTATCCTCCAACCCGGCCAGAAACGCCGCCTCCGCCGGTGGGGGCGGCGGGAATATCTCCGGCGGCATCTCCGGCTCCACCACCGTCGCCTCCGACTCCGGTATCTGGCCGCTTGTGTACATGTCGTGTTCGTACCGCAGGCAGCAGAGCAGCCGCCCACACACGCCCGATATTTTCGCCGGATTTAGCGGCAGGTTCTGATCCTTCGCCATCCGCACCGTCACGTTCCCCGGCTCTTCCAGCCACGTCGAGCAGCACAGACTCAGCCCGCAGCGCCCCACCCCGTCCACGATTCGCGCCCGGTCCCGAGGGCCCACCTGCCGCAATTCAATTCGCGTCCCAAACTCCTCCGCCATATCCCGCGCCAGCGCCCGATAGTCGATCCGCTCCTCCGCCGAAATCTGAAAAGTCAGATTCGCGCCGTCTAGGCTGTACTCAGCTTGCAGCGGCACGATCGGCAACCTCTCCAGGCTCACCTTCTCCCGGAATTGGTCCAGCGCCCGCTCACCCTGCCGCAGATTGTGGTCAAGCTGGTCCTCGTCCTCCGGAGTCCCCTTTCTGACCACCGCCTTCAATTCCGCCGCCAGCTCCTCCTCCGCCAATTCCGTCTCCGCCAGCACCACCCGTCCCATCTCCAGGTGATTCGACGTCTTCACCACCGCGTAGTCGTTCACCGCAAAGCTGATGCCCGCCGGGTCAAAGTAGTACAGCCGGCCGCTGCGTCTAAATCTGATACCTACCACGTTTGGCACGGGAGTCTCCGCTCGCCTCCTTCTGCCTAGCCTTCTCGCCCGGCTACAACGGAGCCCGGGGAGCCTTCATCGAAATCATCATGTCTTCCAGCGTCGGCCGTACCAGCGTGTTCGCTGCCAGCGCTCGCATGGCCCTGCGAACCACCGACACGTTCCGCGCCCACGCCCCGACTTCCGCTAGTGGCGGCCGGTTCAAAGAGGACGGCGACTCCGTCGCTCCCCACATCCGCCTCGCCACCACAGCATAGTACCTCGCCAGCACGTTCAAGGCCTCCAGCGCGACCGTTCTATCGGTGGCCAGCCGGTCCACCAGCAGCACCCGCGCCGTCGCCGCACCGCCCAGCACCTCTTTCCAGTCATTCAGCAGCCCCTTGAATTCTTCCAGCCGATCGCCGTCCGTGACCATCCCCACCGCCCAACCCGCCATTCCCTCGGCATACTCCAGCACCATCTCTTCCGCTTCCGCCGACACCGCACCCCGTTCCCCCAACAACTTCCGCAACTCCTGCCGCTCCACCGGCCCCAGCGTAATCGCCACGCACCTTGATACCACCGTCGCCGCCAGCAGATTCAGCCTCGGCGTCGCCAGCAGCATCACCGTTCGGGGCGGCGGCTCCTCCAGCGTTTTCAAGAAGGCGTTCGCCGCCTCCTCCGACATCCGCTCCGCCTGCGTCACAATCGCCACTTTGTACTTCGCTCCCGTCGCCGTCAGCGCCGACCGGCGATGAAATTCCCGCACCTGGTCAATTTGAATCCGTTGCTTTCCGGGCTGCACCTCGATTTCGACGACATCAAAGTCCTCTTGCACCTCGATCCGGCGACACGGTTCGCATACCTGACACGGGGCGTCCTCACCCTCACAATTCAGCGCCTTCGCGAACTCACGTGCCAGCGTCGTCTTGCCACAGTGCGCCGGCCCCACCAGGACATAGGCGTGTACCACGCGGCCGCGTCGAATCATTCCCTGCAGCAACCGCACCGCCCTCGTATGGCCCGCCACCCGCCACTCACCCATTTAGCAGTTCCTCCATCTCTCGCGTCTCATATCGCACATCCCGGCGTCGGTGCCGGCGCCGGGCATTCATGTCCCGCGTTTTGCCGCACTTTGTCGTTCATAACCGGCACCCTCCTTCACCCGCAAACACGCCCCTTGCTTAGCTCACCCCAATCCTGCGGGTTGAGGAACATTATCCTTTACCCGATTATCCAACCATGGACGGCCGTCGCGGTCCCTCTCCTGAGGTTGGATACCCATCTACCTGGCGGATTCGGCAGCCGCGCCCTCGCCGTCCTTCAGTTCCTTGACGAGTTCGGCAGGATCCCGCCCGAGCGGACGCACTTCACCGCCCGGCCTCGGACCACCAGGAAGCACTACGCCGTTAAGATAGAAGAGGTTACAAAGGACTATGAGATGCCTCAGGGTCTGATTGAAGCCCTCATGAACGACGAAACCGCCGCCGTGAATTGGTAACAACGACTGAAGAAATCGAAACCTCATCCACGGAAGAAGATCTCGAGAATGCCCTGGCCATGGCCGCCCAGGATGACGAACCCCTGGGCACCACCGCCATGCTAGGCGAAAACTTGGGCGACGCCCCCGCAATCCGCCCTGTGAAATTCGCCGCCGACGACGAAGGTGACGCCCAGAACCAGCAGAACATCGACCTCATCCCCGATGTCCAGCTTGAACTCACCGTCGAACTCGGCCGCACTACCATGTCCATCCGCCACATTCTCGGCCGGGGCGCCGGCGCCGTCGTCGAATTGCAGAGGCTCGCCGGCGAGCCCGTCGACACCCTGGTCAACAACCGGCCCATCGCCACCGGCGAAATCGTCGTTGTCGACAATAATTTCGGTGTCCGCATCGCAGACATAATGCATCCAAAAAAGCGAATAGAAACACTGACCTGAGATGAAGCGCCAGTTTTCGAGCTGGACTTCCGGTCTCAGCCGCCGGTCCACTGGCGTCTCCGGCGGCCGGGCTGGTCCCTGGGCTAGCTTCCCCTCCGGTCGACGCGGCCAGTCCTCTCTCTGGTCCAGCGGCTGGCTCTGGCTCGCGATCTTCATCGGCGTTTTGCTCATCTTCGTCACCGTCGCCCTCTCCACTGTCAGCCTGACCTCCGTCGTCCTTCCCGAAGGTTCACCCGATACCCGCGTCGTCGACCCCACTCTCACCACCCGTCCCGACACCCCCATCCTGCCTCTGCTATTCGACATGGCGTGGAAACTCGGACTCGTTGCTGGTCTCATCGTCGTCATCGCTTGGGTTCTGCGCTTTCTGCGGGCACGATTCGGACTTTTCGATCAGCCCGTCCAATCGTCATCTTCGTTCACCGTCCTCGACACCGTGAACATAGGACCCGATCAGACCATCCATACCCTCGACCTGGGCCACCGCATCCTGGTGATCGGCGCCACCAGTGCGAGCCTCACTAACCTCAGCGAAGTCGACGACCCCGATGAAATGCGCTATTTGCGCCGTCGCTCCGGCGCCCTCTCCTCCGAATTTGAAGACGTGCTCGCAGGCGGCGATCAAGACGATGCCTCCACCAGCGCGCCATCCCCATCCCAGCCCATCCCCCCGGACACTGACAGCGAAACCTCACCCTTCCAGGACGTCGCCGAGCGCCTTCGCGTTCTGGCCGAGAGCCCAACCCCGGCTGCCAGCTCCGGGGAAGCGAGCGAGCCTGATAACTCCTAGCCTCGGGAAGCTCCGCGACGCTGCGAAGGTCCCCGGCTTGATTAGCCCTCGAATCCGCCCCGCCGCGATCTCCTCTTTCTTGCCCTCGCCATCCTCCGCCTCATCCTCCTGAGCGCCTGCGAACTCACCGATCAAGCCGTCCCCGCTGGCGGCCAGCCCATCTTCCTCTGCGCCCAGCAGGTGCGCCCTGGTGTGCGGAACATGACCCGCCGTCGAATCCCCAACCTCGTAGTGCTCGCCTATACTGAAATATCCCTCGGCGCCAGCGTAACCACTGAAGGCGTGATCAGAATCGACCGATGAGGATTAAGAAGTTCGCCGCCAAGGACATGCCCGACGCCATGCGGCAAATCCGACGCGAAATAGGGCCTGAAGCCATCATCCTGCATCATCGCCAGTTCCGCGACGGCGGCTTCTGGAAGACCTTCAAGCG
>CAZBZS010000062.1:2799-11424 GCA_964496475.1 uncultured Chloroflexota bacterium | reverse complement strand
CTGCCCCGTGGCTATCACCCGGCGGTTGCAGGGCCGGGTACGCGCAGTACTACATGTGTGTGCTCGCCGGAGACAACCGGATTCTCACTCCGCGCTACGACCCGGAACATGCCTGGTTGCTCGATGCCGACAGACTGATAGACCTGCCGCCGGATCCGAATCCGAGAGGGATCGTTTAAGCACCGGGCTAGACAATCTTGGTTAGCGGGTACTCAATTATTCCTTCGGCGCCGAGTTCACGAAGCTTCGGAATCAGGTCTCGAACCTCAACTTCGGATACGACTATCTCCACCGAGAACCAGTCTTTTCCGTAGAGATCCGCCACGGTTGGAGCGGTGATGCTGGGCAAGAGATCGAGGATCGATTCGATCCGATCTTTCGGGATGTTCAGTTTGATTCCCACCCGGGATTCGGCTTCCAGCGCCCCCCGCAGCAGCAGCGCTATCTGGTCGATTTTGGCCCGCATTTTTGGGTCTCTATAGGATTCGTGATTGGCGATCAACTGCGGGTTTGATGTCGTTAGCGTATCGACAATGCGCAGTCCGTTGGCCCGCAAAGTGGAGCCGGTTTCGGTGACGTCCACTATGGCGTCCACCAAGCCTTCGGCGGCTTTGGCCTCGGTGGCGCTCCCTGAGTACTCGATCTGGTCCGAAGTGCCTTTGTCTTCGAAGTTTCGTTCGGTCGACTTCACGCACTCGGTGGCGATCACCCCGCCCTCGAGCTTTTCCGCCTTCTGCACCGGGGAGTCGTTTTTGACCGCGAGCACCCACTGGGTGGGGCGGAAGCTGATGCGGGAGTAGATAAGATCGGCGATGACCGTGACATCGGATTCGTTCTCCAGAGTCCAGTCGGAGCCGGTAATGGCGGCGTCCAGCGCGCTGCTTTCGACATAGCGGGACATCTCCTGCGGGCGGGCGAGCTTGCAGCTGATGTCGTCGTCATCGATGGTCGGGATGTAGCTGCGGGAACTGCCGGAGATCTTCCAGCCAGCGCGGCGGAAGAGTTTGATTGTGGCGTCTTCCAGACTGCCCTTTGGGATGCCTAGATTGAGAGGTTTCATTGGATGGGTTTTTGCCTCAGTGATTTTCGGGAGCGGATCGGATCGCGCGCGAACCGAGAAAGTGTAACGCCAGCCGGTCCGGCGCAATCAGGCCGAAAC
Source organism: uncultured Chloroflexota bacterium (assembly GCA_964496475.1). Classification (GTDB taxonomy): domain Bacteria; phylum Chloroflexota; class UBA11872; order UBA11872; family VXNJ01; genus JASLPR01. The sequence continues at coordinate 10,265 of CAZBZS010000062.1, read as the reverse complement.
AACATTTCCATCCTGCGGGGTGGAGCTGAGCGGGCGGCCACGTTTATCGACATGCATTTCGACTTGGGATTTTGCCGGAGGCTCAATGCCGGCCGGGCCGTCGCGCCACAGCTTCTGCATCCAGCGGGAAGCCTTGCCTCGGCGCAGGAAGCGGAGCAACTCGATGTGCAGCTTTTCGGCCTCGCCGGAGTGATCGCCGATGACATCCGTGTTCATTCCGGGATCGGTTGGCAGATGAAACAGGGTGCGGCGATCGGGCTCCGGATAATCGAGCAGGGCGAAGTCGCGACCGGTGACGGTTACGGGAGTCCAGCCAGTGCGGTCATAGCCGCCGGCCAGCGGGGAGTCGAGATCGTCGATATAGCGGGCGTTCCAACCGGAAATGGCCACCCTTCGTAATGAGCGCTTGTCGCCGCGCATGAGGGACAGCCAGGAATCACCCTGTATATCCATTTCGTCGGGCACATCGATGCCGAGCGCATCCAGAATTGTTGGGATGAAGTCGGCGGGCTGGACCAGGGCCTGGAAACGCTTGCCGGCGGCGATGCCCTCGGGATGGCGGATCATTAGGAATTGCCGGGAGACCTCGGGGTAGAGGGGGCCGGCTTTACTCTGTAAGTCGTGCTCGCCGAAGTAGTGGCCGTGGTCGGACATGATTACGACCATCGTGTTTTCGCGCAGGCCAAGGTTGTCGACCTTCTCCAAAACGCGGCCGATGTGGGTGTCGCACATGGTGCATTCGGCGGCGAAGAGCTTGCCGATGTGGGCCTGCTCGGCCGGGGTCAGGTACTCGGAGCTCTTGCCGTAGGCGGGCCAGAAGATGGAGTCGCCTGCGTAGTCCGGGGCGTAGCGATCGACGTAGTGCTGAGGCGGGTCCCAGGGCTCGTGCGGATCGAAGGAATCGACCCAGAGGAAGAATTTGTCGTGCCCGGCGTTGCGTTCCAGCCAGTCGCTCACGGACTTCATGACGCGAGGGGCGCAGTAGTCATCTTCAGTCTGACGGTCCATCGCCTGCCGGTGCCACTGGGCCATGCCTGCTGACGAACGGAATTTGGACACGCCGGGGAGTTCCAGTTTGTCGAAATGGTCGGTGCGCCAACGGTCCACCTCGTTGCCGCGGATCATCTCCCAGGCGTGAAAGGGGCGATCGAAGCCGTAGCCGAAGTTGATGAGATGCGGGGTGTCGTTGATGAGCATGGTGACGTAGCCGTTGTCGCGCAGGACTTCGGGCAGAGTGAGGGCGTCCCATTCGAGCGGGCCCCAATCATGAAAGGGGGTGCCGTACCGCCCCTTCATCAGATCGTGCCGGCAGGGGACGGTGGCGAAGGAGCCGATGTAGCTGCGGTCGAAGACGGCGCTCTCTTTTGCGAACTGGTCCAGCACCGGGGTGTGAATCCAGTCGTTGCCGTTGGCGCCGACGTGGTCGTAGCGCCAGGTGTCGTTCATGATGAAGACGACGTTCACTTAGAGCCTCCCGATATTGACGGTGCGCGAATGTAAGGGATTGTAAGGGGCGCAGGCACAGCCCAGCCACAGCCTCAGCCATAACGACGTGGAGTGGCCGGTGCCAGCACTCGGCGCAACATAGATGACACTCTGCCCACTAACATAGCAACCTGGTGGGGGTACTCGGGATTGGTTTGCCAAGTTGGTAACAGGAGGAACGTTGACCGGAAGATGGGATTTGACAGATTCGGCTCGCGCGGTCCTCGAGTTCAGAAGAGCGCGTGAATGGAAGCAGTTCCACCGACCGAAGGAGCTTGCTGCCGGTTTGGCGATAGAGGCCGCTGAGCTGCAGGAGCTCTTCCTCTGGCGCGACCCCGAGACTGCGAAGGACGTGCAGGAGGATTCCGCGCGGATGGAACGCATAGCTCAGGAGATGGCCGACGTCGCCACGTACCTAGTCTTGTTGAGCAACGATTTGGAGATCAACTTACCTCTGGCGATAGAGAAGAAGCTGGAGAGTAACGAGAGGCGGTACCCCGTCGGAGATTACAAAGGGAGCGCTCGCAAGGCTCCGCACTAGGATGGCATCTCGATTGAAGCAGATGAGCATGGACAGTGAACAGCCGATGAATTTTCAAGCTGTGCTCCAGTCGACGCTGGACGCCCTCCGGAGAAGAGCCGACGAGAATGTGCTGGACGAAATAAGGCAGTTGACCGAGCGAGAGGGGCCTGTGGGCTTGGCACCTCATATCCCCGACGATCATGTCGTTTGCGGAAGTGCTGGGCAAGGAGGTCTTGCCACAGTCCCTTGGATCGCCATCTTTCCGCCGGACGCTACGACTACAGATGGTATCTATTTGGTCTATCTGTTCGCAGCCGACGTCTTCATCCCAAGGATCCGCAACTAGCTGGACAATACCGTTGCGGCAGCAAACTAGGGCGCGTCCGGGATCCGACAGACCTCGGCCCGTAATCCATCGAACTCTAGTCGATACCAGAGGGGGCGGACTATCCCGAAGCGATAAGGAAGGAAGACGCGAAGCGCGCGAGGCTACGGCCCACCTGAAAGAACACAGCGATCTCGGACGATGGCCTACGACTGATATCCGAAATTCTGATGAAGTACCGAAATGCGCAAGTGGTTTGGGGGCGGGGACACGACGGGGAAGTCTTCGATCCGGAGCATTTTCGATCGGAGATACTGCCTAGACTGCAGAGCATTCGGACGACTGATCTTGCTCATATGACGAGTTTGAGCGTGCCCTTCTGCGCCCTTCTCAAGACCGGAAAGCGGGTGCCCCATCCGATGCATTGGGGGCGCCTGAACGATGCAAATCCCAGGTAGTACCCCCGATCCCACGGACCGATCCTAGCGAACCCTAAAAGGACAAAGCGGCGGTGGACCCACCATCCACCGTGATAGTTGAGCCGGTGACGAAGGTGCATTCGTCGCTGGCTAGAAAGACCGCTACGGCCGCGATGTCTTCTGGCAGACCGGAGCGACCGGACAGCACGAAAGTGTCGATGAATTCGGCCATCTCTAAACTTTCATGACGCGCCACATTTCGTTCCACCTTGATAGGTCCAGGGGCGATCATGTTGACCACGATACCGTAAGGGGCTAGCTCTTTGGCCATGGCCTTGGTGAGCATCAATACTCCTCCTTTGCTTGCAGCGTGGCCGGCGAAGTTGGGCTGATAGACGAACGATTGCATCGAGCCGATGTTGACGACGCGGCCGCGGCTGCCGGTCTCTACCATGCGCCGCGCGACGGCCTGGCCGACGATGAAATAACCCGTGAGATTGACGTCCAGCTGATCCTTCCAGGCGTCGAGTGAGATATCCAGGAACGGGCCCTGCATCTGGGCAAGCGCGGCGTTGTTGACCAGGATGTCGATGGGGCCGAACGCCTCCTCGGCGTGCTTCACGAGCCGTTCGACCGCCGCCGGGTCGCGAACGTCGATGCTGAGGCCGGTCGCCTGTCCGCCTGCTTTCTCGATCTCGGCGATCGTGCCGTCCATGTTTCCCCGGTCCAACTCACCGATTACCAGCTTCGCGCCCTCCGCGGCGAAGCGCAGCGAGATGCCTTTTCCGATCCCCCGCCCGGCACCGGTTACGATGGCAACCTTGTTCTTGAGACGTCCCATCTTTGCACCTACTTCCCTCTGCCGCGACTCGGCCGGCGTACCGGCGGCGCGGCAAACATACCGAGCCCGGACTACGGTGTCGCCGTGAAACTCTTGGCCGCGCCTACAGTGATTCCTAGGCATTGTGCCTAGTATCACCTGCACCGCACCATGGACGTATAGTGCCGCAAGGCCGGTCCGAGAGCCAAAGACATCACACAGGTGCAGTTTTCAACCCCCTTGTCCAATATCCCCTAAGGGAAATGGGAGGGGCGGCGGGCCTTTATATATCGATATACACAGAAACGAAGTGGAGCTCACCGCTGAGGCGGCGGCCTGGACGGGTGAGGGCAGAGGAAATCCCAACCTGCACGCAGGTCGGGCCACGTGGAGAAGCTGCGGGCTCGAGTCGGAGGATACCGACTAATTCAGCCGGCTAGAAGGGCATGGAGCGGGGGGGGCCGATGGGGTGGGCGAAGACGGTGGCGTCAAAGTTTTTGCGAATCAGATCCCATTTTATTTCCTGGTGGTCGGGGTCGTCGGACAGGTCGTTGTGTTCCCAGGGGTCGTTCTCCAAGTCATAAAGCTCGTACAGATCCTTGCCGTGGAACATGATGAGCTTCCAGCGGTGGTCGCGGTACATGGTGGCGTGGGTACCGTCGGCGTGGTCGATGGCGCCGTAGAACTCGGTGCGGACGAAGTCGCGGTGTTCATCTTTGGGGGCGTAGCCGGTGAGGATGGGCGTGAGGGAGCGGCCCTGGACCCAGTAGGGAATTTTTTCACCGGCCGCTTCGTAGAGGGTGGGGGCGATGTCCATGAGCTCGACTAGGGCGTGGCTGACGACGTCCTGCTGGAAGTGACCGGGCCAGGAGATCATGAGGGGGACGCGGACCATGCCTTCCATGAGGCGGCAGCCTTTGAGGATGAGGCCGTGATCGGCGAGGGATTCGCCGTGGTCGCTGGTGAAGATGATTATGGTGTTTTCGCGCTGACCGGTCTGGTCGAGGAAGTCTAGGAGGCAGCCGAATTCTTCGTCGAGGAATTCGATGGAGGCGTAGTAGGAGGCCTGGATTTTCTTGTGCCGCCAGGCGTCGGGATGTTGGGGTTTGGATTGGAAATCGACGCTGGCGTCGACGAGTTTTTGCTGGTGCTGGAGGTCGCCATCCTCGAAGTGGGCGCCGGGGAGGGAGTCGGGGTCGTAGCGGCGGTAGAAGTCCCAAGGAGCGTCGAAGGGAGGGTGGGGGTCGAAGGGATTTACGCTGAGGAGCCAGGGCTGGTCGTCGTGGCGGTTGCGGGAGATGAATTCTCTGGACTTGACGGTGCACCAGTGGGTCTGGTGGAGGTGGGGAGGGACGTTGTCGTCGCCTTCGGAGGGTTCGTAGAGTCCGCCGAAGCTCTTGATTTTGGCTCCGTCGCGGTAGGTGCCGGGGCTCTGGCCTTCCATTAGCTCGGCGGGTTCGCCGCCCTGTAGTCGCATCCAGTTGGCGTAGTCGTGGCCGGCCACGTCAGGACCTTTGTGGGAATGGCTGTACTGGAAGTAGGAGTAGCCGTCTTGAACGCGAGGTTCCTGGCCGCGGCCGGCGCCGGCGAGGTGGAGTTTGCCGACGAGGCCGCATTCGTAACCGGAGTCGGCGAGACGGCGGGGAAGGAGTCGGTGCGCGAATTCGGAAGGGTAGAAGTCACCGCCGTTACGGTTGACGTGGACGGCGCTGGGGTACTGACCGGTGAGGAAGCTGGCCCGGCTGGGGGTGCAGATGGTGGACTGGCAGAAGGCGTGGGTGAAGGTGGTGGCTTGCTGCATGAAGGCGTCGAGGCGGGGGGTGTGGATGTGGGGATTGTTGAGGGCGCCGATAGTGTCAAAACGCTGCTGGTCGGTGCAGTACCAGAGAATGTTGGGTCGTGCGGCCATTGGTTCTCCGAGGTGTGTGGATTGCGGTCGAATGCACGGCTAATAGGTTAGCGGAGTGGAGGTGGATGATAGATTGGGAGGGAAGATAACTCGTCCTGGAGGTACCGGTGGACGGCACGCTGATAAGTATCCTGGCGGCGGTCGCGGTGGCGCTGCTATGGCTGATCTTGAATTACAACCGGCTGGTGCGGTTGCGAAATCGGATTGAGGCGGCGTGGTCGCAGATCGATGTGCAGCTGAAACGACGCTATGACCTGATTCCGAATCTGGTGGAGACGGTGAAGGGCTATGCGGCGCATGAACGGGAGACGCTGGAGGCGGTGATCGCGGCGCGGCAGAAGGGGGTGGACGCGCGGAGCATTGAGGATCAGGGGCTGGCGGAGAACATGATCACGCAGGCGCTGGGGAAGCTGTTCGCGCTGCAGGAGGCGTATCCTAACTTGAAGGCGGATGAGAGCTTTCTGTCGCTGCAGGAGGCATTGACGGGAACGGAGAGCCGGATTGCGTATGCGAGGCAGTTTTATAACGACCAGGTGTTGAAGTACGACAACTCGATTGAGTCGTTTCCGACGAACGTGATCGCGGGGATGTTCAATTTTGAGGCCAGGGCCTATTTCGAGATGGAAGAGGCGGCGCGGGAACCGGTGAAGGTGGATTTTGGCACGGCGGTGAGCGCGGATGACGGGGGAGACTGACTTCGCCGGCTTGATTCGGCGGAAGAGTACGGATAGCTGATGCTGTACGACCGGGTGGCGTCGAATGTGCGCCGGACCGTCGCGCTGATGGTGGTGTTCACGGCGCTGGTGGCGGCGGTGGGGTTGGCGGCGGGATTACTGCTGGGGATCGGGTACTGGGGGATCGTGATCGCGCTGGGGATATCGGTGGCGATGACCTGGGGCTCGTATTACAACTCGGACCGAATAGCGTTGAGCATGAGCCGGGCGAAGCCGGCGGACGAGACCAAAGACGCGCGGCTACACAACATCGTGGAGGGACTTTCGCTGGCGGCGGGGCTGCCAAAGCCCGGGGTCTATGTCGTGGATGACGAGGCGCCGAACGCGTTCGCCACGGGGCGGAACCCGGAGCACGCGGCGGTGGCGGTGACGACGGGGTTGATGAAGAAATTGAGCCGGGACGAGCTGGAGGGAGTGATCGCGCATGAGCTGGCGCACGTGAAGAACCGGGACACGCTGGTGATGACGATTTCGGTGACGCTGATCGGCACGGTGGTGCTGGCGGCAGACTTCATGTTCCGGGCGTTCCTGTGGGGCGGGATGGGGCGGAGAGGCAGGAGCAGAGGTGGGAGCAATCCGGTGGGACTGGTGCTGATGCTGGTGGCGGTGGGGCTGCTGGTGCTGTCGCCGTTGATCGCGCGGCTGCTGCACTTCGCGATCTCGCGGCGGCGCGAGTACCTGGCGGACGCCGACGCCGTGCTGCTTACGCGGTATCCGGACGGGCTGATCGGAGCGCTGGAGACGTTGAAGTCGGACAGGACGGTGGTGCGCTCGGCGAGCCGGGCGACGGCGCATCTGTGGATTGAGTCGCCGATCGACAACGCGGCAAGCAGCCGAAAGCAGAAACCGCGAGCCTGGCTTAACGGTCTTTTCGATACGCATCCGCCGCTGGACGACCGGATCGCAGCATTGCGCGGAATTACGGGGGGGGCGGGGCTCGGGAGCGCGGCGGGGAGGGTCGGGTCATAGAAGTCCTCCTGGGATTGCTGGCGGTGGGGCTGCTGCTGGGGGCGAACGCCTTTTTCGTGGCAGTGGAATTCGCGCTGCTGGCGGCAAGCCGTTACCAGGTGGAAGCGCTGGCGGCGGGCGGCTCGTGGCGGGCGCGCATCACGCTGCGGGCGCTGCGGGCGCTGACTTTTGAACTTTCCGGGGCGCAGCTGGGGATCACGGTGAGTTCGCTGATACTCGGATTTCTGACCAAGCCGGTGGTGGCGCCGCTCGAGTTCTCGGCCAGGAAGCTGTAGTAGGAGA
>CAZBZS010000062.1:0-2789 GCA_964496475.1 uncultured Chloroflexota bacterium | reverse complement strand
CGGCGCTGCCGTTTCTGCCGGAAGGATCGAGCTTCGCGCTGGCCACGGTGGTGGCGCTGGTGGTGCTGACGTCGGTGCAGCTAGTGGCCGGCGAAATCATCCCGAAGAACCTTGCGATCGCCCGGCCGTTGCCGACGGCGCTGGCGCTGGCGCCGATCGGCTATGGCCTGAACCGCGTCTACAAGCCGCTGGTGTGGTCGCTGAACGCGGTGGCCAACAAGGTAGTACAACTGCTCGGCATGCAGACGCACGCGGAACACGGGGAGGTCGTCGGGCTGGCCGATTTGAGGAGGGTGATACGAACGTCGGCGCGGAGCGGCCTGCTGCCGGACGTGGGAATCGAACTCATTGAGCGCTCGCTGCGTTTCGGGCGCCGGACGGCGCTGGACGTGCTGGTGCCGCGGGGGAACGTGCTGGACATCAGGGAGTCGGCGACGCTGGCGGACCTGGCGGCGCTGGGGCAAGAATCGGGATATTCGCGATTTCCGGTGTATGAGGCGGATGGGGATGAAATCGTGGGGGTGATTCACGTACAGGAAGCGCTGAAGGAACCGCCGGAGAACTGGGAGAACGTGCTGGTGGGCGACCGCACGCAGCCGCCGCTGGTGGTGGCGCCGACGGGGAGGCTGCCCGCGGTGCTGGTAGACATGCGGGAGCGGCGGGCGTCGCTGGCGATAGTAGCGGACGAGCACGGGATGATGGCGGGGATAGTGACGACGGAAGACATCCTGGAAGAAATTCTGGGCGACATCGAGGACGAGTACGACGCACCGGAAGAGGACGGTAGGAGACCGCAGACGGCGGCGGATGGGTCGATGCTGGTGTCGGGGCTGATGACGGCGCAGGAACTGGAACGGGCCTGCGGGTTCGCGTTTCCGGCAGGTCCATACGAGACGCTGGCCGGGTTCCTTCTGTCGCGCTTCCAGCGGATGCCGGGGATCGGGGACGCGGCGACGTTCAGAGGATGGCGGTTTCAAATCCTGGCGATGGACGGCCTGCGGATCGCGCGGGTGAGGATAGTGCGGCCGGGCCCGGGAGCGCCGGCATGAGCGCCTGGTACGTGGTGGCGACGCTGATGCTGATGTTGCTGAACGGGTTCTTCGTGGCGTCGGAAATCTCGCTGACGGCGGCGCAGCGGAGCCGGATCGAAGAGATGGCGGCCGGCGGCGGAATCAGGGCGCGGGCGGCGCTGCAGGCGATGCGCAATTTGCCGATGATGTTCGCCAGCGCCCAGTTCGGGATCACGATCTCTTCGCTGGGGATGGGATTGGTCACCGAGACGGTGCTGGCCGGGATGATTCAGGATCTCATCAGCCGGTTTGGGAATCCGTCGGAAGCGCTGGCGCACGGGATCGCGGTGCCGCTAACCCTGCTGCTGGTGGCGCTGGGGCATATGATCGTGGGGGAGATGGCGCCGAAGAACGCGGCGGTGGCGGCGCCGGAACGGGTGCTGCTGCGGGTGGCCGTGCCCTTCAGGGCCTTCACCTACCTGTTCTGGGTGGTGCTGTGGGTGCTGAATGCGGCCGGGCGGGCGGGGCTGCGGCTGTTCGGGGTCGAGGTGAAGCAGGAATTGCTGACGTCGTATTCGGCGGCGGAAATCGCGCTGATGCTGGAGGACTTGCAGGAGCAGGGGGAGATAGGGGCGGCGGGGCACGATCTGGTGCTGAAGGCGATGACGTTCGGGGCGCTGCGGGTGCGGGAGGTGATGGTGCCCAGAGTGCAGGTGGTATTCGCGAGCACGGACACGACGCCGCGAGAACTGGAGCGGCTGGTGGTGGAGACGGGGAATTCGCGGTTCCCAGTGTACGACGGCGATCCGGGAGTGGTGGGGGGATTCGTGCATGCGAAGGACCTGCTGGGGCTGGAGCAGCGGGAGTGGGATCGGCGGTTGCCACGCCGAATCATCCGGCCGCTGATGGCGGTACCGGAATCGGCGGGGGTGGCGGACCTGGCGTCAGAACTGAGACGGAACCGTATCCAGATAGCGCTGGTGGTGGACGAGCACGGGTCGCCAGCGGGGATCGTCACGATGGAAGACCTGGCGGAGGAGCTGGTGGGGGATCTGGCCGGCGAGCAGAACGGAAGCCCGGCCATGGTGCGGGCGACGGGACCGGACCGGTACCGGGTGGAGGGCCTGGCGCACCTGGACGAAATGGCCGAAATCGCCGGATGCCGGCTGCCGGAAGGCGACTATGAGACGGTGGCGGGATTCATCCTGGATCGCCTAGGGAGTATTCCGCGGCGCGGCGAGGTGGTGCTGCATGAGGACTGGATATTGCGGGTGACAGCGCTGGAAGGGCAGCGTATCCGGTCGATCGACCTCTCGCTTCGCGGCCGCGGCCACAGGCCGCTTTGAGCTACCAGCGGGTCCGAGTTGATATTTAGAATGACGAATCCCGACCTGTGCGCAGGTCGGGCCACGGCCCGTGCACAGCCCGTCTTAGGCTACCAGCGGAGGCGGACAGGCGGGACTAGGCGGTTTCGCGCACGGTGACGACGGCTTCTGCGATGGGCCCCTGGCCGACACCGTCGATGCGTATCTCGGCGGTGAGAATGCGGCGGAGGTCCGGCCCGCTGGGAGCGGTGGCGGTGAGCTGAAGCTCGCCGCGAGCGCCGGAGGCCAGAGTTAGTTCGGCGAATTCGGTGGATGTCTCCCAGCCGCCGGGCGCGAGGAGGCGGGCCTCGAAACGGGTGTCGGCGTCGAAGTTGTTGCGCAGCATGAGGGTGTAGGTGGCCTCGGCGCCCGGGGCGACTTCGAGCAGATAGGGTCGCAGACGCGCCCAGAAGAG
>CAZBZS010000061.1:0-11431 GCA_964496475.1 uncultured Chloroflexota bacterium | reverse complement strand
CGGCGATGGTGCGGTCCAATAACTGGAACTGGACCGGCGATCAGCATGCGATCTTTCGATTCGAGGGGTCGGAGGGGCGAATTGAGGGCACCATCGGCCTCCTCTACAACTACCCGCACGGGCGCCCTGATACAGTCCGCTACATGTCAAAGCGGCTGCGCCGGGACTGCTGGTTTGACGTGGTGATGGATGATCTCTGGATCCCGGACGCGTTTGTGGGGCCGATGGCTTCATTGATGGAGTCGATCCAGACGGACGGCACGCCAGCGACGGCAGCGCGAGATAATCTGGACACTCTCCGGACGCTGTTCGCGGCATACCGATCAATGGAAACGCACCGGGTCGTAAGTCCCGACGAAATCGGTTAAACGGGCCACCGACGATCTAGGCCCACCGCGTGGGCATACGAAAGCAGATGGAGGTTCACCGAGAATGAGACTCGAAGGCAAAGTTGCCGTAATCACGGGTTCCGGTCGTGGTATTGGCCGGGGGTGCGCGCTGGTGTTGGCGCGGGAAGGCTGCAAGGTGGTGGTCGCGACCCGCACCGAGGGGCCGGGCCTGGAGACAGTGGCGGAGATTGAGGCGGAAGGCGGCGAGGCAATCCTCGTGCGAACCGATGTCTCGGTGCCGGACCAGATCCAGAACGCCATCAACGCCGCCATCGAGCGCTACGGAAGACTGGATGTCCTCGTCAATAACGCCGGGTGGCACCCACCGGTGACAAAGATTGACGATATCGGACTGGAAGACTTCGAGGCGCTTATCCGACAGAATCTCACCAGTACATTCCTCGGCTGCAAATACGCCGTGCCGCACCTTCGTGAAACCGGCGGCAGCATCATCAACATGTCATCGATGGTCGGTATTCTCGGGCAGCGGGATGCCGTCGCTTATTGTGCGACCAAGGCGGGTCAGCTCGGTATTACGAAGGCGCTGGCGGTCGAACTGGCTCCGCAGGGAGTGAGGGTCAACGCGATTCTCCCGGCGGGTGTCGATACGCCGTTAATGCGCGAATGGGCCAGCTCGACCGGGAACCTCACTGAGGCGCTCGGCATGATGGACGACATCCATCCGATCGGCCGGAAGGCGACCATCGAAGAGATCGGACGGGCCTGCCTGTTCCTTGCTTCAGAAGACGCGTCTTTCGTAACCGGCCATTCGCTGGAAGTGGATGGTGGGGCCGCGCTGGACTACTAGCGAGGAGACCGCGCGATCCCGCATCATCAGGCGTGACCGCCAGGAGTTCAGACACCTCGCTCAGCATCATGGTCCGGCTGACAGCGACTAATAGCTATGGGCGCATAAGCATCATCGATGGACGTGGGTGGCTTTCAATCGAATGCATCAACGTGACAACGAATCAATACCTTGATCGAAGTCCCTACCCACTCTCAGGGAGCTTGACACGGGCGGGGCTAAACGAGACTGTCGCCTTCACGGGTTGCCTTGGAATCTACTCGGGCACCATTCCCGAGGTGGAGGTGACGCTGTATTGGGGACTCAGGCCCGGCGGCATCCTTCACGTGCGGCATTCTCTGACGCGGGAACGGGGTGGTAAATGGAGACTGACCGACCCGAAGACAGCGAAGAGTCGCCGCATATTGCCACTTACAAGTCTCGGCTTAGACGCACTCCAAAGGGCTAGAGTGATCGGGGCAGAGTTGCGGCTCCAGGCAGGGGAACGCTGGGAGGACAACGACCTCGTGTTTCCCACCAGAAACGGTACGTCGGTACGGGAGGCCCAGGTACTGGCCGAGTTTCCTAAGGAACTGAAGAGGGCCGGTTTGCCACGACGCCGGCGGCATGACCTTCGACACACTTTTGCGACTCAGCTATTCGCCCTGAACAAGCACCCGAGAGCTGTACAGGACCTGCTGGGGCACAGTCACGTGAATACCACGCTGGATGTCTACACAGGGTCTGTGTCTGGGGTCGTGGCAGAGGCGATAGGTGACCTGGATAGAGCGATAAGAATGGCTGACGAGCTGGCCGGATAGGACTGTTGAGGGCGGCTACGGCACCGGGTTGCTACATCGGTTGCTACATTTCGCGGTCAGATCGAGCTGACTATCCACTCCCCACAGGTTTGGCGCAGGTAGGGACGGAACTCCTGGTGCCGAGAGCCAGAATCGAACTGGCGACACATGGATTTTCAGTCCACTGCTCTACCGACTGAGCTATCTCGGCCAGGCCGACGGCAGTTGCTAATGCAGGGATCGCTGTCAGCGCTGGTGGGCGATGCAGGGCTCGAACCTGCGACCCCTACGGTGTAAACGTAGTGCTCTATCCAGCTGAGCTAATCGCCCCACGGCGGCCAGAGAGTTTACCCGATTGCCAGAGGCGCCCTCGACAGACGCGCAGGACCGGACAGTTCGCCGTTATGCCCGGCGGTTCTTACGGACTGTCGCCACTTCCGAGGTCTCCAGCGTCAATAAAGACCGGCAAACCGGTACCCGGGTTAACTGGTACGTAAATGATGTTGCCGTCCTGCGAGGTGGACAGGCTCTGGATGTATTGGAATTGCAGGTACTCCGGCGTGAGGGTCTCGTTAATGAGTTGCTGCGCGTCCCGTTGACCACGAGCCTCGGCACGCCTACGATCGGCTTCCTGCTCGGCCTCTGCGACGCGGAATGCACGCTCCTGAATGGACTGCTCGGCCGCAAGCTTGCGCTCGATCGCCTGTTGGATTTGCGTCGGCAGGGTAATGTCGCGCAGCAGGACTCGCTCCACGATGATCCCGCGTTTTTCGAGGTCTCGCTCAAGATTTTCCTGAATGAGTTCGCCTACGGCCTCCCGGGCCACGGTATAAAGGTCTTCGGCGGTGTACTGGGCGACGATGTCACGGATGGCGCCACGAACTGCCGGCAGCAGGATCACGCTCTCGAATTGGGGTCCGATTGTTTTGAACACCTCCGGCGCCTGAGCAGAGTTCAGGTGGTAAAAGATGGTGAGGTCGACGCCGACGGTCAGACCCTCGGAGGTCAGGGTATTCACCGTACCGCCCGCCAGCGCGCCGACGTCCTCAGCGGCGGAACTCATGGTGAACTGCTGAGTGCGTACATTCATGGTCTCCATGCTCGCCCAGGGAAGCTTGAACAGCATGCCGGAGGGACGGGGATTGTCATCTACGACTCCGAAGGTGTGGATAACTCCCACCTGGCCGGCGCCGACGATGCGAACGCTGAAGATTGCCGCCAGCGCCGCGAAAGCGACGATGACCACTAAGACTCCGACGGCCGCAGAGCCGGTGCGCGATTGTGCCATTGAGATCTCTCCTGTGAGGCGACCGGTCGCGGTAGCCGGATTCCGGTGCTGCCAAAAGATGCTTAGGGGTTAGGATTCGTCCGACAGCAGATAATACCATTTCCTGCTCCAAGCACATTGGCCGCACCCCGTCTGGGGCGGCCCGGCCCGATCTCATGGGAGTTTTCGTTGCACGCATGTATACGACGGGGCAATTTGGAGATTTCGCGACGTAGCCTGCTGGTGGCATCGGCGGGAGTGGCACTCTCCACTCTATTAGTTGCCTGCGGCGGCCAGCCGGAGCCGGAGTCGGTACCGGCTGCTCCTGAGCCACCGCCCGCAACGAAGGCGCCTGAAACCGCTGCTGGGCCGGCTGCTGAGCCGGCTGCTGAGCCGACTCGCCCGGCGGTGATAGCACCGGCAGCGTCGGTGGACGTGCTGGAATCCCCGGCGCCCGGCCTGCTGGCGGGGTTGCGCCCACTAGAGGGATACGGTTTCCAGGCGCATTTGTACAACCAGGACCGGGCGCTGGTCACGCGATTGACGCGTGAGGCCGGGTTCAACTGGCTGAAGCAACAGATCTGGTGGAAGTTCACCGAGCCGGTGGAGAAAGGCGGCTTCGACTGGGCCGAGCTGGACAAGGTTGTGGGAGCTGTCTCGGCGGCGGGTTTGAATCTCCTCCTAAGTATTGTGCAGGCGCCCGGCTGGGCGCTGGGAGGGAGGGAGCACGGTCCCCCGGCGAACCCGGCCGACTTCAAGGATTTCATGGGGGAGCTGGCGAATCGTTACTTCGGCCGTGTTCAGGCTTATGAAATCTGGAACGAGACGAACTTCGCTCGTGAATGGGGAGTCTTGGACGACGGCGCTTATCGCGCCTACGGCGAGCTGCTGAAGGCTGGCTACGAGGGGGTCAAAGCGGTAGACCCGGACGCGACGGTGGTGTTTGGCGCACCGACTCCGACAGGGGTAGTCGATCCCAACATCGCCATGGACGACGCCGCGTACCTGGAGAAGGTCTACGAGTCCATGCCGGAGATCGGCGATTACTACGATGCCATGGGGGCGCACCCGCCGGGGTTCAACAACGCCCCCGACCAACCGTTTGGCGCTGAAAGGGGCGAGGGCTGGAACGGGCACAACTCCTTCTATTTTCTCCGGTTTACTGACTATCGGCGGATCATGGAAGAAAACGGAGATGGGGATAAGCCGATTTGGTTCACGGAGTTTGGTTGGAGCACAGCGAACCAGTCCGAGGGATACGGCTATGGCGTGGACAACACCGAAGAGGATCAGGCCAAGTTCCTGCTGGGGGCGTTCGAGTTGATCAGGCGCGACTACCCGTACGTCACACACATGTTCGTCTGGAATCTGAACTTCCAGATGGTTGTGGGGCCGGAGGACGAGAAGTATCCGTTCGGGGTGGTCAGGAGCGACGGCAGCCCGCGCCCCGGATATCTGGTGCTAAAGGCGATGGACGAGGGTCTCTAGCACGACAGGGCGAGCCACCTGCCTGATCCCGAATTCGCAACAGTGGGGGATTCGAGGCAGAATCTGATTCCGGCGGCGGGGCTTCCATCACGCAAAGCGGAGCTTGATGCGTCCGCTGAATCGAAAGGATCGAGACGGCGGGTTGGTAAGTTCGGGCTCAACTGAACATGTATCGACCGGGTGCGATCCCGAAAGGATTTGATGATGGCTGGAAAGAAAGTCGGTTTTATCGGTGTGGGCATCATGGGCGCTGGAATGGTGCGGAACGTGTTGAAAGGTGGGTTTGAGGTCAAGGTCTTCGATGTGAATGCCGACGCGGCGGCCGAGATCGTAAAAGAAGGGGCCACGGCGGCGTCATCCGCAGCGGATGCGGCCGATGGAGCGGATTTCATCCAGGTGGTGGTGCCGGGGCCACGCGAAGTGGAATTGGTCGCCTTCGGCACGGATGGGGTCACGGAAACGGCTCGCAAGGGGTCGATCTTCATCCAGCACGCGACGATCGATCCGGTGACCATGCGCAACTTGTCGAAGGGTCTGGCGGAAAAAGGGATCGGAACCCTGGATGCCCCGCTGCTGCGGACGCCAACTCACGCGGCCTCGGGGAACCTGGGATTTCCAGTCGGTGGCGACGCAGCGCACTTGGAGGAGGCTCGCGAATTACTGATGTGCTGCGGTGACACTATCTATGAAACTGGCGAAGTGGGCACCGGTTCGGCGCTGAAGCTGGTGAACAACATGCTCAACATCACAATTCTCTGCGCCGCTTGCGAGGCGGTGACCCTCGGCGTGAAATCGGGCCTGAAGCTGGACATGATGCTGGAGGCGTTCTATCACACGCCAGCACGGGCGCGGCACTTCGAAATGATCCCCGGTACGTGGGAGGAGCGCGATTTCAGTCCTGGATTCATGACCCTGCTGGGTCACAAGGACATCCGGCTGGCAGTTCAGCATGCGGCCAGTGTGAGCGTACCTGTGAATGTTTCCTCGGCGGCCTACTCGCTGATGGCGATGACGGAAGGTCAGGGTTTCGGACGGGACTCGTTCACGTCCGTGCTGAAATTGATCGAGGCGGCGGCTGGCGTTGAAGTGAAATCGGAGAGTGGCAAGATTCTGGCGGAGCATCGGGAGTAGCGGTATGGGCGACGAGCGTATCGGCATCGGGTTTATCGGCGCCGGCGGGATTGTCCGCCTGCGCCACGCCCCCGGATTTAAGAAAATTGACGGGGTGGAGTTCGTGGCCGTGGCGAACCGCTCGCGCGGATCGGGTGAGCGCTCGGCCGCCGAGCTGGGCATCGGAAAGGTTTACGAGGACTGGCGGGAGCTCCTCGCCGATCCGGATGTCGATGCGGTGCTGGTCGGCACCTGGCCTTACAAACACAGCGAGTACTCCCTGGGAGCGTTGAAGGCGGGGAAACATGTGTTCTGCCAGGCTCGATTGGCGATGGACGCGGCGGACGGCCGGGCAATGTTGGAAGCGGCCGCCGAAAGCGGACTGACGACCATGGTGTGCCCACCACCGCACGGGATGTACGTGGAGCCAACGGTGATACGCATTATGAGCGAGGGCGTGCTAGGTGAACTGCGGCACGTGATGGTGCGGGGTCTGACTCCGGCCCACATCGACCCCGATGTTCCGCTGCACTGGCGGCAAAGCACGGAATATTCTGGCCTGCACACCCAGCAGCTGGGAATAATGATGGAGGTGGCAGGGCGCTGGTTTGGCTACCCGACGATCGTGCAAGCAAGGCAGGCGACTTTCGTCACCGAACGGAGGCTGCCGGACGGATCGCGGCTGGCAAGGGTTGAACGTCCGGACGCAATCAGCGTATTGGGCGAGCTGGAGAACGGAGCCCAGCTCAGTCTTAATCTGAGCGGGGTGGCGGGCGGTGGGGGGCCTACGATGATCGAGGCTTTCGGCACTATGGGCAGCCTGCACTTCTCCATGGCGCCGGGCATGGAAACGGGCACGCTGTCGCTGGCCACAGCGCCTGAATGGGAGACAACCGAGATTGAAATCGATCCCAAAGAAGCTGGTGGCTGGCGAGTCGAGGAGGAGTTCGTCCAGGCGATTCGTGAAGGTCGAGATGGCTATCCCTCGTGGGCGGAGGCACAGCGATATATGGAATTTGTGGAAGCGGTTGATATTGCCGCGCGAACTGGACAGATTGTTGCGCTGAAGGACGTTTGATCGATGCCGGTATCTGCCACCGGCTCAGCAGCCATTCGCTCATTGGCAACCCCTCCACCGTCCCTCCGCGGTCCCCCACTTCGTCAATCAGATTCGCAAACGTGATCTCGCCCGTGTTCGGATCTCACTGCAATACGCCCCTCTGAAATGCCTGGCGCACGAAGTCCCCGAACTCGTAGCGGCGCGAGATCGGATAGCCCAGTGCGCCGACACCGCCTGCCTAATTGAAGGCCGTAAGCCACCCCCGCCCGTCCACATCCGCCACCGCGTATCCCGTCCCGTCTCCGGGCCCCGCCTGCGGATAAAACTGACTGTTGCCTACCGTCTGATGCCCATCGGCCGCGACGGGCGCAACCAGCGCCAGAGCCAGCGCCATCGCGACGAGCCGCCCCGCCGCCACCGACGCTTGAGCTCCCTCACCGCTGACACTCCCGATTCCACGCCTTAACAGGTCTGAGTGAGACCTTCGGAATCCGCGTCTTCAACCCGAGAGAACACTGTGCAACACTCGCCGCTCCCGGGCCAGTGCCGGTGCGTGATTCCCCACTGTCTCGATCAGATGCACCGTGCCCGGATTCCTCCCGACCAGCGCCACGACCTCCTCCAGATCCAGTCCGTGCTCCGTTTCAACATGCAGCGGCACGCTCGGCCGCATTCCGGGGGCCGTATTGTGCCAGCGGATTTCCGCCAACCGGTCGCCAAACCGGCGCATGTATCCCAGCCGGTCCACGAAGGTGTGCCGGCGCATCCCCACCGACTGAAAGGCGAACCCGGTGTGCAGCGAGAACCGCACATTCTGCGCTTCGTCCAGAAATGCCAGCACCAAATCCAGCTCTGCGAGAACTCCGCCTCCCGTGCCGTTCTGCACCGCGATCGGCAGCCCCGGGAACAGGTCCCCCAGCGTGCGAAAACTTTCCTTCATCGCCGCCAGGTGCCGGCCATAGTGCGACTCCCGCGCCCCGGCGTGTACCACATACATCTCCATCGGACTCGTCCGCTCGAAGAACTCCACCACCTGTACCGTCCGCCGCAGGGCGATGCTGCGCGGATAGGGTTGCACGTCCGAGAGCGACGGTTCTTCGCTTGTTGCCGAGTCCGGGAACAGATGCAAGTGAAAGCTGGTCGGCGACGCTTTCATCACCTCGAAAAAATCGCCCCCGAACAGCGTGTCGAGCCCCAGCCCGTACTCCGGTCCGGTGAGCGAGAGCTCGATGATGTCGAAGCTAAGCTCCCGCGCGTTCTCCACCGCCCGCCGCAGCTGCTCGATGTAGCTGCGGCGGCTGAAGGGGACGAGCTGTGGGTTGAAGGCAAATCGCATGGCCAATTCTAAAACAGGATGACGCTCCTTCCGCGCGCTGTCCGCAAGCTATTTGACGTTTCCAAGTTCGGACTGGCTCGGATTTCTTACCAGAACGCCCCGGCGTGGGCGTGTACTCGCTCTCCGTGAGCTTCCAATGCCTTCCTCTCAGCATCCGTCGGTCCCCGCCAGTCGTCCAGCAAGTCCAGATCGTGATCCAGTTCCGTCCGGTCCCTGGGCGCCATCAGCGCCACGGCGACTCGCGGCTCGGCCAGCACGTAGCGATACCACTCCCGCGCCGGTGGCGGCTCGAATCCCGGCGGATCGGCCTCCGTCTTTTCCATCAGTGCCCCCCAACGCAAGCAGGTATAGGCGATGAATCTGATGTCCCATTCTTCGGTCACCGGGAAGACCTCAGTCTCAGCTCCTCGATGGGCGGCGTTGTAGCGGAGCATCAGCAGATCCAGCTTGCCGGTCTCGGCCCAGCCGGCCGACAGCTTCCGCTGGTGACTGGTCAATCCCACCATCCGCACTACACTCTGCCGCTTCAGGTCGGTCAGCGCCTCCAATGCTCCCCCGCCGCCGCTCATGCCTTCCCACTCCTCCTCGCTCTCCACGTAATAAAGCGTTACCACGTCGATCCGGTCGGTGTTCATTCCCGCCAGCGCCCGGTCTACCTGCCTCCTCATCCCGTCGCCGTCCCGGGCCTGGAGTTGGACGGCGACCGCCACTTCGTCGCGCCGGTTTCCGAGCTCGCTCACGGCACCGCTCAGCCCGTCCGGCTGCCCGCACCAGTTCAGATAGTTGATTCCCTGTTCGATGGCGCCGTGCACATCCGCCCTGGAGAGCCGGGAATTCCCGCGCGTCGCCAGCCCGAGGCGGCAGACCTGGGGCATGTCCGGGTGCAATCTGGTGGTGCGGTTCACAGGCAGGCAGAGTACAGCCACAGGCCAGACACAGCCTGTCTATTCTCAATGGCTGGCGCAAGGACGCAGCCCAAAGCAGCTATAGGCTGTCTTGTCTGGCAGCGGGTGCGAGTGACAGCCACAAGTTTTTGTTCTAATAGCGGACGCGAGTTGGGGGATGGCCGGGTAGACTGCGGGCTGATTTTGGTAACTAATGTAACGTCGGGGTCACCCACTAGCTACTAGAACGTTTTTCCGGATTTTTGGGGTACGGAATTTGCGATGCCGTTTTACGGGGTTCAGAGGGCATGTTCGGAGGGGGATATTTGTGGGTTCCGTCCACAAGCGGCTGGAGGGGTATGCGGGGCAGGTAGACAGCGTGGCTTTCAGTCTCGACGGAACGCTGTTGTCCAGCGGCCGCTATGACAACGTTCTGAAAATATGGAACCCGGAGACCGGCCGGCCGTTACGAACACTGTCGGTGCATTCTGGACCAGTGCACGTGATTGCGTTCAGCGCGATGGACGGCTGCTGGCGAGCGGGAGTGATGACGGATCGGTGAGGCTCTGGGACCCCGGCGACCGGCCAGGAACTTCACCTGTTGGAAGGGCACACCGACGTGGTTTACAGCGTGGCGTGTCGCCCGGACGGAAAGCTACTAGACAGCGGGAGCTGGGGCGGCATGGTCTGGCTCTGGGGCATTCCTGCTTAACTGCCTCCGGCAGCTTTGTTGGGCGTTCTCGTTCAGACGTGCCGCTAGGATGCGGGCGATTGGAGGACGGTGGCGCCGAGGGGGGCCTGGAGGACTTTCGGGACAGTCACGGAGCCGTCGGGTTGCTGGTAGTTTTCGAGGATGGCGACGGTGAGGCGGGGGAGGGCGACGCCGGAGCCGTTGAGGGTGTGGACGAATCGCGGCCGCGCGCCTTCTTCGGGCCGGTAGCGGATGCCGGCGCGGCGGGCCTGGTAGTCCTCGAAGTTGGAGACGGACGAGATTTCCAGCCAGCGGCCGGCGCCGGGAGCCCAGAGCTCGATATCGAAGCATTTGGCGTTGGCGCCGCTGAGTTCGCCGGTGCAGAGTTCGATGACACGGTAGGGAAGCTCGAGTTCTTGCAGGACCGCCTCGGCGTCGGCCAGCAGCATGAGTTGTTGTTCATAGGAAGTCTCGGGCTCAACGAACTTCACCAGCTCGACTTTGTCGAACTGGTGGACTCGCAGCAGTCCCCGCGTCTCCGTGCCCGCCGCCCCCGACTCGCGCCGAAAGCAGGGTGAGTAGGCGGCGTAGTTGATGGGCAGGGAGCCGGGAGGAAGGATCTCATCCCGGTGGATGTTGGTCACCGGCACCTCGGCCGTGGGCGCAAGCCAGAGATCGTCGCGCTCGACCCGGTAGGAGTCGGTCGCGAATTTCGGTAGCTGGCCGGTTCCGGTCATCGCGTCCGACCGCACCAGAGCCGGCGTGTAGACCTCGGTATAGCCGTGGCGGCTCGTGTGCAGGTCGAGCATCCAGTTGATGAGGACGCGCTGGAGTTTGGCGCCGAGTCCGCGGTGCAGCCAGAATCCAGAACCCGATATCTTGCCTGCGCGCTCGACGTCCAGAATGCCCAGATCGACGGCGATTTCGACGTGGCCGCGCGGTTCGAAGTCGAATTTAGGGAGGTCGCCGACGCGGTGGATTTCGACGTTGTTGTTCTCGTCCTTACCGGCGGGCACCGACTCGTGGGGGAGGTTGGGGATGCCGAGGAGGAGGTCGTTGAGGTCGGTTTCGGTGGCGGCGAGTCTCGCTTCCAGGGGGCCAATGTCGGCGGATGCTTCCTTGGACTGAGCGATGAGTTTCTGCCGGGCCTCCTGGTCGGGGGCCGGACCAATCTGGCGGGAAAGCTCGTTGACCCGGTGACGGAGTTCTTCGAGTTCGCCGAGGATTGTGCGGCGTTGTTCGTCGAGTGTGAGGATGGCATCCAAAGACTCGGGGGGTTCGCCCTTGGCGGCGAGTCCGGCGCGGACACGGTCGGGTTCGTTGCGAATGAGATTGAGTGCGAGCATAGGGGAATGTTAGTCGGAGTCGGCGGTGTTTGGCTGGCTCCGGGTGCGCAGTTGCGGGAACAGGATGACCTCGCGGATGTTCCGCTGGCCGGACATGAGCATTACCAGCCGGTCAATTCCGATCCCCAATCCTCCGGTTGGCGGCATTCCGTGCTCCATCGCCAGCAGGAAGTCCTCGTCGAGGACCTGGGCCTCCTGGTCGCCGGATTCGATGGCGCGCGCCTGCTCCTCGAAGCGGTGGCGCTGGTCGATGGGGTCGTTGAGCTCGGTGAA
>CAZBZS010000060.1:0-12093 GCA_964496475.1 uncultured Chloroflexota bacterium | reverse complement strand
CATCGTCAGATGCTTCGGCCCCGCCTGATCCGCCGTCACGAACGGCAGGTTGATATCCGTCTGCGGCGTCGACGAGAGCTCGATCTTCGCCTTCTCCGCCGCCTCCACCAGCCGTTGCAGCGCCTGCCTGTCCTTACGCAGATCGATCCCTTGCTCTTTCAGAAACTCCGCCGCCATGTGATTCACGATCCGGTGGTCGTAGTCATCGCCTCCCAGGTGGGTGTCACCGTTCGTCGCCTTGACCTCAAACACCCCTTCCCCGACCTCCAGGATCGACACATCAAACGTGCCCCCACCCAGGTCCCACACCAGGATCGTCTCCGAGTTCTTGTTCTCCAGTCCGTACGCCAGGCTTGCCGCCGTCGGCTCGTTGATGATCCGCAGCACCTCTAGCCCCGCGATCGTGCCCGCGTTCTTCGTCGCCTGACGCTGTGCGTCATTGAAGTACGCCGGCACCGTGATCACCGCCTGATCCACCGACTCTCCCAGAAACGTCTCCGCGTCCGCCTTCAACTTCTGCAGTACCATCGCCGAAATTTCCTCCGGCGTCAGGTCCTGCTTCAATTCCGGGATGCGGATGCGAGCCTCTCCGCCCGCGCCTTCCACCACCTCGAACGAAGCCGCCTGCTCCTCACTCTCAACCTCGTCGTGCCTGCGCCCGATGAAGCGTTTCGCCGAGTAGATCGTGTTCTCCGGGTTCAGCACCGCCTGCCGCCGCGCCAGCTGGCCCACCAGCCGTTCGCCACCCTTCGTGAAGGCCACGACCGACGGCGTCAGCCGCGAGCCTTCCGCGTTCGTTATCACCGTGGGCGTCCCCGCCTCCATCACCGCCACCACCGAGTTCGTGGTGCCCAGGTCGATTCCAACAACTTTCGCCATTTCTTAAGTCCCTTTCGTTTACGCCAGTACGGACTGGCCGGGCATCGCCTTGTGCGCTCGCAATTCACCGAGCGGGATGGCCCTGGCCAGCACTTGATCCATGTGATCGACTAATTCAAACCGCATATCCGTTTTTATTTCTCGTGGGATGTCGTCGAGGTCCGCCTTGTTGTCCACCGGCAATATCACCTCGTGGATGCCCGCCCGATGCGCCGCCAGCACCTTTTCCTTCAGTCCTCCGATCGGCAGCACGTTCCCCCGCAGCGTCACCTCGCCCGTCATCGCCACATCCCCCCGCACCGGCGCTCCCAGCAGCGCCGACACCAGCGCCGTGCTCATCGCCACTCCCGCCGACGGCCCGTCCTTGGGCGTCGCTCCCGCCGGCACGTGCAGGTGAATCCGACTCCGCGCGAACGCATTCGGCTGCACTCCCAGTTTCTGCGCCGCCGAACGCGCGAACGACAGCGCTGCCCGCGCCGATTCACTCATTACCCGGCCAAGATTTCCCGTATGCACGAAAGCCGGCTTCCCCTCCATCCACGCCGCCTCCACCTGTAGCAACTCTCCTCCATACGGCGTCACCGCCAGTCCGTTCACCAGCCCCACCGTGTCCTCTCTCAGTTCCTCCTCCGGCAAATACAGCGGTGGACCCAACATTTCGTCCAAGTCTTCCTCCGTCACCGTCACCGTCTGCCGGTCGTCATCGGCGATCCAGCGGGCCGCCTTCCGGCACAACGCCGCCAGCATCCGTTCCAGATTCCGCACCCCGGCCTCACGCGTGTAATTCACGATTAACGCCCTGAGCGCCCGCTCGGTCACCTTTATCTGCTTTTCCTTCAGGCCGTGCTCGCGCCGCTGCCGCACCTCCAGGTAACCACGCGCTATCGACGTCTTTTCCCCCCCCGTGTAGCCGGAAATATGGATGATCTCCATCCGGTCCCGCAGCGTCGGCGGAATCGCCCCGGCGTCGTTCGCCGTCAGTACGAACATCACCTGCGATAAGTCGTATCCCACCTCGATGTAGTGGTCCGAGAAATTGTGATTGTGCTCCAGGTCCAGCACCTCCAACAAAGCCGACGAAGGATCGCCCCGGAAGTCGCGGCCGATCTTGTCCACCTCGTCCAGCACGAACACCGGGTTCGTCGTGCCTGCCTGCCGCATGCCCTGGATGATCCGCCCCGGCAACGCCCCCACATACGTGCGCCGGTGCCCGCGTATCTCCGCTTCGTCTCTCACCCCCCCCAGCGATATCCGCACGAATTCTCTGCCCAGCGCCTTGGCTATCGATTGGCCCAGGCTCGTCTTGCCCACCCCCGGCGGACCCGAAAGGCACAGCACCGGGCTGCGCAACGTCTTGGACAGGCTGCGTACCGCCATGTATTCGAGTATCCGCTCCTTTACCTTGTCCAGCCCAAAATGGTTGGCGTCCAGCACCCTCCGCGCCTTGCGAATCGACACCTTCTGCGAGCGCCCCTCACCCCAGGGCAGGTCCAGCAGCCAGTCCACGTAATTGCGAATCACCGCGATTTCCGGCGACGCCGGCGGTGTCGCGTCCAGTCGATCGACTTCCTTCTCCGCCTTTTCGCGCACCTCGTCCGGCATGTCCGACTCCGCGATCCGCACCCGCAGCTCCTCCACGTCCTCCGTCTGATGGCTCGCGATCCCCAACTCCCGCTGAATCGTGCGCAGCTGCTCCCGCAGATAAAAATCTCGCTGCACCTTCTCGATCCCGTCCTGAATTTTCGCCTGGATTCGATCCCTCACGTCTAGCACGTGGATTTG
The DNA here is from genome assembly GCA_964496475.1 of uncultured Chloroflexota bacterium. Taxonomy (GTDB): domain Bacteria; phylum Chloroflexota; class UBA11872; order UBA11872; family VXNJ01; genus JASLPR01. The sequence continues at coordinate 9,432 of CAZBZS010000060.1, read as the reverse complement.
CTCCGACAGGTGCAGGCTGGCCTTGTAAAGACGGTCGTACGTATCGAGCGTCTGCAGGATTTCCTGCTGCTGCTCCAGCTCCATCCCCGCGTGCGCCGCCACCAGGTCCGCCAGCCAATCCGCATCGGTGATCCGCCGTGCCAGAGATACTATTTCTCCCGGAAGCCCGTTGCCCTTTTCCGAGAATTCCTGCACCTGCCCGGCCACCGCCCGCCGCAATGCCTCCAGCTCAACCCCCTCCTTCACCTGCGGCCGCAGCTCCGCCACCGCCGCCACCACCGCATCGCCACTCAAGTCCGTATCCACTATCTCCGCCCGGTACAGCCCCTGCATCAACACCGAGTAGCCACCCTCCGGCAACCGGTACTTACGCACCACCTGCGCCACCGTACCCGTCCGGTACAAATTCTTCGGGCTGATCTTGCGCCGCGTCCGCCGTTTCTGCGCCACCAGCAACACCTGCCCGTCGCCCGCCGACGCCTGCTCCACCGCCGCCACCGAGAACGGCCTCCCTATCTGCAACGGAAACGTCACCCGCGGAAACGCCACCGAGTCAATTAGCGGCACCACCGGCAGCCCCAATGCCGTTATCGCTGCGAGCACCAAGCCGCTATCCTCAGTGCCGGACGGAGCCGTCGCTTCGAAATCGGTTGCCCCGGCTTCGCCCGTCGCGGCTCGATCGCTGGATTGAATTTCAGTCATATGATAAGTCTAATACTTGAGTGTGCAATTGTCAATTCTTATTGCATGGTCATTGGCAGGGTTTGGTCGTCCAGGCCAGTCAACTCGCCACCCCCACGATCCCGCCCTCGCCGTCCCTTCCCTCCCGCACCCCAACTCTCCTGCCCCGTCTCATCATCTAGCCGCCCGCCCTCAACTACCCCCTTCCCGGCTGCCTGACTGATGCCCTCGCCACCACCCCCCACCCGCCGCGCCTTCCTCCTCTGCGGCGCCGGCATCATGACCGCCGCTCTCGCCGGCTGTGCCCTCCACCCACCTTCCAGCGGACCCGCCCCCACCCCCCCCATACCCAACATCGTGCCCAAGCTTCAGGAGCCCGTTTCCCTCAGCCTCCTCGGCTGGCCCTACCGCCAGGACCTTCTTGAAACCGTCCTCGACCGTTTCCGCCAGCTAAACCCCGATGTCAGAGTCGAATTTCACGAGGTTCTCAGCGACTACGGTCCCCGGGCGCAATCGACCATTCTCGGCGGCGAGCCCGTCAACGTCGTCCTCGCCCGCGAGGGCCAGGCCGGCCTCTGGTGGTCAAACCGCGTGCTCACGCCCCTCTCCAACCTCTCCATCTTCAGTGACATGGCCGCCAGGCTATTTCCCGGCGCCCGACGCGGCGTCGAAGTCGATAGCGACCTCGTCGGACTTCCCTTCTATAGCGACGCCATATTCCTCGCCTCCAACCAGTCCATGCTCGCCGAAATCGGCGCCGATCCGCCCGAGACCTGGGACCAGCTCCTGACCTATTCCCGGTTGATCCGCGACCGCGGCCTCAGCCGCTGGCCCCTCTCCCTCAACCTCGGGCCCAAGGTCAACGCCAACCTGCCCTGGTGGGCCATGGTCTACGCCGCCGGCGGCAGCCTGCGGCAGCCCGAAGACGCACTCCACGACGCCGGTCCGTCCGAGCCCGCTCCCCGCCTTCTGCGGATGCTTCGCTCCTTCCTCGTCGACGACCTAATCCTCAATCCCAACTTCGGCGAAACCTCCTACTCCGCCATCCTCGACGGCGGCCCCGCCTTCGCCCTCGTCGGCGGTTATCTCGCCCGCATCGCCGCCGAAGAATTCGCCAGCCACCGGGCCCCGCTCATTAACTTCTCGCCCGTCCCCGGGCTTGACGGCCCCGGGGTTTCCACCGCCGGCTGGACACCCTTCTACTCCGTCCCCTCCACCGCCACCGATCTTGAGATGTCCGCCTTGCTGGCTCTCCACCTCGGGGGCATCGATGGCACCGGCGATTTCTTCGCTCCCAGGTTCTGGGCTCTCAACGAGGGCCTGCCCCCCGCCTACCCCGACGTCCTCCAAGACAGTGAAGTGCAGGCCCGGTTCCAGGCCTGGCTGGACCCGGCTGTCCTGCATGACGTCCTAGACGTCGCCCGCCCCGTCCAGGCCCTCTGGGAGCCCTGGTTCGCCACCTGGGAGCACTGGATGCAGGACGAGCTCCAGACCGCCCTCTGGGGTCGAAAAACCGACCTTGCCGCCGTCAATTCAATCAACCGCTACGCCCACGGCCTGAGCGGGCGAGCCGGGTTGGAGGACTAGTCCCCGGCCTCGCCGTGAACACCGCCGCCGGGCACGCCGGGCACAGCTTGCGCTGACACCAATTCCCGTACAGATGCAGATAGCCTTGCTGCGCCGCCACCATCCTCCCTCCCCTCATCCCCTCCGTCTTCGTGATCTCCCTCATGTAGCACGTGATCCTATTCGGCGCCACCGACCCCATCGTCACAAACGCCTCGCTCACTCCCTCCAGTAACACCGCGTTCGCCTGCGGTCGGGCTATGCACAGTGACAGCGGCAGCGCCGCGTTCGCCAGGATTTACCGGGCCCGCGCCGTCCCTATCAGCGCCGTCGTCCGCGCACTTGTCGGGCGCACAAAATCGAGCCGTCCCGACCAGAAATTGTCCTCCTCGATTGGTACCGGGAACAGTTCCTCCAGCGCAGGCGACGATCCCTCTCCACTACCCTCCGCGTCGGCCAGTTGTTTGGCCTCACCCCGTGTAAGCGCCACTCCGACCGTCGAATCGGCCCGATCTTCAGCGGTTTCCAGAGGTCCCGCAACTCTGCCACCTTCCGCGCCACCCCTTCCTCTATTTCCCCTCCGTCACCTCCGGCAGCAGCCCCGATACAGCGCCTCGTCCGCCGACATCACCGCCAGGTCCGATTCAATTCGATTCGAGCGCTCCACCAATCGTTGCCAGCCCTGCCAGTGCAGCACCTGCGCTGCCTCCGCTGGCAAAGCTTCTCCCAGCGCCTCCTCGCACGGCCAAACGTCTTCGCCCGTGCTTCCCTCCGCCTCCACCGGCTCCACTTCCGGCTCCAATCTGCCCTTCAGCACCACCGCCGGCAGCCCCACATTCCCGTCCCCGGGCTCGCCCCAGACAACATGCAGGATCACCCCTTCATACGCCGAATTCTCCGCGTGCCCGTGCCGCACCCAATCCCTCGCGTCCAGGTGGACTTCGATGTCCCCATGCTCTGCCGGTCTCGCGTCGAAGCTCACGATCGCATCTCTAATATCCGGCCCCGGCCCTCCCCACTCGTGGCCCGCATAAATTATTTCCAGGTTGCGGCCGCGGTCATCGCTCAGGTCTGGCAGACGCTGCGCCTACCTCAGCCACGCCTCTGTCAGCGTCACCTCACGATCCGGCGCTTCGATCGCTGGCTGCCACGAGTCCGCGATCCGCATCGGGCTCAAGGCCTCCGGCCCACCACTAGTTTCGAACCGCGCGTGTCCCCTTGCGCTCCCATCAGCCTGTCCGCTATCCAGAACGGAGCGAGCCACCCAAGAGCGGTGCTCCTCCGTCCTTCCGCCACGCCGCTTCAGCCAGCGGCGACCACCACGATTTAGCTGAGGATACTAGCGGAACCGCCCCATCCCGGCTGTCCCCCGCCCAACCTATCCCGTCGCCGTTTCCGCCTCTTCCAGCAGAGTCAGGTGAGACGGCAGCGGCCGCCCCACCGACAGCGTATAGTCGTAAAAGTACGTAGGCACCCCGGCGTTCTTACCCATCGTGTAATCGGACTGCCGCGACGCCAGGTACACCTCTCACGCGGCGATAATCCGGTCGACCCCAGCGCCACCAGCAGCGTCTCTGGGTTCGGTCTCCCCTGCTTCACATTGTCTCCGCCCACGATCGCGTCCACCGTCGCCGCCAGTCCAAACTTCCGCACGAATCGCGTGGCCGTGTACTGCATTGTCTCCGAGACGATCTCCACCAGTCTCCCCGACGACGCCGCCCGCCGTAGCAATCGAATCATCGCCACTTGGGATTCCGCGTAAGGCATTGCCCGTACCTCCCACCGTCCCACCACTGCATCGCCTCCCCCATCACCTCCGCCCCCAGTCGCGCTTCCAGCCTGCGAATCGCCGGGTACAGCGGATCGAATATCAGATTTACACCGTATTTCCACGAAAAGTAGGACTCCAGCTCGTCCCGTACCAGCCCCGTCCGCAGCGGAAACATTTCCAGGCACGCATCCATGTAGCAAACCACCAGATCGGCCTCGGCCAGGCACTCCGACAGCTCGCTTCGGTTCTTGCGTAGGATGTTGATCATCGCTTTGTATCCTTCAGGTGACGACGTTTCCCTGCGTTCCTGCCAAACTGTCTATACCTTCAAATTCGGGGATTCGAGGCCCCCTCTGAACAGTCAGTCCGACCAAAATTCACCCGGCGCCCCTCCTGCGATCCCATATCCCGCCGGCCTCCGGCGAGCCGACTTCATCGAGCGCCCCAATCGCTTCGTTGCCCGCATCTCCGTAGACGGTCGCCTGGCCCGCGCTCACGTCGCCGATCCGGGCCGCCTGGAAGAGCTCCTCCTCCCCGGCGCCGAACTCCTCGTCGATCCCGCTCCCCGCCCCCGCAGGACCGCATTCACCGTCCGCGCCGTGCGCTACGGCCCCCTCTGGGTCGGCATCGACAGCCGCGTCCCCAACGCCCTCACCCACCTCGCCCTCGAGCGACACTTTTTCCAATTCCTGCCGCCGTACGACAGTTTTCGACCCGAGGTCAGCTATCCCGGCGGCCGCGTCGACTTCGTCCTCGATAACCCCGCCGGCCAGCTTTTCCTCGAAGTCAAAGGCTGCACCCTGGTTGAAGCCGGTCACGGTCTCTTCCCCGACGCCCCCACCACCCGCGGACGGCGTCACCTTCAGCACCTTATCCAGCGCGCCGCTTCCGGCCTGCCCGCCGCCTTGCTTTTCATCGCCGGACGCGACGATCTCCAGTCCGTCGGGCCAAACACGCGCACCGATCCTGAATTCGCCGATCTCCTGCACGAAGCCGCCGGCGCTGGCGTGATCCTCGCCGCATATTCCTGTCACATCGACGAAACCGGCGTACGCCTCGCCCGCCCCCTATCCGTCAGCCTCTCCCCGCCGCCTACCCCCTGATTCGTTCGCCGAGCTACCGGTAGTCGATCACCTTTATGTCAGTGCTCGCCACATAACTACGAGTCTTATCCATCACCGCTTTCCACTCCTCCGACCCATAGAATCTCGCCTCCCCCGCCTCCAGATCGTCATCGTCGAAAGTGCGTATCCAGCCGAAGTCATTCTTCTCCTCATCTACCCAGCTTGCCTGAACCGTTATCTGAGCCTTCGCCATGACCGGAATCAGCGTGTCGAACTGCTCCAACCACCCCTCCATTTGCCCGTCCTCGATCCTGTAGATTCGTAGCTGGCCTACCACTGGCGATGTCTCCTTCAAATATTCGGTCCGCCGTCAGCATAGCCATTCCGGCCTCTCCAGCGCACACCACCGCCCCCACCCTACCGCTCTAGCTCCGCGCACTCGCCTTCCCCGCAGCCTTCCTCATTCCTTTGCGATACAAGCCACCCCTTGACGCATCTTCCCGCCCGCCGCTATATTCCCCTCACTTATGAGTTCGCTGACGCCCAACATCACCTGCGTGTATTTCACCTTTACAGGGCCGGCCCTGCCGGCCGGGTCGCGCGTGCGTTAGACCCGGTTCTCAGCAGTCGCCGGCCGAGCAGAGGGAGACCTCTGCTTTTTTGTTTGTCTTTTTAATCCACCCCGAGCCACCCACCCGTCAGTCAGTCAGTCAGTCAGTCAGTCAGTCAGTCAGGAGAAACTGTAAATGATCATCGTCACCAGAATCGGTGCCCTGGCCGCTGAAATCGCCGCCATCGAGGCCCGAATTCGTAACGAAGGTCTCAAACCCCACCAGATCGAAGGCGCCAACCTTGTCATCATCGGCGTCATCGGCGACCCGTCCGAGGATTTCCGGGATCAGATGAAGGTCTTCCCCGGCGTGGAGCGCGTCGTCCGCATCAGCGCCCCGTACAAGCTCGCCGGCTCCGGCGAGGGCCGACCCCCAACTCAAATCCGGGTCGGCGATGTCACCATCGGCGGCGAAGGCACCGTGGTCATCGCCGGTCCCTGCACCATCGAGTCGCGCGAACAGTTGCTCACGACCGCCGAGAAGATCAAGCAGGCCGGCGCCACCATCCTGCGCGGCGGCGCCTACAAGCCTCGCACGTCCCCCTACAGCTTCCAGGGTCTCGAAGTCGAAGGCCTCAAATACCTCAAAGAGGTCAGTCTCGCCACCGGCCTCGCCACCATCACCGAGGTCATGGAGCCCGAGCTGGTCGAAACCGTCGCCGAGTACACCGACATACTCCAGATCGGCGCCCGCAACACCCAGAACTTTCCGCTCCTCAAGGCCGCCGGCAAGTCCGGAATCCCGGTAATGGTCAAACGCGGCCCCGCCTCCACCATTTCCGAGTGGCTCATGTCCGCCGAGTACGTCATGGCCGAGGGCAACCCCGACGTCATTCTCTGCGAACGAGGAATTCGGTCCTTCGACGACTCCACCCGCAACACCCAGGATGTCGCCGCCGTCGCCGTCGCCAAGCGCCTCAGCCACCTGCCCGTCATCATCGACCCCTCCCACGGAACCGGCGTCTGGCATCTCGTCGAGCCCCTAGCCCTGGCCGGTATCGCCGCCGGTGCCGACGGCATCATGGTCGAGGTCCATCCCACTCCGGAGCTGGCCCTCGCCGATGGCGCCCAGAGCCTCACCTTCGAGAATTTCGATCACATGATGACGGCTCTCCGCCGCGTCGCCGGCGCGATGGATCGCCCATTGCGTCAGCTCCTTCCCGCCTGATCAACGGACTGAGAAGCCCACCGATGCCGGCCGTCAAGAAGGTCACCAGGCTCTCCCCCGCGCCCCGGCTGCGCGGCGATTTCCGTGTACCCGGCGACAAATCCATCACCCATCGCGCCCTCCTCCTCAACGCCATTGCCCGCGGTCCCGCCCACATCACCGGCGCCGGCCTCGGCGCAGACTGCCTTTCCACGCTGCGCTGCCTCCATCAGCTCGGAGTCGAGATCCGCCGCGTGAGCGAAACCGAGGTCATCCTCCAAGGTCGCGGCCGCGACGCTCTGGTTGAACCCGACGACGTCCTCGACTGCGGTAATTCCGGCACCACCATGCGCCTCATCCTTGGGCTCCTGGGCGGCCTCCCTTTTTCCACTACCCTCACCGGCGACGATTCCCTCCGCAACCGCCCCATGGCTCGCGTCACCACCCCACTGATCCAAATGGGCGCACAAATCTCGGGCCGGGACGGCGGCAATCTCGCTCCGCTGGTCATCGACGGCCGCTCCCTCACCGGCATCACCTACGACATGCCCGTCGCCAGCGCCCAGCTCAAGAGCGCCCTCCTCCTAGCCGGAGTCGCCGCCGCCGGACGCACCGTGATAAATCAGCCGGCGATCTCCCGCGACCACACCGAATTGATGCTGGCCGCCCAAGGCGTTGACATCGAATCCGACGGGCTCCAGCTCGCAATCGCAGGCGGCCAGGACCCAGCCGCGGTCGACGTCCACGTCCCCGGCGACATCTCCACCGCCGCCTTCTGGATCGTCGCCGCCACCATCCATCCTGACACCGAAATCACCCTCCGCGGCGTCGGTCTCAACCCTACCCGCTCCGGTGTCCTCAACATCCTCAAACGCATGAAGGCCGATATCGACGTGATCGAAACCCCCGGCGGCGCCGAGCCCGCCGCCGATATACGCGTGCGCTCCGCCGGTCTGCGCGCCACCAGGATCGGCAGCGACGAAATCCCCACCCTCATCGACGAGCTCCCGGCCGTCGCCCTCACCGCCACTCAGGCCGAAGGCACAACCGAGATTCGTGACGCCTCCGAGCTCCGGATCAAGGAAACCGACCGCATCGCGGCCACCGCCACCGGCCTCCGCGCGATGGGAGCCGACATCCACGAACTTGACGACGGACTCATCATCAACGGCCCCACCCCCCTCACCGGCGCCGCCGTCGACGCCGAGGGCGACCACCGCCTCGCCATGACCTTCGGTATCGCCGGACTCATAGCTCGGGGCGACACCATCGTCGACGGCGCTGATTCCGTCGATGTCAGCTACCCGGAATTCTGGGGGCGGCTTCGCCGCCTCTCCGAAAATGACTGATCGCTACGCCGTGATCGGATTGCCCCTCGGCCACACAATCTCCCCGGCCGTCCAACAGGCCGCCTTCGACCACCTCGGCCTCGACGCCGTCTATGAAGCAATCGAGACTCCAACCACCGATCTTTCTCTCCGCATATCCGAACTCCGCTCCGGCCACCTATCCGGGATGAACATAACCATCCCTCATAAGATTGAGATAGTGGCCTCCCTCGATCACATCACCGACACCGCCCGCCTCACTGGCGCCGTCAACACAGTCACCGCCACCGATGGCGGCCTGCACGGCGACAACACCGACGTAGCCGCCATCGAAGAGGTTCTGCTTCGTGCCGCCGTCCCCGCTGGCATCGATTGCCTGCTTCTGGGGGCCGGCGGAGCCGCCCGCGCCGCCCTCCTCGCCCTCTCCCGGCGCGGCGACAGCATCACCATCGCCAACCGCACCCTTTCCAACGCCCAACAAATCGTCGGCGATCTCGCCCCTGATTCCGGCTTAAAAGCTATCGCCCTGGACGACCCCTCCTTAACATCCATTACCCGCGACTCCCGCCTCATCCTCAACACCACCTCCATCGGCATGCACGGCGGCCCCGCCCCCCACCACAGCCCCCTTTCGGCCGAAGACTTGCACGCCGACCAAACCGTATTCGATATCGTCTACCGCCCCGCCGCCACCCCGCTACTCACTCACGCCGCTACCGCCGGCGCCGAATACCTCGGCGGACTCGACATGCTCATCCTGCAGGGCGCTTGCAGCTTCCAAATCTGGACGGGCCGCGAGCCACCCATCGACATCATGCTCGCCGCCGGCCGGCGGGCCCTGGACGCCTCCTAGATGGCCCAGCCCGATCGCATCATCCTCGTCGGCCTCAGCGGCTCCGGCAAATCCACCCTCGCCCACCGCATCGCCGACCGCATCGACTGGTCCGCCGTCGACATCGACTCCATGATCGTCAGAGAAGCCGGAATGTCCATCACCGACATCTTCGATCTACTCGGCGAACCCGCCTTTCGCGATCTTGAGCGCCGGATACTGCTCCAGGCCCTCGATCGCAAAGACGCCATCATCGCCACCGGCGGCGGCGCCATCCTCGATCCCGACAACCGCCGCGACATCCTCGTCGCCGGAGTCACCGTTTATGTCAAGTCAACCCCCCAGAAGTGCGCCTACTATCTCCAGCGCTCCCGCAACAAGCAGAAGCGTCCCCTCCTCAGCGGAGACGGCGACCTCGAGATCATGCTCACCG
>CAZBZS010000059.1:2761-12577 GCA_964496475.1 uncultured Chloroflexota bacterium | reverse complement strand
TCGCGGCCGGTGGCGTACTTGGTTCCCTCGATGGTGGCAATGGCGCCGTTGGCGAATTCCATCAGGGCGACGTAGGCGTCGTCGACGGTGACGGGCGCCATCACGGCCGGATCTTCGACGGATGGGCGCTCGGGGACCATTGTCTTGACAATGCCGTTGACGCGCACCGGCTCGCCGACCAGATAGCGGGCCAGGTCGACGGTGTGGGAACCGAGATCGCCCAGGGTGCCCTTGCCGGCTTCGGCGCGGTCGAGCCGCCAGAGCCGGGGGGCGTCGGAGTCCACGAGGGAGGGCTGGAGATACTGGCCGCGGAAGTGGCGGATGTCGCCGATGACGCCGTCCTGGATTAGCTGGCGGGCGAACTGCACGGCCGGCACGAACCGGTAGTTGAAGCCGGTCATGTGCTTGACGCCGGCGGCCTCCGCGGCCTGCCAGAGCTGATTTGCCTCGGCGGCGTTCATGCCGAGCGGCTTTTCGCAGATGACGTGCTTGCCCAGCTTAACGGCTTCCAGCGACGCCGGCACGTGGACGGCGTTGGGCCCGCTGTTGTCCAGGACCTGCACGGTCGGGTCGTTAACGATGTCGCACCAGTCGGTGGAGTAGGTTCGGTAGCCGTAGCGGGCGGCGGCCTCGGCGACGGCGGTCTCGGTGCGGCCGGAGATGCTCTCCAACACCGGGATGGCGGCCGGTGGGTACATCATGTGCGGGATCTTGAGCAGGGCGTTGGTGTGGGCCCTGCCCATCAGGGCGTAGCCGATCATGCCGATGCCGATCCGGGGAGCATTGGGGAAGCGGTCGGGGCTGGGAATGAGCCGGTCGGTCATGGTTTCAAGCTCGCGGTTGGGCAAAGGGGGACGGGGTAGAGTTGAGAGTAGCAGTCGAGGGCCGGGAGCGGTGCATGGCCGGACTTTCGGCGCGCCGACGCGAGGTCAGTTAGTGAAAAGCATGGGCGAACGCGGGGGAGGTGCGATCTGATCGGCCGTGAGCGGGATGGCTTCCTTCTGATACACCTGCACGCGGAATGAGCCGTAGTCCGCCACGAACATCCGGCCCCGGTCGTCGACGCGCACCGATCTGGGATTGCGCAGGCGCTTTTGGGGTTCCAGGTTGGACATCTGGCGAAGCCGGAGCGGCTGCGGGTTGGCCATCAGGTAGACACGAGCCATGTTCGAAAGGGTCGCGTCGCCGATGAACTTCTCTACGTATTGCCCTTCAGGATCGAACAGTTGCACCCTGTCGTTCCCGGTGTCGGCTACGTAAATGTCGCCGTCGGCGTCAACGGCCACCCCGGCCGGCCGATTTAATTCGCCGTCGCCATTACCGGACCGACTGAAGCTGAAGAGAAACTCGCCGTCGGCGCTGAATTTCTGGACCCGGTCGTTTCGCCAGTCCCCGACGTACACGTCGCCGGCCGCGTCCACGGCGATACCCCAGGGCATGTTGAACTCGCCGTCGCCAGTGCCGTGCATGCCCCACTTGGCCAGAAACTTGCCGTCTCTGGTGAACTTCTGTACCCGGTGATTAAGGGTATCAACGACGTACAGGTTTCCGTCGGCGTCGAAGGCGATTCCAGACGGGCGGTCGAGCTGGCCGTCATCGCTGCCGTGCTCACCCCACTTGCCGATGAATTTGCCATCATTGCTCAGCAGGGTGATGCGGTGAAGCGCCTCGTCGGAGATGAAGAGGGTTTCCTCGCCGTCCAGGAGCATGGCGACGGGCCATATGAATTTGCCGTCGTCGGTTCCGCGTCCGCCCATCCTGGGCAGGAACTCGTCCCAGTTATCGCCCTCGTCCTCCCACGGCAATTTGCTGATGGTGCCGTCGCGGCTGAGCACGTAAAAAGTGTCGTCAGGCCTGATGGCCACATCCACCGGTAAACTGGTGATCCGGCGCATGCCCAGGGTCTTGACGAACGGAAACCCGGCTCTCAGCATCGCGTACGGTGTGCTCATAGGCAATCGCTACCTTCGGTGATTTGCGCGGCGCCGGCGCAGACTTTTCCGCACGCGATGGCCAACCTATGCCTCTTTTCGCGGCAACGGCGATTCCTCATGTCTAGTGGAACGGCTGTATCTGCTCATACGACCCTCCGACAATTGGAACCGCGTCGAGACCCATCCATTGCTCTAGCAAGGTGGCGTACACACCCCGGAAATCGATGGTGTGGGCGAGGTCCTCGCCGTCGAGCCACTCGTTGGGGTCCAGGGAAGGATAGTCGGCGTAAAGTCCGCCGTTCACTCCGTCGCCGATGATGAAGGAGCCGCCGCCGGAACCGTGGTCGGTGCCGCTGCCGTTGTCCCTGATTCGACGACCGAATTCGGTGAAGACTAGGATCGCCACGTTGTCGTGAGCGCCATGCTCTTCGAGGTCCTGGTAGAAGTCCTTGATGGCGGTGGACAGCTCGCTGATCAGCCGGGCGTGGGTGGGCACCTCGTTGGCGTGGTAGTCGTAACCGCCGTGAGAGGTGTAGAAGATCCGCGTGCCCAGGCCGGCCAGGTGCACCCGGGCGATGTCTCTCAGATTCCATGCTATGGGATCGTCGGCGTACTTCACCCCGGACGAGTACCCGGCCGGTGCGGCCTCCAGCCGGTCTGCGCCCTCGAGCACATTCATGCCCGTCTGGGCGAGATAGTCCATCACCGCGCCGGTTCCGCTGGTAGGAGTATAGGTCTGCTTGAAAAGGTCGAGCGCCTGCTGTCGTTGCGCCTGCGCGGTCATGCCGGTCATGAGACCGTAGTTGTCCAGATCGCCGACCGAGGTCACGGTCACTCCCGGAGCGGCCATTGCGCGCGGCAGGCCCCTGCCGATGTTGACGCAGGTCAGCACATTCTTATTCTGCGGGTCCAGCTCCCGCACGGCCCTGGCCACCCAGCCCTCGGTGCCCACGCTTTCCGGCTCGCAGGTGTGCACGATGTCCATTCCCCGAAAGTGGGACCGATTCGAGTTCGGATATCCGACTCCCTGGACTATGGCCACCTTGCCCCGGTCGTAGATTTCCTTGAGAGGTGCGGCCTTTGCGTAGAAACCCAGCGTGTCGTTGATCGGCAGAACGTCGTCTTCGCTAATGCCCACGGTTGGGCGGGCGTCGTGGTAGACGCCGTTCGCATAGGGCACGATGGTGTTCATGAAGTCGTTGCCGCCGGTCAGTTGAATGATGACCAGCACCGGTCGTTTACTATTCGTCGTCACTACCATCTCGTCTCCCATCTGGTAATTTTGTTCGGTCGGCAGCTACGCGAATTGATACTCACGACAGGCTACGATTGCCTCAAGCATGCGCACGATTCGACCGGTGCTTTCGTCTCGCTGGGCGTCGTTCCCGAAGCGAAGTTCTCCGTCCGATTCAGCGTCCCGGACGAACGCGCCACGCGTCTCATCGCTGACACTCAACGACCCGGCCAAATCAAGACACTCATCGACGAAATCATCCGCGGACACAGATGCTCCGTTGTTCGCGAAGCGCTCAACGATCGCTTTGATCCCCGGCTTGCCGGCGTCGCCGACCTCATTCACGGCGAAGTTGACCCGTTCGGTGAGGGTGCCGCCATCAATCCATTCCTGACCGGTGTGCCAGCCTTCGACCGACGGCGGGTCGTAGAGGGTCTGAGCCATGAAGGTGGTGGCGTTGGCATACCGGGCGACGTCCGCCGCGGGGAGATCGGAAATCCCGACCAGCTTGAGGATGCCAACCACAAGCTCTACCGGGCTCTTGACCCGCTTGAGACGCGAGCCCTTGAAGAACTGAGAATTGAACAACGCCCTCAGGGTGGCGCGAATTTCGCCGCCGGATTCCACGAATGCCTCGACCAGCACGTCGATCGCGGCGGGATCCTGTGGCGGGACCTGGTTCCAGGACGGGACCTGGGGCTCATCGGAGACAAAGAAGTTGTACAGGTGCCGGCAGATGAACCTGGCGGTGGCAGGCTGCTTGACGATGATGTCGACGATGTCCTCACCGTTGAACGGGCCCATCTCACCAAGGAAGGTCTTGACGCCGCCGTCGTGATCGTCTTCCAAAAAGACGAATTCAGCCGGATGGCTACCTTGGGTATATAGAGGAATAGGCTGCTTGAAGGTCCAGCCGGTGAAGGCGCGGGCGGCCATCTTGATATCCTGCTCGGTGTAATTGCCGACGCCCATGGAAAAGAGCTCCAGCAGTTCGCGGCCGTAGTTTTCGTTGGGCTGGTCTTTGTGGTTCTCGTTGTTGTCGAGCCAGTAGAGCATCGCGGGATCTCTGGACAGCTCCATGAGGATGGTGCGTAGGTCTGACAGTCCCACCCGTCGGAACATGTCGATCTGGCGGTTCATGGAAGGGCGGTGTTCGGATTTCGCGGAGCCGGTGGCGAAGACGTGGTGCCAGAAGAGCGCGATCTTCTCTTCCAGCGGGCGCCTGGTGTGGACCATCCGGTGTATCCAGACACCGGCGGGCAGCTCGTGCAGGTTGCCACCGAGGTCCTCGTCCAGGGTCCCGTGGTAGCGGTCGACGAGGTCTTGCTCGATTTCCGGGAATCGCTCCGGGTGCAGCAAATCCTCGAGAACGGCCTCATAGCCTGTGTCCGCGTAGGCCTCCAGATCGGCGTGAGTCGCTCCGAATCCGGCCCGCCGCATGAGGTGGGCCATCAGAGACAACTGTGGGTCCGGCATGAGCTTTCCCCCGACGGATACATGAGCTCTAGCCTGCTTAACTGGTGGGATCGTACCTAGAATACTTGCTGCGGGTCAATGTGGGACGCCTGATAGTTGAGAGTGGGAAGCACGGGGTGGGCGGGATGCAGGGCCGTTAGGCCGGAGAGCGGCGGCGCGGATGGCGGTCGTGGGACTGTCGCCGCCGTCCGAGGTGTAAATAACGACCCGGGACAAGCCGATGACGATGCCACTGCCCGCAGTGTCGATTCCGGCTGCGGCCGCGGAACGGGCGTCGCCCTGCTGGGCGCCGACTCCAGGGATCAGGAAAGGCATCCGGGGATAGGCAGGCGCGGATTGCCCAATCTCGTTTTTCGACGCAGCCGGTCATTACGGCGAGCGCAGCAGGTGGTGATGGGTAAGGTGAGAGCGGAGGTTCGGGGCGCCGGACGGGACGGTGGAATTGACGAGAGAACAACCCTTTGTTTTCGACGTATAAATGCTGTATTTTGTATAGATGAAATCAAATATTCGCATGGCAAATAGAAAAGACGGAGTGGAGGCTGAAGCCGGGCTGGCCGGGAGCCTCTATCGACGCCTGTTGCGGCCGCTGGTGGCCAGTGTCGCCCGGCGTATCAGACAGCCGCGACGCGATCTCGAACTGACCCGGCGCGGGATGATGCGTGGCTCGCTGGGGGCGGCGGTGGGGCTGGCCGGCACGGCTGCGCTGGTCGGGGGTGGACCAGGGGATCAGTCCAGGCCGGCGCCGATGGGCGAGGCTGACGGTGCATATCGCGAGGACGTCGAGGACGGGCCGGGGGGCGATCCCCACTCTCACGATTCCGCCGGGACGGTGGGAGACGTGGATACGGGCCGGTTCGACCCGATGAAATTCCTGGAGTCGTTTGACTACGGGCAGGTCAGCACGCTGCCCGACGGCCGGACGCTGCGGCAATATGCGGTGGTGGCTTTAGATAGAGAAATAGAGATCGCGCCCGGGGTTTTCTTCCCGGCCTGGACCTACAACGGGCAGGTGCCGGGTCCGACGTTCCGGGCGACGGCCGGAGACCTGATGCGGATCAACTTCACCAACGCCGGCTCGCATCCGCACACGATTCACTTTCACGGTGTACACCCGGCGGGGATGGACGGAGTGTTGGAGGTGGTGGAACCGGGGGAGTCGTTCATCTACGAATTCGAGGCGCATCCCTGGGGGTGCCACCTGTACCACTGCCACGCGGTGCCGCTGAAGCGACACGTACATAAGGGGCTGTACGGGGCGTTTATCGTGGATCCGCCGGAGGGTCGGCCCCCGGCGCGAGAGATGGTGATGGTGATGAACGGTTTCTCGACGGAATTCAACGGGGAGAACACGTTTTACGCCGTCAACACGGTGGCGTTTCACCATGCCAAACCGGAGCATCACATCCGGGTGAAGTCCGGGGAGTTGCAGCGTATCTACTTGGTGAACCTGACCGAGTTCGACCTGATCAACTCCTTCCACCTGCACGCGGAGATGTTCCGGCTGTACCGCACCGGCACGTCGATGGAGACATTTGAGCTGACGGATACGGTGATGCTGTGCCAGGGTGAGCGGGCGGTGCTGGAATTCCAGTACGACACGCCGGGGCTTTACATGTTCCACGCCCATCAGGCGGAATTCGCGGAGTTGGGGTGGATGGGGTTCTTTGAGGTGGAGGAATAGACGTGGCCGGGGAGATTGAGGCGATGGAGAAAGCCAGCGGACGTCAGGGCGCGAAGTTCTGGATATTCGGGTTGCTGCCGCTGGTGTTGCTGGCGGGTTTGCTGGCGCTGTTCGGGGTGGTGGGGCCGGCGGGAATATTCGAGGCGGCGTTCCCGCCGATTGAAGAGCTGACGATCGAGCGTATCTATTTCACCGAAGACGGGATCGGGGTTGAGATTGTAAACGGCGGGCCCGAGGCGGTCACGATCGCGCAGGTCACGGTGGACGAGGCCTTTTGGCAGTTCACTGCGGAGCCGGACGCCGTGCTCGGGAGGCTGGACCGGGCGACGCTGTCGATTCCCTATCCATGGAGCGAGGGCGAGCCGCATACGGTGGTGCTGATCAGCGCCAACGGGGTCGCGTTTGAGAAGGTGGCGGAGGTGGCGGCGCTTTCGCCGGTGCCGGACGGCCGCTACTTCGCCACGTTCACCCTCCTGGGAGTCTACGTGGGAGTGATCCCGGTGCTGATGGGCTTGCTCTGGTACCCGTTCCTGCGGCGGCTCGCTGATCGCTGGCTGAATTTCTTCTTGAGCTTCACGGTGGGGCTGCTGCTGTTCCTGGGTGTGGATGCGGTGGAGGAGGCGCTGGACTTCGCCGGCGAGGTCGCGGCGGCGTTCCAGGGAGTCTCGCTGGTGGCGGCGGGATTCGTGCTGGCGTTCCTGGCGGTGTCGGCGGTGGATCGATCGCGGACGGTGGTCGCCGGCGCGGCGGGTGCGTCGACGCTGGTGCTGGTGTATTCCATCGCGGTGGGGATTGGACTGCACAATCTGGGAGAGGGGCTGGCGATCGGAGCGGCATACACGGGAGGGTCGATCGCGCTGGGGACGATGCTGGTGGTGGGATTCGCGGCTCACAACACGACGGAAGGGTTGGCGATCGCGGCGCCGCTGGCACGGATGGGTGGCCGCATCTCCGGTCTGGTGAAGCATCTGCTGGCAGCGGGGCTGATTGCGGGAGCGCCGGCGATCCTGGGCACGTGGTTGGGCGGCTTTGCGTTCTCGCCGGTGTGGTCCACGCTCTTCCTGGCGATCGGGGCGGGAGCGATTTTCCAGGTGGTGTGGCAGATCACGCGAATGATGGGGCGCAAACCCGAGGGATCCGTCTTCGCCATGCTCAACGCGGTTGGGGTGGCGCTGGGAATTCTGGTTATGTACGGGACGGGATTGCTGCTGGTCGGCTGAGGCGCGCGTGCCATGCGTCCTCTGCTACATGAAGTCCGAAAAAATTCGGTTAACATTTCGCCTTGACGCTCTCCCGGAGCGAGGCTGGAAATTCGACCGGCTCCCGGACTTCAAGTATCAGGAGACATCCATTGAAGCTTTCGACTGAATCGCTCGCAGTGGCCAGTTCGCGGCGTCCGTGGCGCACCCTGGCCATCTGGGCGCTGCTGGTGGTCGGGTCGTTGTGGGTGTCGGGGACTCTGTTCGCCAGCGCGATTAGCACGGAGGATAGATTTCTCAACGAGCCGGAATCTCAAATCGCAGCGGAACTTCTGGAAGAGCGGCTGCGCGGTCCGATGAGGATTACGGAGTTGCTGATCGTGCGCTCGGAGGAGCTGACGGTGGACGATCCGGCGTTCCAGGAGCAGGTGTCCGGGCTGACGTTGGGTGTGGTCGGGCTGGGCAGAGAGATCGTGCAGATCGCGGTGAATTACTACATGCTCGGTGACGAGAGCCTGGTCTCGGCGGACCGTCATACGACCATCATCCCCATCGTGATGGCCGGTGATCTGAACGAGGCTGTGGAGAAAGTGGACTTTGTGCGGGAAGCGGCCTTGCCGACCGCGTCGGGATTTGACACCTTTGTGGTCGGGCTCAGCAGCGTCAACCGGGACTTTGCGGTGCTGTCCGAAGAAGACATCATGACCGGAGAGACGATTGGGATAGGTGTGGCGCTGGTGATCCTGGTGCTGGTCTTCCGGGCGGTGGGAGCAGCGGGCATCCCGCTGCTGATGGCGATCGTGTCGATCACGGTGGCGGTGGCGCTGGCGTCGCTGGCGGGACAGGTCTACAGGCTTTCATTTTTCGTTGTCAACATGATTACGATGATCGGGCTCGCGGTCGGGATCGACTATTCACTTTTCATCGTGGGGCGTTATCGCGAGGAGAGAACGGTAGGGCTGGCGAAGATGGAGGCGATCGCAAAGGCCGGGAAGACGTCGGGAAGGGCGGTGTTTTTCTCAGGACTGGCGGTCGTGCTGGCGCTGACCGGCATGCTGATGGTGCCGTCCTCCGTGTTTTACAGCCTCGGCCTGGGGGCAATTCTGGTGGCGCTCGTGGCGGTGGTGGCGGCGTTGACGCTGCTTCCCGCGGTGTTGAGCCTGATGGGCGATCGGGTGGAAGCATGGTCGCTGCCGTTTCTGAGCGGATCGGGTGGTGGCGGCGGCAGGTTCTGGGACCGGATCACCGCGCTGGTGATGGCCAGGCCGGTCATTAGCCTCTTGCTCGCCGGGGGCCTGCTGGTGCTGGCAGCATCGCCGGTAATCAACCTTAATCAGGGATCGTCCGGCATCAGCTCGTTTCCAGACGCGGCGAAGACAAAACGCGGCTTCGAGATATTGCAGGCGGAGTTTTCCGCCGGCCTCGCGGCGCCGGCGGAAATCGTCATTGACGGTCCGGCGGAAAGCGAAGGGGTGCAGGCAGGGATCGCGCGCCTGATCGACGGCCTGCGGGTCGATCCGATCTACGGCGACGCGAGCATCGAGACCAACTCAGCCGGGGATCTGACGTTGATTTCCGTGCCGATCAACGCGGACCAATTCAGCAACGATGGCATCGGGGCGGCGCGGCAGCTCAGGGAGGAAATGATCCCCGCCGCCGAGATTCCGGCGAAGGCCTACCTGGGTGGCGGAGCGGCCAAGCAGATCGACTTCACCGACATCGCCCAGAGGTGGACGCCGCGGGTCTTCGCGTTCGTACTGAGTCTCAGCTTCATTCTGCTGACGGTGGCGTTTCGCTCGCTGGTGGTGCCGGTGAAGGCGATACTCATGAATCTGCTGTCGGTGGCGGCGGCTTACGGATTACTGGTGCTGGTGTTTCAGATGGGAGTCGGCGCCGATCTGCTGGGATTCACCCAGTCGGACACGATTGAGTCGTGGCTGCCGCTGTTCCTCTTCAGCATTCTGTTTGGCCTGTCCATGGACTATCACGTCATTTTGCTGAGCCGAATTCGGGAACGCTACGATCAGTCCGGGGACAACGAGGAGTCGGTGGCGTATGGACTGCGCACGACCGCCGGCATGATCACCGGGGCCGCCCTGATAATGGTCGCCGTGTTCGGCGGATTCGCCACCGGACGGCTGGTGATGATGCAGCAGATGGGATTCGGCCTCGGGGTGGCCATCTTCCTGGACGCGACGGTGGTGCGGTCGATTCTGATTCCGGCCAGTATGAAATTGCTGGGCGACAAGAACTGGTACTTCCCAGGTTGGCTGGAGTGGCTGCCCAAAA
>CAZBZS010000059.1:0-2751 GCA_964496475.1 uncultured Chloroflexota bacterium | reverse complement strand
CTACGACCTGCCCTGGCAGAACATCTTCGACAAGTTTTTCTACACCCACTCGGTAGCCCATCCCTTCTCCCAGATGATCGGGCTCATGACCATCATCGGCGGCGGAATACTGGAGCGGCTGCCGGACCTGCGGGTGGAGCCGGTACGGGACGTTGCGCGCAAGGAAGGATCGGGGGTGACGGTGGCCTAGCGGCCCGGGTGGATCATTGGGTATCGGCATGTCGACGGCGTGGGCGGCTGGCAATTTGAGAAACAACCGCTTATGACCCCACCCATACTGCAACTATAGGCTCGATGTCTCGACCGTCGACGCGGATTGTGGGTGAGCCGGGAAAGTGCCGTCGCCGGGCGGTCGCCTCGTCCCGGACGAACACCTCAGTAACGGCGGCCTGCCGGCCGGAGCTGCTGATGACTTCGTCCAGTAGGGCGACGGCGGCCTCGTGGTTGGGGCATCCTTCGAACCACAGCACTTCTACATTCACCATGCGAATCCGATCTGAACATAATGCTATCGGGGTGAGGTTACGACTCATGCGCCGCCTGAGTGTGACCTTGCTTTCAATATTGCGGTATGGTCGTTCCCGCATCGAATACCAGCGCCGACCCGCCGTCCGGTCGAAATCTTGGCGCTGTCCGAGGAGAAGGCTAGGATGTGCGGCAGCGAGAGGAGACGGCGTGAAGCAAAAATCAGGCGGTGGCGGATATCACTTTCCGGCGGTGGTCTTCATCGGCGGACTGCTGGTCGGGTTACTGGGCATTGTGCTGGCGATCGCGGCGTTCACCGACTGGCACTTTGTGGGGGCGGGGGTGGCTCTGCTGGCGTCGGCCACCGCCTTTGGCCTGCTCAGCATCGCGGTGATGCGCTCCTAACCTCTACGTCGCGGCCGGTCATAATTTCCACCGGCGCTATGGGGCCGGCGAGAACCCGTGCTGCTCCAGGAAATTGGCGCCTGGGGTTTCGATGATCTCCTCGAAGCGGACATCATGCTTTTCCCTCAGCACGTAGATGAGAATCCGGCATATGGCGCGAAAGCCCGCCATCTCCCCGGAGTTGGCGTTCTCCACGGCCCGCCCGAAATAGCCGATCAGTTCCTGGATGGACCGCCGCAGCAGCTCTGGATTTTCCGCGGCCGAACGCAGGAGAGTGTGCAGGTCTTGGCGGACCCGGTCCATGTCTTCCTCGCCGATGGTGAACGCCTCAAACGGCGGGTCGTGCTCGATGAACCAGTCGATCAAGGCCGGATGATCGTCGACCGTGGGCCGAGGTGAGGGCTGTTTCATCGCCGATATTGACAGGCCCCTGGTTCAAGCCGGTGACGTCAAGTGGCTGCCTGGTCGCTGCGGACGGTCCGGCGCGTCTTCTCCTACCGGAAACTAGCAGGCGCGGTAAGGTCAAAACAGTAACCGAAGCATCAAATGGAAACCAGAGTCATGGCAGGCGTCAGTCCGCGATACTTGGAGCAGGCCCCATAGGAGCGGTGCGCACCGGCGGAGCGGCTGTTACCTCTGGAGCGGCCGTTTCGCCGTGGGTAGGTGCGGGCGAGCTTAGGTGTAGGCCGGGAGGAAGTCCTTCTCGGCGTCAAAGAGCTCCAGGGTCATGTCGCGAATGTCCGCTGGTGGACAGCAGGCGGCGGTCAGAGGGTCGAGCATGAGAGCGTGCGCGGCCGGCTCTTTGCGCCGTTCCAACGCGGCGGTGACGCCGAGATCGAAGACGGCCATGTTGGATCGGCAGATCGCCGCCATCTGCGGCGGAAGCTCGCCGTAAGGCAGCGGTTGCACGCCGTCGCCGTTCACCAGGCACTCGACTTCGACGATTTCCCCGGTCCGCAGGTTGTCGATCAGAAGTCCGCCGTCGGGCGTCTGGTTGGGCACATTTCCGTGAATGAAGTAATCGGAATCCTTGACCACGGCCTCGATGATCCACGAGGCGTACTCGAAGCTGCGGTCCCAGTCCATGGGCTCGTCGCCGGCCAGCATCCGCTGGCGGGATTCATCGGCCTCGGCGCGCCAGGCTGGCCAGCCGTAGGCGTAAAAGCTGGAACCGCCTTCATACCCTTCGCGGCAATAGCGTGCGAGCGAATCGGCGCGAGGCCGGTAGTAGGGCAGGTACTCGCTCAGGTGGCCGGAGCTCTCGGTGATGAACGCGCCGAAGTTGAGCATCATGTCCTTGCGCACCAGGTCGCCGGCATCTTCGGCGTCGGCGGGATCGCCGGCCAGGTCCCGGCGGGCCATTCCAAAGAGAAGCGGATAGAGGTCTTCGCCGTCGTGCTGAAGGGCGGTGAACCAGGCCAGATGGTTGATGCCGGCGCACCGCCAGTCCAGCTCGGCGTAATCCACACCGGCCCGGCGGGCCAGCAGCCGGCCGGTACCCTGCACCGAATGGCATAGCCCGACCACGCGCATGCCACTGCGCCGGGCGGCGGCCAGACAGAGCATGTTCATCGGGTTGGTGTAATTGAGCACCAGGGCGTCGGGACACAGGTCTTCGGCGTCGGCCAGGATGTCCAGGAAGACCGGGATGGTGCGCAGCCCTTTGAAAAGGCCGCCGGGGCCGATGGTGTCGCCAATGCACTGATCGACGCCGTACCTGGCCGGGATGTCGTTGTCGAACCGCACGCAGTCGAGTCCGTTCACCTCGATGGTCACGACGATGAAGTCGGAGCCAGGCATGGACTGGCGGCGGTCGGTAGTTGCGTTGACGGTCCAGCCATCGCCGCGGTCGAGCCGGTTGACCAGGCGCTGGATGAGCTC
>CAZBZS010000058.1:0-12989 GCA_964496475.1 uncultured Chloroflexota bacterium | reverse complement strand
ATGGGCCTCTTCGCGTGGTTCACGACCTTCACAGTCCTCCTGCGCACCGCCCAGAGGCTCTGCCTCGATCCGCATCTCGGCCGCGGCGCCCGCATCGTCGAAATGCAGTTCATGGGCGACGTGGAAGTCGCCTGCGAGGTCTGCGGCGGCGATCGCTTCAACCGCGAGACCCTCAAGGTCAAATATCACGACCGGAACATCGCCGACGTCCTCGCCATGCGCATCCAGAACGGGCTTGAATTCTTCCAGCCCATCCCCTCCATCCACCGCATCCTCCAGACCATGGTCGACGTCGGACTCGGCTATCTTGCCCTCGGTCAGTCCTCCACCACCCTCTCTGGCGGTGAGGCCCAGCGGCTCAAGCTCAGCTCCGAACTTGCCCGCCCCAGCGCCGGCAGCACCCTCTACATCCTGGACGAGCCCACCACTGGCCTCCACTTCGCCGATGTCAAGCGTCTGCTCGCCGTCCTTAACCGCCTCGTGGAGGCCGGCAATACCGTCGTCGTCGTCGAACACAACCCCGACGTCATCAAAGTCGCCGACTGGATCATCGATCTCGGCCCCGATGGCGGCGACGCCGGCGGCTACCTCGTCGCCGCCGGCCGGCCTGAGAAGATCGTCAAGTCCGCCGACGCCCCCACCGCCCGTCTGCTCGCCCCCGTTCTCAAAGGCGAGCCTCTCGAAACCAGCACCCGCTCCCGCGGTCGCCGGTCCAACGGCGCCACCGACGGACTCCTTCAGATCAGGGGCGCCACCAAGCACAACCTGAAGGGCATCGACGTCGACATCCCCAAGAACGCCCTCACCGTCATGACCGGCGTCTCCGGCTCCGGCAAATCCACCCTGGCCATGGACACCCTCTTCTCCGAAGGCCAGCGGCGTTTCGTGGAATGTCTCTCCTCATACGCCCGCCAATTCCTCGGCCGGCTCGAAGACGCCAACGTCGAAAGCATCACCGGCCTCTCCCCCGCCATCGCCATCGGCCAGGAAAACGCCACCCGCACCCCCCGTTCCCTCGTCGCCACCACCACCGAAATTCAGGACTATCTCCGCGTCCTCTATGCGCGCGCCGGACGCCCCCATTGCCCCAACGGCCACGGTCCCATTCGCGGCATGACCTCCAGCGAAATCGTCGCGGCCATCTCCGCTCTGGGCGACGGCCGTCGCGTCCAGCTCATCGCCCGCCTCGGCACGTCCAACTACCCTGACCTCGACGATCTCCTCCGGCAGCTCCTGCGCGAAGGCTTCGTCCGCGTCCGCCTCGACGACCGCTTGCACGACCTCTCCGGCGGCCCACCGGATCTTGACGGCGCCGAAATCGAGACCGTCGACATCATCGTCGATCGTCTCACCCTCGGCCCCGACCAGTACGATCGCCTCGGCGACTCCACCGAGCTCGTACTCGCCCGTGGCGCCGGTCGCCTGATTGCCGAAAAGGTTGATAAAGACGGCAATATTCGCGACAGCCACGTGTTCAACACCAGTCCCGTCTGCGGGGTGTGCGGCGAGGGCCTGTCCGGCCTGCTCACCCCCCGCCATTTCTCTTTTAACTCTTACCTTGGCGCCTGCCCCGAATGCACCGGCCTGGGCACCCACCGACACTTCGATCCTGCCCTCGTCATTCCCGACCGCGATCTCAGCTACGCCGAAGGGGCACTCGCCTTTCTCGATTCCGACCCCATGGACTCCTGGTGGGGACGTTGGGTCAACGCCCTCGGCGAACACTACTGCTTTGACCCCTACGCCCCTTGGAGCGCCCTTTCCGCGGAAGTCGAGCACGCCATCCTCTACGGCTCCGACGGCGAGCCCATCCATCGCGCCTACGAACGCCACGACGAGACCGGCAGCGTCAGCAGCCACCGCAACGAACCCTGGGAGGGATTCATTCCCATCTTCTGGCGCTGGTACGAGCGCACCCGTAACACCTCCAAGCATGACTTTTTCGAACGCTTCATGCGCGAGCAGCCCTGCGACATCTGCCACGGCGAACGCCTCGCCCCCCTCATCGGCGCCGTCCAGTTCGCCGGCCGCTCCCTCCCCGACGTCATGCGCCTCACCGTCATCGGAACCCTCGCCCATTTCCGCGCCATCCGGGACGATCCCGCAGGAGCCGGTTTGCAGCAGGACGAACGCGAGATCGCCGAGCCCGCCCTGAACGAAATCTGCAATCGCCTCGAATTCTTGGAGGAAGTCGGGGTCGGCTACCTCACCCTCGACCGCCGCACATCCACTCTTTCCGGCGGCGAAGCCCAGCGGATCCGCCTGGCCACCCAGGTCGGCACTCGCCTGGTCGGCGCCCTCTACGTCCTCGACGAGCCCTCCATTGGACTCCATCAGCGCGACATCGCCCGCCTGCTTAGCTCCCTCGACCGCCTCCGCGATCTTGGCAATACACTCATCGTCATCGAGCACGACGAAACCACTATGCGACACGCCGATCATCTCATCGATCTCGGACCCGGCGCCGGCGAGCTCGGAGGCGAAATCGTCGCCCAGGGCACCATCGACGACATCACCGCCGCCCCCAACTCCATCACAGGCCAGTTTCTCAGCGGACCCGGCGTCATCGAGCGCGTCAGGCTGGTCCCCCGCAACCCGCAGGGCCACCTCCACATCCGCGGCGCCCGCCAGCACAATCTGAAGAACGTCGACATCGAAATTCCCCTGGGTTCGTTCACCGCCGTTACCGGCGTCTCCGGCTCCGGCAAGTCCACCCTCATCGACGACATCCTCAAGCGCGCCCTGCGCCGCACCATCCACGGGGCCCAGGAGTTCCCCGGCGACTTTGACACTCTCGAAGGCGTGGAGAATATCGACAAGGTCGTCGTCGTGGACCAGTCGCCCATCGGCCGTAGTGCCCGCTCCACCCCGGCCACCTACACCGGCGTGTTCGACCCCATCCGCTCCCTCATGTCGCGCCTGCCCGAGTCCCGCGCCCTGGGCTTCGGTATCCGCCGATTCAGTTTCAACGAAGGTCCCGGTAAGTGTCCCACCTGCAGAGGTGAGGGATATCAGCGCATTTCCATGCAATTCCTGGCCGACGTTGAAGTGCTATGCGAAGTCTGCCGGGGCGCCCGCTACAACTCCCAGACCCTGCGCGTCCGCTACGCCGGCAAGAACATCTCCGAAGTCCTCGAGATGACTGTCGACGAGGCCCTCGAACATTTCAAGAACGTCCCCCGTATCCGCCGTCACCTGGATGTCCTGCGTGATGTCGGCCTGGGCTACATCCGCCTCGGCCAGTCCTCGCGCACGCTCTCCGGGGGCGAAGCCCAGCGCATCAAGCTGGCCGCCGACCTCTGCCGGCCCGCCACCGGCAGCACCATCTACCTTCTTGACGAGCCCACTGTCGGACTCCATCCCGCCGATGTCCGCCTCCTCTTAGAAGTCCTAAACCGTCTCATCGAATCCGGCAACACCGTTGTCGTCATCGAACACGACCTCAGCGTCATCGCCCAGGCCGATCACGTAATCGACCTCGGACCCGAAGGCGGCGACGGTGGTGGCGAAGTCGTCGCCACCGGCACCCCCGCCAGCATCGCCCGCTGCCCCGAATCCCACACCGGCCGCTACCTCCAGGAACACATCGACCGCATTACCGCCGGGGACTAGCATTACGTTCGCGTCTCCAGGGAGCCGACCCTTGCACGGCAAGAGAAACTTCCGATTTGCGGGTCTAGCTTGAGGTCAAGAACTACCGCTAGATCGCGAACCTGGCCCAGTCCACATCCGCCCACCGCTCCTGCGTCACGCTTTCCATGATGGCCTCGTGCACGATCAGCCCTGCGTGTCCCGCTGCGAACGTCGGATAGTCCGCCTCCCCCCGTTCCGCGGGCCGCCGCGCGATATCCTGGTAAACCCGGCCGAAGAACATCCGAAACGTATCGGAAAATCCCTCCCGGTAGGCGCCCGGCATATCCAGGTACCTTTCCGACCCATCGCTCATCTGCCGTCCGTCCGGAATCACCACTTCGTTCGGTTTCTCCCGGTGGCCGATCCACAATTCCCCCGGCCGTTCCGAATCCCAGCCCACCCCGTACCCGCTCGCGTCCAGCTCGAACTTCACTCGATACGGATGCCCTGCCGCCATCGACGACAGCGAAAGCGCCCCCCGTGCGCCCGACTCGTAACGGACCATGATGTTTGCGATCTCCTCCCCGCCCACTCCGTTCTGCGGGCTGCCCCGATCCGGGTACATCAGGCCGAAATCCGCGCATACCGCCGCCACCCGCGATCCCACCACGAAGCTCGTCAGATCCAGCAGATGACTGCCCGTAGTTGACGTCACCAGCGACTGACCGCCAATCGCCGGATCGAGCCGCCAGTCAGAATCCGACTCCATCCAGAGCGAATCATCCACAATCGACGCCCGCACCATGAACACCCGCCCCAGCCCGTCCGCCCGACCACGCGCCTCCACCTCCTGCACCAGCGGATAGAACCGATTGTTAAAACAGACCGCGTTCACCAGGCCCGCCGCCTCCGCCCGGGATCGCAGGTCCTTCGCGTCCTTGGCCGTCAGCGTCAGCGGCTTCTCGCAAATCACGTGCAACCCCGCCGCCAGGGCGGTCCGCGCCAGGTCATAGTGTCGGTCGTTCGGGGCGCAAATATGCACTACGTCGGCCCCCGCCGCTGCAATCGCCGTCTCCAGGTCGGGATCGCCCCTTGGAACGCCAAACTCCTCCGCCGCCTCCGCGCTGCGCTCCACCGACGACGCCACCACGCTCGCCACCTCCACATTGTTCCGGCGCAACGCGTCAATATGCACCCGCCCAATCATCCCCACCCCCACCACGATCGCCCGGGGACGCCGCATCCGCTCGCCCATGGTGTGGCTACTCGGCTCCGATGAGCGAAACCTGATCGCGACGGACGTGGCCCAGTTCCCTCGATAACGAATCGGCCACCGCTATCACCTCCCTGGCCAGCCGCTCTACCGCCTCGCCCTCATACTCCCCCGTAGCACCCGCCACGCTCACCGCCGCCACCGGCCGTCCCGTGTAGTCCAGAATCGCAGCCCCCACACAGCGCACTCCCTCGATCGCCTCCTCGTCGTCAAACGCCCATCCCGTCCGCCGGATCTCCTCCAGTTCCGCCATGAACGGCTCCCACGTCACAATCGTGTTCAGCGTGTCCGCGCTCATGCCCCTCGCCTCCAGCAGCGCCTCCACTTCCCCATTCCGCATCGCCGCCGCGATCGCCTTCCCCGTCGCCGTGCTGTGCAGTGAATGCCTCTCCCCCACATAAGTCATCCGGCGCAGCGGTCTGTCCGGGTACGCCAGGCTCAGATTCACCGTCCCCCCATCATCGGCCAGCGCCAGCGTCGCCGTCTGACCCGTTTCGTCGGCCAGCCGCCTCAATCGCGGCTCCGCCAGCGCCACCAGCGCTTCCGATTCCTGAAACGCGCTTGCGATCGGCAACACCGCCGCCCCCACCTGATACGTGTTTCGTTCCGGATCGCGCCTCAAAAACCCCGTGTCCACGAGCGATGTCAGCAACCGGAAAGCCGTCGCCTTCTTCAGCCCGCTCCCCTCCGCCAGCTCAGCCAGCGTCAGTTCTGGGTCCGCCGGCTTGAAGCACGCCAGCAGCGCCAAACCTCGCAAAAGCGCCCGCGTACGATACTGGCCCGTTCCCGCCGAATCCGCCTTCAGTCCCTCTGCGCTCATTCCCGTCCTCCCCTCCTGCGATCCCCACTACCGGCCTTCCTCACACCCACCGGCCCGTCATTCAGTTCGATCCCCTCAGGCCCGAGCACTCGCATCCCCCCTCGGGACGTGAACTGCCATTCCTATTGGATCCTCTCGGATTTGGCAGTCGGTTTTGCGCTTTCGTGCGAACCGTCTTCCGGTTCGTGAAATGGTATTTTGCAATACTGGTGGGAGCAGATGCAACTCGTCTCCTCACCCTTGTCCCGAGACCTACTCCACGCCTACCCGGGATGGAATTGCCGGGCTCCCACTCGCGTCCCCACCTTCCGCCTGCGGAACCCTTTTAGAACACCTAGCCCTGTGGGCCCCTGAAGGCTTCACCTGAAGCGTCCCTGAAACCACCCCCCGGCCCTACTTGACACTCATACTGGCAAGAGCTAGATTTCGCGGATCACCCCGTGGAACGTTGTTTCACGATCGTGGTGGTGGGGGTCGGGAATACTAAAGGAAAATTGCCGGTTTGAGACTTAGGGAGGGCCTGTCGGCGAGCCTGCCATGGGTGCAGTCCATTGCCCGGTCTTGCCCTTCTTGGCGAGTCTCGGTCTGCTAGCCCATGGCCTCTGCCGAGCCGGGCGTTTACGACCCGGCACTCGAGGGGGAAACCGCCGGCCGGGTCCGCAGCGAATGGACTCTCGCATGGGCTCGCTTCCGGCGCAACAAAGCGGCGCTCGTCGGTGGCGCCATCCTCCTGGTCATCGCCACTGCCGCTCTCCTCGCCGATGTCATCACCCCCTACGAACTTTCGGAATACGATTCGACTATAGAGGGTTACCTCGCGCCTCCCGGATCCCCGGGCCACATACTGGGTACCGACGACTTCGGCCGCGATGTCTTCACCCGCGTCATCCATGCGGCCCGTATCTCACTTCGGATCGGCCTCGTGGCCGTCTTCATCGGCTCCGTTGGCGGGACTCTGATAGGTCTCCTCGCCGGATTCGTCGGTGGCCGCACCGACTGGGCCATCAGCCGCGTCCTCGATGTCATGCTGGCCTTCCCCGGCGTCCTGCTCGCCATAGTCATCGTCTCCTCCCTCGGCCCCAGCCTCACCAACGCGATGATCGCCCTCGGCGTCTCGGCCATCCCCTACTACGCCCGCGTCGTTCGGGGCTCCACGCTGGCCGCACGCGAGCTTGTCTACGTGCGGGCCGCCCGGGCCGTGGGCATGAACGAAGTCCGCATCATGTTCCGCCACGTCCTGCCCAACATCATCAGCCCCATCATCATCATGGTCACCCTCGGCATCGCCTCCAGCATCATCGCCGCCGCCGGCCTCAGTTTCCTGGGCCTCGGCGCCGTTCCCCCCACCCCGGAGTGGGGCCTGGAGCTCTCCCTCGCCCGGCGCTTGCTCCGCGTCGCCCCCTGGATCGGCATCTCCCATGGAATCGCCATATTCGTCACCGTGATGTCCATCAATCTTCTGGGCGACGGCCTCCGCGAGGCCCTCGATCCCCAGGCCACCTCGTGGGTCAGGTAAAGTCATCAACTGAAAAGAGCACATTTCAATGAGTAGTCAGCGGGAGCTCGAGTGGCCCCCCGCTTCCGGTTGGCGTAAATCGCGTCAACGAGCATCCAAGAGAGGGTGTGGATATGACAGTTCGGAAATCGTTTAGCCGAAGACGGCTTATCCAGACAGGCCTCGTTGGAGGCGTCGGCGCGATCGCGCTGGCCGCCTGTGGCGAGACCACCACCATTGAGGCGACCAAAGTCCAGGAGGTGGAAGTCGAACGTATCGTTACCGTGAAGGAGGAAGTCCCGGTAGAGGTTATCCGTGAAGTCGAGGTTATTCGCGAGGTCGAGGTCGAGGTCATGGCTCCGGCGGCCGGACCGGAGAGCACGTTCTCCATCGGCCCGATTACGGCGGTTCGGATGGGAACGGCTCGTAATGCGACACCGTGGAACCCGCGTCGTGGTGGCACGATCAGCCATGGCTCCCCGAGCGCGATCAACAACCTGGACCCGCTGCACATGCCGGATGGCTGGTCGCTGATGGCTGGCGGACAGCCACTCTACGACGGCCTGATCGCGTATGGGACCGGACCGGTGCTGCAGCCGTGGTTGGCTGAAAGTTGGGACGTCTCCGACGACCTCATGACGTACACGTTCCACCTGCGGAACGATGTCAAGTTCCACGACGGCACGCCGTTTAACGCTGAGGCCGCCAAGTTCAACTTTGAGGTCTGGATGGACCCGGCCAACACTCCGGGTGCGGTGGCGAACATCGCCTCCCAGATCGAGCGGGTCGAGGCCCCCAGTGAATTCGACCTCGTAATCGTTCTCAAGGACCTCAACGTCTTCTTCCTCAACGACCTGGTGGCCAACCAGGGTGGAGTCGTGTTTGCGTCTCCGGCAGCGATAGAGAAGTACGGCGAGGACCTGACGCGGAACCCGGTAGGGACCGGACCGTTCAAGTTCAGAGAGTGGAAAGAAAACCTCTCGCTGACGCTGGACCGGTTCGACGACTACAACTGGGGACCGCCGTGGGCGCGCAACAAAGGCCCCGCGTTCCCCGACACATTTATCTCGTATGAGATGACCGACGTGGCCTCGAAGATGGCGGCGTTCGAGGCCGGCGAAGTCGGCTTCATGCAGCACTTCAGTCTCACTGAGCTGCAGCCGTTCTTCTCCGATCCAGGCACAGCCATCCACCTGCACTTGATTCCCGGGCAACCGTGGTATTTGCAGACCAACGCCTCACTGTTCCCGACCGATGACGTAGTTGTGCGCCGGGCGCTCATCCACGCCACCGATCGCGGCACCGTGACCCGTGGGGTGACCCTTGGGTTCGGGGCCCTCGCCGGCAGCCTGTTGGTGCCGGGAACCGTGGGTTACAACCCGGAGCTTGAGGGGATGTACGAGTTCGACATCCCCAAGGCCAACCAGCTGCTTGACGATGCCGGGTACGCGCGTGGCAGCGACGGTTTCCGCTACGACTCTGGCGGCAAACTGCTGGAAGTGGACTTCCCGGACACCCCGAACCCGTTCTCACAGCCCTACAAGCTGAACATTGAGGCCGCTATCGGGATCTCGGTGATCACGCCCAACATCGAGTGGGGCACTGCGGTTGAGGGCTACCTGAAAGGGAAGCACACGCACAAGTGGCAGGGCGGCGTAGGCATCGAAGGTGGAGTTGTGATGAACACCGTCTACCACTCCAAGAGCTTCGGCGTCCCGGGCAACCGGGCGTTCACCTGGTACTACGACGACAAGCTGGACGCCCTGCTCGACTCCGTGAAGCAGGAGCCGGACATTACAGAACGTGCTGTGATCACCAACAAGATCCATCAGATCGTGATGGATCAGGCGCTTGGTATCCCGTTGGTCGAATGGGGCAGCCTGTTCCCGACGAACACCCGCCTCGTGGGAGGCAGCGTGTTCCACGGAATCTCGCAGACCCCGTACACGTTCGACCTGTACTCGACGGACGAGGGCTAGTTAGCCTCCGGCTAGCTGGCTAGGATCAAGCTGGGAAAGATCAGGCGTAGGCATGGGCAAATACCTTGTGCTACGGCTTCTAGCAGCCATACCGGTGCTGTTCGGAGTCCTGCTAATCGTATTTGTCCTCCTGCGCCTGATCCCCGGCGATCCCGTCGATATCATTTTCTCCGGCCGTGGTGGCGGCGCCTCCAGCGCCCGCACCACCGCTGAAGCCGTCGAGCGGCTCCGAGAATCCTACAATCTCGACCGCTCCATACCTGTCCAGTTTCTTCTCTATGTCAAAGATGTCGTCACCGGCGATTTCGGCCGTTCCTTCCGCACCAACATCCAGGTCGGCGACCTCATCAAAGAGCTCTTTCCCCAGACTCTCCAATTGACCCTCGCCGGCATGGGAGTAGCCCTTTTCGTGGGCATTCTCGCTGGCGTCATCTCCGCCATCCGCCACCACACCTGGGTTGACTACGTCGGGCAGTTCGTCGCCGTATTTGGCGTCTCCGTGCCCGACTTCTTCTTCGGTCTGGTCATGATCCTTATCTTTAGCATATGGGCCGGCTGGCTCCCGGCCATCAGCGGCACCAAACCTGTCGGCCTCATCATGCCCGCCATCACCCTGGGCGTCAGTTCCGCCGCCATCCTCGCCCGGCTCACCCGTTCCTCCATGCTCGACGTCATGAGTCGGGACTTCGTTCGCACTGCCCGCGCCAAGGGACTTGTCGAGAGCCTCGTCGTCTGGCGCCATGCTTTCCGAAATGCTCTCATCCCCGTTGTCACCATCATCGGGCTCCAATTCGGCAGTCTCCTCACCGGCGCTATCGTCGTCGAAGTCGTCTTCACCCGCCAGGGGCTCGGATTCGAACTCGTAAACGCCATCGTTACCCGGAACTATCCCGTCGTCCAGGCCTTCGTCATGCTTGCTTCAGTCGTTTACGTCGTCATGAATATCCTGGTAGACACCCTTTACACCTACATCGATCCCCGTGTGCGCATCCAGGCCTAGCCGCCATCCAAATTGAGAACCTCATGAGACTCGGCCTCTCCCAGGCTTCTTATCGTTGGGTGGCTTACCCCGGCCTCCGCATAGACCAGCCCGAGTACGGCTTTCGCGGAATGCCCTTCCCTTACGGCACCACCACCCGCGGTCCCGAGGCCTTCAACGACAACGTCTCCTGGTGGCTAGAGCGATGCGAAGAGTGGGACCTCGAAGTCCTCTATCTCGCCCTCAGTTGGTTCGACAACGAAGCCGCCATCGCCGCCAACGCCGCCGACATGGCCGCCCGCGGCATCGAGTGGATCGGCTCCGTCAGCGGCGCCTGGGCAGTCCCCGCCTCCGAGTGGCCCGCCTGCCGCGCCGACGCCCAACGCCAGCTCAATCTCGCCCGCGCCGCCGGTATGCAGACCACCGTCATCGTCAACGCCGACCCCCCCGGAGCCCCCGGCCAGCCGATCCCCAACGGCGGTCTACGCTTCGGGCATTTCAGCCGCGAAATTCCCATGGACCAGCAAATCGAGAACATGATCCGCAACCTCGGCGACTTCGTCTCCATCGCCGAGGAATACGGCGTCAGGCTCGCCTTCGAAAATCACATGGATTATCGCATCAGCGAGCTCATCCCCGTAGTCCAGGGCATCGACTCCCCCTGGCTCGGCATCTGCTACGACTTCGCCAACAGCTACTCCGTCGTTGAAGACCAGCTCCGCGCCGCCCATCTCGCCGCTCCCTACACCTTCGTCACCCATATCAAGGACATGCGCGTCCAGTCCATCACCACCACCGGCGAACCCAGGCTCTTCCTCGCCCCCATCGGCCACGGCAACGTCGAAGTCGCCGAAATCTTCGACATCCTGCATCAGGGCGCTCCCGACGCCGACAACCTCCCCCATTGCGCCTCCCCGCCCACCCTCCCCGAATTCGATCCCCAGCTCTGGATGAAACTCAGCATCGAGTGGCTTGAGGCGAATTGCGCCCGGCACTTCCCGGCCCGCTTTCAACCGACCGCCGCATGACCCCACCACATCAGGAGGACACCACATGAGACTCGGACTTTCTCAAGCCGCCTACCGCTGGGTCTCCTATCCCGGCCTCCGCATAGACCAGCCCGAATACGGATTCCGCGGCATGGCCCAACCCTACGGCACCATCACCGAAGGCCCCGACAGCATGGACGAGGCTCCCGTCGCCTGGTGGGCCGACCGCTGCGACGAATGGCACCTCGACTCCCTGTACATGGCCACCGGATGGTTCAGGACCGAGGCCCAATACCGGGCAGCCGGGAAGCTGCTCGCCGACCGCAACATCGAATGGATCGGCTCCCTGGGCATGGCCTGGGCGCTCGAGCCTGACGAGTGGCCCGCCATCCTCGACGACGCCACCTTCGCCCTCGAACAGATGCAGGGCGTGGGCGTCAAACTCACCGCCATGGTCAACTCCGACCCTCCCGGAGCGGAAGGTCAGCCGGTCCCGAACGGTGGCCTCCGCTTCGGGCATTTCAGCCGCGAAATCCCCATGTCCCGGCAGATCGAAAACATGGCCCGCAACCTGGCCGACCTGGTCAAAGTCGCCGAAGCCACCGGCATCGTGCTCGCCTTCGAAAACCACATGGACTACCGCATCAGCGAAATCGTCCAGGTCGTCGAAGCCGTCGACTCGCCCTGGCTCCGCATCAACTACGACTTCGCCAACGGGTACGCCGTCGTCGAGGACCAGGTAGAAGCCGCCCACCTCGCCGCCCCTTACACCGTCATGTCCCACATCAAAGACATGCGCGTCCAGTCCATCACGACCACCGGCGAGCCCCAGTTTTTCCACGCCCCGCTCGGTTACGGCAACGTCGAGATCCCCGAGATTCTGGAAATCCTCCAGCAAAACGCTCCCGATCCCGACTCCATCTCCCACTGCATCGAGACTTGCTGCCTGCCCCAGTACGATCCCCAGCTCTGGATGAAACTCAGCATCGAATTCCTTGAGACCGAATGCGCCCGGTACTTCCAGTCCCGCGCTCCCGTAAACCCATCATGACTACCGTAATTTGGAACCACCGCACATGAGACTCGGGCTATCCCAGGCCGCCTACCGTTGGGTTTCGTACCCCGGCCTCCGCATCGATCAGCCCGAATACGGCTTTCGCGGCATGGCCCATCCCTACGGGACCACCACTCAGGGTCCCGTGAGCATGGACGAAATTCCCGTCGCGTGGTGGGTCGACCGATGCGACGAATGGCGCCTCGACTCGATTTACATGAACTCATCCTGGTTGGGCGACGGGGTTGAGGATCGCGCCGCCGCCGATCTGTTCGCCGACCACAACATCGAATGGATCGGCTCCCTGGGCATGGCCTGGGCTGTCGAGCCCGACGAATGGCCCGCCATCCGCGCCGCCGCCGCCGCCCGCCTGCGTCAGATGCAGGCCGTCGGCATCAAACTTACCGCTCTCGTCAACTCCGACCCCCCTGGAGCGGAAGGCCAGCCCGTCCCCAACGGCGGCCTCCGCTTCGGGCATTTCAGCCGCGAAATCCCCATGTCCCGGCAGATCGAAAACATGGCCCGCAACCTGGGTGAACTGGTCAAAGACGCCGAAGCCACAGGCACCGTCCTCGCCTTTGAAAACCACATGGACTACCGCATCAGCGAGATCGTCCAGTTCGTCCGGGCCGTCGATTCCCCCTGGCTTCAGATCAACTACGACTTCGCCAATTGCTACTCGGTCATCGAAGATCAGGTCGCCGCCGCCCATCTCGCCGCTCCCTACACCGTCATGACCCACATCAAGGACATGCGCGTCCAGTCCATCACCACCACCGGCGAGCCCCAGTTTTTCCACGCCCCGCTCGGTTACGGCAACGTCGAGA
>CAZBZS010000057.1:0-14153 GCA_964496475.1 uncultured Chloroflexota bacterium | reverse complement strand
ACATCCAAGACGCATATCGCCTAGCCTACGACCTTGGCTGCAAAGGAGTCACCGTTTACCGCGACGGCAGCCGCCAGTATCAGGTGATGACGACATCGGCGACCGAAGGCAACAAGGAGACCGAGCCCGCCGAGGCGGTCGCTCCGGGAATCGCCACCTACCGGGAACGGCCCAAAATGGTCTCGGGCACCACATCGGCGGTGCCGACCGGCTGCGGCGATCTGTTCGTCACCCTCAATGACGACGAAGACGGCAACCCATTTGAAGCCTTTGCCACGCTCGGCAAGGCCGGAGGCTGCGCCGCCGCCCAAACCGAGGCCATCGGCCGCCTTATCTCCCTGGCGCTGCGCAGCGGTCTGTCGGCAGACCGGGTCCATCGCCAGTTGCGCGGCATCACCTGCCATCGCCCGATCGGGATGGGACCAAATCGCACGCTCTCCTGCGCCGATGCGATAGCCAAGGCGATCGCGGCAAAGTACCTCGACAACACCGGCACGTTCCAGCCCTACGTCGATGCCCAGGGCGAAGGCACCTACACCGAAGTAGGAGCCGCGGGAATGCTGCCGGGAGCTTCGCTGACACCGGGAGATGGCGGTCCGTCCGCCGCCGCCCGTCCCGTCGGTCCGGTGGTCGCCGTGCAGGAATCCATGATCGCCGGAGACGAGATGGTGCCCATATACGACGTGGCTCAGGAGCGGGGCGCTTGCCCGACCTGTGGGTCGAGCCAAATGTACTTCTCAGAGGGTTGTGTCACCTGCGTCGTGTGCGGTTTCTCCGAGTGCGGATAGGCGACATCAGCCGCCCCGGTTGATCGCCACCCCCCAAACATCAAATTTAGCGCCCTAATTTTCCTTCGGCGACTGACCGGCCCGCGTCTATAATCCGGGTCTTGCAACCGGCTTTCCAGCCTTCGCGCAGGCGGCATCCAAATGGACGGACAATCATTTCTCATCTTCGCGGATTTTGTGAAACGTGAGCGGGACGCGGTCGCAACGTTGCGCGAAGACGCTGCACGGGCCGATGTCCGCTGTACAGAGGCATGGTTCATGTCGATGGCGATGGGTCATCCGGACGCGTCCGACGAGGACAAGCAAAGGGCTCGCGACATCCTGAAAGAAGCCAACTCCGCCCAGGAGGTCGCCGGGCGGGCGGTCGAAGACGCGACCCGCCGGCTGGAGCATTACGAGGCGTTTCTACAACAGTGCACGCCCGGCCCCACCTAATTTGACCCCGAACACCCTCTTATGTCATCCCAATCCGCCACAGCGATCGCAGCCTGAGTGCCCTGATGCATAAGTCCACACTAGGTAGCACCGGCGAGCAGGTGTCCGTCCTTGGCTGCGGCACGATGTGGTTTGCCGACCTCTCCCAAGCCGAGACCACCCGGACTTTAAATCATGCTCTCGATCGCGGCGTGACCTATTTCGATTGCGCGCGCGGATACGGGGATGCCGAGATCAAAGTGGGGAAGGCGATCGGCCATCGACATGACGATTTTTTCATCGCGACCAAGACGGTCAGGCGCGATCGTACCTCGGCCGCCAGAGAGATAGACGAATCGTTGACGCGGCTGGGCATGGACCATCTGGACCTGATCCAGCTACATTACGTGAATAGCCAGCCCGAGTTCGGCCAGATCATGGCCCCGGACGGCGCCCTGGCGGCCGCGGTGGAAGCTCAGGCTATGGGCAAGGTGCGACACATCGGCATCACCGGGCACCGGCCCGAACTGTTGGCCAACTGGATAGGCGAGTTTGACTTTGCCACCGTGCTCTTTCACCTCAGCCCGGTACAGCCGTTCTCGGCAACAGAACTCCTGCCACGAGCGCGAGAGCTCGAGGTCGGGACGATCGCCATGCGACCCGTTGGCTCCGGCGCGATCAGCCGCGTGTCGGAATCACTCCGCTACGTACATTCCCATGGAGTCGACGTCGTCCTGTCCGGACTCACCACCCCGGCGATAGTCGACGAGAACGTCGAGACGCTTGCCGCTCCCATGGAGGAACCGGAACAACGGGCACTGACATCGTGGGTGCTGTCTATCGAAAATAACGGCTGCCGCCGCTGTAACTATTGTTCCTGCCCGGTGGGCATTCACATACCGGACATGCTGATTACCGAGCCCCTCCAGCGACACGATTGGTTCACCGCCGCTGGCAAAGAGGACTGGGCTGAGGCGACTGCGTCGGTGCATAAGTGCGAAAGCCACGGGCCGTGCCGGACGGAACCTATCTGTGAATCGAAGTGCCCCTACGATCTTCCGATCCGAAGAACGGCCCTCCGGGTCGCCGGGGTGGAGGCGGAATGATCCCATGTCTGCGTACATCAGACAGCCCGGTCCCGGGCCAGCGCGCCGCCCGGTTGATGGTGGTCCCACGGAACTCGTCCCAGTGACACGTTCAAGTACCGGCCCGCCCGCCCTGAGCCGGCGGCGGCTGCTATCCGCCGCCTCGATCACCGGACTGCTTGCCATCGCCGGTTGCGCCGGCTCGACCTCCGTGGAGTCTGACCGCTCGGAGCCAATCACCATCTATTCAGGTCGCAACGAAAACCTAGTGGGCCCGCTGATCGAACGGGCCAGGGCCGCGATCCGTTCCGACATCGCGGTCCGCTACGGCAGCACCTCCGAGATGGCCGCCACGATCCTTGAG
This sequence comes from uncultured Chloroflexota bacterium, assembly GCA_964496475.1. Classification (GTDB taxonomy): domain Bacteria; phylum Chloroflexota; class UBA11872; order UBA11872; family VXNJ01; genus JASLPR01. The sequence continues at coordinate 11,502 of CAZBZS010000057.1, read as the reverse complement.
GAAGGCAACAACAGCCCCGCCGACCTGTTCCTAGCCCAGGACGCGGGAGCCTTGGGAGCGATCGCCCGGGAAGGCATGCTCGTGGCGCTGCGGGCAGCCACGCTGAAAATGGTTGATTCCCGATTCCGCTCGGCGGAAGGTCTCTGGGTAGGACTGTCGGGCCGGACTCGTGTGGTCGTCTACAACACCGATAACGTAACCGCCGCCGATCTTCCCCAGACGATCCAGGGTTTCACCGACCGGCAGTGGAAGGATCGCCTGGGATGGGCGCCGACGAATGGCTCGTTTCAGGCGTTCGTGACCGCCATCCGTGTATCTCAAGGGGATCCGGCGGCGCTGACCTGGCTACGCGGAATCGTCGCTAACAATCCCACGGTCTTCCCGAAAAACACCCCGATTGTAGAGGCCGTGATCACCGGCGACATCGATGCAGGCTTCGTAAACCACTACTACTTAGTCCGCCAGCTGGCTGAGCGACCGAACGTCCCGGCTCGGAATCACTACCTGAGCGGCGGGGACCCGGGCGCCCTGATCAACGTTGCCGGGGCCGGGATCTTGACGACCTCCACCGACTACGATCGGGCTCTGGCAGTGGTGGACTTCATGCTCACCGACGAGTCGCAGCGATACATCGCCGAATCCACATTCGAGTATCCGCTGGTGGAAGGAGTCGAGGCCGCCTCCGGTCTCCCACCGCTCGCCTCCATCGAGACGCCCGATCTGGATTTGAGCGATCTCGAGGATCTGTCGGGTACGCTGCGCTTGCTGCAGGACGCCGGAGTCCTCTAGGGGATGAGGAGACATGGCCGTAAGTAATCGATCCTTTGAGGCTCCCGGCTTACCGCAATCCCGGTGGGACACCGCCCGCCGGGTTCCCTTCCTGCTGGCTGGCCTTGCCTCGTTGGTGGGAGCGGCGGTATTACTGCCGGTGGTCTATTTGGTCGTGCGGGCGATTCAGGGAGGATCGGCCCCGTGGGAATCCTTCTTGCGCATTCGCACCGTCGAAACGCTCCTGTCCACCGCCCTGCTGGCCCTGGCTGTGACCGCCGCTACGATCCTGATCTCCCTGCCTCTGGCCTGGCTTTTCGCTCGCACCGATCTGCCACGGCGCCGGACCTGGCTGATCCTGGCCATGTTGCCGCTTGCGATCCCGAGCTACGTAGCCGGATTCGCGGCAATCGCTGGATTGGGCCCCCAGGGATTCGTGCATCAAGCAATAGAGTCACTCTTCGGCCTGGCGGGAATTCCGGGACTGACCGGCTTTCCCGGGGCGCTGTTCACGTTGACCGTCATTTCGTATCCCTACGTATTGATCACGACCACCGTGGCACTGACTCGCATCGATCCCGCCACCGAGGAGGCGGCCCGTTCCCTGGGCGCCGGTCCCTGGCGGACGTTCTTCACGGTGATGGTCCCGCAACTAAGGCCGGCGCTTACGGCCGGCGGACTGCTAGTGGCGCTGTACACGCTCAGCGACTTCGGCGCCGTCTCACTGATGCGGTTCAATTCCTTCACTCAGGTCATCTACACCCAGTACCAGGCCTCGTTCGACCGTTCACTCGCGGCCCTGCTCAGCCTGCTGCTCGTACTGTTGACGGTGGGGATACTGTTTCTGGAACGGCGCACTAGAGGCAAGGCTCGCTTCTACAGGTCGTCGGCAGGAACTCCGCAGCCGGCGCGACTCATCCTGCTGGAGCGTTGGAAGTGGCCGGCGTTGATCTACTGCGTAGCGGTAATCGTCGTTGCCCTCCTGATTCCAATTGGCACCCTCATTTACTGGTCGATTCGAGGGGTCGGGTCGGGAGCCGTTGACCCTGGCATCTGGGCGACGGCCGGTAATTCCGCGCTGGCGTCGGGATTAGCCGGTATCGCGGCGATCGCGGCGGCTCTGCCCATCGCCGCCTTCGTCACCCGCTACGGCCGGCGGTTCAGCTCGCTTCTCGAGGGCATCGCCTATTCCGGATACGCCCTTCCAGGGGTGGTCCTAGCCCTGTCATTGGTGTTCTTCGCGGCGAATTACGCGCCCATCGTTTACCAGAGCCTATTTCTGCTGGTCTTCGCTTACGTCGTGCGATTTCTCCCGCAGGCCTTCGGTTCGATTAGGGCATCGTTTCTGCAGGTCAGCCCGCGCCTTGAGGAGTCGGCCCGTGCCGTGGGTCACGGGAAGCTCTCTATTCTAAAATCCATAACCATCCCGTTGATCTATCCGGGTATCGTTGCCGGGGGTTCGCTGGTGTTCTTGACGGCAATGAAGGAGCTGCCGGCCACCCTGCTGTTGGGGCCAACGGGCTTCCAGACCCTGGCGACCCAGATATGGTCGGCGACCGACGAAGGATTTTTCGCGGCGGCCGGTCCAGCGGCTCTGCTGCTCGTAGCTTTGGCTTCCCTCCCCATGATCCTGTTATTCCCAAAGATGCAAGAATCAAGATGAACGACCCGGCAATCAGCTGCGAAGGTGTCGACAAGCAGTTCGGCGATACGATCGCGGTCCGCGGTATGACCTTCGACCTCCGGCGCGGGGAGCTGCTAAGCCTGCTGGGACCCAGTGGTTGCGGCAAAACCACCGCCCTGCGCCTCATCGCCGGATTTGAAACCCCCGACCGCGGCCGCATCCATGTAGGCGGGCAGGAAGTCGCCGGACCGCGCGTCAACCTGCCGCCAGAGCGACGCCGGGTCGGCATGGTGTTTCAGGATTACGCCCTATTTCCCCACATGTCGCTGCGCCTGAACGTGGCCTACTCCCTTAACAAGGGCGAAAACGGCCGGGTGAACGATCTCCTGGACCTGGTCGGCCTGTCCGGACTCGGCGGCCGGATGCCCCACGAGTTGTCCGGCGGCGAGCAGCAGCGCGGCGCCCTGGCTCGATCGCTTGCCTCGGAGCCCCAGGTTATTTTGCTCGACGAACCTTTCTCCAACCTGGATGCGGCCCTCCGCGCCCACGTAAGGGCGGAGGTCCGGGAAATCCTGCGGGCCGCCAACGCCACCGCCATTTTCGTGACCCACGACATAGAGGAGGCTTTGAGCCTCACCGATCGCGTGGCCGTAATGTTCGATGGGGCGATCGAGCAGATAGCCACGCCTCGCGACTTGTACAGGCGCCCGGCCACCCGCCGGATCGCCGAATGGCTGGGCAACGCCAATTTCATCCCTGCTGAGTGCAATGACGGAACGGTCGAATGCGAGCTCGGTCGCCTACAATCTGAGGAAGGGCTGACCGGGCCGGTGGACCTCATGATTCGTTCCGATTGGCTCACAATCGCCACTGCCGCAACCGGAAACGGGGTAGTCGCCGACCGGATTTTCTACGGTCACGATCAGCTCATTCGGGTCACCTTCGACACTGGAACATCCGTCCAGGTGCGCGTGCTCTCGGACGACGATTTCCTGCCCGGGCAGCGCGTGACGGTGGGATGCCAGGGACCGAACGTCGTCTTCCCGCGACGAGAGTCGAACGACGATGCTGGTCCTCGCTGACGATGACCATCTGGACCACGATCCCACGTCGCAACCCCGCTACCCGGAGGTCCCGGAGCGCGTAGCGAAGATCCGAGAAGCGCTATCCGCGGCCGGACTGAGCCCACAAGAATTTCATTCCGAATCCGGGGACGCCCTGCGCGGCGTGCATCCGCCAGAGATGCTGGCCTACTACCGGGAAACGTGCGCCGCGATCCTCGCCGGAGCCACTCGCTACCCCGAGATCCATCGCGGCTCCACCTCTGTCGACTCACCCCGGACCGGGCGGCCGCCGGGGCTGAAGCGTGGATTCTGTTTCGACCAGACCCCACTCACGTCCGGGACGCCGAGGGCGGCGCTGGCCGCCGCCAACCTTGCGCTGGAAGGGGCGGCCCGGCTGACGGGCCCAACAGACCGTGTGTACTGTCTGTGCCGCCCGCCCGGCCACCACGCCGGCAGCGATTTTTTTGGCGGGTTTTGCTACTTCAACAACGCGGCGCTGGCGGCGGATCGCCTGTCGGAGGGCGGGAAAGTGGCGATCCTGGACATCGACTATCACCACGGCAACGGCACCCAGGAAATCTTCTACACCCGCGACGATGTCCTCTACGTTTCCATCCACGCGCACCCGGTCTATGCATATCCCGGATTTAGCGGCCAGGCGGATGAGACCGGAGCCGGGTCAGGCGCTGGCCACAATTTCAATCACCCCCTGGGGCCATCCAGTGGGGACGCGGAGCTGTTGGCCGAGTTGCCGAAAGCCCTCGAAGAGGTTTCGAAATTCGACCCCAAGTTTTTGGTCGTCAGTCTCGGGACCGACATCGCCGCCGGCGATCCGATCGCCGACTGGTACGTGTCGGAAGAAGGATTCCATCTGGCAGCCGAACAGATTGCACGGCTAGGTACGCCAATTCTCGTGATACAGGAAGGCGGCTATTCGCTCGCCCGTATCGGCGCCGATGTGACCGCCTTCTTGCAGGGACTCGGATAGCGGCGGATCAGCCTTCCGTCGCTATCCGGCCCTTCAGCTCGGCTATCACCGGAATGCGAGTGGGATCGACCTCGTTTAGCATCGCGGTGTAATAGGACACGAAGTCCCCGTAAATCACCAGCGACATCATCCGGGCAAGCTGATCGTCGCCTTCCGCCGGCACCACCGTCACCGGGATACCTGCTTCCGTCACCAGCTGACCGCCAAAGTCACCCTGGCGCCGGGTCCGCGAGCTGTCGTCCTCAGATGTGAGCATTACGACGTGGAGAAGATCGGCCGCGGCGCCGGGCAGGCCGATCCCCTGAATCGTATTGTGATTGAACTCGGGCATTTCGTCGACAACCGCCCACTGCTCACCATTCTCATTGAACTGAGCCTTCCAGCGGCGCGCCACCGGCGCCAGGGCTCCCGCTCCCACCACAACCGGAATGCGACCCTCCAGGGAACGCGCCAGAAGCTTGGCCGGGTTATTCACCTCGGGCACATCCGAGTCAAATCGCCCCACCTGCTCGTGGGCGAAGTCCGGCAGCCGCCCGGCCATTGTCTCAACGTCCGCCAGCGCCCCACATTTCGTGAGTATTCCCAGGAGCAGCAGCATCGACTCGACCATGACGGCCCTCGGCATCCCCTCCGCGTGAATCCGTCCGATCGGTCCCGGCGCCTCTTCCAGCAACTTGCCTCCACCGCCCAATGCGATCAGTTTTGCTCCTTGTTCGGACGCCTCTCGAAACGCCGACAACGTCTCTTCGGTCGTGCCCGAGTAGCTGGACAGAATCACCAGCGTGCGACCGCCCACAAACGCCGGCAACCGATAGTCTCGCGAGATCACCATGGGTATCGACAGCCGGTTCTGGATGAGTCCGCGGACCAGATCCCCTCCCATCGCGGAGCCGCCCATGCCGGCCACTACGACCGCGTCGACATCTCCGTAGCCGGCCGGGATATGGACGGCGAATCCATTTCGCCAGCCCATTGCGCACTGCTCCGGTACCGCCCGCAGGAGGTCCAACATCGACTGGCTGTCCAGCCGCTGCCGCACATCCGGATCATCGAGCGAAATCCGTCTCATCCCGGGATTTCCACGCCGGCCGCATCGGCGCCGATGGCCAGCAGCTTGCGCACTCGCTCGGGCGAGGTTGTCTCAGTGTACACACGCAACAACGGCTCGGTCCCCGAAAAACGAATCAACAGCCAGCTCCCATCGGCCAGCTTGAGCTTATGCCCGTCGGCGGTGAGTAGATCGACGACTTCACTGCGGTCTAGCGCACCCGGCTCAAAAGCGGCCACCCGCGCCTCGATATCCACCCGCTCTTCGGCGGGGAAGGCAAGATCCAGGCGGGCGTAATGATATTCCCGCCCAAGGAGTGCAAACAACTGCCTCACAAGCTCGGTCGGGGACTTACCCGTCCTCGCCATAAAGTCTAGGAAAAGGAGGCCGGAGAAAATTCCATCACGTTCGGGCATGTGCCGGCCGATCACGTAGCCGCCGCTCTCTTCCCCTCCCATCATCGCTCCCACCTCCTGCATCTTTGGCGCCACGTATTTCATCCCGACTCCGGTTTCGATGACCTCCACTCCGTAGAGCTCACCAAGACGATCTAGCATGGAACTAGTGGTGACGGTCCGCACTATCGGCCCCCTGGGCGTCGTATATTCCAGCAAGTAGTAAGCCAGCAGGGACATCACCCGCAGCTGGTCGACAAAATCTCCGTTCTCATCAACGATGCCGAGTCGGTCGGCGTCACCGTCATGGACGATTCCGACCGCTGCCCCGGCGTCGCGAACGACCCCGCCCAGCGCATCGGTGTAAGGCGGAATCGGCTCCGGTCGGGCCATTCCGGGAAACGCGGGGTTGTGCTCCTGCCGGATAGCAAGCAGGTCGATGTCGCTACCGGCCAGCAAATCGTCTACGTAGCCTGCGCCGGCGCCGAACATCGAATCGACCACCACGCGGATGCCCGAGGCGGCGACGCACCCCAGATCGAGACTGGCCCGCACTCCCTGAAGATAGGGCGACCTCGCATCCAGAGCCTCGATGAGCACCTCCTCCCGCGCAGCGTCATACGGCATCGTCTTTACGAGTTCCGACACCGCCGGAATCGCGGCTTCTATCTTCGCAAGATGATCCGGAGCCACCGCCGCGCCGGTACCCGTCCGCACCTTGATCCCATTGTCTGACGGGGGGTTATGGCTGGCGGTGACGATCACTCCGCCAGCCGCAGCCACCTTCGAAATCATGTACGCGATCGCCGGTGTCGGGGTGGGCTCCGCCGTGAGATACGACTTTATCCCGTTTGCCGCGAATACCTGGCAAGCCGTCCGCGCAAACCGTTCCGATCCGAACCGCCGGTCGTAACCCACCACCAGGCCCCGGTCATGCTCCCAGTGCTCTCTCGCGAAGACTGCGATCCCCTGCGCGATCCGGCGGACATTCGCAAATGTGTATTCGCCCGCGATCTTCGCGCGCCAGCCGTCGGTGCCAAACTTGAGCTCGGACGATGATCCCACCAAATCATCTACTCCCTTCTGCATGCGTAATTGCGACGCCGGCAGGTGCCGCCTGACCGCAAATCTTGATCCATCTAGACGATCTCCCGGGCATAGTCGACGGCGTCGCTCACGCTCTTCTCAAGAGGGATGCGGGGCTCCCATCCGGTGACGGACCGGAGCTTCGAGTTATCGCCCAACAACAACGGTAGATCGGTGGGTCGCTCGCGATCAGGGTTGATCCGAAACTCAATCGGGACTTTTCCGAGCGCCAGGGCCATCCGCACGACCTCCGCGACGGGCACCGCAGTGCCGGAACAAACGTTGTATGCCTCGCCACCCAGAGCCCTCTCCATGAGCAACTGATAAGCCCGGGCCACGTCGCGCACGTCCGTGAAGTCGCGCCGCGCGGACAGATCACCAAAATCCGCCACCGGTTCCCGCAGCCCCTTCTCTACCTCCGCCACCATCCGGGCCACGCGACCTACCAGAAATCCAGTCGACTGACCGGGACCGATGTGGTTGAACGATCTCGTTCGCACGATGTCCGTCCCGTAACCCAGGTAGTACTGCTGGGCCATCAAGTCCTGGGCGGCTTTACTCACGCCATACGGGTCCGCCGGAGTCAGCGGATGATCTTCCCCGATTGGGCAGTCAGACTGGCAGACAAGCCCGTATTCGCCGGCCGACCCCACCACCAGAACCCGGCTGTCGGGACAGATCGCGACGACCGCCTGAAGCAGATTCAGCTGCCCCAACACGTTTACCCGGTAAGCCGGTCCCGGGTCTTCCCAGGAACGACCAACCTCCGCTATGCCGGCGATGTGGTATATCTGCCCGGGACGGACCGCCTCTATTAGCTCGTTGACCGCCTTCACGTCCAGGAGATCGCAGGCCAGGACGTGATCCTCGGGTAGAGGCAGTTCCCGCCCCAAATCCGCCTCCACAACGCTTCCATAGACATCCCCGTCGCCGGCTTCGGTCAGCAATCCACCGAGATGCCGGCCGACGAATCCTCCCAGCCCGGTGATCAGAACGCGGTGCATCTACTCCCCTGCAGGTTAACGCCTGTCTGAGCAGACAGCCCGCATGAAAGAGTCGGCTGTCCGGTGGATTACGCCAGCCAATTATAGGGACGGGGGCCGACAGAAGATTCAAGTGAAACGACGTCGGCGGAGCACCATCTGACACAGGTTCACGAAGCGGGTGATCCGGTCCTGCGCGGGCATCGGCGGATTTGAATTGGCTGCGGACGATTACCGACGCTCTGCGCCCCTCACCAACTTCGTCTACGCCAATGATCCGGATCGCCATGCTCATAATGTCGGGGCCGGCGGGCTCCTCTTCCTCCTCCTCGGGCACGGGCCCCGGAACCGGAACCGGGGCGGGTCCCGGATCGGGTTCCACGAGGTCTCCCAGGGGATTGTCATGGTCTATAGGAAACTCCAGCCAGTACTTCACGGATGGCGCCTCACGGCTCGTTGGTATCTTCCGGTCAATGACGAAACGGGCACCACCCGCACTGAGGTTGATTATCTCGACCTCCAGCCCCTCCGCCACACTGGGGGCGTCGGCAGGCTGGACGTGCAGGGCCGAATCTGGAACGCGAACATCCACCCGAACATTTTCCCGAAACTGGGCCCGTCTGACCGTTTCAGGACGGTTTAGCCGCAACACCTCCACCGGGATGAATTCCCGCAAAACGACCGTCGCCGTCCCCATGTACCGGGCGCCGCGGACCAGCGAACTTACCGTGAGCTCGCTACGCCGCTCACATGAGCCGAGGCGCCCTTATGGGTGGGCGCCGCCACGAACATAGCCTCTTCGTCCAGATCCTGGATCAGGCTGGCGTATGTCCTTGGGTTCCCCTCGTCCAGAATCATGAGATCGGCTCACTGACTGATCTCAAATATGTTGGCGTATTCCGGCTTTATGTCCCGTTGGGGATTCGGTATTAGCCACGCTCAGCTTCTACACCCTAACTTAATCGACCGCCGGTGACCGAGCCTCTGCAAGGCTCGGCTCTCAACGAATTTTCACTGCCCGACAGATAAACTTCCGCCCGAACCCGGCAATCCAAGAAATCTCGCCGACTACTGTCAAATGGAGGCGGTGCGGCCAACGCCAATCCTCACGGTTCGCGACGATCCCAAATCCCGCTCCCGCCGTAGCAGAGTCATCTCCGGCGAATCTTCTTCCGTTTACGGGAGTACAAGGAACTGAGACTGGACCCAGCCGCCTCTGGAGAGCTCGACCCACTCGATATCGTCGATTATCCGGGACTCGCCGGTGAGCTCGACTTCCGACTCGTGCGAAAGCACCTCCAACACAGCCGCATCGGTGGTGGGCTCAGCGCGCGTGTTTAGCCCGTCGTCAGCGTTCACCGTGGCCGCCACCGGGGTGGCGGCTGTCTCTGGTGTGGGCGTCAGCGTAGGTCGCGGCGTGGGCGTCTGCGTTGGTTCCGGGATCGGTGTGGCTGTGGCCGCGGGCGCCGGGGCTGGCCGAGTCGGAGCAGGAGCAACTATCGGCGTCGGCGCGGGCTGGTCGAGCTCTTTCTGAACATTCTGGTAACCAACCTCTAGGGCAGATACCCTAGCGCTCAATTCATCCAGCTCGGAATTGGCACATCCGGCGAGCGAAATTAGAGTGACCGCAACGGCGGCAACAGCGATGATCCTCAAGGCGACCTCATTTCCTGGAAACCTTCGAATTAGTCATGACAACCGATTTCGCCGACAGCATAGCCGCCTCGGCTGACGCCGATCATCCCGTGGCCACGATTCTATCGCCCCCTTTGGTCGGCGTCTGATCATTGCATGGAAGCACCCGAACATGCTCTCGGAGCCAACTGCCGGGCCCACCAGACTTTGACCTAGGTCGGCAAGGTTGGGCAGCCGGCCCTTATCCGTGCTAAACACTCCCTTGTCGCCGGGTCGAGTCCGTCATCGCGACTCCGACCGCCTATCAATTGAGGACCGATTTGTCAGTATCGCCTCGGGAGCTGTTGTTGGGGGCGCACGTCAGCGCCACCCGGGAGAATCACTTCGGCATCGACCGCGCCCAGACACTCGGGATCAACTGCGCCCAGATATTCGGAACGAACAAGATCCAGTGGAAGCCCCGCGAGTACACGGACGACCAAGTGACGGCATTTCGCTCGGCCTGCGCCGCGGCCGGCATCGGCCCGATTTTTTCCCACGGCATTTACCTTATAAACCTCGGAGCCCGCGAGGGGAATCCAGACGTTTACGAAAAGTCGGTCCACGCCTTGGCAGCGGGATTGAAGATCTGTGCGTTGCTGGGACTCGACGGAATCATCTTCCATCTCGGCAGCAACTACGGGCTCGGACTGGGCGGAGTCCTTGATTCGGTCGTCAGCGGCCTCGCCCGCGCTCGTGACCTGTCTGAATGTGATGTGCCCTTGCTGCTGGAAAACTCAGCCGGCAGCGAACGCGTCATCGGCGGGCGCTTCACCGACTTCGACGCAATAATTAACGAGCTCCATGGCGATCCGAGATTGCGAGTATGCGTGGACACCGCCCATGCCTTTGCCTTCGGCTACGATCTGGCAAATCCCGGAGGGCTGGAGAGAATGACGACGGAAATCGAGGCAAATATCGGCTTCGATAGGGTCGCCGCGCTCCACCTCAACGACTCAAAAGTAAAATGTGGCCGGGGACTCGATCGCCACGCTAACCTGGGCGAAGGTCACATCGGCTACGACGGCCTAGCCGGGGTGCTCAACCATCCCCGGATCAGGAGCTTGCCGGTGATTCTGGAAACCCCCGGATTCGATGGCAACGGGCCGGATAAGGGAAACGTGGAGATAATGCGGGCCCTGGCAGGGCATCTGGACATCGAGCCGGCCGTCCTGGCACGTCGGGCCAAACGGCGCGTCGCCTATCGCGCCCGCAAGCTCGCCGATCGGCGAACCAAGTGACCGCGCCCAGAATCCAACACTCCTAGAATCAGCCGCAAAGGAAAGACCGTTACATGAAATTCGAATTGGTGGCGATCGACCTCGACGGCACGATCCTCGGATCGGATAACGAGGTGAGCCCCAGGGTCGAAGAAGCCGTGCGGGCGGTGCAGGCAATTGGAGTCAACGTCACTATCGCCACCGGTCGCATGTTTGCCAGCGCCCGTCGATTCGCCGAGCAGTTCGGCATCAAAACACCGTTGATATGCTACCAGGGCGCGCAGATCCGCCACCCGGAATCCGGCGACATCATCTCGGAAACTCTTCTTCCGAAGGAAGTGGCGCTAGGCGTTATCCAGTACTGCCAGCGCAACTCCTACCACGTAAACGCCTTCCATGGCGATAGCGTATTCATGGCGAAGCTCACCCCGGCGGCCGAGTTTTACCTGGGACTCTCCGGAGTTGAGGGGACCGTCGTCGGCGACCTTGACGCCTGGCTGCCGGGAGATGTGTTGAAGCTCGTCATTATCACCGACGAGCCGACCACCGTCACTATAATTGACGACCTCACCGCAGAGTTCGGTGTCCGGCTCAACGTGACCCGGTCGTACCCGATCTTCGCGGAGACGATCGGCCCAGACGCCTCAAAAGG
>CAZBZS010000056.1:0-14495 GCA_964496475.1 uncultured Chloroflexota bacterium | reverse complement strand
GGCTGGAAAGAGGTCGAGTACGAGGTCATGCGCGACGCCGCCGACAACTGCATCACCGTCTGCAACATGGAAAATCTCGACCCCATGGGAGTTCACACCGGCGACTCCATCGTCGTCGCTCCCAGCCAGACCCTCAGCGACAAGGAATACCAGATGCTGCGCTCGGCGGCGCTCAAGATCATCCGCGCCCTCGGCATCGAAGGCGGCTGCAACATCCAGTACGCCCTAGATCCAAACTCGTTTGAGTACCGGGTAATCGAGGTCAATCCCCGCGTCAGCCGCTCCTCCGCCCTCGCTTCCAAGGCCACCGGCTACCCCATCGCCCGCATCGCCGCCCGCATCGCCATCGGCCGCACCCTGGACCAGATCGCCAACCCGATCACCCGCGAGACCACCGCCGCCTTCGAACCGGCCCTCGACTACGTCGTCGTCAAGATCCCCCGTTGGCCCTTCGACAAGTTCGCCGGCGGCGACCGCAGCCTCGGCACCCAGATGAAGGCCACCGGCGAGGTCATGGCCATCGAGCGCACTATGGAGGCCGCTCTTAACAAGGCCGTTCGCGGCCTGGAGTTCGGCGGCCGCACCCTCCTCTGGGAGGATCCTGGCTGGGACACCGCCACGGACATCGCCCGGTATATCGACACCCCCAACGATCAGCGCCTCTGGGCCCTCATGGCCGCCCTGCGCCGCGGCATCTCGACCGACGAGCTTGCCCGCCGCACCGCCATAGACATCTTCTTCCTCGAAAAGCTCAACAACATCTACCGCATGGAAATCCGCCTGCTGGAGGAGCCCCTCGACCCCAGCCTGCTCTGGGAGGCCAAGCGCCTCGGATTCTCCGACGAGATGATCGGCAACCTCGCCGACGAATTGCCCCAGCGCGTGCGCGACCTGCGCCATACCTGGGGAATCCGCCCCGTCTACAAGATGGTAGACACCTGCGCCGCCGAGTTCGCCGCCTACACCCCTTACTACTACAGCACCTACGAGATGGAGAACGAGGCCCGGCCCTTCGCCGACGAAGCCGCCGTCGTAATCGGCTCCGGCCCCATCCGCATCGGTCAGGGCATCGAATTCGACTACTGCTCCGTCCACTCCGCCTGGGCCTTGCAGGAGAGCGGACGCAAGAGCGTCATGATCAACAGCAACCCCGAGACCGTCAGTACCGATTTTGACACCTCCGACCGCCTGTACTTCGAGGCGCTCGACGAAGAAAGCGTCGCCGACATCATCGAGAACGAGACCGGCCAGCACGCCCCCGCCGCCGTTGTGCAGTTCGGCGGCCAGACTGCCATCAACCTCGCCGGTCCCCTTTACAACCTGGGCGTCCGCATCGCCGGCAGCGACGTCAAGTCCATCGACGAGACCGAGAATCGTGAGAAGTTCGACGCACTCTTGGAGCGCCTTGGCATCCAGCGCCCCCCCGGCGCCGCCGTGCATCGCATGGAAGACGCCCTCGAAGTCGCCGAGCGCCTCGGCTACCCGGTCCTGGCCCGTCCCTCATACGTACTTGGCGGCCGCGCCATGGAAATCGTCGCCGACCGCCAGAGCCTCAAGCGCTACATCACCACCGTAACCCAGCCCTCCCCCTCCCACCCCGTCCTCATCGACAAGTACCTCGAAGGTAAGGAGGTTGAGGTCGACGCCATCTGCGACGGCGAAGACACGCTCATTCCCGGCATCATGGAGCACATCGAGCGCGCCGGCGTCCACTCCGGCGACAGCTTCGCCGTCTACCCACCTATCGGCCTCTCCCCCGAAGCCGCCGCGAAGCTCGTCCAGTACACCCTCACCATCTGCCGCGCCGTCAATGCCCGCGGCCTCGTCAACATCCAGTACGTCGTCTGGGAAGACGAGGTCTACGTCATCGAGGTCAACCCCCGCGCCAGCCGCACCGTGCCCTTCATGAGCAAGATCACCGGCGTACCCATGGTCCGCCTGGCCACCCGCATCATGCTCGGCCATACTCTGCGCAAACTCGGCTACGAGCCCGGCCTTTGGCCCGAGAGCCCCCTAGTCGCGGTGAAGGCCCCTGTGTTCTCCATGGCCAAGCTCTCCGGGGTCGACACCTTCCTCGGTCCCGAGATGAAATCCACCGGTGAGGTCATGGGCATCGACACCGAATTCGCCCCCGCCTTGCACAAGGCCATGCTCTCCGCCGGACTCGGCATCCCCGCGACCGGCGCCATTCTCATGTCCATCGCCGATCGCCACAAAGCCGAATGCTCGCCCATCGCGAAGGCCTTCGCCGAGCGTGGCTACTCGCTCCTCGCCACCTCCGGCACCGCCCGCTACCTGCGTGGATTCGGCCTCGAAGTCGAAGAAGTCAGCCGCCTACGGGACGGCGACAACACCATGATCGACAACATACGCCGGGGCAATACCGTCCTCGTCGTCAACACCCTCACCGGCGACCGCGAGACCCTGCAGGACGGTTTTCAAATGCGCCGTGCCGCCGCCGAAAGTCAGGTACCCTGCCTGACTTCCATCGACACCGCCCGCGCCCTCGCCGACGCCATCAGCACCGGCGGCTCCACCTACAATGTCCTCCCCCTGGCCGCCTACCGCGATCGCGAGCACGAAGGCCAGCCAGACTGATGCCCGTCCCTGTCATGGCCGAAGTCGTCGGCAACGCCCGCCTCTCCGAAATCCTCTTCTGGATCACTTTGCGATCCGAAACAATCGCCGCCGCCGCTCACCCGGGCCAGTTCGTCCACATGCTCAACGGCGACGCCGACGATCCGCTTCTGCGCCGTCCCTACAGCCTTTCCGCCATCGATACCAACGCCGCCACTTTCTCGATCCTTTACCACGTCGCCGGCCGCGGTTCCGATTGGCTGTCCCGCCGCCGACCCGGCGATCGGATCGACACCCTGGGGCCACTGGGAACCCATTTCAATATCGAACCCGGCAATCGTCATCTACTCTTGATCGGCGGCGGCATCGGCATGGGGCCGCTAGTCGCCCTCGCCGCCGCCACCACACCCGACGACGCCGATTGCGTCCTTATAAACGGCGCTCGCGGCGCCGCCGGTCTGCTCCCCGGCGAATTCCTGCCGGCCGCTGCCGAGCTTCAACTGGCTACCGATGACGGTTCCGCCGGCGCTCACGGCACCGCCGTCGACCTGCTGCCGGAATGGTACGACTGGGCCGACCAAATCTTCGCCTGTGGCCCCGGCGCCATGTTGCAGGCCCTCGACTCCGCCCTCCGTCTGCAGACCGGTCGGAAGGCCGTGCAGTTCGCGCTCGAAGCCCGCATGGCCTGCGGCCTCGGGGTGTGCCACAGTTGCGTCGTCACCACCCGTAAAGGCCCCAGTCGAGTCTGCACCGAAGGGCCTGTTTTTGACCGGCAAGATCTCACCTGGCGATGGGAATCCGGCATCTAGTCGATCGCGCACCGGGGAGTCGCCGTTGAAACGACCGTCCGGCGAACTTCGCGGAATCCTCATGATGGCCGTCGGCGTTCTCGGCTTCGCCACCTCTTCCCTCCTCGTCCGCCTCGCCTTTCCCGTCTCCGCCCTTGAGGTTACTTTTTGGCGTCTCTTTTTCGGCGCCATATTCGTTACCAGCCTGGCCGCCTTCCGCGGCCAGCTGCGAGGCTGGTTTGAGGACATCCTCTCCTACTGGGCCTACGGTCTCGCGATGAGCCTACATTTTCTCTTTTTTGTCGCCGCTCTCTGGTTCACCTCCATCGCCCACGCCCTCTCCATCGTCTACTTCTCACCCGCCATCATCGCCATTGCCTCCATCCGCCTCTTCGGCGAACGGCTCACCTGCCTTCAGCTGGCCGGGATCGCTCTCTCCATCGCCGGCATCGCGGTGATGTCCGGATTCGAACCGGAGATGACGGGCCGGAAGCTGCTCGGCGATCTCTTCGCCCTGCTCTCCGGCGCCATGTTCGCTGTCTATTCCATCCTGGGCCGCATCCGCCGCCGCCACACCCCGATCTTCGCCTACACCTCACGCATGTACGCCTGGGCCGCCTTCTGGGCCGTGCCGCTGCTGATCATCGGCTTCGAACCCCCCAACTACACCGCAGGCCGCATCGCCGCCCTGGTGCTCGCCGGCTTCGTGCCCATCGGCATCGGCCACACCCTCTACAACGCCGCTCTGAGGCACCTCTCCGCCACCAAAACCAACCTCATCGCCACCCAAGAGGTCACGGGCGGCATCCTGCTGGGGATCATCTTTCTGACCGAAATTCCGGGTCCCATAACCATCGCCGGCGTTCTGATGAACCTGATCGGAACCGTCATCGTCCTCACCCGCCGGCGCCGTCCCGGCAACCAGTCAGAGCCAGGTTCGTAGCGGCCCACACGGATCAAATGAACGCCCGGAATTGCTGAAGGGAAAAGACTGCCTGTGGCAGCTAGGTTTGGTCCTGCCGCTGGCGCCGGATGAACGCCGGCACCTCGCTGTTTTCCGGCTCGGTCTCCACCGGCCGCGTGACCTCGCGAATCTCCGGCTCGGTCGGCGCGGGTGCCTCTTGCGTCGCGGTCGCCGTAGCCGTTGGTGTGCCCACCGGCTCCCGCGCCACTCGTTCTATTAGCCCGCTTCGTCCGCCCGCCACCGTCGGCGCCGCCGACACATTGGCATTCGTCGTTCGCCGCGACCACGGATCCCGCGAAGGTATCCGGCCTTCGCCAAATCCGGTGGCGATCAGCGTCACCGATAGCGTCTGCAGCGGATTCGGGTCCACCACCGCCCCGAAAACTATCCGGGCGTCCGGGCTCGCCAGTTGCTTGAGTTCGCTCACCACCGTCTGGATTTCGTGAATACCTAGGTCCTGACCTCCGGCCACATTCACCAGGATGCCTGAGGCGCCTTCCAGCGGAATTTCGATCAGCGGGCTCGCCGCCGCCTGTCGCAACGCCGCCTCCGCCCGGCCTTCCCCTCCGGCCACTCCCACCCCCATGATCGCCGTCCCTGAGTTCGCCATGATGCTCCGCACGTCCGCGAAATCAACATTCACGAATCCAACCGAGGTAATCAGATCGGTAATGCCGCGAACTCCGTTCAGCAGCATCGTATCCGCCGCCTTGAACGCGTCCGCCATCGACGTGTTCTTCTGCACCACATGAATCAGGCGGTTGTTTTGAATCACCACCAGCGCGTCCACCTGCTCTCGCAGCTCCTCCAGTCCACCCTCCGCCGACCTGCCTCGCATCGAGCCCTCAAACATGAACGGCATCGTCACCACCCCCACCGTCAGCGCGCCCGAATCCTTCGCGATCCGCGCCACGATCGGCGCTCCACCCGTCCCCGTGCCCCCACCCATCCCCGCCGTCACAAATACCATGTCCGCATCGCTCAATGCCGACTCGATCTCAGCCGAACTCTCAAACGCTGCTCGTTCGCCTACCGACGGATTTCCCCCCGCCCCCAAACTCCGGGTCGTCTTCGTCCCGATCGCGATCTTATGGCCCGCCAGGCAATTCGCCAGGTCCTGCGCATCGCTGTTCACCACGATGAACTCCACCCCGGCCACTCCGGCCTCCACCATTCGATTGATGGCGTTGTTGCCCGCGCCGCCGATTCCCACCACCCGTATTTGCGTCTCCCCATTTCCACGCGGTGCCGCCTGCGGATTCACCACACTGGAGACCACGTCATTAGGCCTCTGCCGGTCCCGCAGGCGACGCGGATCAAACGGCGCTCCATCTCGCTTAGGCACGGGCCACGACCTCCTCCACCAGATCCTCGTAGATCTTGATGGCCTTTTGAGTTCCTTTGTACGCATATATAGACACGCCGGCGCTCGACGCCTCGAGAATCTTGCTGTTCGTCGGCACTTCCGTATTGAACACGCTCTCACCCCATGTCGATCGCAGAAATTCGTTCACCGTCGTCTCTTCCCGCAGCCGCCGGTCGTACTTACTCAACACGATCCCCAGAATCCGCAATTTCGGATTCATATACAGGACCTCGTTGATACTCTCTTTGAGCATGTCCAGCCCCTGCATCGAGAAGAACCGCGCCTCCGTCGGCACCACCACCCAGTCCGCCGCCACCATCGCGTTGATCGTCAGCAATCCCAGCGACGGCGGCGTGTCAATCAGCATGTAGTCGTACTCGTCGTCCAGACGCCGCAGGTGTTCCCGCAACCGCATCTCCCGTCCCAGCTTGTTCACCAGCGCCGATTCCACCGCCGCCAAGTCCAAGCTCGACGGCACCACGTCCACAATCACGCCCGCCGAATCCTCGATCCGCAGGATCGGAACCGACGCCTCGCGCGATGCCAAGCTCTTGGCGATGGATTCCTCCAGCCCGCGCTCCAGACCGAACGCCGCCGTCAGATTGGCCTGCGGATCCAGGTCCACTAGAAGTACCCGGAATCCTCGGCGCGCCAGACCTGTGCCCAGGTTGGCGGTGGTGGTCGTCTTGCCTACGCCGCCCTTTTGGTTGGCCACGGCGATAATAGAAGCCATAGGAAGCAGTCTCCTACCTCAGTAGATTGAGTCGATTTGCCTCCCAAATTGCGAAGGCATCTTAACATAAGTCTTTCGAGTGTTAGCAAGCGAATTCTTTGCCATTTCTCCTCGATCCACGCCCGCCTTTCGCGCTCCGTCCCACCGACTCGCTCCCGACGACCTCATCGCGTCTAAAATTCCCAGCGAGACGGTCCCTACGCAGTGAACGACCCCCACCCATGACCTCAGCCTCCAGAACCGAAAACCCATCCCCCGATCCCTCCCTCGTAGTTCAGATAGCGCCTACCCATCCCGACGGACTTGAACTACAGAACCCCGTCATGACTGCTTCCGGCACCGCAGGCTTCGGACCCGAACTCGCGAAGGTCTTCGATCTCTCCGTGCTCGGCGCGCTAGTCACGAAAACCATCACACCCCATCCGCGGGACGGCAATCCCACCCCCCGCACCGTCGAGACCGCCGCCGGGATGCTCAACTCCATCGGCCTCCCGAATCCAGGCATTGACCGGCTTCTGGACAGCGAAGCCCGCTCCTGGCCCTCTCTCCGTGTCCCCATCATCGCCAGCATCGCCGGTGACAGCGCCTCCGATTTTCGCGATCTCGCCGCCGCCTTTGAAGGCGTGCCCGGAGTCGTCGCAATCGAAGCCAACTTCTCCTGCCCAAACGTCGATCGCGGCCTCGAATTCGCCACCGACCCCTACCTCCTCACCGAGGCCGTCACCGCCATCCTCGAGGTCAGCAGCCTGCCCCTCCTGGCCAAGCTCTCCCCCAACGTCACCGACATGCGCCCCCTCGCCGTCGCCGCCGCCCGCGCCGGCGCCCACGCCCTGACCATCATGAACACCATCCTCGGAATGACCATCGACATCCGCCATCGCCGTCCGCTGCTCGGTGCCACCCGCGGCGGCCTCTCTGGACCGGCAATCCGCCCCATCGGAGTCCGCTTCGTCTACGACGTCTACCCCGAGGTCGATGTCCCCATCATCGGCGTCGGCGGCATCGCCACTCTGGACGACGCCCTCGAATATTTGCTGGCTGGAGCCACCGCCATCCAGGTCGGCACCGCCACCTTCGTCCAACCGACCGCCGCCCCGACCCTGATCGATGACCTCCGCGCCTACTTCCAGGCCAACGACATCGCCGGCATCGCCGAACTCACCGGCGCCGCCCGCTGACCGCCCGTATCCCATCGGTTTTTTCGTGCTTGCGGCACCGTTGTAGCCCCACACGCGAACCTGCGCGGGTTCACGATTTGCGGTAACAATTGAGAAGGAAAGCCGTCGTGGGCGGCTTCAGAACAAAGGGCCTGTGGCCCCTAGCGGGAAAAGAGGACGTTCACCACGTCATCTGCTTTTAGCTGGTAGTCTTTCCCCTCACTCCTAATAAGTCCCCGCCGTCGCGCCTCCCCCTCCGCGCCGGCCTCCTCCAGCTCATCCAGCGGAATCACCTCCGCCCGGATGAATCCCTGCGCCAGGTCTGTATGAATGACGCCCGCGAATCTCAGCGCCGTCGTTCCTCTGGGCACCGACCAGGCCCGCGCTTCCGTCTCCGAGCCTGTATAGACCGTAAGCACGTCCGCGGCGTCCGCCACCGCCTCGATCAACCGGGTTTTCGCCGGGGTATCGATGCCGAGCGCCGCCAGAATTTCCGTACGTTCGTCCTCCAGCAGTTCCATGGCCTCCGCTTCGATCGCCGCGCTGACCGCCGCCACTCCCGTCCCCGGATACGGCCAGAGTTTCGCCGCCTGCTCCCGGACTTCCTCCCACCCTCCCACATCATCCTCCCCGGTGTTCAGCACCGCTACCATCGGCTTCATGGTCATGAACCCGAACGTGCGGACGGCGTCCAGCCTAGTCTCGTCCCACTCCAGCGCCCGGAGATGCACGCCGCCCTCCAGCGCTTCCTTCAGGCTCCCGTGCAACGCCTGCTCGCTTTCCAGATTCGGACGCTCCGCTCGCGGCGCCCGCTCCAGATCCCGCTCCAGCCTCTCCAGCCTATTTTCCACCGCCGTCAGATCCGCAATCACCAGATCAGCCGACACCTCGGCCAGCCGCCGTTGCACGCTGTCACTCCGGCCCTCGTCCAAGTACACCGGCAGCACCACCACCAGCATATCCACCCTTTGCATCGCGTTCAGCCATTCCGCACCCCGTCCGCTTCCCTCCGCCAGCCCCACCCCTTCGTAATCGACAATCGTGTACTCCGCCGCCACGACTTTGCGCGAAGAGTAAATCGCCGCCATCCTTTCTAGTTTCACATCGCTCGGGCTGATCGTCGCCACCCGTGCTATAAAGCGACCGGTCCGCTCCGCCGCGAACGTGCGCCCAGCCGAAACCAATTCCAGCAGCGTCGACCGACCTGAGCCCCGCACTCCGATCAGGCTGGCCAACAGCACCTGTGCGTTTCTCCATTATCGCAGCGCGCACCGGCGCGAAATTCGCCACATGGTAAGCCAAAGCCCTCCAAGAGCCATCGGACACCAACGATCGGGCCTCCATCCCTCGCCAAGCCGCTCCCTTGCGCTACCCCTTCGCCCTAACGCACCCTTGCGTCAAAGCATGGCAAGAGCCCTCACCCTACCTTCCGAGTGGTTCGAAAAGCACAGGTTCACACTGCTCATCATCCTCAGCCTCGCCATTCTTGTGCTTCAAATCGCGCAGCTTCTGGAAGGCCGCGGACCCGACTTCACCGGGACTACCGCGAGCCCTGCTGAAGACTCCGGCCGCCTACCTCGTCGACGGACAGCAAATCCACGTGCCCGCCGCCGGCTAACCGTCCCGGAATGGCGAAGCCCTCGACATCAATCTGGCTAGTCGCAACGAATTGGAAGACCTGCCCGGCATCGGTCCCGTCACTGCCGAGAAGATTGTCAACCACCGGCGCATCAACGGACCTTTCCTCTCCGCCCGACAATCTGCTCGCCGCCGGCCGCGACCGCTACTCCATCAACCTCGATTCCAAGACTACCGTCAAAACTCTGTCGTCCGTCGGCGTCTCTCCTGAATCCGCCATCCGCCTCGTCAGCGGCGATCTCAGCCTTCTCATCCCGCGATCCATCGCCCCACTCACCCCACCCCCATCCTGGCGCGCCGACCTCGTTGTGCTCGGGAACCGACCTCCCTCCACCTTCACCACCCCTGCCTTTCTGGATTCCACCGGCGCCGCCGCTCTCGTTGCCGGCCTCGGCCCCGGCGGTTCCGCGGTGATCAGACCTGGCGGCTCCCTATCCGACACCGTCGCCCCGGGTCCCCCCGCCCATCAGTCCAGCAGCGGGGCTGCGGTACGATTGCAGCAGACCGGCGTCGAATATTCCATAACGTTCGTCCGCTCCTGAGCCGCGAGGCCCTGGGCCGTCAACCGAAAACAATCAGACTGGAGTTATCCATGGCGCACCAGGTGTGTTTCATCGGCGCCGGCGCAATGGGCGGCGCCACCATTCGCGGATTGCTACAGGAAGAAGTTTTCACCCCAGGCGAGATCGTCGCCTGTGATCCCGCCCAGAAACTCCTCAAGACCCTGAGCGACGAACTCGGCATCGACACGACCACCGATAACGTCGAGGGTCTCAAGGACGCTTGCACCGTCTTCCTGGCCATAAAACCGCAACACCTCCAGGAAGTTTGTGCCGGTATCTCCTCTGCTCTACAGAGCGATCAGCTGGTGATCTCCATCGTCGCCGGCGCTCGCCTCAGCACCCTCTGCGCACACCTGGACAGCACCCGCGTCGTCCGCGCCATCCCCAATACGCCCGCCCAGGTCGGCGCCGGCATTACCCTGTGGACCGCCGCCGGCGGGGTCACTTCCGGCGATCTTCAGGAAACACGCCGAATCCTGGGCGCCCTCGGCGCCGAGCTCCACACCGACGACGAACGCCACATCGACATGGCCACCGCCGTCAGCGCCAGCGGTCCCGCCTACGCCTTCCTCATCCTCGAAGCCTGGACCGACGCCGGCGTGCGCATCGGCCTCCCCCGCGCCACCGCCGAGCGCCTGGCCCGCGAAACTCTCATCGGCTCCATGCGCATGCAGGAAGTCACGGGCAGCCATCCCGCCGATCTCCGCGCCCAAGTCACTTCTCCAGGCGGCACCACCGCCGCCGCCCTTCAGGCCCTTGAAGAAGGCGGCCTGCGCGCCTCATTCGGCCACGCCATAGAAGCCGCCTTCCGCCGCTCCATCGAGCTCGGCGACTAACAGGCGCAACCTGTTTTGTTCTGGCAGCGGACGCAATTTGCAACCGCCTCCACGGCCAACGGCCTTTCTAATCGATCAGCAGGCCCTCTTCTCCCAACATTCTCAGGCTCTGCTCGAAAGCGTCGATCGTCAGATCGATATCCTCCTCCGTCATCACCGCCGACGTCATCCCTCCGCCTCCACCCATATGCACTCCGTGCAACATCATCGCCGTCTGTAGCGCCGGCCCCAGCGAACCCATCCCACTCCGGTCACGCACTCCCGTGAACGTAATGTGCATGAACGAATGCGACCCGTATATCTCCGCTCTTAGCCCGCGAGCATCTATCGCCTTTTGCATTCCCGCCCGCAGGCGATCGCCCATTCGATTCGCCGCCGCATGCGCTTCGCCGTCCGCGATGTAATCCAGACACGCCACTCCCGCCGTCGCCGATAGCGGATTGGCGTTGAACGTGCCTGGATGCGAAATCCGCTTGCCCCGGTTCCAGCCCGACTCGCCCCGCATTTCGATCAGTTCCACGAACTCCCGCCTCCCCGCCACCGCCCCGCCCGGGAAGCCGCCCGCCAGGATTTTAGCCATCGTGGTCAGGTCCGGCGTGATCCCAAACTCCTGCTGGTATCCGCCGGGACCGAATCGAAACCCGGTGATCACCTCGTCGAATAGCAGCGGCACATCCATTTCCGTGCAGATCGTGCGCAACTCTCGCACCCATTCCACGTCCGTCGGCATCGTTCCTCCCCCCGCCCCCGACGGCTCCAGAATCACACAAGCATATTCCCCGGCCGCCAGCGTATCTCGGACCAGCGCCGCGTCGTTAACCGGAATCGCTGTCACCGCGTCCCGCACCGCCGCCGGCACTCCAGCCGAGGTCGGCGTGTCAAACGGCTCATGCACCGCCACCGTCGCGTAGTCGTGCCAGCCGTGGAAGTGAGCCTCAAACTTCAACACCTGCTCGCGACCGGTGAGCGCCCTGCACATGCGCATCGCCATCATCGTCGCTTCCGTGCCCGACGAGTGAAACCGCACCATCTCCGCCGAAGGGATCAGCTTGCAAACCCGGTCCGCCCACTCCGCAATCGTCTCGTGACTCGCCCCGAAGTGGGTTCCTCTCTCCAGCGCCTCACGCACCGGTCCCATCACCGCCGGGTGATTCTGACCCAGCAGCAGCGCCCCGTGGCCAACGATGAAATCCACATAGCGGTGCCCGTCCAAATCCCACTTGTATTGGCCCTCCGCCCTCTGCACGTAAATCGGAAACGGCCGAGACACCCGCATGTCGTGCTCCACCCCATCCGGCAGCATCAGCCGCGCCCGCTCATAGGCCGCCCAGCTCTTCGGGCGCTCCGCCTCGTAACGCTCGTAAATCCCCATCGTCGATTTCACCGTCGTCACCATCCGTATATGCCTTCCCGCACGCCGTCATTCGGCGCCCGTCCACTGTAAATCAAACCGCTTCTCAGCCTTCCGGCGACGCTATCACAGGGTTCTGACCCGGTCAAAACCCATGCTCCCAACGTCCGCGCTACACTCCCAACATGAGCCCTAACTACAACCTGCGGCCGTGCTAGCTCTCGTTCTCGGCGATCGCGACGTCCGCCTCCAGCGTGTTGTCAGGCGCCTGCTCGGCTCTAACCTCGACGGCGATGTCGGCGTGCTGCGCTTCGACGCCCGCGAGGCCCCCCTCGAAGACATCGTCAACGCCGCTTCCATGGGTTCCTTCTTTGGCGATTCCCAGGGCGTGTTCGTCCAAAACGCCCCTCTTCCCGCCCGCCGGGACAATAACGAGCTCTGGAAATGGCTCGCCGCTTCCGCCGCCGATCTACCCGATTCGCTGCGAATGGTCATCACCTACCATCTCGATGGCCTCAACCGTACCGACCGTACCCGCAACGAAAAGAAGGCCCGCAGCCTGGAGAAGAAGGGCGCCGAGGTCCACGTCGTTCCCACCCTCAACACCCGTTCCTCCCGCGCCGCCCTCAGCTGGGTATTCGATATCGTCCGCGAAAACGAAATGACCATCGATCCCGACGCGGCCGAGCATCTCGTACATCGCTCCGCCGCCGACGGCTCCGCCCTCGAGCAGGAAGTGCTAAAGGTCGCCGCCCTCCTCGGCTTCTCCGGAAACATCACCCGCGCCGATATCGACCACGCCGATCCCTACCCCGCCGAAGAGGTCGTCTGGGACTACCTCGCCGCCGTCGTAGCCGGCGAGCCCGGCCGGGCCCTCCAGATTCTGGGCACCACCCTCTCCCAAGGCGCCGAGCCGGAATTCGTACTGGCCATCCTGGGCACCAACGTGCGGCGACTGCTTGATGTTGCCGACATGACCCGATCCCGCGTACCGGCAAAAGAGATGCAGTCGGCCCTTCGGGTGGCCGACTGGCAGCTACGGCGGCTGCAAGACGAGGCCGGTTCGTTCCGACCCGACGAACTCCGTACAATGCTGGAAAAACTCGTCAACCTTGACCTGTGCCAGAAGACTGGCGGCCTGCGCCACGGCGGCCTTGCCCGTGGATTGGAGGCCCTCACCGTTAGATTCTGCTACCGCGTCTTCGAAGGCGCCGGAGCCGGCGCCTCGGAACCCACTCGCGTCTAGCTATCCGGGCTTAGCCGACGGCGTCGGCGCCGCCGGATACTTCGCGTGAAACGCAGCCATCAAACGGGACTTCCTGCGCGCCGCGTTGTTCTTATGCAACACCCCCGACGTCGCCGCTGAGTCCAGCCTCACCATTGCCTGCGCCAGCGCTGCCTCGATGGCGCCCCGGTCATCCGTCTCCAGCGCCACTCGCGCCGCCGCCACCAGCGTCCTGGTCTCCGAACGAATCGTCCGATTTCGCTCCCGGCGACGTACTTCCTTGCGGACCTCTTTCGCCCGCTTTCGTTGTTTGCGCAGTCGTGACTCAGATGGCAAAGGCTATCTACCTCTTATTTGGAGAACATGTTGGGATACCCCGTCCGCGCCCGTTTCGACGTAGGCCATCGGGGTGTCGAGCGCCCGAGAACCGGCCAAGTGTACCAGCATCCGGCCGTCCCGGTTCCCTCAAAAACCGGGCTGCTCGCTGCCCCGCCGACGGTTCCGCCGCTCGATTCACCACACCCGCCCTACTTCACGGCCTCGAGCGACATTCGCAGGAACCCGCTGGTCCCGCCGATCCCGCTAAACGGCTTGTCATCCACGTGGCCGTCGATGAGTGGCATGTCCACCGGAATTGACGCGGCCGGCTGGGTGCCCGGCATGATCAAGGCGCCCACACGGGCGCACTCATACGACAACGCTTCAAATTCAAACATCCCCGGCGATGTCGATTCGTCGAATCCTCCTTCGAACTCCCCTCCGACCGTCCATCCGGCGCCTGCCCTTCCACCTCCCCCTGAACCTCTCCCGCCGCTCCGCTGTCACTCGCTGCTGTCCCGCTTCCCACACCGTCTCCCGACGAGGAGCCTGAGGGGCTTTGCTCGCAGGCAACCGCGATCAACGCGAACGTCATAAGCATGACGCTCACCAACACCAATCTGACACGGGCAACAGACATGCGGGGCATTTGCAGATCAACCTATCTACCGGGCTTTCGGCCCACGATTCACGATGAGGACAAATCCCCAGCGTCCGATGTTCGGCACACCGCAATGCCCCCACTACCCCATCTCAGCGAAATTCTTCAAACCCCAATTTCATCCGCTCTTACCGGCCCTGAAGATCCCGAAAATTCCCTTCCCCTGCCCTCCCTTCCTACCACAATTTCCGACCCGTCGCCCCCGCAGTATCCGCTATCATTTGCTGGCGGCCTGCGGCTGGCGTCAACCCGCCGGTACAGCCACCACCACTACCGGCGCTCGTAGCTCAGCGGATAGAGCACTGGTCTTCGGAACCA
>CAZBZS010000055.1:0-15433 GCA_964496475.1 uncultured Chloroflexota bacterium | reverse complement strand
GTATTGGTTATTTGTTGAGTGCCTTTTCAGTCTGTTGTTTTCCACGCCGTGGGCGTGGTCTGGACTAGGTAAGACTCAGCCGAGGGGACTTGGTGGAGGTGTCGGCCGGGCGGGCGTCAGCCAGCGTGGACGAGGGCTGGGGACGGGTGGGAGCTGGTTTGTGGGAAGTGGAGTGCTACTTGAAGTAGTCGATGTTGATGGCGCGGTATTTTTCCATGTCGGCGGGGAGGTCGAAGTCGGGATAAATGGCTTCGACAGGGCAGGCGGGCTCGCAGGCACCACAGTCGATGCACTCTTCAGGGTCGATGTAGATCATTTCCTCTTTTTCCCACTCGGGTTCGTCGGTGCGGGGATGGATGCAGTCGACGGGGCATACGTCGATGCAGGAGGCGTCTTTTTCACCGATGCAGGGCTCGGTAATGAAATAGGTCATTACAGGGGAACTCCTCGTTGATGGCGGATGGCTTTCGATCCCCACAGATTGAAAGTTAAGGCTGTGGCGGAAGTGTAAATGATTTGAGCCGGGCCTGCCACAGATTGATTTGTAGGGTCCGGTCTGGGCGGGGGCGGTGGGAGCCGGGGAGGCTGGCAAATGGATTGGATGGAGCGATGAGGCCCCACCGGGGATGGAGCCGGTTGCGCTGGATTTGGACGGGCGATTGCGCTAGTTATTGAAGATGGCCGCCTGGTACAAGCCGGCTACCGCTGGAGGGTTTGTAGATGCCTGATTTGTTGTCTTCGGGGGAAATCGAACGATCGCTGGCGGAACTGACGGGCTGGATGGTGGAGGGGAAGGCGATTGTGCGGGAGTTTGAGTTTGAGACTTTTCTGGCGGGGATCGCGTTTGTGGTTGCGGTGGCGACAGCGGCGGAGGAGTTGAATCACCATCCGGATATCGATATCCGCTATCGCCGGGTGCGGGTGTTGGTTTCGACGCACAGCGCTGGGGGTGTGACGGAACTGGATATTTCGCTGGCGGGCAGCTGCAACGAACTGGCGCAGGCGAGTTGATGGGCTAATCGGGATGGGTGGCGAGGTGGGTTGGAGGCAAAAAAAGAGCTCGATCAGATGATCGGGCTCTTTTTGGACTTCACCGAGGCGCGATTGGGCTGGCGGGAAGTCTCTCAGCCTTTTTTGAGCATGGGCAATCCGGTACGGGTGTTCTCGGTGACCACGTAACCGGTGGGGAGACCGTCGATGGCGTTGTCGCGGATGTCGCCAGCGAAATAGTAGATGGTCTGTTTGCGCCCGCCGTTCAAGGTTACTTCTTTGGAGTGCAGATAGTAGGTCTTGCTTGATTTCTTACTGACTACTTCGAATGCCAACTTGGCTGCTCCTATCCCCGAGACGCTAAAGTCCTCGGTCTTTTTGACACCGCCGATGCATTACTGCTCGATAGATGGTGCCGTGCCTGAGTGACAGTATCCGGATTGGTGCGGTCCATTGCAAGTCAGGGCCACAGGGATGGGATACGGTTCTGCTTGTGAAGGCTGCCTCTATCGGCTGCGGTTGACAGCACCTAACGGTTCTACGGTAACCGCGAAACGGGAAATTGGAACCGTTTCGCGCCGGGTGGGCACGACAGGACTCGAACCTGTGGCCTCCACGATGTCAACGTGGCGCTCTAACCAGCTGAGCTACGTGCCCGTGGCGGGGAGCAAACGTAGCACAGGCGGTGGTGACCGACAACAACGGGGGATGCACGCCGCCGGAAGGTGCGGCCGGTGCTTGATTGCCGGGGTGGAGTGGGGGTGGAATGGTGGGAAGGGGCGGACTTGTGATGCGTGCGCTGGAAGCGGGACTTAGTTGAGTGAATTCTGAATCGATTGGTTCAGAGCTGCGGCAGCCTTAGATGAGTGGCGGGCGTAGTCGGAGCCGTCGCCGGCGTAGAGAATGCCGCGGGAGGAATTGATAAGAAGGCCAGCGGGGGGTGGTTGTTTTAGCTGGTCCATGCAAGCTTCGAGATCGCCGCCCTGGGCTCCGATGCCGGGGATGAGAAGGGGGAGGTCGGGGGCAGCGCGGTGGACAAGGCCGAGGTCGTGAGGGTCGGTGGCGCCGACGACGAGGCCGCAGTTGTGGTGGCGATTCCAGCGGGTGGCGAGCGTGGCGACGCTCATGAAGAGCCCGCTTTCGCCGGTTCCCTGGATTTCGGGAGAGCTGGGGTTGCTGGTGCGGCAGAGGACGAAGGCACCGCGGGCGGGATCGGTGAGAAAGGGTTGGATGGCGTCGGTGCCCTGATAGGGATTTACGGTGACGGCGTCGAAGTGAAGTTCGTGGAAAGCGGTGTGGGCGTACATAGCAGCGGTGTTGCCGATGTCGCCCCATTTGGCATCGCCGATGAGGATGGTGTCGGGAGGGAGGAAGTCCCGGAGGCGACTGACGAGGCGGTAGCCTTCGACTCCGAGGGCTAGGAAAAACGCGAGGTTGGGCTTGTAGGCGGCGGCGTGGTCGGCGGTGGCGTCGATGATGGTGCGGAGGAAGGATTCGGCGCCGGCGATATCGCTGGAGATGCCGGCGGGGAAGCGCTCGAGATCGATGTCGAGGCCGACGCAGAGGTAGCCGCGGCGGACGTTGTTGATTCTCTGAATGCGGTCTTGCAGGCTTTCGCCCAACGGGGAGCCTCCATTTTGGCCGATGGTACTAGGTCGGGTGGTGGGGCTCAATTTGGTTGAGAGCTTGGGTCGGACGCGGCGCCGGGTGGGGGAATGAGGGGGAGGGGGAGATCGCCTGGCGGATGGTCGCGGGGAACGTGAATTGCTGTGAGGACGAGTGACCCCTAATATGTTGAGGCGTTAGCCGGATGGTTAGTTAGCTCTGCGAAGGAGTACACAGTGGGGTTCTTCGGCAGCAAGAAGGAAGCGGATCTCGGGGTGCGGAAGACAGTTAAGGTTCTTCCGCGGGAAACGGTTCGTAGCATCGCCGGGCGGGAATACGGCGATGAGACGAAGTGGGAGGTCAGCTTCAACAAGAACAAGTGGCGCTTCGACGGTGCTGACCCGAGTGCGATCTATCCGGGGATGGATCTGGATATCCCGGAGATCGAGGAGTCGTAGGCTCGGCGGGGTAATTGTGTCCGGCGGTAGGCGGACGGGGCTGAGGTGGGGCCGGGCGACGGTAAGCGGTGCCGAAGGTCGGGCTCGAACCGACATGAGGTTGCCCTCACTGGTTTTTGAGACCAGCGCGTCTACCTATTCCGCCACTTCGGCCGTGGCAGGAGTGGAGGGACTCGAACCCCCGACCTGCGGTTTTGGAGACCGACGCTCTGCCAACTGAGCTACACTCCTTCGAGTTAAGTATGGTAGCCAGCAAGCGGATGGGTGGGCAAGCAGTTTGCGGGTTTGGTGGTTTGACTGCGAGGGTGGCGGGTGGACCGGGTTGGGCGGGAAATCCTGAGATGGCGGCCTGAGCGGCTGAAATGTTTCCTGGCGGGAGCCCTTTGGCTATGCTTGGTGGCTAGTTCGGCCGTTCGTCTGCCCGGTGGCTGGCCGGGGTGCGGTCGTGGTGGTGGTGGAGTGATAGGGGCGGAGGCCGACGCACAGGCGTAATTTGATAGGAAATGTCTTGACCGAGTCACCCGCAGAGGATCGTCCGCCGGCGAAGAGCTGGACGTCCGGGTTCGCCGCCTTTTATGAAGCGCTTACGGGCGACTTTCGAGGTGATGTGCCGATGTACCTGGAGATGGCGAAGCGGCACGAGGGTCCGATACTGGAGCTGGCGTGCGGAACGGGTCGGGTGGCGATTCCGCTGGCGGAGGCGGGGTCGACGGTGGTGGGGCTGGACTCCGATCCGGAGATGCTGGCACTGGCGGAATCCAAATCGAGAATGCTGGATCTGAGGCGCCGAATTTCGTTTGTAGAAGCGAAGATGGAAAGCTTCAAGATGAAGCAGAAGTTCCCGGTGATCATCGCGGGAGCCAGTTCTTTGATCCACCTGCTTAGTTCCGAAAAACTGGAGAAGTCCCTGGTGCGGTGTCGGGAGCAGCTGGAGAAGAACGGGACGCTTTATATCGCGTTCGAGCCGAGCCCATACATAGCGGCGGCGGGTAAATACAGGGTGGAGCGGGAGCGGCCGAGACAAGTTTTCAATCGGGAAATCGGGGAGACGCTGCTGTATCGGGGTACGACGACGGTGGACCCGAACTTCCAGCTGATAGTGCGGCATCACGAGTACGCGAACCCGCGAGCGCCGCATGACGCGACGAAGACGGCTACGTTCAACTACTCGACGCGCCCGATTTACCCGGGAGAGCTTGAGGTGCTGCTGGAGAGCGTGGGCCTAGAGGTCAAGGAAATCTACGGGGACTATGACCTGCGGCCACTGACGCGCCAGAGCGAGAAGATCATCTACCGGATTCAGAAGGCCTAAGCCGGCGGGTCAGGCCGCGGGATTGGGTTGGGGTGGGGTGGTAAGGGTGTCCGGGGAAAGCGAATGCCGGGCGGCAAGGGCATGATAACTTTCGACCTGGCGGAGTCGTTCTTGATCGTCCCAACCGAGGTGCTTTCCCATGATAGTGGCTACGCGGCCGGCGCATGCGAGGCGTGATTGTCGTCGATGAGTAGGCAACGGAGGCGCCGGGACATGAAGTCGGTGAGGTTGAAGGCCATCTCCCGCTGGACCGCGTAGGAGACTTCGGACTCCAGATAGGGCCTACCCGGCAGTAGTTCCCGCCCGGAGTCGGGGATGTCGGGGGTGGGCTGAGTGAGCCGAGATGCGTCGGCGCCGTAGGCCCAGGTCAGGTAATCGGCGGGCGGGAGCGCGCTGACGCCGCTGGCGCGGGCGGGGGGTCCGGTGGTCGATGCGGCGATTGAGCGGCACGTTTTCGGTATTCAGGCCGGCGTTGGGAAAATGCAGTCCGGCTTCGCGGAGATCTTGCATCACGGCATCGACGGTCTTGCGGGCGATGGGGCGGTAAGTGGTGAGCTTGCCGCCGCCGACGGCGAGCACGCCGGAGGGGGTGCAGATGAGCCGGTGCCGGCGGGAGAGGTCTTCCGCGTCGCGACCGGGTCGGGAGATCAGCGGTCGAAGCCCGGACTGCACTGCCACGACATCGGCGCGAGCGAATCCGGTGTCGGGGAAGTTGTGGTTGACCACGTCCGGCAGGTAGTCGACGTCTTCAATTTTGAAGAGTGGGTTGGCGAGGTCGCCATCGTAGGGGCTATCGGTGGTGCCGACGAAGGTGCGGTGATGCCAGGGAATGGCGAATACCAGTCTGCCGTCGGTGGGGGAGGTGATGGCAAAGGCGGCCCGGGTGGGCAGACGGTGGCCGGGAAGGACGATGTGGATTCCGCGGGTGGGCGCCATTCTGGGGGTGAGCCCGGGGCTGTCCAGAGCGAGCAGATCGTCCAGCCAGACTCCGCCTGCGAGGACGACCTTGCGAGCCTTGATTTGGAGGTCGCGGCCGGTTGTGGAGTCGGTGACGGTTGCGCCGAGAGTCTGGCCGGAGCGGCGGAGGAGGGCGGTGACGGAGGTGTGATTTACGCAGACGGCGCTCAGGGAGGCGGCGACTTTGGCGACCTGAAGGGTGAGCCGGGCGTCGTCGGTGACGGCGTTGAAGTAGCGATGGGTGGCTTTCAGGCCGTCCCGGCGCATGCCCGGGTAGTGGGCGTCGATGTCTCGATCGGGCAGCCGCTGGTGAGGGGGGTGTTGCGGAATCTGGCGACGAGGTCGTAGAGGGTGAGGCCCGCACGATATTTGAGGCTTTCCCACCGGCCGGTGTAGACGGGCAATACGAAGGGGATGGAACTGACGAGGCCGGGGCCCAGGTGTTGGAGAAGGCGACGCTCGGCGCTGGCCTCGCGCACCAGGGTGAACTCGCGGTGGCGAAGATAGCGCAGACCGCCGTGGATGAGCTTGCTGGACCGGCTGCTGGTGCCGGAGGCGAAATCGCGGGCTTCGACGAGGGCGGTGGAAAGACCGCGGGCGGCGGCGTCGAGGGCGATTCCGCAGCCGGTGATGCCGCCGCCGACGACGAGGAGATCGAATTCGCGTGATTCCAGCTTGGCGATGCGCGTGAGGCGGGGTCCGAGGGACAGCTCGCCCTGGCGTTTTGGGAGCGGAGAGAGGGAATCAGGCATAGGTCAGCGGTCCCCGGCGCAGATTGACAGGGTGTGCCCAGAGAGGGGCGGCGGGAAAGCCTGTATATCGATCGTCCGCATGTGCCGGCAAGTTTAGAGGAGTGCCAGTCGGGGAGTGAATTGAGTGTAGGCGGGTCTGGAGACTCTGCGGTTAGTTGGCAGATGTTTTGCCAAATGCGGTGAGCGGCGATGTAAAATTACGCGCCACCACTGTTGAACTGTGGGGTTAGCTCGATCAGCGGCGATGGATGATGGGCGGCCGGGGTGGACGGGGGCTTCGTGGCTCTGCACCTGGCGGCGAGCGCCGCGAATCGACGGGGTGGCACATTTATGAGAGTACTTACCTACAACATCCTTGAGGGCGCGGTGACGCCATTTGGGGGACGCGAGGATCGGTTTGATCTAATCGCCCAAACGGTCAAGTCGATCGGGGCGGACATCGTGGCGCTGCAGGAGTGCACAAACTGGGAAAAGGACGATAGCAGCCTCCTGCGCAGGTTTGAGACGGCGGTAGAGATGCGGGGGGCGATGGTGCTTACGGAGGGGTTCCCGATAGCGATCCTGATCCGGCCGGACTTGAACGTGATCAGCGCGAGCGCGACGACGGCGGGGTTCTGGCACGGGGTGCTGGACGTGCTGACGGCGGACGCGGACGGGCGGCAGACTCGATTCCTGGCGGCTCACCTGCACCCGCGCGATACGTCCAAGAAGCTGGTAGAAATGCGCAGTGTATTGCGACATCATCACCTGGGCGAGCGGACGGTGTTGATGGGAGATTTGAACACGATAAGCCACTTAGACGGGGTGGTGGCGGAGGATCTGGCGGAGCCGACGTTCATACGACATTCGCGTGACGGAATGCTGGATTTCCGGGTGACGGAATTCCTGGAGGCGTCGGGTTTCGTCGACACTTTTGTCGCGATGAATCCAGACGGGCCGGCGCACACGATTCCGACTCCGGGGGCGGAGGCGTCGGATTTTACGCCGGCGAGGCTGGATTACATCTTTGTGTCGCCGGTACTTGGGGAGTCGATCGTCTCGGTGCGCAAGATCGACAATGAGATCACGCAGGTGGCGTCGGATCACTATCCGCTGTTGCTGGAGTTGGGGGATCCGGATTAGAGCGTCGGCGCCCGTTTTTTGGGGATGAGGGGGTGAGTCGGAATCGCGATCCAGGTCGTCGGCAGGTACCGGCAGGTCGATCATGGTCACCAGTTCAAGCTCATCGCCCACTAGCACATACTCGGCGGCGACCAGGCGGGTCGGGTAACAGTGGGCATCTGTCTGCTCGTAAACGGATGTCACCAGCGTGATCCGACCGTCCTCTAGCTCTTAGGGAATGAATCGGTGGACTTTCATCGATTAGCAACCCGCTGAGGGCATTTGGCCCCGAGCCTCCGTTCAGAACGGGATGAATGTAGGCTACCCCGAGTTTCCCCCGTAATTCACTACGAGAATCACAGCAACGTCTTCGATCTCATCTCCGTCGAGGTCGCCGAAGGCAGACATGGATTGCAGCCACACGTGAGACGGATCCCATTGGTTGGGGTCCTGAGGCCAAAAACTGCCATCGACAAGGGTCACCAGGTTCCAAACCCCCTCCCGCCACCCGGCCACTGGATAGGTGTCGTTTTGCAGCGCCGACCACTTGAGCGGTGGGACAGCCGATCCGGCAGTTGCCTGAGCGTCCTCCTCTACGGCGTCGGCAACGTCGGCAGGCTCCGGGAGGTCGATCAATCCAGTCTGCTCCAGCTCGCCATCGAGGAGGGTGAATTCGAGGGCGACGTAGCGGTTTGGGCAGCAGAGCCCCCGATCCCCTGTGATGTAGGCGACTAGGGTGTTCCGTCCCTCCTTGAGCACCATCGACCTGATCCAGGTCCTATCGCCTACGCTGACGCCGTAGATCACCCAGGGGCTGGCCGTCGCGGTTCAGCACCGCGTGGATTGCGTAGAACGCGCCGCTCCCGCCGCCAGCCCACCTCAGAATCACCGACGATGAAGGCTATAAGTTGTTGACACCGAGGGAGCGGGAGGTGCTGGCGCTGATAGTGGACAGGAGGTCGAACGCGGAGGCGGCGGAGGAGCTGCACCTGAGCCCGCACACGGTGCAGACGCATCGGGAACACATCATGCAGAAGCTGAGAATTCATAGCCGGACGGAACTGCTGAAGTACGCGATGTGAAAGGGCCTGATTCAACTGTCCGACTGATCGCGCTATATTTGCCCGGCTCGCGCGAGTTTGGCGCGAATATCCGAGAGAAAGCGACCCCGCATGCTTGAAAAATACCGGTACGAAGATCTCACCTGGCCCGAGGTGAACCAGGCGATCGCCGCCCGGCGCATCCCTCTCCTCCCGGTCGGAGCCATCGAGCAGCACGGGCCGCACCTGCCCCTGAAGATCGATCGCTGGGAGTCGACCTCGATCGCCGAAGAGGCCGCGAAGCGATCGGCGGATCGCCTCCTCGTGATGCCGCCGGTAGCCTACGGCTACGCGACCCATGTGATGGACTTCCCCGGCACCATCACCGTGCACCACGAGACGTTCATCCGCTACGTGGTCGACATTCTGAAGAGCCTCGCCTACCACGGATTCAAGCGCATCATGGTCCTCAACGGCCACGGCTCGAACCAAAATCCCCTGGAACTGGCCGTCCGCCGGGCGATGCTGGAGACGAACGCGTGGGTGGCGATGGCGAGCTGGTGGAACATGACGCAGGCGGACCCGGAGTTCATGGCGAAGTGGCGGGAGTCGGAATATCCGGGGGGCGCGGCGCACGCGGGGGAGGCGGAAACCTCGGTCGCCTTGCACCTGGATGCCGACGCGGTCCGTACCGATCTGGCGAAGAATCACGTGACCGACACCAACGAACAGAAATCCCGGTTCCACTGGGTGGACCTGTTTGGGTCGGGCCCGATCAAGATGGACAGCTGGACCAGCACCTACTCCAAAGATGGCGCTCAGGGCGCGGCGGCGATGGCGACGGCCGCCAAGGGCAAGATGATCTTCGAGGAGGCGGTCAACAACGTGGTGGAGTTCGCGGAGGAATTCGCGGGGCGAGAGTTTCTGCCGCGAACGGATCATCACGCGACGCAGCCGACGATTCCGCCGCCCGGTTGAGTCGGGAGGGTCGGATCAGGCGACGCGGTAGCGGTCGAGGGTCTCGGTGACGACGGTGACAAGCAGGGCCGCTCGAGCTACTGGCTGAGTTTCGTCTTCAAAGATGCTCACGCCCGATTGCATCTGGAACGAATTCGACAGCGTGACCCGGACTCAGAACAGGGTCGGGCAGCCGCCAATGTGCTGCAGTCAGGGGAATGACGTGACGATCGGCCCGGGACCCGAGGGTCACGTACGTTCGCCCGGCGCATCGATTGCCTCCCGATCTCCAGTCCCTTTAGTACATTCGCGTAGAAGAATCTCCCCTTAGAATTCATTTAGGGATGTTCTGCAGTGGGTGGTGTGTACGAACTCAGGTACGGTATCGGGTGTTTGGGCAGAAGTATGCAATGGCACCAAGTTGCTGTGAGATTCCCGATGACACGCTATGACGAGTAAGTAGGTGACATGGCAATGTCGTGGCTGCGGCGCTCAAGTAGTCGAGCCGTGGAACTTCTGCACTGAGTGCGGTAAGCAGATTCGCCTCACTGAATGCTCAAAGTGCGGCACGTGTCTTGAAGCCCAGTAGAAGTTCTGCGGAGCCTGCGGCGAGACACTAAAGCCAGGCCCTTCTCAGCAAGCCAACAAGGTCGATGAGTCGACCGTCGCCAATCCATAACCAACTACATCCAGTATGTATGCAGGTTATGGGAGATCAAATGCGCACTCTCTAACACTGCCTGCGAATACCGATCGACCACCCGCGCCACATCCTGTTGAACGGTCGCGGTTCGGATGGTATCTGTACGCGTTGCAGAACTACGGGGCCTTTGATGATCGGGCGCCGCGAGTTGAATATTGGACATTCACCCTAGCCAACATCGCCGTCTTCGTGCCGGTGGGAAGCATTAGGTAGGCTGCGTCGTTCCTGCGTGTAAAGCCTAGTCCCAGACTTTTTCCCAACGGCCAGACTCAGCTGAGCGGTAGATCGAGAGGGCGGTACGTAACTCGCCCAAAGAGAATTCGGGACTCGCCGCGAGCGGTGTACCTTTGAGAACCGCATCGGCGAAGTCGTCGAGTTCGAGGCCGAAGGATTTCGGGTAACCTCCGGGTTCGCTGATGCTCCTCCCCTCACGGTGTTCGGCGTCGAAGATCTTCAGTTCTCCACCGATCCCGTCACCCTCGATAACGAGCTCCCCTTTAGTACCGGTCACTCGCCACCGCTCCCCCGCGAACAGCGGCGAGACAACATTGAGGGCGTGGAAGGTGGCAAACTTGCCGTTCTGAAAGCGAAAGATTGCGTGTGCAAGAGATTCACCCTCCATCGACTCCATCGGTCGACCAGTTATACCAACGACCGAGTCGATCTCGCCCATCCACATGCGTAACGGGCGAATCCAATGCGATCCACCATCAATGGTGATGCCGCCTCCGGTCGCGGATCTGCGCATACGCCACGGGGTGCGCTGGTCGAACCACTTGGGGTCGTACTCGTCGAAAAAGGTGGCTCGGGCGGTAATTACCTCGCCGATGGCACCCGTATCGATGAGTTTCTTGGCACACACGATCTCCGGCCAATACTGAGCGTTCTCAGCGACCATGAATACGGTGCCAGCTTTCCTCGCGACATCGATTATGCGCTCAGCGGCGTCAAGGCTGGTAGCGACGGGCTTTTCGAGAACGACATGCTTGTTGGCTTTGAGCGCCTGCATGGCTAGTTCCTCGTGGATGTCATGCGGCACCATGATATCTACTGCGTCGAAACAGTTAGCTTTTAGGGCTGCGTCGAGTGAGGGATACACCTCCGCTCCGGTTTCAGCTGCAATCACCCTAGCCTTGTCCAAGTCGGGATCGACAGCGGCAGCTACACGGATACGGTCGCCGAAATCGTGGATGCCGTCCAGGTGATAGCGGGCTATCGCTCCACAGCCTATGAAGGCAATACTCAAAGTGTCGGGCATTTAGACCCCCAAGTGTTGCGTGCTAGCTACCCTAACTTTAGCCTGTAACCAGCACGGTTGGATTCGGCATAAAGGTTACTGACGCCTTCAAAGCGCAGACTACGGATGTCGCCGCTATGGTTAACGGTGGCATAACACCATAGTGAGCATGAATCGCCAACGAGTACGACAGATCTCAAGTGACCGGCAATACCTGCAAATCCCGCGTAGAACGGTGCGATCTACTCGGTGTGAAGCTGGTGGAGGCCGTTGCAGAAGGTAACGTTATGCGGCTGGGCAAAACGTGTGCTGCACCAATCTGTGGCTGAGATCATATTTCGGTAGGCGGTAAGTCTGGACTTGAACGCCTTGTTACGGACCGACTGATTGTCACTGGCATATGGAGGAACGGATGGCTAAACGTAGATGGTGAATAGGGCAAAACAACTTCTCTTAGATGGAGAGCCAGCGATTGGGGCGGAGTCGAGCAGTGGTTCTCCTTGGAATGCGGGAGATTTGGCAAAGGCGGGCTATGACTGGGTTCTTATGGACGCTCAGCATGGTCTGTGGGAATTAGAAGACTTGAGGACGGCAGTGGTCACTGTCTCATCTGCAGGTGCTACTCCGATGGCCCGAGTGCAGGAGAACAATTTCAGCCTGATAGGGCGCCTGTTGGATGACGGAATGCTGGGTATCGTTGTTCCCATGGTGAACACAGAGGAAGAGGCTAGGGCTGCGGTGTTCGCCACACGCTACCCACCTCTGGGAGGACGCTCTAACGGCCCAACATACCTAGCCTTAACTCACGGTGAAAAGTACTTCGACTATGCCAATGAGCAGGTCTTCCTTGCAGTACAAATCGAGTCATCTCAAGCTGTAGACGATGCCGAAAAAATCATGGCAGTGGAGGGCGTAGACGGTTGCTGGATCGGGCCATCTGACCTTGCTCTTTCCATGGGATTAAAGTTTGCGGATATCGGCACGCACAAACGGCATAATGAGGCGATCGCCCACGTGCTGGATGTGTGTGGTCGCCTGGGAAAGGTGCCGGGCTATTCGTGCGATGGTCTGGAGATGGGTAAGCGACGCCTAAGTGAGGGTTTCCAATTCATTACCGTGGGGGAGGACAGCGAGTTCGTGCGTGAGGGAGCGGCGAACACACTTCAATATCTACGTGCGAAATAGTTTTGGGTTTAGGAGTTAGGTGCAGCGTGCTCCCCTGTTTGAAAGGAGTGAGTATTCGATGTATAGGCGTGTGCTGCAATCCAGCGGGCTAGAGCGGCGGTGAGTAGGTAGTCATTCCAGCTGGTAATCCAGGATTCGGCGCAGGCGCCGCTGGTCCGGACGGGGCGATCATCTACATGACCGAGGCAACGGGGCGATACGCTTGTCACCGGATCGGCGAGCAAGCCGGGCGATCGACACCTGACGGCGCGAAACACGGAGACCTGAAAGGAGCCGGCGATGAACGGGCGGATTGTCGATCTGACCGCGACTATTGAAGAGGGCATGATTCAGAACGCGCCCTTCCACCCACGGGCGCCGTTGATCTGGACTAACCAGAATCACAATGTCACCCAGTGGTACCACGAGCACCTGTGGGGCGGTGATCTGCCGCCGCTCTTCGACGGTATGCCGCCCGAAGCTGGTCAGCCTGGCAAGGGCCACGGTCAGCAGAGCGAGCAGGTCCTGTTCGGCACCCACATGGGGACCCACATCGACGCGCCGCTGCACTTTGACAGCCGTCCCGACGCCGGTGATGCCACCACCATCCCCGTTGAGAAGTGCATGGGCGACGCCATCCTCCTCGACCTGCGTCCCGAGGTCGGCGATGACTTCGGCCACGTCATCACCCGCACCGACCTTGACGCTGCCGAGGCCCGCACCTGTGACGCCGTCCGCGAAGGCGACATCGTTCTGCTCAACACTGGCCATACCGCCGCCAACGTCTACGGTCCCGAAGCCGACCGCGAACCCTACACCCCGATTCATCCTGGTCTCGCCTACGATGCCCCCGCCTGGTTCATCGACCACAAGGTGAACCTAATCGGCATCGACACCGCCAACTTGGACACCGACCAGATCCTTTCCGCCCACGTCAACTTCCTCCTGCGGCCCTGGATCGGCAAACCGCCCATCTACATCATCGAGAATCTAGTTCGTCTTGAGGATATCGACCGGGCGCGCTTTCACTTCATCGGACTGCCCCTGCCCGTCAAGGACGGCAGTAGCTCTCCGATCCGTGCACTGGCGATCCTGCCGAACTGACCACCCCGCAGCTGCGGGGGCTGCGCCCTCCGAGCAGGAAGGTCGCGGAGGTTCCGGCTCGCGCCCGGTACGATATGTGACGGTCAACTCAAAATCGCTTGACACGAGCGCGGTGTGATACTAGCCACGGCAGCGTGCTCACGATCGGCAATTCGAATCGTCGTCCTGCGGACGGATGGGCTGAGGTTCGTCTCTCGGGAGCAGTGGACTCATCGATGCTACGAAGTGGGCGTTCCGGCGGTGTCCCGTGAAGGCACCGGTCTTCATCATCCATGGTGCACGGTCATATCATTGAGTTCGATCGTATTCAACGCTTGAGACTTGCGTCGACGCGAACCGCGGCTTGCCGCATCTTGATGCCAGTACTACGGCCCTTGATCTTGGAGAGGCATATGCAATTGTCTGCCCTCGTCGGGCGAATTCCCGCCGGACTCACGTGCCGTCGAATTAGCTTTATGCAGTAGTCGCCCCGCGTGAGATCTAAACCTGGTGATCAACGCGTCGATTGCATCCGGCTGAATCGCCTCAGCCCGACCGGACCGCAATAGTTCAGCGACTCCGCGGTACATGGGGAGATCTTCGCCTTCGACGGGAGGCTCAGGGCAGACCACGAGTCGCCCCTGCTTCTCAGCGAAGCCGACCGTATGCATGGTCCCCCCTTCTACGTCAGTCTGGATCGGCATGACGCCGATCGACATTCCGCTCTGAATTCGATCCCTCGCCACGAAAGCCCAGCGGGATGTAGCGGTGCCCGCCGGATACTCGCTTACCAAAGCACCGACCGAGCGAAATGGCGCTGCCGGGCTGACCGCCTTGCCAACTGCCTCATTAATATGAATCGCAGATGGTCCCGCAATCGGGACGAGTCGACATGCTCTGGAATCCGCCCTTCAACGGTTAATATGGGCCGATTAGAGAACTCGTCTCTCGGCCTGACGTAGATGCGGTCAAGCCTGAAGAAGGTGTTACCGGAGATGGAGACTCGTGAAGCCCTTCGGCAGATGGGGGTAACTTCCTCCACGCTGGCGAAAGAGGACAAACAGCAGCTCGATCACGACGGGTTCCTGCCGATGCCCGGGTTCTTAACGGCCGCGGAGACTCGGGCGATGGCTGACAAATTCGACGAGTTGTTGGGCGGGGAGCGTCAGCGGGCCGGAATAGAGGCGCACCAAGAAAAAGGCGCCGATCGCCTGGCGAATCTGGTCAACAAAGATCCTATATTCGAGAAATGCTTTACACACTCGCGGATCCTTGCGGCGATGGATCACGTCCTAGCTGGAAACATCAAGCTGAATTCTCTGAACGGCCGTGCGGCGATACCCGGCGAGGGCCTTCAGCCGCTGCATACCGATTTCGGCCACGGCACGGGAGATAAGCGCAGGTTCGTCGAAACCGCAGTGGAACCGGGGCATTATCGCGTGTGCAATTCAATCTGGCTGCTGGACGACTTCACCGAAGAAAACGGCGCGACGCGTGTGGTGCCGGGCTCGCACCGCTGGCATAAGGTGCCGTCCGAGGAGATGCCGCAACCTATGGCTTCGCATCCCGATGAGCAGCTGCTCATCTTTCCAGCGGGGACGGTGGTGATAGTCAACGGTCATACGTGGCACGGCGGAACCCTGAACGTCAGCAATCGCCCGCGCCGTGCGCTGCACTCATCGTTCTCGGACCGCGCGTATTGCCAGCTGACGGACCAGCGGCGTTACATTGTCGGCGAGGTGTATTCGCGGCTCTCACCTGCCGCGCGCCACGTCTTGGAACTCCCGGAACAGGAGATCATCATCGAGGGCGAGTTCTACGTTTGATGAGTGTCCGCCGAACAGGCCAGACTTCCTGATCGCCCCGAGATACCAGTTCACGCTAAGGGCGGATGGGAGAGACATCGGTCATTTCGAAGTTGCCGTTGCGCTGAATCGGGAGACCCTCAGATGGGGCATCTTCACAGATTCAAGGCAAATGGCCCGGGACGCGTCGATGGGAACGACGTCCCAGACCCAAATGTTTGCAATCCGTTTGCAAAAACGCGATTTCCGCACTTTACATAAATCTGCCA
>CAZBZS010000054.1:12182-16065 GCA_964496475.1 uncultured Chloroflexota bacterium | reverse complement strand
GTGCCGCCGCCAGGCTCGTCCCCCCACCCCTCCCCACCACCGTCCAGCCCTTCGCGCTCGCCATACCCAGCACCCGCGCCACTTCCAGATCCGTTCCCGGGAACACGATTGCCGCCGGCGATCCTCTATATCCCACCGTCCCGTCCACCGCGTACGTCACCCTCGCTGCCGGCGATCCGTCCACATTCGCCGTGCCCACGATCTGGGCTAGCGCCTCGATCATTTCGTCCTCAAGTCGGCCCCCGCCGCAGCGTCCGCGCGCCCGCCACCAGGAACAGCAGCGCAAACCCCAGCAGCACCAGCATCCCTCGCCACACCACCGTCTCGTGGATCCCGCTCCCGCCCACCATCACCGCTCTCACAGCCTCCACCGCATAGGTCATCGGCATGATTTTCGACAGCCAGATTATCCAGTTCGGCATCCCCACCAGCGGAAAGAACGTCCCGCTCAACAGCGCTTGCGGCACCACCAGCATCGGCATGAACTGCACCACCTGAAATTCATTCCGCGCGTAGGTTGACGCTAGAATCCCCAGATTCACCGCTCCCAGCGTCAGCAACGCCACCGTCAGAAATACCCACAACAGGTTGCCAAACATATGGATCTGTAGCGCCAGTATCGTCACGGTCACGATCACGAACATCTGCAAAAGAGCGAAAAAACCCAGCCCCACCATGTACCCGGCCAGAATTTCCAACCGCCGAATCGGCGTGATCATCAGCCGTTCCAGCGTCCCCTGCTGACGTTCTCGCAAGAACGCCACCGAAGTCAGCAAGAACACGAAGAGGTATCCAAAAAACGAGATGAACGCTGGCGCCAGCCCGTCCACGATGTCTAGCTCTGGCCCCGCTCGCACGAACTCACGCTCCAACTCCGGCGCCGGCCTATCCGCCGGCAACTGCCCCTGCCGCGCCGACCGCAACATCAGCGCCGCCTGCTGCGCAAATCTCGTCAGACCATCCGTCACCGGTGGTCGCGTGCCCTCCAGCACCAGTCGCGGATCGCCCTCCACGGATAGCACCAGCATTCCCTCCGCCTCTCCGTCCCGCAGCCGCGCGTAGCCTTCACTCAGCTCCACCGCCTCAATCGCCATATCCGCCGGCCCCACCCCCTGCAACGCTCCCGCCGCCGTTGTTGCCGCCGCCTCCATCAGCACATCCTCCGCCGCCACCAGCAGCGTCAGCTTCCCCTCCCCCGCTCGCAGCACCAGACCCAGCAGCAGCACCATCACCGTCGGCACCACGAAAATCAGCGCCAGCGTGCGGCGATCCCACCGCAACTGCCACACCACCCGTTTCGCCACCAGAATCACATTACGCGGCTTCATTTCCCCGCCCCGCCAGCGTCAGAAACGCCCCCTCCAGATCCTCCGTCCCGGCTCGCTCCCGGATTTCACCAGCCGACCCTTCCGCCAGCAGCCGTCCTCGCAGAATCAGCCCCAGCGTGTCGCAGCGCTCCGCCTCATCCATGATGTGACTCGACACCAGGATCGTCGTCCCCCCCGCCGCCATCTTGCGAAACCGTTCCCAGAGCTGCGCTCGCAACGATGGATCGACCCCCACCGTCGGCTCATCCAGCAGCAAAATCCTCGGCTCATGCGCGATCGCACATGCCAACGACACCCGCTGCTTCATTCCTCCGCTCAGCGTGCGCACCTGGCTGCCGGCCCTTTCCTGCAGGCCCACGAACTCTACCGCCTCATCCGCCGCACTAGCCTCATTCCGCCCGTAGCAGGCCGCGAAAAACGCCACGTTTTCCCGCACCGTCAATTCGTCATACAGCGCCGCCGCCTGCGGCATGTAGCCCATGTTCGCCAGCGACTCCGTCGATCCCGGCGCCCGCTCCAGCAGCCGCACTTCCCCCTCATCCGCGTCCAGCAATCCGGCTATCAGCCGAATCGTCGTTGTCTTCCCCGCCCCGTTCGGCCCCAGAATGCCGTAGATCGTGCCCTCTAGAATCCCCAGCGACAGCCCGTCCAGCGCCCGTACCGCGCCAAAATTCTTGACCACCTCTCGCAGCCTTACCGCGTCCAAGAAGTCATCCTCTCGATGTGGCGCCGATCTCCATAATCATCGTATCCGCCTCCGCCAGGCGCCGAGTATATTGCCCCTCGCCTTCGGTGCCTTCGGCGCCCCCGTCACTCCCACCCCTCCCGCTGCTCGATTCAACTCCCGCTTTTGTGGCACACTCTCCCGATGTCCGATCTAAATCCCACCGACACCGCCGCCTCCGCCCCCGATTCCGATAGCCCCCGCACCCGTTGGGGCCTCGTCCGGGCGAGCACCGTCGTTTTCATCGCCAGCGCCGCCACCCTCGTCCTCGAGCTTGTCGCCGGTCGCCTCATGGCCCCCAGCATCGGTGTCAACCTCTTCACCTGGACCAGCATCATCGGCGTCGTTCTCCTCGGCATCGCTCTCGGCAACTACGCCGGCGGCCGCCTCGCCGACACCCACGGCTCCGAGACTCTCCTCGGCCTCATCTTCCTGGCCGGCTCCCTCGCCTCCCTGCTCGTACTCGGCCTGGTCGACCCCGCCGTCGAGCTGGTACTCGGCTGGCGACTGCCCGCCACCCTCCAGAACCTGCTCGCCACCCTGTTCACGTTCTTTCTCCCCGCCCTCATCCTCGGCGCCGTCACCCCCGTTACCATCAGCCTCACCGTCCGTGACCTCGGTGGCGTCGGCGGTGTTGTCGGCAAGATCTACGCTTGGTCCACTGCCGGCAGCATTCTCGGCACCTTCCTCACCGGC
Source organism: uncultured Chloroflexota bacterium (assembly GCA_964496475.1). Taxonomy (GTDB): domain Bacteria; phylum Chloroflexota; class UBA11872; order UBA11872; family VXNJ01; genus JASLPR01. The sequence continues at coordinate 13,317 of CAZBZS010000054.1, read as the reverse complement.
TTCGTCCTCGTCGCCACCTTCGGCACCCGCGCCATCGTCTTCGGCGTCGCCATCACCCTCCTCCTCGTCGCCATCTTCGTCGGCCGATTCCATCGCCACCTCTTTCGCCTCGTCGGCCTCCTCGCAGTCGTCATCGCCGCCTCCCTCACCCTCTTTTACACCGACTCCTTCAACTCGACCTGCGATTACGAAAGCCAGTACTACTGCATCAGGTGGGACAACCGCGACCCGCACGGCGAAATCGACCTCAGTGTCCGCCGCCTGGTACTCGACGGGCTCGTCCAGTCCTACAACAACGACGACCCCCTGAAGCTCGGCTACGGCTACGAGCGCGTCTACGCCGAAGTCGTCCAGTCCATCACGGTCGACCAGCCCGCTCCCCGCAGTCTCTTCATCGGCGGCGGCGGCTACACCTTCCCTCGCTGGATGCAGGTCATGTACTCCGCCGGCAGTTCCGACGTCCTCGAAATCGACCCTCAGGTCTATCGCGTCGCCTACACCGACCTGGGTATCGATCCCGACCTCGACATCAGCACCTACGCCGTCGACGCCCGCATGTTCTTCACCCGCAACGTCCCCGAGAGTTCCTACGACATTGTCTTCGGCGACGCCTTCCACAACTTCGCCGTTCCCTACCACCTCACGACGCTCGAATTCAACGACCTCGTCGCACGCTCCCTCCACCCCGGCGGCATTTACATCATAAATCTCATCGACCGCTTCCCCGAATCCGACTTCCTCGCCGCCTACCTGCGCACCATCCGCCGATCCTTCGACAACGTTTATCTGCTCGCCGACAATTCGCTGGCAGGGTCATCGGCCCGCACCACCTTCGTCGTCGTGTCCTCCGATCAGCCCATCGACTTCGCCGCCATCCCGACCCTTACTGTCCTCGGTCTCGGACGGCCCTCCACGCTCTACCTCTTCCCCAACGATCGCCTAGAAACCGTACTCAGCCGCGACGATTTCCTCCTCACCGACGACTACGTTCCCGTCGACAACCTGCTCGCTCCCCTCATCGCCTCCCGCCTCCCCTAGTCTCCCCCCCGACCCACCCCGGCCCCCCCCAGCAATCGATACAGCTCCCCCCCCCCCGCCTCCATCGGGTTACAGTAGTTTCCCCCTTAATTCATAC
>CAZBZS010000054.1:0-12172 GCA_964496475.1 uncultured Chloroflexota bacterium | reverse complement strand
CCCCGGCCTCCACCAGCAATCGATACAGCTCCTCCCCTGCCGCCTCCACCTGCCACCTACCCACCCCCGCCAGCTTCTCTGCATCAAACCCCAGCTCCCCGGGCTCGCCAGCCTCCCAGTCCTCTCTCGGGAACACTTGCTCTACCATGCCGGGTCCGTGTCCATGAACTGATTCTTCGTCAGCAATTCGCCAAACTGACCCCGCTCCGGTGGATTCTCCAGATCCAGGATCAGCAGTTCCCGCGTGTCCGCCATGTCCCCCGCCTGGCGCGTGTAGATCATCATCGTCCCATCCGGTGATGGCGCCGGAAATCCCACCGCGAGAAAACTCTGCAAGTAGATGATCGTCTTCACTTCCGAGCCGTCGAACCGGGTCACGAACATGAACGACCCTCCACCCAAGTCGTTAACCAGTCCCTTACGCGTGCAGGGCTCCGCCAGCACATCGCCAAATGCCGACGCTCCCGCCGAACCCGGCTCGATTACATGCGCTGTCCAAGCGTGATTGTCTTCCTTCTCCGCCTTGCACGGAAACACGACTCTCTCCTCCCTCACCGTCCCGTCCGGTTCCACCGCCACCGCCTCACGCCCCTCGTTGTCCACCACCAGCACGTACTCCCCATCCGGCGACCAGAACGCCCGGCCCAGCGCGCCCTCGTGAATCACCTCCGCCGCGAACGGCGCCGCCAGCTCCACCAACACCAGCTGCGCCTCGTCCCTCACCACCGCCAGCCACTTCCCATCCGGACTAAACGTCGGATACTTATCGTCCGCTCCCACTACGCCAGAGATTTGCTGCAATCCCGACCCGTCCACCCGCATGATGAACGTCGCCCAGTTCCCCGTTCGTTCCGACGAGAAAGCTATATAGGCGCCATCCGGTGAAAACGCCGGCCATCGATCCGCCGCCTCGTCATCCGTCAGCCGCACCACCTCCGAGCCGTCCACCTTCGACTTGTAGATTTCCAGATTCCCGTCCCGGTCGGACACAAACGCGAATATCTCGCCTGTCCGCCGCTCCGCCGATATCCCAATCCCAAACTCATCCACCTGCGTCTCCGACGCACTATCCGCCGTGTAGTCTGCTGGCCCCGCCGGCGTCTCAGACGCATCCTCTTCCACCACCGGCATCCCCGATCCATCCTCCGCCACCTCATCCGCCAGCGACTCCGACCCACCCCCGTCCACCACGTCCTCCACCACGGCGTGCGCCACCGGACCCAGGCCCGATTCCTCCACGATCTCCCCCGCCTTCTCCACCGTGCCCACAACCGGTATTGGAGCCAGTTCTCTTACCGTCCCCGCCACCTTTTGCACCGTCCCCACCACGTCCGGCGAATCCGCCGGACTGCCTCCACACCCTGCCAGCGCGAAAGTCAGAGTCGGCATCAAAACCAGCCCGAACAACACCGTATACAGGTGGCTCCGACGCATCTCACTCCCCGGATTCAGGGACTCACGCTTCATCCCAAACCGGCCTGCCCACACCCTTCCCAGCCCCGACCCAATTCTGCCTACATCCCCGTCCCCGTGCCACCGTCTCACCTCGCGCCCGCTGCTTACGAAGAAACAGGCTGTGCGTGTGGCCCGCCCCGCATGCAGGTCAGGATTCCGGCTCCGTAACCTCAGCCTGACCAGGGTTGCCCCTCAAGCCAACCGCCCTCCCTGCCACAGTTAACCCTATTTTGAAGGAAACCCACCCCTCCCATTTTCCCCTCCCTCTCAAAACCCATTTCCCGGAAATACACGGAGTTTCCGATGCCGAACGATATGATCCTTGACAAGAAATCAATCCCAAGTTCCAATGTTCGGCTGGGTGAATCGTGCCCCCAGCATGGAATTCCACAGCCAGGAAAGCTCCCATAGACAACCAACTCGCTATGAAATACCCCCTATCCAGAACCCATCCACTAAAACGCTCAAAACCCGTTTTTGGCGAAAGTTACCCTGTGACCTCCGACTCGCCGGCATCCCAAATATCAACGACTCCACCACAAGCTTGTGGATGCTTCCCTGTGAGTCGTCAAATCAGCCGCCAAATAGGCCGGTTACTGGACACCCGCAGCTCAAATCCACTCTCTCAGATGCACCTATTCCGAACGGCCTATCCACCTACCCCCGAACGGACCGGCTAGCGGCCCCTTCCGCCGCTAGCCCTGTAAAAACCAGCCTGGGACCACCTTCAAGCCCACTTCGGCAACCCGAATTCCACACTCCCACCCCACTTCCCAAAAACTGCTCTAGCGGCCAGTGGGTAACGTCGACGTTACAACAGTTACTAAGACCATCCCGGTAACTACTCAGCCAACCCCGACAAAATCGTCCTTAGGCTGCGCACCGCCTCGATCACCGCCTCTTGCTCGGCCTCCGTGATCTGCGGGTGCAGCGGCAGTGAGATCGTCGAAGCCCCAATCCCTTCGGCGACGGGAAACGAGCCCTCCTTGAAGCCGAATGTCCGGCGATAGTACTCCATCAGATGAATCGGTCGAAAATTCACCGCGACCCCAATATCGCGTTCCTGCAACCCGTGCAGAAAGGCATCACGAATCTCTGGATCAACCCGAATCGTGAATAGATGACAGGAATGGTGGCTGTCCGGGCGCCGTTCCATCAGCTCGACCCCGCTCATTCCCCCGAGTGCAACTTCGTACCGATCGTAGGCCGCTGTGCGCTTTTTCAACAGACTGTCAATTCGAAGCAACTGACCGAGCGCGAGGGCGGCCTGAGGATCGTTGAGATTGCACTTCCAACCCGCTTCCGTCACATCGTAATGGCTATATAGCCCCGTGTATCTGTCCGCCGCGTCGGCGCTCATCCCGTGCAACCGCAGTTGCTTCAGCTCCGCCGCCAAATCCTCATCGTTCGTCAACACCGCCCCGCCCTCCCCCGCCGTGATGTTCTTCGTGGCATAGAAGCTCACACACGCGGCCGTTGAATGAGCCCCGATCCCCTTCCCGTCGTGTTGCCCCTCAATCGCATGCGCCGCGTCTTCGATGATCTGCAGTCCGTGTCGGGCCGCGATGTCCGCGATCACCGTCATGTCGCACAGTTGGCCGTACAGGTGCACCGGCATGATCGCTCTAGTCGCCGGAGTGATCGCCGCCTCGATCTTGTTGGCATCTAGGTTGCCCGTCCCCGGCTCGACATCGACGAATACTGGCCGCGCCCCCACATGGCTGATCACATTCGCCGTCGCTACAAAGCTCATCGGCGTCGTGATCACTTCGTCGCCCTGCCCGATCCCCAGCGCGATCAGGCACAGGTGCATCGCCGAAGTGCAACTCATCACCCCCACCCCCGCCGCCGTCCCCCCATACTTCGCCAGCTCCGCTTCCAATTCAGCCGTCACCGGCCCCGTCGTCAGGAAATTTGTCCGCAGAACTTCAGACACCCGATCGATGTCCGTCTCGTCGATGCTCGATTTGAAAAACGGTACGCGCAAGGAGTCTGTCGCCTACATTTCGCCGACGGTCCCGGATGTCACCCGGTCAAGGTACCGGGCTGGCCGTTATACACGCAAGCCGCGCTCTCAGGCCGGTCCGATCTGGCGCAGAAGGTCCGGGAGCAAGAATCCGCCCCAGAACGCAAGGTGCACAACCAGCATCACGCTGGTCAGCAGCGGCGCCGCCAGCCGGCCGATTCGATCCGGTCTCCGCGAAACAATTGTGGTCGTAGCCGCAAGGAACATAACCAGCGAAGGCAGCGCGAATCTTCCCACTACGAAAATCCCATCGTTGTAGCTGTTCATCGCAGCGAATCCCGCCGATATCACGAAGGCCACCAGCAACAGCAGCGGCGCTGTTCTCACCTCGATCGACAGCCTCTCGGTCACCCCTCTCCACTCCCCGCCGGCGATCGCCGCCGCGGCCAGCACCGCAATCAGCAGCACTATCGCCAGCAACATTCCCAACCCGCTCCCATCGTCATAGCGTTCCGAAAGCCATACCCGGGTGTTGAAACGGAGCAGCCAATCCGACCCCAGCAGCATTTCGTGAACGCTGTTAAATCCGGTATCCGTAGCTTTGAACAGGTGGACCTCGTTCGTGCGGTACGGCAGTCCCCGCATGTCCAGATAGTCAAGGTGAGTGGTCGCACCGAGCAGATCACCGTTCAGATTCTGCCAGTTGCGAGCAAGCCACCATCCGTTCGGCAATACCGCTACTGCCAGTAACAACGATCCTCGTTTCAGCCAGGGGGTGAGGGCTCTTCGATAACTCAAGAGAAACATGAATCCCGGTACAAGCAGAATCGGCAACGCGCTGGGCCGGCTCATGATCACAAGCGCCGCCGCCGCGCCGACCATCGCCGTCGCGCCCCAGCTCCATCCCCGGGCGGTCGCGCGTATCGTCGCCCAGGTAACGAATGCGCTGGCTGCAAGGGCGAAGCTGTCGGCGGTAAACGATGCCCCCAGCGAAGCCATCTTAGGGACCAGCGCGCAGGCGATGGCGATGAACACCGCCGCCGACCGATTGCCGCCACTCAGATCCCGGGCCAGTCCGTAGATAAAGAGAATGGCCGCTGTGTACAGCAGACCCGACAGCAAGCGACCCGCAAGCAGACCGGGTGTGTAGTCGCCGATGCGATACGGGTCCAGGTTGAACAGCAGCGCCGTCACCGCGTAGTAGGTGGGCGGCAGGGCGTGATAACGGTAGAGACCCGCCTCTTCAAAAGGAGGTTCCGGCAGAATAATTCCAGGAAATGCGTCCGTCCCCGGCAGCTCGCCCGCTTCATAAACGTCCCGGGCAGTCCAGTAGTGAGCAGCTTCGTCATTGTCCCAACCGAAGGGAGTAGCCGTAAGCCAGATCAAAGCCATCATCGCCGCGAATACAAAGACGGTTAGCGATTGTGGGTGCCTGCGGATCGCCTGTCTCAAGTGAGCGAAACCGGAATCGTGATCGTGGCGGGATCGATCCACTTGTCGGGAAATATCAGAATTGCAAGCAGCACAACCAGCCCGATCAAGGCCGCTGTCAGTACCGGACCGCCATCGTGTCGAATCTGACTGAAAAGCAGCCGCCCCAACCCAGCCGTTGCTACAAATGCGGCGGCAGCGGCGACTGCAAACTGGCCGGGCGAATTGGCGGTCCTATTGAAAATCTGGCCGACGACATCTCTCACCGGACCCTGCCGGTAGGTGCGGAGCGCCAGATCCCAGTCTGCTCCCGCCGGCTCATCCCGCTCGAGCATGAACCCGGATCGCACCCCATCGCGGCGATCGTAAAAAACGACCACCCCATCGCCGTCAAACACCGGCTGCTCGGGATCAGCGCGCACGCGAAAGTAAAGTCGCTGCTCCGGCCCGGACTGCTGGATAACCGGAAATTGAAACGAGTACCAGTACCGCCCCGACTCAAGTTCCGCCCGGCCGGATCGCAACGATTCGCCGCTGTCATAGTCGACGATTTCAATCAGAACACGCGCGTCATCGGGACCACTCCGTGCGATCGACAAATCAAATCGCGATATAGATTCAGAGGGGGCGAGTATCGTCTGACCAACGGAAAAAAAATCGCTGATCGGTCCCGCGCCGAAGCTGCCGGTGGAAGGCACGTTTGTCGGCAGGTACCAGGTACCCCGCAGCAGATTCAGCCCCGCGAGGCCAAGAAGAACGATCCCCAGGATCGTCACAAGCAGCAGCCGACGCGACCGTGGCGAAGTGAGTCCATCCAAGCTCTGGTCGTCCGCGGCGATCTCGGGAGCGAGTTCGTTTTGCATTCACTTCTTCTCGAAGGCAGTAATGATCCGAAATCCGGCAAATCCGGAGAGAAAATTGGTCCAACGCTCAATCGCCCGCAGGCCCGGCAAGGACCATCTCGGAACAAGGGAGGGGAAGTTGAATCCCCCGCACAACGGGTAGATGAGGTGATCACTTACCTCCCGGCCGACCAGGCGCAATTCCGGAACCTGCTCCAAGAGCTGGTCCGTTTCGGTTACGAGTGCTCGGTGGGAGAGCGCCATGTTGCCTTCGAACGGGTTGGTCTTACCGGACAAAGGCGGCGGCCCGGGGCCGCCCAACTCCTGAGAGAAATCCACACGCTCAAAGTGCAATTTGAAGAGGACCCGGGCCGCCGGGGACAGGTATGGCTCGGCTACGACCAGGCGACCCCCGGGCTTCAAGCAGCGGGCGATTTCAGCGAACGCCCGGACTGGGCGCTCAATGTGGTGAAGAACATCGACCATCGCGAAGTTCCCGACGGCGCCGATCTCGAACGGAAGGTACATGGCATCGCAGGCAAGATGTGTATAAGGCGACGGAAACACGTCTGAGGCAATCAGGTCGCGCACCACCTCGGCCATCAGCCCATGCCCGGCGCCGATCTCTACCGTCGGACCCGATTCCGAGAACTGCTCCTTCATCCGGCGATACCACTCGAGGTAAACCTCCGTCAGAATGGGCTTTTCGGAAAGCACGCGCCGATAGCGAGTCACGGTCTCCTGAGGGGTTTCCATTCGCAGCAATCCAGTATCGGGACGGTCGCTTGAGTATGACTCAAAACTCCGATGCGGCGCCCGAGCGCCGGAACGCCCCGTCGAACTACGAAGCCGGCGAATCAAATCTGCGACTGGCGACCGCCACCCCCAATCCCATTTTGTATGGATAGAATGCCGCGATGCGATTTCTGACCAGATCCAAGCCGCGTTCCTTGGCACGTAGCTCCGTAGTTGCCCTGGCGCTGGCGCTTGGCGCGGTCCTTTCAGCTTTGATATTGCTCTGGTTCGTCTCGTGGAACGCGCCTATGTACGCGGATCCGCCGGAACCCATTTTTAGCATCGGGCCGCTGGCTGCCGGTGGATCGGTGGAGCAAGAGTTCGATGTCGCCGGGTCGTATCTGACGGGACTGGAATTCTTCGCACGTGCTGATGCTGAGAAAATCCGTCCCGCCAGCTTTATTGCCCGCCTGTACGAAGGCGAGTCGATCATCCGACAGGACGAGGTTGAAGCCCGGATAGGACCGGAGGTCGGCACCGTTCGATGGGATTTCGACGCCGTGGTTGAACCCGTCGGGCGCCGATTCCGGTTGCAGGTGGTGGTCGGCGAAATAGTGACGCGGCCGGTGTTCTTAATGGCGTCGCTGACGGACATGCTACCCGGCTCGGCAGTGACGAACGGGGTGCCGACCGGAGCCCACATCGATTTGGCAATCCGACCTTGGCGAGAAATCCGCCGACTCGACACGCTAATGGCAACGGCCGATAGCCTGCCTGGCGGTATAGCAGGTTTGGCCGTATTAATGCTGGCTGTCGGCGGGGGTCTCGGATATTTGATGTCGGCGGTGGCCCGGTCGCCGGGGCGTCGGGAGACCTTGGCCTGGATGGTGCTCGGGCTGTCAGCGGCCGGGCTGGTGCTGATCGGAGAGTTACACCGCTCGGGAGAGCTATCATTGCCCGAGCGTCATTTCCGGTTATGGCCGGGGTTCTTCCGGACTGTGGGGCTACTGGCGGGCACGGCGCTGGGTGCCGTTCTTGCCCGACCGGTCGGCCGAATAATCGACAATATCTCGAACTCGCGCGGGCCCCGTCCGAAAGGCTGGCGGGAGAATGCGCTGGCCACGCTGGTGATTGTCGCCGTGTTGCTGACTCTTCTTGCCGGTGTGGCATACGGTCTGGACGGGCCGGAGCTTGTGCATGTGAATGTTCCCATCTTTGAATCGGAACATGTATCGCAGGGGGACGTCGGACTTCTGGGACACAATCCTGCCCGGCTCGCCGCGCAGGCGGCGACCGCCGTCTGGCTTGTTGCAGGGGCTGGAGCGCTCCTTTATCAATTATCGACCCGTCGGCGCGGGATGACGTGAACGTGCTGAAAGCCATCACCGTCTGGGGCCGACAGAACCCCATCGCGCCGGTGCTGATCGGCCTCTATTTGGCGGCCGCTCTTGCCCGCGCCGCGCCGGTGATCCGGCTGGATTACGCCCCATGGTGGGACGGGGTCGGGTACGGGTATGCCGACCTTTGGACGGGCGACGCGCTGAGGCTGGCCGAGGGAGATTTTGCGGCGCTGAGTTTTTATTCCGAAGGGCTCTTGTTCGTGCCGGCGCAGGCGATGCTCTTCAGAATCCTGGGAATTTCGACCGGGATGCACGTTTGGGCGGTTCTCTTGGTGTTGGTGAGCGCCGCGATCGTGCCAATCGCGGCCCACACCGTGTATCTGATTACGCGGCAGCCGATCGGGGCATTGGCCGCTGGTGTGCTCGCGATTTTCGACCCGGTCTCCGCCTGGTTTGGAAGCAACGGTTGGTCTGACGCCCAGACATTTCTCTCCGTGGCCGTGGCTTGTTGGGCATTCGTCCTTTGCGCCCGCAATCCGACGATTCCCCGGCTCTTGCTGCTGGGGGCCGTGCTCGCGACGTTGGCGCTCGGGCACACAACGTGGCTTTATCCGGCCACGATCTGGGCCCTGATAACGCCGGTCCTGCTAGCGAGTCGAAAGAAGTGGTTTCCCGGGGCGCAGGACTTACCGGATTTGGGGATCCGAGGCCGCTCGCTAAGACGGGCGGCCGCTCCATTTGGATTTTTTGCCGTTGGCGCATTAATAACGATCTCCCTGATAAACGTCGGAGGCGCCGTCGGCGCTGGCGCTGAGAGCGATGGACCGTTCAACGTGGACCGGGACAACCAGCGGGTGCTGGTGGTCACGTACGATAAATCGATCGAGTGGGACGAGTGGACGCCGTCCGACACAGTCCGCGTCATCCTCACGATATTTCCTTCGAGGCTCCCGGACCTGGTCCCGAGTTTTGTCCATGGCCATGTTGCAAATGCAGTTCACTTTTACCGGTGGGTCTTGCTGGCAACTCTGCTGGCGACGTTCGTGGTAATCGCGGGACACCGCCAGAACCCATGGCCATCGCGATGGGGATTGCTGGGGCTCCTGATACCAGGTTACTTCCTAATATTCGAGCCCAGGATCGAGGTGCCGGCGGTCGCGCTCACCTATCTGACGATAGGGGTGGTATGGATGTACATACCGGTTGCGCGCGTGCTGATGGTGCTATTCGGGCCCATCCTCGGAATTCTGATCCTGTACCTTCCGCTTACGACGCAGCCCCGGCATAGCAATGCGATCGTGTTCCTTCTGATGCTCCTCGCCGGTATCGCCATCGGGCTGGCGGTCGGCCAGGTGAAACGCTGGTACCGGGATGTTGACGGTCGGCAGTTCACGGCTGGCCAGCGGATGCTCATATCGGCGGGTTTGATTGTCCTGGTCGGCGTCGGTACGGTTAGTACCGCGAATGCGGTTGGCGAGCGTCTCACTGAGGGCCGTTACCTTGAGTGGCTTGGCGAGCAGATGGGGGAGAACGCCCTGCTAATCACGGTTGGTGATGTAGATCCCTGGCAGGTGCTGGATATAACCGGGAGGCCCGTTATCTATGATGTGGAAAACGGAGGAAGACTGGCGATCGAGCCCGACGGTCCGAAATGGGGTGTCGGATTTCTCTCCGAGTTCCGGAATTATGATGACGAAGAGGATGTGTTCCGGACTCTCGAGCAACGGGGTTACAGCCTTTGGTTCTACGCGCCTTGGAGGGGAACGGAGCGCCAGTGGTTCGATCCGACTCTCGTTGGTTCGAGTCCACGAGCGCGCGTCCAACTGGTCAGAGTGGCCGAGTATCCGGGACAGCTGGGTCGGGCGGCGATGATGGTGGAACGCCAGATCCGAACCGGGACCGATTGATCTCTACCCTGGGGAACCCGCCGCTCTGGCGCGGTGGGCCCTGTCGTCGTCCCTGCGGCTGGCAGCTTCAGGGTTGATCGGACGGAGCGGTAAGCGATAGACAAATTGGGTATTTTCAGATCATCGCGCGGACTTGGGAAGACCTGGTTGGTGACGCTGCTATTGGCAGGGCTGACATCGGCGCTCGTCGGCTGCAATCCGGCGGGGGGTAGGGCGGATTTGAGGGAAGGGGCGGGATTCGAGGCGGTCATTGTGGAGACGGCCCGGCACTTTCCCGGGGTTGATCACAACATCGTGAGCCTCCGGGGAACGTACGCGAAAAGGCGACCCTTCGCCGCTGACTTTGTGGGGTACTTTGACCGCACTGGAGGTGTCGAGCGCTGGGGCGTGCCGATTTCGGAGGCGTTTGAAGAACAACCGGGAACGCTGGTGCAGTACTTTGCAAACGGTGTGCTGGACTACCGACCAACGTGGGGAATGAAGTGGCGGCCCGTATGGTACCTGCTAGAGAAGAGCGGGGACGGGCCGATCTTTGAGGAGACGCCAACCAACCCCAATCATGGTGAGATTGCCGGACTGACGGGCCAAGTCGTCTCAAACATTTCGGTAGAGGGAACCGAAGTGGGCTTCCAGAATGTGTATGAGCGACTGGGTGGCGCAGGTACTTTTGGAAGTCCGGTAACGGCGGCCCGCAGTGACAGACACCCGGAGGCCAGGTTATTCGTCGACGGTCCGCCCGCCGACGTTATTCGGCAGTACTTCCAGGCCGCGGTGCTTGAGGATTATGGTGATGCCACCCAGGCACCAACGTTTCGGCGACTCGGCGAAGATCTGAGGGCACAGGTCTATCCAAACGGTGAGTGGATGAATCTGGTGGTGTTCTTGCGAACCGCGCCGCTGGACGTTGGAAGGCCGTATCCGGCGGACTATCTGGTTCACTTCAAGGCGACAGCCAGAGAAGATTCGGATGGCGACGGCGTGGTTGTCGGGAGGGCCACGCATCCCTATGCCCTTGCTTATCACCCTCAACGCCACTTGCTTTACCGGGATGGCGACGGCTGGTACGCATTTTTCTTCAACGGCGAGCACGGCGTATTGGCCTATTCGGCGGATGGCGTCGAGTTCAACTCCCGGCAGATCGTGACGCACATACCGGTGGGGAAAGGAGTCTCGATGTATGAAGTGGGAGGAGATCTGTACCTTCTTTATACGGATGCCAGCGGCATAAAGGTGTTCTTGCGGCAAGCTCAGGTGTCGGGAGCGGAAGTGCGGACCGCAAACCCTATTCTGGTCATGGAAGGGGAGGTATCGTTCTCGGCTGAAATTCCTAATATGGCGATCGGACCGGAGGGCATGGCCTGGGTCGTGGTTCGAAGCTACAAGAGCACGCCCACGGGGGCGATCGTTGAAATCTGGCTAACTCGAGCGACAGACGGCTCCATGGGGACGTGGACGGAACCGGTCAGAATCTCGTCGCCGGAGGAAGCTGTGCGGGGCGGGGCAGGCACGAGCGGGTCGCTGGCGTTCGCGGGCGAGGACTTGATGGTCGTCTTCGGCATAGATGGTGAAATGGTGGGGTACGTGACGGATTCCGGGACGATGGCAAGCTTCGTGCGCGAACCGGCGGGCACTTTCAAAGGGACGCACGATTTCACAATTATTGAGAGCGGGGGAAAGGCGCACCTGGCTTACCACCGGGCGGGGCCGTCCGGGGAGAACATGACGTACCGGACGTGGACCCGGGAGGATTCATGGTCGGAACGGATAGATCTTGGCGAGACGACGACCCACACGACCGCCATGTCGGTGGACAACGACGGCAACGTATGGGTGTTTTATGGGGCATCCCGGTCGTCGGAGGAACTTCCTGGCACGATCATGTTCAGAATTCTCGAAAAAGGATCCGAGGTTTTTGGACCAGCACGTTGCGCAGCGCGGATTCCGTATCTCCGCTCATCCGGGAGCCCGTGGCTGGCGTCCGCGCAACCCAGTAGCCAGATGGTGGGGCTTCTGTGGGTCGAAAAGCCGGCAGATTATTGGCAAGTGAAGTTCCGCACCCTGGATCTCGAGAGCGACAGCCGGGACGCAAAATGCGCCGGATAGGGCGATATCACCTAGCGCGGGTCGCGCCTATCGGTGGGTTGGAGATCTGGTTGGTATGTAGGGTGGAGCCGCCGATCCGGACGAAATCAACAGAACGGGTCCCATGAATTGGAGAAACGCACCATCGATCTCCGACGGTGGCAGCCATTGGGCAGCGAACAGGAATTGAGCATTCGCGACTGCATTTGTTCGAGACTGGTGGGAATCATTCTCCCGATGGTGCTTTTGTGTGCAGTGGCGGCCGGATGCGAACGCGCGGGCGGTAGAGACCGCGCAGTTTGGGAAGGGCGAGCTGGTGTACATGGAGGCGGTAGAGGAGACATCTCTCTGACGCTGTCGGCGGAGCGGGCGTACGATCCGGTGCAGTTCAGGTCGGCTTCGGTGGTAGAGAGC
>CAZBZS010000053.1:1916-16217 GCA_964496475.1 uncultured Chloroflexota bacterium | reverse complement strand
GCCCGGTACTTCCAGTCCCGCGTTCTTACCACCGCATGAGCCCGGACAGGACCGCAAGCGTGGAAATCCCCACCGCCCCCCATGATGAAGCCGGCCCTCCCACTGGCCGTTTCAGGATACTCATCACCGGCATGTTCCTGCCTCACACCGATGTCGAGATCCAGACCCTCGCCGACATCGCCGACGTTGTAGTCAACCTTGAGCCCTCCCGCGCCGAGCTGTTTAAGCTTGTCCGTGACATCGACGCCATCATGCTCGATACCACGCCCGTCGACGCCGAACTGCTCGATCACGCCCCTCGACTCAAGGCCGTAATCATGTACGGAGTGGGCACCGATCAGATCGACGGCGTCGCCGCCGCCGAACGCGGCGTCATCGTCTCCAACTCGCCCCGAGCCTTCTCCACCGATGTCGCCGAGCAGGCCGTCGCCCTCCTCTTCTCCCTCACCCGCCAGGTAGGCCCCGCCAACGACGACATCCGCAACCGCCGCCACTGGGACACCTACGGCCCCACCTATTCTCCCGTCCGTCTCCGGGGCAAGACTCTCGGTCTCGTGGGCCTCGGCCGCATCGGTCGCGAAGCCGCCCGCATCGCCTCCGGCATCGGCATGCACATCCTCGCCTACGACCCCTATCTCGATCCCGACCGCTTCACCTCTCCCCCTGATTCCGACACTCGACTTTGCACTAGTCTCACCGAGCTGCTAGCCCAATCCGACGCCGTCAGTCTCCACCTGCCCCTCACCGACCAGACCCGCGGCCTCATCGGAGCCGAAGAGCTTGCGCAAATGAAACCCGGCTCCTTCCTCATCAACGTCTCCCGCGGACCTCTCATCGACCAGACCGCCCTGCACGCCGCGCTCGAAAGCGGCCATCTCGCCGGTGCCGGCCTCGATGTCCTCGACCCCGAGCCTCCCGACTGGAGCGATCCCCTCCTGAAATCCCGCAATCTCGTCCTCACCCCGCACCTGGGCTGGAAGTCAGATCTCTCCCTTATGGAAGTCGAGATGGACGCCGACGCCGAAGTCCGCCGCATTCTCCTCGGCCACGCGCCAAAATTTCAGGTGAACGGATGACCGCCCAGACCAGCCCGCCCACCGGCGTCCGCATCGGCATCGACACCGGCGGTACCTTCACCGACCTGGTCGTAATGGACGCCGCCACCGCCGAGGTCGCCGTCGTCAAGCGTCCCTCCACCCCGTCCGATCCCAGCGAAGCCATCCTCGACGCCGTCACCCGCTCAGCCGTCGCCCCCGACGCCATCAACAATCTCGTCCTCGGCACCACCGTCGCCGTCAACTCTCTCCTGCAACGCACCGGCGCCCGAGTCATCTACGTCGCCACCGCCGGCCTGGAGGACATCCCTTTCCTCCAGCGCATCAGCCGCAAGTTCCACTACGATCTCTCATGGCAACGTCCCCTGCCCCTCGTACGGCGCGACGACTGCCTCGGCGTCGCCGAGCGCGTCGACTACGCCGGCCGCGTCATTCAGGCGCTCGAACCCGGAGCTCTTGACAAGCTCACCGCCGAAATTCGCGAGCGTATCGCCGACGACCCGGACGCCGATGTCACCATCGCCATCAACTTCCTCTTCTCTTACGTCCGCCCTGACCACGAGCGCATCGTGCGCGATCATCTCGCCCGCGAATTTCCCGACCTGCTCGTCTCCGTATCCCATGAAGTCGCCCCCATCTGGCGCGAGTACGAGCGCGCCAGCACCACCCTGGCCGACGCCTACGTCCGCCCGCTGGTCACCCGTTTCGTCAACCGCATGGCGGCCAAGCTCCGCGATTTCGGATTCACCAAACCCTGGGCTCTCATGAAATCCAACGGCGGCCAGTTACTCTCCGCCGCCGCTGCCCAGCGTCCCGTGCATACCCTCCTCTCCGGTCTCTCTGGCGGAGTCATCGCCGGCCAGTACTACGGCGAGCTTTCCGGCGACAACGATGTCATCACCTTCGACATGGGCGGCACCAGCGCCGATGTCGGCGTCGTCGCCGACGGCCACATCGGCTACACGACCGAGTGGGAGCTGGAATTCAGCCTGCCCGTGTGCGCTCCCTTCATCGAGATGACCACCATGGGCGCCGGGGGCGGCTCCATCGCCTGGATAGACAAAGGCGGCTTTCTAAAAGTTGGACCCCTGAGCGCCGGCGCCGAGCCCGGACCCGCCTGCTACGGTCTCGGCGGAGTCGACCCCACCATCACCGACGCCAACATCGTCCTCGGCCGTCTCGACCCCAACAATTTTCTCGGCGGAGAGGTAAAGCTCCACGCCGATCGCGCTCACCGGGCAGTCGCCGGCATCGCCCCCACCCTGGGACTAGACATCGAGCAGGCCGCCCAGGCCATCATCGAAGTCGCCAACGAGAACGTCGCCGAAGCCATGCGCCAGCTCACCGTCCGCCGCGGGCTCGATCCCCGCAACTTCACTCTTGTCGCCTTCGGCGGCGCCGGGCCTCTGCACGCCGCCGCCATCGCCCTCGCCGTCGGCGCCCGACGCGTCATCGTCCCACCCCACCCCGGTCTCAGTTCCGCCTTCGGCGCCCTCCTCGCCGACATGCGCGTCGATAAGACCTGGACCCACATCGTCCGCTCCGACTCCCTCGACGCCGCCGCCATCAACAGCCGCGTGCAGGTGCTCGAAGAAGAGGCCGTCGCCGAACTCCGCGAGGAAGGGTTCACCGGCGATCCCACCGTGCGCCGCTCCAGCAACATGCGTTACCTCGGCCAGAATTACGAAGAGGAAATCGACATCCCCGCCGGTGATATTGACGATAGCGCCCTGGCCACGCTCGTCGAATCCTTTCACGCTCACCACGAAGAGATGTACGGATACCGCATTGCCGGCGAGGTCATCGAGATCGTCCGCTTCAACCTCACCGTCGCCGGTTCCGCTTCCCGCCCAACCCTTCCCGTCCTCCCCGCCGGCCCGCCTGCCGAGTCGCGCTCCATCCGCGATGTCATCTTCCCCGATGGTGGCGCTCTCCCCTGCCCCATCTACCAACGCGAAGACCTCCGCCCCGACCAGGTTTTGCAAGGCCCGGCCATCATCGAAGAGCTCGATTCCACCACCCTCCTCCACCCCGGGCACACCCTCACCGTCAGTTCCCGGGGCATCGCGCTAATCGAATTCCCTTCCTCCTCCTCAGCCGCCGCCACCAATGCCGCCGCGCAGACCGGCGCTAAGATATGAGACCCGGATGAGCGCCCCCACCGACACACTCCGCGTTGACCCGGTAACCCTCACCGTCGTTCACAACCGGCTGGTGGGGATTTGCCGCGAGATGGGCACCACCATGATCCGCACCGCCTACTCGCCCATCTTCAGTGAAAGCCGCGACTTCTCCTGCGTGCTCTTCAATCACGACGGCGAAATGCTGGCCCAGACCGAATTCTGTCCCGCCCAGGTCGGCGCCATCCGCTTCGTCGTCAAGTGGCTCATCGCCGAGATCGGCGCCGAGAATCTCAAACCCGGCGATGTCGTCATCCACAACGACCCTTATCGCGGCGGCGTCCACATGCCCGAGCACGTCGTCATCAAGCCCGTCTATTACGATGGCGATCTCTTCGGCTACGTAGCCAACATCGCCCATCTCGTCGAAATCGGCGGCCAGGCCGTCGGAGGTTTCGCCGCCACCGCCACTGAGATCTACCAAGAGGGCCTCCGCGTTCCTCCCGTCTGGCTCATCCGCGAAGGCGAATACAACCACGACGTTTGGCGGATGATCATGGCCAACCATCGCGCCCCCCGCTACTCCTGGGGCGATCTCCACGCCATGGTCGCCTCCCTCACCGTCGCCGAGCGTCGCGTCCACGAACTGCTCGACGCTTATGGTGTCGAGCAAATCGAGGAGATTAGCCAGCTACTCCTCGACCACGCCGAACGCTGGATGCGCAAGGAAATCCGCGCCATCCCCAACGGCGTCTACACCTTCGAAGACTGCATGGAAGACGCCCGCGAAGAACCCGTCCGCGACTGGATTCGCCTCACCCTCGTCGTCGAGGATGGCAACATCCTGGCCGACTTCAGCGCCAGCGATCCCCAGGCCGAGCACGTCCTCAACTGCTCCTACGGCGTCACCGCCTCCGGCGTCTACAACGCCGTCTTCCACTTCGCCGACAACGACATCCCCCACAACGACGGCGCCTACCGCCCCATCACCGTCGTCGCCAAACCCGGCACCATCACCAACGTCGTTCACCCCGGCGCCTGCGTCGGCGGCAACACCGAGACCCATCCCCGCATCTGGGGTGTCACCATGGGTGCCCTCGCCCAGGCCGTCCCCGAGCGCGTCTCCGCCGACACCGGCTCCACATCCTGCAACTTCCTCTTCGGCGGCGTCCATCCCGACAGCGGCCTCTACTACGTCCACTATCACTTCGACGGCGTCGGCTGGGGCGGCCGCCACGACGCCGACGGCAACAGCCATCAGGTCATCCCCAACGGCACCACCCCCACCACCCCTGTCGAGATTTTCGAGACCCGCTACCCGTTTCTCGAGCGCTCCTATCACCTCCGGGCCGACTCCGGCGGCGCCGGCCGCCATCGCGGCGGGCTCGGCTCCGACCGCATCCTGGAAGTCGTCGGCCCCGAAATCACCATGTCCGCCCTGTTCGACCGCATGATCATGCAACCCTGGGGCATCTTTGGCGGTGAGGGCGGCGAGAATTCCCGGATTCTCATCAAGCTCGCCGGCTCCGACGAGTTCGTCAGCTTCCGCGACGCCTACGGCATCCCCAGCAACTCCCGCATCTCCAACATCAGATTGAAGCTCGGCGATCAGGTGCTCCTGCGCACCCCCGGCGGCGGCGGCTTCGGCCTGGCCCAGGAGCGCCCCCCCGAATCCGTTCTTGCCGACGTCCGCGAAGGCTTCGTCTCGATCCAGGGCGCCCGTGACGACTACGGTGTCGCCATCAAAGCCGACGGGCGGAAGTATGAGATCGACCCCGAAGAGACCGCCGAGCTCCGTTCCCGTCCCCTCGCCGGGGCCTCCACCGTCGCCGATCAGCGCGGATCGCCCGCCGCCCGGCGCAACGGCCGCCACAAAGCCCAGATTTCCTCCCTTGCCGCCCTCACTCAGGACTTGCCCAAGCCCGCCGGCCACTGGGAGACAATCGACAGCGAATGGTGGGACCCCAACGTCGTCAACTGCCAGATGTGCGGTCAGGTGATCCCCCGCGATATCTGGGTCGCCGCCGACGGCCTCCGCGTCTGCTCCCACCAGTGCGACCACCTTTATCGCTCATATTGGCTTCCGCTGTACGGTGAACCTCAATCTACCGCCGGAGAAAAAACATGACCGAATCCCAACCTCTCCTCGAAGTAGACGGGCTCGAAGTCCAGTTCGACACCGACGATGGCATCGTCCGCGCCGTCAACGGTATTTCATATTCCCTCCAGCCCGGTGGTTCCCTCGGCATCGTCGGCGAATCCGGCTGCGGGAAGAGCGTCAGCTCCCTCGCCGTTATGGGCCTGGTCCCCCGGCCAGTTGGCAAGATCGTTGCCGGCAACGTCCAATTCCAGGGCCGCGATCTCCTGACCCTCAGCCAGTCCGACATGCGCGAGATTCGTGGCAGCGATATTTCCATGATCTTCCAAGACCCCATGAATTCCCTCAATCCCGTCCTCACCATCGGCTTTCAAATAGAAGAATCACTGCGCCTGCATCTCGGCCTCGACAAAGAAGCCGCCACCGCCCGCGCCGTCGAACTGCTCGACCTGGTCGGCATTCCCTCTCCTGAGGATCGGATCAAAGACTTCCCCCACCAGCTCTCCGGAGGCATGCAGCAGCGCGTCATGATCGCCATGGCCATCTCCTGCCAGCCCCAGCTATTGTTCGCCGACGAGCCTTCCACCGCCCTCGATGTCACCATCGAGGCTCAGGTTATCGAGCTGCTCTCCAACCTGCGCCGCGATCTCGACATGGCCGTCGTCCTCATCACCCACGATCTCGCCGTCGTTGCCGGTTTCTGCGATGAGGTGATCGTCATGTATGCCGGCTATATCGTCGAGCAGAGTTCCGTCCGCGATATTTTCCACAACCCCCGCCACCCCTACACCATCGGGCTTCTCGGTTCCATGCCCGGTGCCGAAGCCAACCAGGACCACCGCCTCACCACCATCCCCGGCGCCCCTCCCGACATGACTGCCCTCCCCGCCGGCTGCCCCTTCGCTCCCCGCTGCCGGTTCGTCCACGACAAGTGCAAAACCGACCTGCCTGAACTTGACGATCTCGAACCCGGCCACGCCATCCGCTGCTTCGTGGACGTAGAGACTGGAGACCTGCGATGAGCCAGGAAACGTCCACCGCCGCCTCCGACAACGGCAACCAGCCTCTCCTCGAGGTACGCGACCTCACCAAGCACTTCCCCGTCGTTCGCGGCGCCATCTTCCGCCGCCAGGTTGGCAGCGTACGCGCCGTCGACGGCATCAGTTTCAGCATCCGGCCTAACGAGACCCTCGGCCTCGTCGGCGAATCCGGTTGCGGCAAGACCACCACCGGCAACGCCGTCCTCCAGCTCGAGACCCCAACCTCCGGCGACGTCATTTTCGAAGGGCGCAATCTCGTCGAATTGCCCATCGCCGAGCAGCGCCGCGCCCGCCGTCACATGCAGATGATCTTCCAGGACCCTTTCGGCTCCCTCAATCCACGCATGTCCGTCGGCAAGATCATCGAAGAGCCGCTCGGCGTTCACAAGATCGGCGATTCCCGGCAGGAACGCCGCGATCGGGTCGCCGAGCTGCTCCGCCTCGTCGGCCTGAGCCCCAACCACTCTGTCCGCTACCCCCACGAATTCTCCGGCGGCCAGCGCCAGCGCATCGCCCTCGCCCGCGCCCTCGCCGTCCAGCCCACCTTCCTCGTCTGCGACGAGCCCGTCTCCGCCCTCGACGTTTCCATCCAGGCCCAGATCATCAATCTCTTCCTGGACCTTCAGGATCAGCTCGGCGTCGCCTATCTCTTCATCTCTCACGACCTCAAAGTCGTCCGCCAGATCAGCGACCGTATCGCCGTCATGTACCTGGGCAAGATAGTCGAGCTTGCCCCCGGCGCCGATCTTTACTCGCATCCCCTCCATCCCTACTCCCGCGCTCTCCTCTCCGCCGTCCCCGTTCCCGATCCCGACATCGAAGCCAACCGCGAGCGCATCATTCTGGCCGGCGATGTCCCCAGCCCCGTGGACCCGCCCTCCGGTTGCCGCTTTCACCCCCGCTGTCCCTGGGCCGTCGAGCGCTGTTCCGTCGAGGATCCGGCCGAGCGCGAAATCTTGCCCGGCCGTTTCGTCGCCTGCCATTTCGCCGAGGATATCGACGCTGCCGGAGGCGCCCTTCCCGGCCAGCACAGTGCCTGACCGACCGCGCCCCCTCCCCACGGCCTGATGAACATCCGCTCCGTTGAGGCCCACGTCGCCTCCGACGGGCTGCGCAACGCCACCTACGTCACCATCGCCACCGAATCCGGCCTCACCGGCCTCGGCGAGGCCTACACCGCCGGACCCGACCTTGCCGTCGCCGAGACCGTCCGCTACATGGGCGACTGGCTCATCGGGCAGGACGCCACCCGCCGCGAACGTCTCTGGGCCGAGTGCTATCGCGGCCTCCGCTTTCCCGCCGGCGCCGTCGGCTGGGCCGCCATCAGCGGCATCGACCTCGCCCTCTGGGACCTCGCCGGGAAGGCCGCCGACCTGCCCGTCTACCAGCTCCTCGGCGGCGCCTTTCGGGACCGCATCTGGGTCTATCACGATATCGTCACCGGCGAGCCGGCCACCATGGCCGCCGAGGCCCGCGCCGCCCACGACGACCATGGCTTCACCGCCTTCAAGCTCTTTCCCTACGCCACCGAAGACGACTCCCTCCCCTGGCGCGCCATCTGCGATCTGGTCGTTGCCCGGGTCGGGGCCGTCCGCAACGCCATCGGCGACAACGCCGAGATCGGCGTCGACTTTCACGCCAAGATCGAAGAGCCCGCCCGCGCCGCCGAGCTCGCCCGCCTGCTGGAGCCCTTCCGTCCCTTTTTCATCGAAGAGCCCATCCGACCCGGCAACCACGACGTCATGGCCGAGACCCGCCGCCTCCTTCGCATCCCCCTCGCCACGGGCGAAAGCCTCTACGGCAAGCACGAATTCCAGGCCCTCATCGCCGCCGGGGGCGTCGATCTCCTCCAACCCGACCTCCTTCTCTGCGGCGGCCTCACCGAATTGACCAAGATCGCCGCCCTGGCTGAGGCCCACATGCTCTCCCTCATCCCCCACAATCCCTTCGGCCCCCTCACCACCCTCATGACCGCCCATTTTGGCGCCGCCTGCCCCAATTTCGTCCTCATGGAGCTCCCCCAAGCAGGTCTGCCCGGCAGCGCCGAAGAAGAAGCCCAGCGACTCCGACGCTCCTTCGTCGAAACCGAGTTTGAAGTTTCTGACGGCCACCTGCCGCTGCCCCCCGGCCCCGGCTGGGGCGCCCGCCTCAATCTTGAGAACATCTCCAAACATCCGTATCAACCCTGGCGCCGGCCGGTCCCCGTGAAGGCCGACGGCGGCTTCGGCTTCTACTAGGAGGCACCCCGTGAGCTTCAGACCTCGTTTCTCAGTCGGTCTCTACCAGCACCTCGCGTCCGACGCCATGGACCTGCCCTCCAATGACGAAATCGACCAGGCCTTCAGCCGTCTGGATGGAGTCCCCGACCTCACCGCCGTCGAGTTCTTCTCCTCCACCACCGTCACTCCCGACAACGCCGCCCACGTCAAACGCCGGCTTGACGATCGCGGACTCGCCTGTTCCATCGTCCATCACGGTGAGCCCTACATCCGTGGCCAGTTCCCCGACTCCGCCCTCACCTCCCCCGGGCCCGATGAGCGCCGCGCCTCCATCGACATGTGCCTCCGCGCGGTCGAAGTCGCCCGCGCCCTCGACGGACTCGGCGTCTACGTCTTCACCCCCATGGACGGCGCCGACTACCCCTTCCAGCAGGACTTCAGCACCGCCCGCCAGTACACCATCGAAGCCCTCCACGAGATCTGCGAGGCCGCCGGCGACCTCAAAGTCGCCTTCGAATTCCGTCCCTACGCCCCCCGAGGCTGGGCCAACGTCGGCTCCGTCAGCAAGTCACTCGATTTCATCAACGCCATCGACCGACCCAACCTCGGCATTCAACTCGAGGTCAGCCACACCCTCATGAGCCTGGAGAATCTCGCCCAGGCCACCTGGGAGGCTGCCTCCCGCGACCGCCTCTTTCACGTCCACCTCAACGACACCCAGCTGCCCCAGGACCTCTCCACCATCTTCGGCACCCAGCACTTCTGGGAATGCCTCGAAATGCTCTACTGGTTGCAGGAAGTCGAGTATCCGCACTACCTTGGACTCGACGTTGTCTGGACTCGCGAAGAGCCTGTCCGCGCCGGCGCCCAGTTCATCCGCAACACCCAGTTCATGCTCCGCATCCTCGATTCCCTCGACCGCCCCGCCATGGCCGCCGCCATCTCCCGCAACGATATGCTCGAAACCCAGGAAATGCTCTGGAAGGCCCTGCGTGAAACATCCTGAACCAATTCAATCCGCGTCCACCAGCCCGTTGAAAGTGCCCACGGTATGAAGCTCGGCATATCCCTCGCCTGCTACCGCTGGATCATGTATCCCTACCTGCGCCGCGACCGTCCCGAGCACAAGTCCGTCGGCCGGCCCGAGCCGTATATCCAGACCATCACTGGACCCGGTCCCTCCAAGTTGCCTCGCGACTGGCTCATTGATCGCATGGTCGATCTCGGGCTGGAATCCCTCTACATGGGTACCGCCTACCTGGACGATCACGACGACGCCCGTGCATTTCGCGATCGGATGGCCGCCAACGAACTCGAACTCATCGGCGGACTCGGCCTCACCCTCGCCGCCGCCGACGAGAAATGGCGGGCCGGACTCTTCGAGCAAGCCGTCAGCGACATCCGCCTTCTGGCCGCCGCCGGCGCCACCTTCGCCGCCGCCGTCAACGACAAGCCCGACAGCCTCAACCACTTCATAAAAGATCCCTCCATCGACGAGCAGATCGAACGCGCCATCCGCAACTTCAGCAGCCTCATGCCCGTCTGCGAAGAAGTCGGCCTCAAGCTCGCCTTCGAGAACCATCTCGACTACCGCATCTCCGAAGTCGTGCGCGTGGTTCAGGGCGTCGACTCCCCTTACCTCGGGATCAACTTCGACACCGGCAATCCCGTCGCCGTCATCGAAGACCCGCTCGTCGCCGCCCACGCCGCCGCTCCCTATGCCATCAATGCCCATCTCAAGGACTTCCGCATCCAGTCCGCGACCGGCACCGGCGAGCCGCGCATTTTCTGGACGCCGCTTGGCCGCGGCGACGTGCCCTTCGACGAAATTCTCAACCTCCTCGCCTACGAAGCTCCCGATTCCTCCACCCTTTCCGCTTGCATCGAAGTCGCCCCACCTCCCGAGCACGACCCCGAAGTCTGGCTCCGCGCCAGCATCGACTGGGTCCGTGAAACCTTCCCGGGGCACTTTCCCAACCAGGGGAGCGCCGCATGAAGCTCGGTCTTTCCCAGGCCACCTACCGTTGGGTCTGCTACCCGTGGCTCCGCTTTGACGTGCCCGAATTCCGCTACTCCGAGCGTCGCCTTCCCTACTTTATGTCCGTTGATCTGCCCGACACCGACGGACCGCCCGTTGAGTGGCTCGTCGACCGCGTCCTCGAGCACGACCTCACCTCCCTCTACATGGACTCCGGCTGGCTCTCCGATGATGGGATTTCCTCCAGTTTCAAGTCCCGCATGGCGGCGAACGATCTCGCCTTCATCGGCTCTTCGTCGGCGAATCTTGCCGCCACCGAAGACGAATGGGGCGACACCACCTATCCCCTCCCCGCCGAAGCTCGGGAACGCGTCCTCTACCGCCCCACCTCCGGCGACCACGGCTGGACCGGCGGCAGTCAATTCGAGGTCCTTGTCCGGGCCATGGAACTCGCCGCCGCCGCCGGTGGACGCATCATCAACGTCGTCCACGAAGTCCCTTGGCGGCACAGCCATTTCACCAAAGAGCCTCCCATCGACCGCCAGATCGAACGCATGATCCGCAACTTCCGCACCCTCGTACCCGTCGCCGAAAGCCTCGGCATAGTCATGGCCACCGAATCCCACATGGACTACCGCTGCGCCGACTACCTCGCCGTCATGCAGGCCGTCGACTCCCCCTGGCTGCGCCACTGTTTCGACTTCGCCAACCCCATCACCGTCATCGAGGACCCGCTCGACGCCGTCAAGCTCGTCGCTCCCTACACCGTCGTCACCCACATCAAAGACATGCACGCCCGCCCCATGACCCATCTCGGCGAGCCGCGCTTCTTCCACGCTCCCATCGGCGCCGGTGACGTGCCGATCGAAGCCATCCTCGAAGTCATCCAGTCCGAAGCCCCCGATCCCGACAGCCTGGAACACTGTCTGGAAATCGTCCCCACCTCCGAGTACGACCCCGAAGCCTGGCTCAACGCCAGCCTCGACTGGCTCCGCACCAACTGCGCTAAATTTTGGAACTAGCCGGCTGCGGCCGGGAATGGAGATAACCATGGCACCGCCCACCGCCCGTCCCGTCATCACCCCCTGGGTCAACCCCGTCACCCGGGCCCTCAAGGCTGGCAAGGTCTGCATCGGCGCCTGCACTATCTCCTTCGGGAGCGTGCCCACCGCCCAGATCTTCGGCGTCGCCGGATTCAATTTCAATTACTTCGACCTCGAGCACAGCCAGACCACCATCGATCAGTTCGGCGCCATGTGCGTCGCCTCCAAGCTCGCTGGTATCGTCCCCATCGCCGGGCCTTCCAGCATCGCCGACCACCTGATCGGCCGGCCCCTCGACGCCGGCGCGATGGGAGTCATCGTCCCCCACGTCTCCACCGCCGAAGAGACCGAGCGCATCGTTCAGTACGCCCGCTACGCCCCGATCGGCATCCGCGGCCTAATCTCCCCCGGCATCCTCACCGGTTTTGAATCTCCCGACGGCTCCGAGTGGGTAGAGTCCCAGAACCGCGAAATCCTGGTCGCCATCAAGGTTGAAAGTGGCACCGGTATCGACAACATCGAGGAGATCGCCGCCGTCCCCGGTCTCGACGCCATTCTCATCGGCCCCGGCGACCTCTCCACCACACTCGGCATTCCCGGCCAGACCACGCATCCCGACGTCGTCGACTGCATCGAGCGCATGCTCGCCGCCGCCAAAAAGAACGGCGTCGCCGGCGGATCCCACGTCGGCACCGCCGCCGATACCGAACTCTGGGCCGACAAGGGCGCCACGTTCATGAGTCTCAGTTTCGACGCCGCCTTCCTGCTGGACGCCTCCACCGCCGCGATGGACGATGCCCGCGCCCGCCTCGGCGACCGCGTGCTCTGATGCCTTTTATTCAAGAAAAACCGACCCTCTCCATGATCAATCGCCTCGATCTCACCGTCACCGAACTAGACGGTTCCACAACCCCCGTATCGGTGGAAGTGCAGGCCGTCTGCGGCGCCGGCCTATGCGGTCGCGATCGCGACCCCGTCCGCCGCGAGCAGGACCGACGCCGGGCGGCCGGCGAGCCCTGGTCCTCCAGAGACCAGTTCACCTACCGCATCGGCCGCTACCTGGCCACCACCGCCGACCGCATCGAGGTGCAGGGACCCCTCACTGGCGGCGAAGCCGAAGCCGTCGCCATCTTCACCGGCGACCGGATTCTCATCGGCCTCGGCAGCGACCAGTGCGACCGCGAGCTCGATCCGTCCTTCCTCGAAAAACCCAAGCAGCTCTGCCCCCACCCCCTCGGTCCCGAAGTCTGGCGTTACGACGACGTCCACGACCACTGGGACGAATTGCAAATCGAAGCCGACGTCGAAGTGAACGGTCACTCGCTCGCCCTCCAGCGTTTCGACCTCTCCGGGCTCGTCACCCTCGAAATGCTCCTGCAATCTGACGCGCTCCAAAACCGTCCCGACGGCACCATCTTCTTTTGCGGCACCGGCGGGTCCGTCCCCGAAGTCGAAGCCGAGATCGCCCGCCTCGATCTTCCGCCCGAGACCATCTCCGGCGTCGGCGATGTATTCCGCATGCGCCTCTACGATCCGGTGCTTGACCGCGAAATTCGCCACGCCTACCACGTCGACGTCCTCGGCGACGATCTGGCCGACCGCCGCCCCACCGCTCACGCCCTATTGCTCCACAACAAAGGCGCGACTCCGTGAAAATCACCGCCGTCAAACACTTCGCCGTCAAGGTCGGCTTCCGCTGTCGCTTCATCGTCAAGATCGAGACTGACGCCGGCATCCACGGCCTCGGCGAAGCCGGCACCGCCGGCCGCGAACGCGCCCTCGGCGGCGCCATCGACCATTTCCGCGAATTCCTCATCGGCCAGGACCCGCGCCGCATCGAGGACATCAACCAGGTCCTCTACCGCTCCCAGTATTTCGAGGGCGGCACCATCATCACCGCCGCCGCGTCCGCCATCGACATCGCCCTCTGGGACATCCTGGGCAAGCACCTCAACACTCCGATCTGGCAGTTGCTCGGCGGCGCCACCCGTCGCGAAGTCCCCTGTTTCACCGATCTCGTCGCCGGCGACGGCGGCACCTGGCCCGACCGCGCCGCCGACCTCGTCGAGAAGGGCTGGGGCACCATCCGCTGCTCCCCGGGAATGCCGGCTGAGGACTTCGACTCGCTCAGCGCCACCCGTTCCGAGCCCTGGGAATCCATGCGAGGGACCGCCGACCGCCTCCGCGAAGTCCGCGCTCGTGTCGGCCCCGGGGTGCGCCTGGCCGTGGATTTCCACCACCGCCTCAGCGTCGCCGAAGCCGCCGAGTTCTGCCGCATGATCGACGACGTCGGCCTCATGTTCCTCGAAGAGCCCATCCGCGCCGAAAGCCCCGACGCCTACGCCGCTCTCCGCGCCATGACCTCCATGCCCTTCGCCATCGGCGAGGAGTTCTCCGGCATCTACGTCTTCGCCCCCTTCATCGAGCGCGGCCTCTGCAACTACGTCCGCCTCGACCTCTGCAACGTCGGCGGCTTCACCTCCGCCCGCAAGGTCGCCGCCATGGCCGAGGCCCACTACATCGACGTCATGCCCCACAACCCCCTCGGCCCCGTCTGCACCGCCGCTTCCGTCCATTTCGGCATTGCCATTCCCAACTTTTCGCTGCTCGAATACAACTGGGACGTGCGCCAACAGCCCGAGGATCTGTTCCCCACCGCGCTGCACCTCCAGGCCGACCGTTTCCCCCCCCCCCCCCCCCCCCGCCCCGGCGCCCCCCTCCACGAGGGCGCCGCCCCCGCCCCCCCCC
>CAZBZS010000053.1:0-1906 GCA_964496475.1 uncultured Chloroflexota bacterium | reverse complement strand
CCGCCAATGGGACGCCCGCTACGGCCGCGACCTGGTCGCCGCGCACGCCTCCGAGTTCAACGACTACATCGCCATCACCTCACCCAGCGCCTGGGCCGTCGTCGAGAACCTCCTGGTCAATCCGCCCCTCCATCTCGAGTTCCACAAGGGCATGGGGGAGGACTATCTCGACGATCTGCTCTTTCGCCTCCCCGACGCCGGTCAAGTTCTGGCCATCGGTGGCGGGAACGCCCTGGACGTCGGCAAGTACGTCGCCTGGCGACGCGATCTTCCCTTGATAATGATCCCCACCATCGTCTCCACCGGTGCCGTATTCCAGTCGCCCGTCGCCGTGCGCCGATCCGATCGCTGGGAATTCTTCATGGAGACCGTCGCCCCCGAATACCTGCTCTTCGACTACGGCGTCATCGGCGCCGCCCCGCCCCACCTGAACCGCGCCGGCATGGGCGAATGCGTCTGCCAGCTCGGAATCGTCGGCGCCTGGCGCTGGTGGGACGCGCAGGGTTTCGGCGGCCCTCCCTTCAACCCGGACCTCGCCGAGGGCACCGCCTCATGGGTCCGCGAGCGCTGCGCCGAGTTCAGCGCCGACCTCGACGAAAACGGCCAGCCCGGCGAGACCGGCATCCGCGTCGCCGCCGAGGTCAACCGCGAGCGCTACGACCTGCCCACCGTGGATGCCGTCGAACGCCGCAGTATCGATCACTCGTTCGTCATCGCCTTCGAGTGGGTGCATCAGCGTGAGCTAATCCACTCCGAGGCCGTCTCCCTCGGCGCCCTCATCGGCGCCTATCTCTACGATTCCGACTTCGACGAAACTAAGGCCCTGCTTGATTCTTGCCGCGTCCGCTACCGGCCCGAAGAGATCGGCTGTACCCTCGCCGAGGTCCGCGAAACCCTGGACCGTATCAACGCGCCCGTCGGACCCATCGCACCCGAAAACTGGTTCCACCGCCGCAGCTTGAACGACGAACAATTCGACGCCATGATGGCGACCATAGAATCCCCAGGTTAATCAGCTCATGAACGCATCCACAGAGTCCGTCGTCCGCGTAGGCCTCATAGGCGCCGGCGGATTCGGCATCGAAATCGCGAAGATGATCGCCCGGCTGCCCGAACTCGAACTCGCCGGCGTCGCTGACGTTGACGCCGCCGCCGCGGCCGCGCTCGGCGCCGAATACGGCGCGCCTTCCTGGCCCGATCACACCGCGCTGCTCGCGGAATGCGAGTGCGACGCCGTCGCCATCTCCACCCCCCACAACCCCCACCGCGACATAGCCATCGCGGCCGCCGCGGCCGGCCGCCACATCTTCTGCGAAAAGGCCATGGCCATCAACGTCGCCGAGTGCCATGACATGATCCGCGCCGCCGAAGAAAACAACGTCCGTCTCATGGTCGGCCACAAGCGTCGCCTGCGGCCTACCTACGCCGAAATCAAACGCCTGCTCGACGGCGGCGAGTTCGGCCGCCCGATGGCCATCAACGTCGCCGGGTACTTCGGCCGCGCCCTCACCGGCTGGTGGAACAGCCGCGAAGCCTGCGGCGGCCTCCTCTTCTGGGCCGGCGTCCACGACGTCGACACTATCCGCCACCTCATGGGCGAGGTCTCCCGCGTCCACGCCGTCACCGGACCCAAACTGTCATCCTCGGTCACCGACTACGAAGACTCCATCGCCGTAAATCTGAATTTCGCCAGCGGCGCAATCGGCTCCGTCCAGGTCTCCACCTTCTATCCCATGGCCACCTACCGCACCTCATTTGACTACGAGATCGTCTGCGAGCACGGCGGCATCGCCTACGACTCCCGCCAGGTAGCCATCCATCATCAGTTGCACGAGCAGCCCATGCAGACCACCTTCTTCGAGGGCTACGGCCACGACGTCGCCTACGATCTCGAATGGTCCAGCTT
>CAZBZS010000052.1:16726-17698 GCA_964496475.1 uncultured Chloroflexota bacterium | reverse complement strand
CGATTTGAGTTCTTCGATTACCTTCTTGAGCCGCTCTTCGAATTCGCCGCGATACTTGGTGCCGGCGACCAGGGAACCGATGTCGAGAGTGAGGAGGCGGCGACCCTTGAGGCTTTCGGGCACGTCGCCGGAGACGATTCGCTGGGCGAGGCCCTCGACGATGGCGGTCTTGCCGACGCCGGGATCCCCAACGAGAGCGGGATTGTTCTTGGTGCGGCGGCTAAGAATTTGAATGACGCGCTCAATCTCGTCGACGCGGCCGATGACCGGGTCGAGTTCGTCGCGCCGGGCGGCGGCGGTGAGATCGACGCCCATCTGGTCCATGAGCGGAGTTTTGCTGGTTTTCTTGCCCGAGCGTTGCTGGGTCTCCATGGCGCCGTGGCTGACGACCTGGACGACTTGGGCGCGGACTTTGTCCAGATTGACGCCGAGACTTTCGAGCACTCCGGCGGCGATGCCTTCGCCCTCGCGGACGAGGCCGAGCAGGAGGTGCTCAGTGCCGATGTAGTTGTGGCCAAGGCGGCGGGCCTCTTCGACTGCAAGCTCGATGACGCGCTTGGCCCGGGGGGTCAGGTTGATGTCGCCAACGACCATGCGTTCGCCGCGGCCAATGATGAACTCGACGGCGCTGCGGACCTTGTTGAGCTCGACTCCGAGGTTGCCCAAAACCTTGGCGGCGATACCGTCCCCCTCACGGAGCAGGCCGAGGAGGAGGTGCTCGGTGCCGATGTAATTGTGGTTAAAGCGAGTGGCTTCGTCCTGTGCGTAGACGAGGACCTTCTTCGCTCGCTCGGTGAATTTGTCGAGCCTGTCGTTCACCTATCGCTCCCAGCGTGCGCATATATCTGCCGCTATCGGTGACCCTATTGTCCCACAGCCGTCGGTGACGTGTATTACGCTTTCGAGTCGGCCTTCTTACTGGCCTTCGACTTGGAGGCTTTTGAAGCTTTGTTGGCCTTGGCGGTGGCGGCT
>CAZBZS010000052.1:0-16626 GCA_964496475.1 uncultured Chloroflexota bacterium | reverse complement strand
TTGGCCTTGGTGGTGGCGGCTTTGGCCTTGGTGGTGGCGGCTTTGGCCTTGGTGGTGGCGGCTTTGGCCTTGGTGGCTCCACCGGTTTCGGCAGCCTCATCGGCTTTAGCTCTTACAGCCTTGTCGTCGTCGTCGGCATCTTTGGCCTCCGTGTCAGCGGCAGCTTCTTTGGGTTCTTCAGATTCGGCCTCCGCGTCGTCGGACTTGGCTTCCGCAGCCTCGTCGACTTTGGGTTCTACTGACTCTTCGGCTTCCGCAGCGGCGGTCTCGTCAGCCGCGGTCTCGTCAGCCGCGGTCTCGTCAGCCGCGGCATCTGGATCACTTTCAGTATCGGCGATATCGGAGGTGCCGACCACCGTTCCCTCGCCGTCATTGGTGACGTCGAATTCGGCCATATCGTCTTCGGCGCCGGTAGGGGTGAGTCGAATACGCCGTCGCCGGCTTTCAATGCTCAAGATGCGGAAATCGAGTACGTCTTCTTCCCGCATGGAGGCGAGGACTTCCTCCCCGATATCGGAGGCGTGGGCGAGACCTTCGACGCCTTCTTCCAGGCGGACGAAAACACCGAACGGTGCAATCTTAGTCACGGTTCCCTCGACGACCATCTCGGGGGTGAAGCGGTCTCCCAGGGTCGACCAGGGATCTGGCTGGCCGCGCCGGATGCTGAGGGCGATTTTCTTCTCCACGCGGTCGAGGGAAAGGATGTAGACATCAACCTCGGCGCCGGGCTGGAGGATTTCGCCGGGACTCGATACGCGGCTCCAGGAGAGTTCGGAGATGTGGGCGAGGCCATCGGCGCCGCCGAGGTCGATGAAGGCGCCAAAGCTGGCCAGGTTGCTGACGCGACCTTTGCGAATCTGGCCGACTTGGAGTTCGTCGAGGAGCTGCTCCCGGCGTTCGGATCGCAGTTCCCGTTCCGCGGCCCGCTCGGAGAGGATGAGGCGGTTGCGACGCCGGTCCATCTCGATGATCTTGAGCTTCAGGGTCTTGTTGACTAGCTCGGAAAGCCGGGCGGCGACATCCTCGCGGGTCTCGTCGGGGGCAGCAGGGGCGAGGCTGACGAGCTGTGACATGGGCACGAAGCCACGAGGTCCGACATCCACGAGAACTCCGCCCTTGTTGAACTCGGTGACCCGGGACTCGATGATCTTGCCTTCGTTATACAGGCTCTCGGTATCGCGCCAGAGCTTCTCCTGTAAGGCCCGCCGGATGGAGAGCATTGCGGCGCCTTCGCCTTCGGGTTGCACGACGTAGACGGGGATGGACTCCCCGATTTCAAGTTCCGGGCGGCTGTCCATGAGGTGGGGATCGAAGAGCTCGCGGCCGACAACGACGCCCTCGGCCTTTAAGCCGACGTCGAGCATCACCTCTTCTACATGGGCTCGCACGACGACGCCATCGATGACCTCGCCACGCCGGAAAACGTTGACTTCGTGGTCGCCGGAGTCGAGGAGGTCGTCCATGGTTTCCAACTGTGAATAGTCGTAGTCGGGGGCGACCTTCTTGATCTCGGCGGCGATTTTGCTTTTTGGCACGAAGTTACGGATTCCCTTGTTAATTCAGGTGGTGAAGGCGCACTTTACCTACACAGGGTGGCCGTAAGTATATTCAAGGTTCGCGTGAGGGCAAATCCGCCGCGGCGGGGGCGATGGCTCAGATCATCCGAATACGCTCGTCGACGGCGTCGCGGACGAGGCGGGGAACGTTTGTCATGTCGTCGACGACCAGGCCGGTGCAGGAGTTGAGAACCTTGCCGAACTGAGCCGGCTGGTAGGCCAGTTGGAAATCCGATTTCACGACACCGACTCCGAAGGCAAGAACCTTCATGCGCTGGTTTTCGGACCTGCCGCGGTTGCCGCGATCCAGGTCCATAAGCACGCGGCGGAGTTCGGATGGGTCGCTGCTGATGCCGTCGGTGATGACGAAGATGCTTTTCAGGCCGTCCTGGGCCTGGCAGCGCTCGATGGCGGTGCGCAGGGCGCCGGCGTCGTCGGTGTCTTTGTGATCCAGCTCGTAGAGCCAGCGAAAAGCTTCGCTGTGATCGCGGGGTTCGTACGACCGGTCAGCCAGAACCCCCCGAGGCCAGCGGCAATCGGCGAAGCTCCAAAGTGGAGTCACGGTGCTGCTGAACCCGAAGACCTCGAAGGGAATGCGGAGCCGCTCGTGAATCTCGATGAACAGGACGGCGGTCTCGACGAGGCGGTCGAATTTGCGGGTGGGGTAGCCCTTCTGCACCATGCTGCCGCTGATGTCTAGAAGGATGGCGCTGGCGAAATCGCGCTGGCGATCTTCGCGGGGAATGCGGACGCCTTTGAGAAAGGCGGTGACGGGATCGGTGAGGAGACGCTCGGGGTGCTCGACGTCGATTTCGCCCTGATCGCCCGTGCGCTGTTTGCGCGGCCGGCGCAAGGCGTCGTTCATACCGTGGCGCCTTCGGTCCATGATGGCGGCGAGCCCGGGGCGGCGGCCATCGCCGTCGATGGTTTCCCTGATCTGCTCATCCAGAATGGACACGGCCAGGCGGTAGTCGAAGCGGGTGTAGTCGATCTGCTCGTCCTCATCCTCGCGCATTTGCTGGACGAGGGAGGTGGTCCAACGATCGCCTCCCAGTTCGGCGGTGGAGGGCGGCCCGTAGCGTCCGCCGGCGGGAGCCCGGGTGGCGAACCGCTTCAATCGCCGGCCGACTTTATCGTCCGATTTTTCTTTGGCGGCGGCGCGGGAGGCGGCCCGGGCGCGCTCGATGTCACCCTCGATGCCGGAGATGGACTCGGCGTCTCCGGGCAGGTCCCGCGGATCGCCACTGTCGAGTTGCTCGCCAGCGGTCTCGGGGCGGTCCAGCATCTCAAGGTCGTCCGCAACCACGGGGTCGTCGGGAAGGGGTGTTAGCTCGACCAGTTTTCGGTAGGAGGGGACCACTTTCTTGCGGATCACTTCGAGCATTTTCTCGATGTCATCGGACTCGGCGGCCTTCTGAACAGAAGACCAGGCCTTATCGGTGGCCCGGCGGACGACCTCGGGAAGATCGTTGGCGGGATCCTGCGGCCCCCACTCTTCGCGGGACCAGCGGTCGGTGAGCGCGTCGACGAAGAGATGGTGGGTAAGGCGGCCCCGACGTTCGTCCGGGGCATCGACGCGGTCATCTTTCGGATGCAGTTCGGGGACTTCGGAATATAGCTCCCGGAAGAAGCCGCGAGCGCCGGGGTAGTTTTGCAGGTACATGCGATTGACGCGCATGTCGTTGATGGTGTTGACGAGCAGCATGGCGGCGCCAGCGGGCAGGCCCTTTTGACTCTGAGCGCGCAGCCAGCGACCGACGATTCCGGAGCCGCGGGCACCGGTGTAGCGGGCTTCGGCGGTTTCGTGGCAGATGGCGCCGACGAGACGCCCGGTCGACCACTCTCTCAGTAATTGGGCCGGGTAGGTAATGAGGTTTTCCCGGGGAATGTAGGACCACCATGAGCCGGGCAAGACGCGAATCCGATCGTGCCCCAGGATCATCCGGGCGGCGCTCTCCAATTCGGAGGGCGTCAGGCGCTGTGCAATGTCGGATGTGTCGGCCAGCATGGCGGTTGCGTCCTTATCCCAGGCTGTAGTTGGTCAGCACGGGTTCGAGGACCCGGGTGACTTCCGCGGACGCGCCTTCGAGGACGCCGCGGCGATACCAGCGGACCAGCTCGTCGTTGTCGCGAGCACCCTGGATGAGGGTGACCATTTCGGCGGTGGTGAGGGCGGCTCGCTCGGCCACTGAAGCGGCAACGTCGGGGGGCACGTTGCCGAGGCCGCCGTCGAACTCGGCTCCGATATCGCCACGCAGGATGGCCCTGGCGACGGAGGACAGCTCGGCCATGCCACCGAGGGAGGCGGTTTGCATGCGATCGCCGGCGACGAAATTGAGAACGGCCTGCTCTTCCCGCCGCGGGGATAGTCGAAGGCGACGATGGCGCCGAATCGGTTTTCGACACCCTCGTTGAGCGGCTTGACTCCGGGGCCGTCGGGGAAGCCGGTGGCGATGAGCCGGAAGTCTGGATGGGCGCGAATTTCAGAGCCGTCGGGGAGGGTCACCAACCCGGCCTTGTCGAACAGGCCGTTGATGATGGAGTGAACGTCGGGGTAGGCGGTGTTGTACTCGTTGGCGATAACCAGGAATCCGCTTTGCACGGCCTCCAGGAAAGCCTGCAAACTCCATTGCGTGGCGCCGTGGCGCAATTGCCTGATGGCGGTGAGGTCTGATTTGGCGGTCTCGCCGGTGAACGCGAACTCGACGGTGGGCAAATTCCACAGGTAGGCGACGGTGCGGGCCATGGCGGATTTGCCGGTTCCGGTTGGCCCGCGCAGGAACACCGGGCGGTTGAGGAGCAGGGTCGCCTGGGTGAGATGGGTGGCGGTCCAGGTGGACTGTGTCAGGCAAGGCAGTATCTCCCGGGGACCGGGTACATGGCCAAGAGGCACGGGGAAATTGATGTCGCGTTCGCGGCGGAGCTCGGCTCGCACGGCGGAGTTGTCGGGGAGGGGTCGGCCGTCGGGGTCGTAGGCCCACAGACGGGGAGCGCCGTCGTCGTCGTGCCCCATTACCGCCACGCACCCGCTCGGCAGGGA
Source organism: uncultured Chloroflexota bacterium (assembly GCA_964496475.1). Classification (GTDB taxonomy): domain Bacteria; phylum Chloroflexota; class UBA11872; order UBA11872; family VXNJ01; genus JASLPR01. The sequence continues at coordinate 12,030 of CAZBZS010000052.1, read as the reverse complement.
AATGCGTTCGCCGTCGCCGGGAGTTTCTTCGTCGGGCACGGCGGTGGCGAGGGGAGACGGGACGGCGACGGCCTCGCCGTCATCAGGTGGATCGTCCGATAATAGGACAGTATCAAGTTTCCGCTCGCCGGGGGCAGTTCGCACCTGACCGAGGGCCGACGGGGATATTTGCGCCACCTGATCTCGGATGGCTGGCGGAGCGATGGTCAATACGGCGCGCGCGCCTACCTCGGACAGGGGGAGATTGGTGAGCTGCCCGAGTGACAGCCAGTGCACTAGGGTACGGGTGGAAATGCGGTCGCGCATCTGGCCGCCGACTTCGTGATGATTGCGCAGGGTGTCGGCCAGACCCACCAATCGGCTGCTGAGCCCTTGGTCGGGTGTGACGCCGAGGAAGGTCATGGCTGGGTGGCGGGCGAATTCGACGAGCAAGGATTCGGCCTCCTCGGCGGGAGGGAGGAAGGCGACGGGCACGCTGCCGAGACCCAGCCCGAAACGGCGTTGCAAGGAGCGCCCCATCTCGGCGGTGCCGATGTAGTTGGGGTTGGCAGTGGCGATGATGCCGAACTGCTCGTGCAGCTCGATTTCCATGTTGCCGAATTCCGTGCCAGAGAGGAGCAGTCGCCCCGTATCCATGGAGTGGGTGATGACGCTGATGAGATCGGGGGGCAGCATATTGATCTCGTTAACGATCAGTTTTCGTCCCAGCAACATGGCCAGGGCGGCGGGGCCGAGTGCGGCGAGGGTGCTCTGATTGCCGGCGTCGTCGGTGACGACTTCGGTGCGACGGAAGAAATCGGCGAGGGTCGTGTCGCCGCTGAAATTGAGCTCGGTAAGCGGCTGATTCGCTATGTGGCAGTAAGTCTTGGCGAGGGTGGTCTTACCGCAGCCGGTGGGGCCAGTGAGGAGGACGAAGGTGCCGAGTCGGGGATTCTCGTCGATGTCGGCGATGCGCTCCAGCACATCCACCATGTGAGGGGTGAGGTGCAGGAAGACCTCGTCGCGAGTGGGCACGGCGGCGGCTGCGTCGCGATCGCCGGCGAGCCCAAGCCGCCAGGGGAGGGACTCCAGGGAGGTGACTGCCAGCGTCAGTTCCCGGCGGGCGAATCGTCGCCCGCGGACTTCGAACCAGTCCCCACTCATCTGAACCTCGGGGCCGAACTGGATCGTGGATCCGGCGCGCGAGGATGCGGTAGATGGGGAGGGGTGGGAGCGATCATCACCAGGCGAGGGGCCACCCAGCAGGCCGCGAAATATGTTCTTCAAAGTTTTAGTCCCTGATTCAGCGCCGGTCCGCCAGACCTTCCGCGCTCGGCGGAATATAACGTGAAGGGATGAATCACCACGAACGAGCCCGGCAAAACGGACCTTGGGTTGAAGTCGTCGGGTGGTCTAGATGGAGCGCAGAATCCATAAAATGTTGGTCCCGATGAGGACTCCTTTACCGGATTCTGGAGCGATAAACGATATTTTTGGTGGGATATGGCGGTGGAGTGGCTCTGGCAGGGGCTTGCTTGAGATTGGGACTTGTGGCCGGTAGGCAAATCAAGAATAGGTTGACCGTTCGGTAGGCGTCTGGTATTTTCGGCGTTGCAACTGTCGTACTCGGAGATCCGCCTTGGCCCACTTGGTTACCCGCCGGCAGCGCGCTGTCGTAAATGCCGTCCGCGAGTTGATGAAGGAAAACAACTACAGCCCCAGCGTCCGCCAGCTCGGCGAGCGGCTCGGGCTGGCGCCGGCGACGGTGCAGCAGCACCTGGATGCCCTGGAGCGCAAGGGCACGATTGCCAGAACGGGGGGGGCATTTGGGATCGAAATACTGGAGCCCGACTATGACAAAGAGGTCGCGTACGCTGGGACATTCCGGGCGCCACTGCTAGGAGCGATCGCGGCAGGGGCGCCGATCCTGGCGGTTGAAGATCACGAGGAAACCGTGGCGTTGCCGGACAGCATGCGCGGGCGGGGAGAACGTTTTGTCCTGCGAGTTCAGGGCGACAGCATGACTGAGGACCACATCCTGGACGGCGACCTGGTGGTAATCCAGCGCCAGCAAACGGCGGACAATGGGGAGACGGTGGTGGCGCTGCTCGAGGACGGTACGGCCACGCTGAAGCGTATGTACCGGGATCCGTCCGGCATCAGGCTCCAACCGGCGAATTCGGAGATGGACCCGATTTGCGTTGATCATGTCGACATCCAGGGCAAAGTGATCGGGATTATTCGGGCTAACGTTTAGACGTTGCGTGAGTTTCAAATCCAATCCGAGCGCCGGGTGCAGGCCGTGGATGTCACCTCTTCGGTCGAGGAGATGGTCGGGTCTGCGGGGGTCGTCGAGGGGCTCTGTGTCGTGAGCGCAAGTCACACGACGGTGGCCGTGATCGTTAACGAGTACGTACTAGATCTCATGCAGGATTTGGAACGGTGGATTGAACAGAAGGCGCCGACAAGTTCGAGCTATGACCACCCGGGAAACGCCGATGCTCACCTTCGGGCGGCGCTGTTTGGATCATCGGTGACTCTACCGGTTGCCGTCGGGAAGCTGACGCTGGGCACGTGGCAGTCGGTGATCCTGCTGGAATTCGACGGTCCACGGCAGCGCACGGTAAACGTGCAGGTAGTCGGCTAGTGAGGATCTATTGGCCGCGGAATTGCGATTGACATAAAACGATTTGCCGCCGAACATCGGTGGTTCGCGCCGGGAAGCAGGCAGGCGGTCGGACCCGCCGGAGACAAGTAATGACGTCACCAGATCTACCCCGTCGGCGCTTGTTTCAGGCGACGGCCGCGGTTGGGGCCGAGGGACTGCTGGTTCCCCGGACGCTGACGGGCGGCGATGTGCTTGCGTCCGCGATGGCGGGCGAATTGCCCGAGATCGGGGACGACGCTCATTCGACGGTGCTGGATTCGTGGGGCACATGGGGCGATCTGGGTATCTATTTCGCCGAGCAGTTCGGAGAGTTCGGCCGCTCCACCTGGTATGACGCGGACTGGGGTCGGGTGATCGCGGTACGCCGGCAGTCCGGAGAGCTCCCGGACTCCTACAGTCCGCACCCCTCAAGCTGGTACGCGGCGGTCCACGAGCGCTCGTGGATAGGCGACCGGCTCATCGGCGTGAATCCCGAAACCCGACGCTATGTGGTTGCGGATATCATCGACGTGCTCAGCAGCCCCAGCGCCGTTGTGGATTGGTCTACCGAGGCGTTTGCGGAGCTCGGTACCCCGTTGTCCCGGGGCGTGCAGAATGTCTGGATCGTGCGGGTGACGGGCTAGCGGAATCTGGCGGATCGGCAGGGGTTAACAGCGAGTCAGGGGCACGATTGGCGATTGCCGCGCTTGTGCAGAGCACTTGGGTAAAGCGTTTCAGCGTATTGCACAATCGTAATTTCGCCCTCTTCTTCCTGTCGCTGCTCACGACCAATTCGGGTCGCTGGATGATTTTCGTGGCCCAGGGCATCTGGGTTTTCGAACAGACGGGCTCCAAGACGGCGCTGGGTGGGGTGGGGGCGTCGCGGGTGCTGCCACTGATCCTGTTCCCGGTGATCGGCGGGGTAATCGCGGATCGGGTCGACCGGCGCAAGCTGATGCTGTTCTGGCAGGCGTTTGGCATGGTGGTCAGCCTCGCGATCGCGATCGACGTAGCGCTTGGCTACGGCGAGGTCTGGCACATCTACGTCGGTGGGTTCCTGATCGCGATTGGGAATGCCTTCGATCAGCCGGCACGGCAGGCAGTCATTCCACAGATTGTCGCAAGGGAGCAGGTACCGGCGGCGGTGGCGCTGTCGTCAATCGTATTCGTCGGCGGGTCCGCCTTTGGCCCAATGGTGGCGGCCATCCTGCTGCTGGCGCCGTTCATCACGATCGAGACGATCTTCTTCGTGGGTACGCTGGGATATGTGGCGATCATCTGTACGTTGCTGAAGATGGATATCCCGGCACTCCCGCTGGCCGAGAACCGGGGAAGCCCGATCGCCAATTTCACCGCCGGCATTCGCTATGCCGCCGGAAGCCCCATTATTTTGTCGCTGCTGCTGATGGCGCTGGCGGCAAATCTGTTCGGTCGTGCGTTCCAGGGGATCATGCCGGCGGTGGCGGGGGAGATTCTCTTCGTAGGGGAGAGCGAGCTGTCGCTATTGACCTCGCTGATGTGAATTGGCGCTCTGGCAGGTGGATTCCTGCTGGCGGTAATGGCTTCCGCCGAACTCCAGATGCGTCTCATGCTGGCCGATCTGGTCGTGTTCGCCGCGTCTGTAATCGTGATCGCCCTGAGTTCGATATTTGCGCTTTCGCTCGGATTCATGTTCGTCATCGGGGTGTCCAGCACGTTCTTCTCGTCGAGCCTGCGGTCCACCATGCAGCTGCAGACTCCGGGTCACATGCAGGGTCGAATAATGATCCTGTTGACGGTGATGTTCCTGGGCATGGGTCCGCTGGGCGGTCTGTTTCTGGGAGCGGTCGCCGAACGGATCGGGCTGCCGGAGGCGTTGACGATCATGAATCTGATTGGGCTGGGCCTCGTGCTCACGTTGGCGTTGTCGCGCGGGGCGATCCGGGAGCGATTTTGATGGAGTTGTCACGGGCCGAAGCAGCTATTTGCGCGGTGCTGTAGTGCCGATACAATCAGTATCCCGGGCCATTAGCTCAGTTGGTTAGAGCGCGCCTCTGATAAGGGCGAGGTCCCTGGTTCGACTCCAGGATGGCCCACCGATATAGGCCCCAGAACCGGGGATGTAGCTCAGCTGGAAGAGCACTGCCTTTGCAAGGCAGGGGTCAGGGGTTCGAGCCCCCTCATCTCCACCCTACTGGTCGATCCAAACCTGTGAAATTGGTCTCATAGTCGTCGAAATCGCCCGATTTGTAGCAGCTTGTGTAGCAACCAGCGTCAGACTCGGGCTATCCGGCGCGCGAATGTTGTTTGATCAGACCGATCAAGACGGTCGCTCCAACATCTACGTCACGGGTAGGAACGGCGGGAACGTCCGACGGCTTACTCATGAATCTTGGATAGCTGAGGAGCCTGCCTGGTCACCGGATGGCACACGAATCGCGTATAGCAGCGCCCGCGGCCGGCATCGCCCCGGTTCAGACATCTACGTTATGGACGTGGACGGCGGCAACGTTCGGCAACTGAGGGATGGTCCGAAGGCGGCCTTGGCACCCTAATGGTCGCCCGACGGCATCAAGATCGTTGTTCAGGGCAACCGCGGCAACGAATTCGACGTTGCCTATTACGGCCGCGGCGACTTCGACATCTACGTCATTGACGCGGAGGACAGCGGGCCGACCAAGTAGCATGTTCCGGTGCAGACGGTGTCGACGGCAGAAGGAGATGACGGGTCGGATGATAGGGACGAAGTATGGGCGGCCACCAGCGAGCCGTCGCGGACGCCGAAGGGTAGCCCCCCTCATCGCCGCCCTCACTTCCGGCCAGCTCATCGACGCCCTCTTCTAGACACCCGCCATGCCCCGGTGAAGCGTCACCGGGAAAAATCTGAGTCGGAACCACGTTCCGCCGCGTGCCGGGCTTCGCCGTGAGACTTGCTCAAGTCTCACCACTATGATCCGATCACCTGCGAACCGACGCCGGAGCGGCGTTCTGCGCCCACCCGGGGTCTAATCTCGATCAACGACCAGTTTGACGCACTCACAACCCCGAACGCGATGGGCGTCACCGGGTTTCGCCGTCTGTTGGTGGCCGTCGTTCTGGGCGTCAGCGTCGGGCTGAATATGTTCACCTCGGCGATCGTGAACCTGGCCCTGCCCAGCCTGGCCACCGACTTCAACGCCGATATCGCAACCGTCCAATGGGTCATCCTGGCCTATTTCGTCACCATCGCCAGCCTGCACCTGCCGATGGGTCGCCTCGGAGATCGCTTCGGCCGCAGGCGCATATTCCTGATCGGCGCCACCATCTTTGCTCTGGGCGCGCTGCTCTCGGGCTTCGCCAGCGGACTCTGGCCACTCGTGGCCATGCGGGTCGTCCAGGGTTTTGGCGGTGGCATCATGCAGGCTATCGGCCCCCCGTTGCTGGTCAGCTCCTTTCCTGACTCCGAGCGTGGCCGTGCCACCGGGATCATTGGGCTCATGATTGCAGTCGGGCTGCTCGCTGGTCCCGCGGCCGGCGGATTGCTGATCGGCGCCTTGGGTTGGCAATCAATTTTCTTCGCCAACGTGCCCGTGGCTGGATTCGTGCTAATCGTTGGCGCACTCGCGCTGCGGGAGCCGGCCGGAAGCCGTGACCGCTCCTACGATCTGACCGGCGCCGTTCTCGCCGCCGGCTGGATCGCGCCCCTGGTGTTCTTTCTCAGTCGCGGCTTTACCCACGGTTGGTCATCCGCGCATGCACTTGCCGCCGTCGGGTTGTCCGGCGCCCTCCTTCTCACCTTTGTCATCCACCAGCGTCGTCAGCCTCGCCCCCTGCTCAACCTGGGGGTCTTCCGCAATCCGGGCTTTCTCAGTGCCGTCCTTATTTCCTATCTAGGCTACGGTGCCTACACCAGCGTCATGCTTCTGGGCCCGTTCCTTTTGCAAAACGGTCTGGGCTTTCCCGTCGCCAGGGTAGGGCTCCTCCTCGCGGTCGTCCCCGCCGTCGGCGCTCTCGTCTCCATTCCGGCGGGCGAACTCACCGACCGCTTCGGCCACCGCTGGCCGCGCTCCGCCGGATTGCTGCTCATCGCCGGCGGCTCGATCTCCCGTGCTGGCGCTGTCATCACCCTCGGGCACGCTGGATATCATCCTGCGGCTAGCGGTTGTCGGCGTTGGCCAGGGCTTCTTGGTCGGTCCCAACACCAGTGCCATGCTCGGCGCCCTGCGGTCGGATGTCGGCATTGCCGGCGGATTTCTGGCTTCCTCGCGCACTCTGGCTCTGGCCACCGGCCAGGCGGTCTGGGGTGGGTTGTTCGTTCTCGTTGTGACGACCGGTGCCGGAGTTAGCTCCGCCCTCGACGCCGGCCCCGAGTCCCTCTTGCGGGGATTTCAGGTCGTGTTCTTGGCGGCCGCCGTCGTAGCGATAGCTGCCGCCGTCATTGCCACCCGCGACCGACAAGTTCCCAGAACCTAGTCCGGCCGCGGGCGATTGGCCCTCTACAGCCCCGGCCGGCCGACCGCTATACTGCTTCCTCACCACCGGCCACTCCATTGTCCGGTGCGCAACGACCATGGAATGAGAGGGCGCATACTCATGTCGAAATTCCGGGTCGTCATCACCGAGACCGACTTCGAGATGCCTCCGACAATCGAAGAATCTCAGCTCACCCCCATCGACGCCGAAGTCATTGTTGCCCAGTGCAAGACCGAAGACGACCTCATCGAATCCTGCGCCGACGCCGACGGCCTCATCTTCCAGTACGCCTCCCTCAACGCTCGAGTCATCGACACCCTTCAAAATTGCCGAGTGATCGCTCGCTACGGCACCGGCATGGACACCATCGACATCCTCGCCGCCGTCGCCCGCGGCATCGTCTGCTGCAACGTCCCCGGCTTTTGCCTCAGCGAAGTCGCCGACCACACCATGGCCCTCCTCCTCGCCTGCGGCCGCGGCATCGTCAGGCTCAACGACTCTGTCCGCGACGGCGTATGGGATGCCGTCGGCGTCTCCAAAACCACCGAGCGCCTCACCGGCCAGACCATCGGCTTTATCGGTCTCGGCGCCATCGCCGCTGCCGTCGCCACCCGCGCTCGCGGCTTCGACCTTCAGCCCATCGCCTTCTCTCCCCGTGCTCCCGATTCTGCGTTCGAATCCAGCGGAGTCCGGCGGGTTGAGCTCGACGAGCTTCTCAAGACTTCAGACTTCGTATCCGTCCATACCCCGTTGCGTCCCGAAACCCATCACCTGATAAACGCTCGCACCCTCGATCTGATGAAGTCCACCGCCTACCTCATCAACACCGCCCGCGGCGGTCTCGTCGACAACCAGGCCCTGCGCTCCGCCCTCGAGTCCGGCTCCATCGCCGGCGCCGCCCTCGACGTCGTCGATCCCGAGCCCATGCCCGCCGACTCTCCGTTACGTCACGCCCCCAACCTCATCATCACCCCCCACGCCGGCTTTTTCTCGTTGACCGCGATGGAAATCCTCCGCCGCGAAACCGCCGCCGAAGTTGCCCGCGTCCTCAGCGGTCAGGAGCCCCGTTCTTCCGTCACCACCCAACTCTGAGTCTCCCCCGCATACACCGTCGCCGGCAATCCCGCCGCCGCCACCAGTTCATACGACTCCGTGAAATCCGTCGGCGGCCCCGCCGCCTCATCGTCCGCGATGTCGAATCCCGCTAGGACGCCGTCCGCCACCCGCAGCGCCTCCGCCGTCAAATCCCGACTAGCCCCCTGGTCCCACGTCCGGCTCAGCGACAGGATCAATCCCGCGTCAACCTCGAAATCTTCCCGCGCCCGATCCCTCGCCTTTCCCAGCTCCGCTATCAAATCCCCCAGGTCCATCCCCCGGTCCTACACGGGCCGCACCGGCGAAAGCCGTACCTCGCAATACACCACGTTCGCCGCCGCCTGCTTTCCAGATATTCGTACAGCAGGCGACCCTAGATGTCCGGCGTCGCGAACAACCGGTTGATCTCCCGCAGCGTAAGTAGGAAATCCATCAGGCTATGGAACTCCAGCAGCACGTCGCTGTCCGGGTCAAGCCGGGCCGGTAATTGCTCGTCCTGCTCCTGCGCTAGGTCCTTCAGCGTCGTCGGTCGCGGCGTGGCCTACAGGTGTACGTGAGTTAAACTTTGGGCAATGCCAGCGCCGCGGCACGGCCATCCCCCGCCTTTTGTGGTATCTCACGCAATTCCGGCCCCCGCCTGGGTCTGCCGACTCCTCAGCACAATTCGTCAAGTACGATACTATCGCCTCCCGGCGAGCAGCCGGACCATTGCCCATCAACCGCCCGACACTGTACTTCCCATTAGAGGTGTGATTTGCCTCGACGACAGCTCATCGCCGGCAACTGGAAAATGAACAATTCCATCCACCAGGCCCTCACCCTCGGCCGGGCCGTCGCCGCCGGCATCAATTCCATCGGTAACGTCGATATCGCCGTTTTCCCCACCTTCCTCTCCCTCCCCGCCCTCGCCGCCAGCCTCGGCGACACCTGCGTCAGGGTAGGCGCCCAGAATCTCCACCCCGCCCCATCCGGCGCCTTCACCGGCGAAATCTCCCCCCCCATGCTCAGCGAGCTCGCCTCCATGGTCATCCTCGGCCATTCCGAGCGCCGCGCCCTCTTTGGCGAATCCAGCGAATTCGTCGGACAGAAAGTACGCGCCGCCCTCGATCACCACATCATTCCCGTTCTTTGCCTCGGCGAACAGCTCCATCATCGCGAAGCCGCTCAAACCGACGCCATCGTTGCCGACCAGGTCCGCGCTGGGTTAGGCGAAGTCACCCCCGCCGAAATCGCCGACGTAATCATTGCCTACGAGCCCGTCTGGGCCATCGGCACCGGACACAACGCCACCCCCTACCAGGCCGACGAGACCATCGGCGCAATTCGTGGTCTCCTCGCCGAGCTCTACGACGACTCCGCCTCCGAAGACGTCCGCATCCTCTACGGCGGCAGCGTCAATCCCGCCAACTGGCGCGACCTCGCCGCCCGGCCTCACATCGATGGCGCCCTCGTCGGCGGCGCCAGCCTCATCGCCGACGATTTCCTCCAGCTCATCCACATCAGCGCCTCCCTATAGCCCTGCCTCCCCACCCCGCTCCCGAAACAGATTCTCCGGCACGTCCATCACCATCGGCTGCTGCTCGATGTAATCCCGCAGCTCCCTTCGCAAAATCCGCATCCTCCGCGGACCCCGCCGTGTCGCCGGCAGTTTTCCCTCTTCAATCAGTTCATACACCGCCGAACGCGACAGCCGCAGCACCCCCGCCGTTTCCCTTACTGTCAGCTCCGGCCCCGCCGGATTCAGATATGCCTGCAAGTCCGCCTCCAGCACCCGTATCGCCCTCGTCGTGATCCTGATCGCCCGCAACTCCCCCGCCGCGATCCGTCGATACACCGCCGATTTCGAGATTGCCATCCGCGCCGCCACCTCCGCAATCGTCAGCAGTACCGGCATCGCCGCAGTCCCTCCCTCATGGTCGGCCGGCTCCGTCCCGGCCGACCGCGTATTCTATTCGTTTTTCCGCCCCTTAACGCAGCCGCGCCCCTCCCACCGCCGCCCCCCACACAAAAGCCAGCATCCCAATCGCCGCGAAATACACCAGCGCCGCCACTTCCGTCCACCCCGCCACCAACAGCACCCCCGCGTAGCCCAGCGCCCCGTGCAGCACCGTCGCCATCGCGAAATACCGCACATAGCGACCCTCCACCCACGCCCGACCCAGCATCAACCCCGTCCCTAGATGCGCTCCCACCAGAAACAATCCCCGCACGATCGGCATCACGCTCGACCCGGTGACCCCCTCGTTCAGCACCAGGCTCAGCGCCAGTTGCGATTGATACAGCGCAAACCCGATCGCCACCCCAATCCCCACCCCCAGCGCCGTCCCCAGATCGCCCTTGAATCCCAGCAGAAACAGCACGAACACAATCCCGATAATTTGCGAAGCCTCCTGCCCCGCCGCCCTCACCAGCACCAGCGCCAGCCCCGATGTCAGCGGTCGCGAATCCACCGTCGGCTGATCGAACAACGCAATCAGCAGGTCCCGCGCCGTCTTCTCCAGTTCCGGCTGCACCCATAGGACCGTCAGCGGAAACAGCACCACTCCTACCAGCGCCGCCAGCCACGCCCCCACCCGAAAAAACCGCACCCGCGGTCCCAGCCGCGTCCAGAACAGCACGAACATCAGCGAAAACCCCAGTGCTCCCCAGTGCGGCAACTGCAACACCGGCTCCAGGTCCCCCCACCGCGCATCCAGCCATTCCAACCGAAATCCCCCATCCGTGCGATCGGGCTTCACCCTCCGCCTCCCTGGCGAGCCCGCGGCCTCTCCTCCACCTCCGCCCCGTCCACATCATATCCATTCCCCGCCCTCTCCCGCCCGTACCGCTCCTTCCACTTTGCCTCCGCCGCGCTCCCTCGAAACCTCGCGTCCTCCGCGAAGCGAAATCACTCAATCCCACCTCGATTCTCTGCTAAAATCCCTGTCGCATCACAAACCGGCACCGTCCGGTTTTTGCATCCGGGTCGGTGGGTGAGTGGCTAATACCACCAGACTGTAAATCTGGCGCCCGGAAGGGCTACGCAGGTTCGAATCCTGCCCGGCCCACCGCCTCGCGGCGAACGTCCAACCGGCCCGGCGAAAGTCCGACCGGCGACGCCAAAACAGCATGGTCCCGTCCCGGTATTCGATAGGAAGACCAATCCGGGAGGGCGAAAAACGGTCCCGCCGGGCTTTCCGCACGAAAGCTCATAGCGCGGGCGAAAAAATGGTCCCGTAGTGCAGCGGCCTAGCATATCTCCCTGTCAAGGAGAAGATCGCCGGTTCGAATCCGGTCGGGACCGCCAAGAGCATTGAGCTCGTCTTGGAACGCCCTTCCAGCTCTTCACGCTGTTCTCTATCACGCAACTCTTCGGCGATTAGGCACGGCCCGGACAGTTCAAACCTGAGCATCCAACGCTGGCCATCGAGAACATCTGCGTCCCGCTGGCAGGTCTCGAAGGCCGCGCGTGCGGCGCCATGAAGTCCCGCAAGACTCGACACGCCGTCGAGACCGTCTAGGTGAAGGGTTTCCCAGCGGACAGGCGCAAGGGGTCTGAACTCCACAACAGGCTCGCCGCCCGGAGGAACGGTTACTAGGAGTGCTCCCCTGGCGCCTGTTTCACGGAAATTGCGCCTCTGAAGGTTCCCCGGATACCACGCGACGGGATCGCCGTGTACCTGTTGACGCTTGTGGACGTGTCCAAGCGCCCAGTATTGATACCCCTTGCCCGCGAAGTCATCGACCCTGCATGGCGCGTAGCGGTCGTGCTGCTCCACGCCACGGGCTGTGTCGATCTGTGCGTGAAGCACCGCGACCGCCGGTTCCGTCACGTCCCCCCGGGTCGGTCACGTCACCATCCATAATGTCCATGTCAACGTTAGGCAAGACCTCCACAT
>CAZBZS010000051.1:996-17783 GCA_964496475.1 uncultured Chloroflexota bacterium | reverse complement strand
CCAGTCCGAGAACGTCATTATCTTCATCGACGAGCTCCACACCCTAGTCGGCGCCGGCGCCGCCGAGGGCGCCGTCGACGCCGCCAACATCCTGAAACCGGCCCTCGCCCGCGGTGAGCTCCAGGCCATCGGCGCCACCACCGCCGACGAATACCGCAAGCACATCGAAAAAGACGCCGCCCTCGAACGCCGGTTCCAGCCGGTCAAGGTAGGCGAACCCACCATCGAGGAGTCAATCGAAATCCTCAGGGGCGTGCGGGAGCGTTACGAGGATCACCACAAAGTAAAAATCACCGACGAAGCAATCAAGCTCGCCGCCGAGATGGCCGGCCGCTACGTCACCGATCGATTTCTACCCGACAAGGCTATTGATGTTATCGACGAATCCTCCGCCAAGGTCAAGATTCGCGCTGGCTCCACTCCACAGGAACTGCGCGAACTCATCGCGGAGATCGAAGAGATCGTCAGCCGCAAAGACGCGGCCATCGCTGAAAGCGACTTCGAGACCGCCGACGAGTTACGGGCTCAGGAGCGCGCCTCCCGCGCCCGCGCCGAGCAGCTGGAAACCGACTGGGCTGAGTCCCGCCGGGACACCATCCCCGAAGTGACCGAGGACGATGTCCTCTCCGTCGTTTCTGTCTGGACCGGCATACCCGTCTCCCGCATCGCCGAGGAGGAATCACAACGCCTCCTCCAGATGGAGGAAGAGCTCCACAAGACAGTCGTGAGCCAGAACGAAGCCATCGGGACCCTGTCCAAGGCCGTCCGCCGCGCCCGGGCCGGCCTGAAGGACCCCAAGCGGCCGATCGGCAGTTTCATATTCCTCGGTCCCACCGGCGTCGGAAAGACTCTGCTGGCCCGCGCCCTCGCCGAGTTCATGTTTGGCAGTCAGGATTCTCTCGTCCGCATCGACATGTCCGAATACATGGAGCGCCACTCGGTCTCCCGCCTGGTCGGGGCACCCCCCGGATACGTTGGTTACGAAGACGCCGGCCAGCTTACCGAGGCCGTTCGGCGACGCCCCTACTCGGTCATCCTGCTCGACGAAATCGAGAAGGCCCACCCCGACGTCTTCAACGTCCTCCTCCAATTGATGGAAGACGGCCGCCTCACCGACACCCACGGGCGCACCGTTGATTTCCGCAACACCATCGTCATCATGACCTCCAACATAGGCGCCCAGCTCATCAAGCGTTCCTCCGGCATCGGCTTCATCGCCAGCGACGGAGGCGAACTTGCCGAAGAAGACGAGTACAAGCGCATGAGCGGCAAGGTCACCGGCGAGCTGAAAAAGGCCTTCCGGCCGGAATTCCTCAACCGCATCGACGCCACCGTCGTCTTCCGCGCCCTGACCCGGAAAGACATCCACAAGATCGTGGACCTCGAGCTCGACCTCGTCCGCGAACGGCTCTCCGAGCACGAAATCGAGCTGGAGATCACCGAGGACGCCATGGACCTGCTCGCCGAGAAGGGTTACGACCCGGACTTCGGCGCCCGCCCTCTGCGTCGTGCCATCCAGGATTTGGTCGAAGACCCGCTCGCCGAGAAGCTCCTTGCCGGTGAATTAGCCGCTGGCGACAAAGTATCTATCGAGCGCGACGGCGACGAACTGCGCGCCGGGTCACGCGAACCCGTCGGAGCCTAACCGTTGCCCCGGCGGCGGACGACGGCATACGTCTGCCGCGGGTGCAGGAATTCCACCCCAAAATGGGCTGGTCGCTGCCCCGAATGCGGCGAGTGGGACTCGCTTGATGAAGTAACCACCCGGCGGCAGCCGCGTTCCCGCGCCCAACACTCCCTGCTCACTCCCGAACCCGTCCCGCTGAACGCCGTCGAGGCCGCCGACTACCCCCGCGATCGCTTCGGCCTGCCCGAGGTCGAGCGGGTGCTCGGCGGCGGGCTCGTCCCCGGTTCCCTGGCCCTCCTCGGCGGCGATCCCGGCATCGGCAAATCTACCCTCCTCACTCAGATCTCCGGCGGTCTCGCCACCCCCGACCGACCTGTCCTCTACGTCTCCGGCGAGGAATCTCCCCACCAGATAAAGCTCCGGGCCGACCGCCTGAATCTGGACGGCTGCAATCTCCTCCTCCTAGCCGAAGTCTCCGTCGATGCAATTCTCGATCACGCCCGCACCCATCCGCCCGCCTTGCTCATCGTCGACTCCATCCAGACCGCCCAGGTCGACGGCATCGCATCCGCCCCGGGCAGCGTCAGCCAGGTCCGCGAAGCCGCCTCGCAACTACTCCGATATGCGAAGGAGTCCGGGGTGCCCGTGATCATCGCCGGGCATGTCACTAAAGAGGGAAACATTGCCGGGCCGCGCACTCTCGAACACCTCGTGGACGCCGTTCTCTATCTCGAAGGCGACCCCTATTCAGCCTGGCGCATCCTGCGCAGCGTCAAGAATCGCTTCGGCCCCACACATGAAGTCGCCGTCCTGGAGATGAGCGAAACCGGCCTCGCCGAGGTGGCCAACCCATCCGCCGCCTTCCTCGCCGAGCGCCGCGAGGCCGTCCCCGGCTCCGCCGTCGCCGTTGCCATGGAGGGTACCCGCGCCCTCATGGTCGAAGTGCAAGCCCTCGTCAATCGCACCGTGTACTCACTTCCCAAGAGGGTGGCCAGTGGTTTCGACTCCAACCGCCTTACAATGATGGTCGCCGTGCTCGATCGCCGTGCCGGAATTCGCCTGCAAGACCAGGACATTTACGTGAACGTCGTCGGCGGACTGAGTCTCGCCGAGCCCGCCGCCGATCTGCCCGTCGCCCTGGCCATCGCGTCCAGCCTCTGGAACCGGCCCGTGCAAAACGGCACTGCAGCCTTCGGTGAAATTGGCCTCGCTGGGGAAATCCGCTCCGTATCCCAGGCGGCGATGCGCCTCGAAGAGGCTACCCGCATGGAGTTCGGTCGCTGCCTCGCCCCCGCCGCCGCTGCCGCCGACTGGCACGCCGCCGTCCCCGTCGACAATCTTCGACTCGCCCTGGGGGCCGGCATTGCCGCCGGATGACCCCAGGACCGTCGCCATCGTCCTCGCTGCCGGCAGCAGCATCCGCATGAACGGCATCGACAAGCTGCTCTACCCCCTCGCTGGCGACCCCGCCATCAGTTGGTCCCTGCGAGCCCTTGACGCCTCCCCGGAGGTCCACGGAATCGTCCTCGTCCTGGCTCCCGACCGCCGCACCGAAATCGAGGCCGTAGTCAACGACTCGCCGCCCACTAGGTTGATCGCGATTTGCGACGGCGGCGAAACCCGCTTCCACTCGGTTCTCAACGGCCTGCGCGCCGCCGAAGACGGATACGAATGGGCGCTGATTCACGACGGTGCCCGTCCGTTTCTAAGCGATGAGGTTATCGAGCGTGGCCTCGAGGCCGCCCGTAGCGCGGGCGCCGCCATCGCCGCCGTGCAGGTGACCGACTCCATCAAGCTCTGCGACGACGAGCACCGCATCGTCGGCGCCCCGCCCCGCACCACCGTCTGGCTCGCCCAGACCCCCCAGATCAGCCGCTTCGACACCCTCCTACGGTCCTATGAAGAAATGCAATTCCGCTTTTCCGAATTCACTGACGAAGCCTCCGTCCTGCACGCCGCCGGCCACGAAACCCGCGTCTTTCAAGGCTCCGAGCTCAACGTCAAACTCACCACCCCGGCCGACCTCGAACTCGCCCAGTACATTGCGGATCGCTGGCACGATCGCCCGGCCGGGGGCGGTCCCCGTGGCTGACGTTCGCGTCGGCACCGGGCACGATCTCCACCGCTTGGAACCCGGCCATCGCCTGGTTCTAGCGGGAGTCGAAATCCCGGCCGAGCGGGGAACGGTTGGGCATTCGGACGCCGATGTCGTCCTGCACGCCGTCACCGACGCCGTCCTCGGAGCCGCGGCGCTCGGCGACATTGGCCGCCTGTTCCCCAACACCGACCCGGCCTATCGCGATGCCGACAGCAGGCTCTTTCTCACCGAAGCGGTCCGCCTGGCCGACCTGGCCGGATTTGAGATCGGCAACGTGGACGCCACCGTGATTTTGGAAGAGCCACTCCTGGCTCCCCATATCGACAAAATGCGTGCCGGTCTCGCGGACGCCCTCGGTATTCCGGTGGATCGCATCAGCATCAAAGCCAAGACCGGAGAGCGGATCGAGTCGATAGGTCGGGGAGAGGCCCTCGCCTGCGAAGCCGTCGTGCTGCTTGCCCGCTCCTGAGACGCGTCCACCACACCCCCACCTTCGCTAAAATCTAACGTTAAGGTGCCGTTCCACCGCCTGGAAAGCTGAGTTCCTCTGGCTCTTCAACTCTACGACACCGCCACCAAAGCCAAGCGCGATTTCGAGTCCCGAGAAGACGTCGTGCGCATGTACGTATGTGGAATGACCCCCAAAGACCCGCCCCACATCGGTCACGCCCGCCTGTTCGTCCACGCCGACGTGATGCGACGCTACCTCGAATATCGCGGCTACCGCATCCAGCACGTCCAAAATTTCACCGACATCGACGACAAGATCATCGAACGCGCCCGCGAGCAGGGTAGGGAGCCCCTGGAGCTCTCCCAGGCCAACAGCGAAGACTATTTCCAGGTGATGGACCGGCTCAACGTCGCTCACGCCCACGTCTTTCCCAGGGTCTCCGAGCACATAGAGCCGATCATCGGCGAGATCCAGACCTTGATCGACAAAGGCTTCGCTTACCAGACGGACAACGGCGTCTATTTTGAAGTGAACAAATGGCCGGAGTACGGCAAACTCTCTGGCCGCACCGCCGAAGACGTTATGGCCGGCGCCCGCATCGAAGTCGACGAAGAAAAACGCGATCCCCGCGACTTCGCCCTCTGGAAGCGCCACAAGCAGGGCGAGATTTTTTGGGAAAGCCCCTGGGGCCGCGGGCGACCCGGATGGCACATCGAGTGCTCCTCCATGATCCGCCGCCATCTCGGCCCTCGCATCGACATTCACTGGGGCGGCTCGGACCTGCTATTTCCCCATCACGAAAACGAGCTAGCCCAAGCCGAAGCCGGATTCGACACCGCCCCCTTCGTCAGCCACTGGCTCCACCTGGGCGTCCTGCGGATTGACGGCGAAAAGATGGGCCACTCGGCCGGCAATTTCGTCACCCTCAACGATGTCCTCGAGGAACATTCCCCCACCGTCGTCCGCTTTTATCTCGTATCGACCCCATACGGATCGATCGTAGATTTCACCGAAGACTCGCTGGCCCAGGCGGTCTCCGGATACGACCGTCTGATCGGGGCCCTTCGCCCCACCCCCGCCGGCGAAGCCGTCAATTCGGCCAGTTCAGCCCGAGTGCGCGAAGCTGCCACCTCCGCCCGGCAAGCCTTCGAAACCGCGATGGACGACGACCTCAACACTGCCGGCGCTCTCGCCGCCATGTTCGATCTCGTCCGCGTCATCAACTCCAACGCGGCATCGGCGTCCGAGGCGGATGTCGATCTCGCCCGGAGTGAACTCGTCTCTCTCGCTGGCATTCTCGGCCTCGATCTGGTCGCCGAGACCCGCGCCGACGGTGAGATCGGACCGCTGGTCGATCTGCTTGTCGAAATCCGGCGCGAGCTTCGCGAAGCGAAGATGTGGGCGCTGGCTGACCGGGTGCGCGATCAACTCACTCGCCTCGGGATCACCCTCGAAGACGGCCCCCACGGAACCACCTGGCGGTAGACTGCCCCATGGCTTCCGACACTCCACCCCTCGATGAAATTCAGGCCACCGGCATGGTGTTTTTCGGCTACCACGGCGCCAAACCGGAAGAAAAGAGCATTGGCCAGCGCTTCATCGTCGACGTCACCGTGCGCGCCGATCTGGCTCCCGCCGGTACGTCCGACGATCTCACCAAGACCATCGACTACGGTCAAATATTTCGGGTGGCCGGGGAAGTCACGGAGGGCCCGTCGGTCGACCTCATCGAGACTATCGCCGAGCGCATTTGCGCCGGCGTGCTCGCGCTCTCGCCCCTGGCCCAGGAAGTCGCTACCACCGTCCGCAAGCCCGCCGTGCCCATCCCCGGCGTCCTCACCGAGACCGCCATCCGCCTGGTGCGCCGCAGGGGCTGAGCCGGGTCTGGCTAGGGCGACGTGGCCGGTTCCTCGCAGACCGTTCCAGCCAGGGTCTGGTCGAGCGTAACCGTAGTGAATCGGACCTCCCACCGATCCGCGATCCGTTCCGTCCAGAGCAATCCGACCTCATTGTCGGCTGATGGTGCCGAGGCAAGCCAGGGACTACCCGCCCGGACGAGCTGGTCAATCCGCACAGCGCAGGTCTCCGGACTGAGCGCGTAATCGGCGAGCAACCACACGCGGTACTTCACTTCCCCTGAAAAACTGTAGAAGATCCAGACGTTGCCCGTGGCATCGACGGTCATTGCTGTCGCGTGGGTTTCGCTGATGCCCACATCCACCGGCTCTGACCACCCTGTCTCCTCATCATAGCTCTGGTAGGTCATCATCTGGCCTTCCGGGTGATCGGCGTGGTACGCAAGGTGCACGGTGTCGCCAGCGGAAATGATGATGTAGTCATGAGTGCCCCGGAAGCTTCCAACCCGCGCCCGGAGCAGCCCCGGCGGATCGTTGCGATCTCCGGCCAAGCTCCTGATCTCGTCGGCCAGGTTGTAGACGACTACCAGGTCCTCACCGGCGAACGCCAGCGAGCCGCTGGATCCAAATGTGGAGGCGGCGGCATCGCCCTCGGTCGTCAGGCGGACGGGATCGGTCCACGTCCGTAGGGAAGCGTCGGTGGCGCCGGTCAGCCACATGTAATTCGCTGCGCCGGTCGGTGTGTCCTGGTAGCTGCGTATCAGTATCCACGGCGTTCCGTCAGGCGCCACGGCGAGATTCGTGATGTATGCCAGGAGCCGTGCTCCTCTGTCAGCGACCAGGATGGGCTCTCCCAGGTCCAGCCGCCCATCGCCGGCGCTGCCTACCCGGAGATACGCACTCTGCTTGTCGACATCCGAATAGAGCAGGTAAATGCGATCGTCAATGCTGTAAATTGACATTCCGGGTCCGGTCTTCACGTGCGTAACCACCTGCGGGCGCTCGAACGTAGTCCCGTCCGAAGAATGAGCTGCAACTCCATTCTCACCATCAAAGTAGAGCGCGTACCAGCCGTCGTTTTCCCGGTAGAACAGGTGCTGCTGCGGATGGTAGGCGATGGCATAGGGATGGGTGGCGCGACCGACCAGCACCCCGTCGCTTTCACCGGCCAGCACCGGTGAACCGGCGTGTCGCAGTAGCTCCAGAGAGTACTTCTCACCCTTTGCGAGCACAGCGGCAGGCCGAAACGCAGTGATGCTAAGCCATTCATCGTCGGGATAACGTCGCTCCCGCAGTTCCCTGCCGATTGGCCGGATCGTGGTGTCCTCGGTGGTGTAGGTGTAGTGCTCCAGAACCGCCGCCTCGAAATATTGGCGAACGACATCATCGGGCTGGTCGTCCACTGCCAGGAGCGCCATCGGGTGATTGTCCGGGCGAGCCTCGGTTCGGGGGGCTCCAAAGGAGTCGATCCCACCAAGTCGCTCGAAAGTATCTAGAAAGCCAGTAGTGGACCCGTCGACCGACACGTTCGACACCCGGCGTTCCCCGGGACCGATGACCGGGCCATCGTATTCGTTCTCAATTCCGGTCTCGGATTGATCGTCGCCAAAAAGCTCGTCCCCTACGAGCCCCGCCTCCACTCCGCTGGCCAGGTCGAACTTCAGGACCCCGTGATCAAAGTATTGCACCAGCAGCCCCAGTTCTTCTTCGAATACTTCCGAGATGGGATATCCCCAACGATCCAGGCCGCCGGTGCGGTCGAAAAATCTGAGGAAATTGGCCTCGAAATCGACTCCCGCACTCGTCGTGACCCAGAGATTTACCACGTTGTAAGTGCCGTAGGAACTACTGATGATGCGTGCTTCGGTAATCCCAGCGGAATCGAATCGAACCTCGATCGGCGGATCGTGGGTATTGGGCGAGCACTCGGCCAGGAAAACGCCGAGAACAGCGGCCGTCAGTATCACGCAGAAGCAGCGGATACGGTGGATGAAAAGAAGTTCGTGGGCTGGGAAAACCATCGCCCTATTCCTCAATCGAGGGCCGTCAATACTGCTCTTCGGCAAGCTGCACCGCTCTCTGAAGATTCACCCCCCGCGCCGCCCAGATACTCACCCCTACCCCGATCACCAGCGCCGCCAGCGCCACCCCGGCGAACTGCAAGGCCCGCCCCCATGCGATCGAGGACTCGAACGCCGGCGCCCGCGCCGCTCCGCCCACGGCGACTTCCAGCACAACCAGGAATGTCGCCGACACCACCGCCCCGATGCCCAGCCCCACCGCCACCGCCAGCGCCCCGGTCAGCGAATTTTCCGTTGCCAGCCAGCGGGCTAGCTGCAGGGACGACATCCCCGCTGCCCTTAATATGCCCACTTGCGCCCGCCGCCGTCGATACGTCAGCACGGCCTGATACACGAACAGCACCAGCGCCAGCAGCAATATCCAGGCGAATCCCACCGACAGCACCCCCAAAACTCCCACCCGGCGCTGGTCGGAGCGTAGACGTTCCAGCTCCTCATCCACGTCGTACGCCGCCAGCACTGGCAAGCCTTCCTCGGCGAAACCCTCCAGGATTCCCGCCAGATCGGAACCCGGCGCCCGCCGCACCAGCACGTCCCACGGACGCTCTCCCAGCTCCAGCATCAGTCGTCTTAGGTTCAAAATGACAAACGGCCCCGCGACCGGAGCATGCGTCGGGAAAAGGTCGGCCTCACCAGCGATCGTCGCCTGGAATTCAGTGTACGGTGGTCCTCCGGACCCATCGCCGGCCGGGCCAAATCGCAAAATGAGCCCCGCCCCCAACCCATGACCGCCTTCCGTGAGCAGGTCACTCGATACGACCGCGGCATTTTCTATCCGCAGAGCCCCAAGCAGTTGTTCGAACGACTCCCCGGCGAACTCGTCCCGCCACCACGCGACCCGCGCGAACTCATCCGGAAATACGCCATACACGCTCACCGGCTGGATCGTCGGCCCCACCAGCAGTGCCTCACCCCGCCACAAGCGGGCCGCATCTTCCACTGCCGGAGCGCTGAGGTGCAGATCGACCGGGAAGTTTGCGTACGGTGACCGCGAGGCCGCCACGCCATCGCCAGATTCGCCAAGGCCCGGGCCCAGCTGCGCCGGCGCTCCCGGCGGGCGGCCCTCCACCAGCAGCAGGTCCGCGCCATAGTCGTAACGCGTGCGGAGCTCCTCATTGAGATTTATCGAGCCGGCCGCCGATGCCAAGAAGAATCCCGTCGCCACCGTCACCGCCACCAGCACGTATTCCGCCCGGTGCGTTCCGATGCCCCGGGCAAGATGTCTCACCGCAAGTTCCTCCGAGCCCGCCCGCGCCCGGTACAGTAACCACCCGGCCCCGCCCAGCACCACCGGAAGCATGCGGGTCGACAGTAGGCCCAGTCCGGCGATCGCCAGCACCGGCCCCAGCAGCGTCAGCGGATCGGCCCCACCCCCATCGCCAGACGGTCGCTCAAGCCACGTAAATCGCAGCAGCAAATACCCCGCCCCAGCCAGCATCGCCACGTCGAAGTAATAACGCTGCCAGAGGGGCCTCCGCCACTCCCGCCCGATCCGCGCCCGGTGAATCACCGCCGAACGCGACGACGTCCGGTACGCCGCCAGCGTCGCCATCGCCACCGCCGCCGCCATCGCCACCGCCGCCACCGCGAACTGCGCTGGCGCAACCTGCAAATCGATCTCCGTCCGCGGCCCAAAGACCAAGAATCCATAGGTCAGGTGAATTAGGCGCGCCACCTGCAATCCTGCAAACGGGGCGATAACCGCCACCACTGCCCCCAGTATGAAGAAATCCGCCAACAGGAAGACGACAACGTGCAAGTCACCCGCCCCCCGGCTCCGCAGCGCGGAAAGCTCCGACGCCCGATCCTCCGCTCCCAGGCGTACCGCCAGCACCACAAAGTAGAGCAATGCCCCCACCACCGGAAGCGCTATCAGCAGCAGCAGTCCTTCCAGGTCGCGCCGCCGCTCCTCCACCCGTTGCAGCGTATGCAAAGGCGACTCAACCACCCGCAGATCATCCGGCAACAACTGGCCCGGTATCTGCAGCGCCTGCATCGCCTCTATCTGCCCCGGGACGGTCCCCGTCGTGAAGGCCGTCAGGGGGAATTGCGCGTACCATGCCTCCAACGCCACCCCCGCCCCTCCCGCCACCAGCGCCCGAAACGCCGCCGGGTCCACCATCAGGGTCGAACCAAAGATGTCCAGTGAATCGAAGAACCAAAACGGTGAATCTGTCTCCCTGGCCTGCCAGCGGCCCGTGATCTTTACATTGATGAAACGCGGCGCCAGACGGGACTCGGCCGGCAGTCGCAGGCGGATCTCATCCCCGACTAGCAGACCCAGCGCATCCAAACCGATTGTGTTCATAGACGCTTCGAGCGTGCCCTCAGCCTCCGCGTCCGGCCACCGCCCCTCTACGAGTCTGGCGTTAACCGTCAGCCCATCCAGATAGCCCGCCGCCAGCGCGCCAGCCAGAGCACCCTCGGCCAGCGAATCCGGATCCGGCAGGAGCGGCACGGTTGTTGCCGAGCCGACCGCGAGCAGCGGCTCCATCCCCACCACGGCGATCAGCGGCTCAAAGATATCCGCTCCGGCCAGACCGCCGCTATCCCCCTCTCCGATCACCAGGATCGAGCTTCTCGGCACCCCGAAAGCGCCTTCGTCGCTCAGCTCCTCCCGCAGCAGCAACTCCCCCCGGCCGTCCGCGTAGCCCATGATTCCCGTACCCAGCGCCGCCGCCAGCAGCAGACCCAGGAAAGGCGGCAAAAGCGTTCCGGCTCGGTCGCCCACGCTGCGCACTCCCAGCCACAGCATCTGAGGCAACGCCAGCGACCGCCCCCGGCTCTCCCATGGAGAATTCCGGGGAGGATTCAGTCGGACCTCGGCTGGCCCGGCGGACTCTTCCCAGTCTCGGCGCGGTTCGCCGGGGGCGCGGCGCTGCTCGTCGCCAGCGTCCGCCGGGGCATCCTCCGCCCTCTCGGGTCCCACGGGTTCGGCGCCGTCGTTATTCTCGTCAACCATCGGGCCAGTCTACCCACTCCCGCATGCCCCCTCCGCAACTTTCTCGCACCCATTCGCGACTATTGATCGGAAACACGGAAGCTCAGTTACTTTCCGCTTCGATCGGCACGGGTCCTGCACCCACCCAAAGAGTGAGCCAACCAACATCCACCCGCCGCTGCGCCCATGTAAAATTCCCCTTCGCCCCGGCGCTGGCTCAATGCCGCGCCAGATCGGGAGACAACCTTGGACAACAAACACCAGATAGCCGACGCCGTCAGCACCATCCTGTCCGCCATCGGTGAAGACCCTACCCGAGAGGGGTTGCGGGAGACCCCGGACCGCGTCGCACGCATGTACGCAGAAGTCTTCTCCGGCCTCGACGAAGATCCCGCCGCCGTCCTCTCCACCACCTTCAACCAGCCCCTCGACGAGATGATCGTCGTCCGGGACATTCCCTTCCACTCCATGTGCGAGCACCACCTCCTGCCTTTCGCCGGCCGGGCCGACGTCGCCTACATCCCCCGGGATTGTGTTGTCGGACTCAGCAAACTCGCCCGGTTGGTGGACATCTTGTCGCGCCGGCCCCAGATCCAGGAACGGCTCACCTGCGAGATCGCCGACAACATCGAGCGGGTTCTCGAACCCCGTGGAGTTGCCGTGCGGATCGAGGCCGAGCACCTCTGCATGACCATGCGCGGCATCAAAAAGCCCGGTTCCGTCATGATGACCACCGTCACCCGCGGCGCTTTCCGCAACAACCCCTCCACCCGGGCCGAATTCTTCTCCCTGATCGCCAACGGCCGCTAGCAAGCCGGCCGCCCGGAGATAACAACAGGCCAAACCTTCCCGGAACCGTCCCTATCTCTCCGCAACCGCCGGTGCAGCGATAAGTCCTACCTGGGAATCAGCACCTTCCGCAGGACCTCGAAATGCTCCAGCGCGATCCCCGTGCCCAGGGCGACGCACATCAGCGGCTGATCGGCGATGTGGCACGGGATGCCTGTCTCTTCCGATAGGAAGGTATCCAGATTCCGCAACAGACTCCCGCCACCCGTCATCACCATCCCCTTGTCGATGATGTCCGCCGCTAGTTCGGGCGGCGTTTTTTCCAGCACCGACTTCACCCCCCGGATGATCGAAGAAACCGGATCGTGGATTGCTCCCGTAACCTCGTCCGACGTCACCGTCACCGTCCGCGGTAGGCCAGCCACCTGATCTCGCCCCCGCACCTCCATCGGGATCGCCTCATCCATCTGCATCGCGCTGCCAATCGTGATCTTGATCTCTTCCGCCGTAGGATCCCCGATCAGCAGGTTGTACTGACGGCGGATGTAATTCGAGATCGCGCTGTCGATTTTGTTGCCGGCCGTTCGGATCGAGTTCGACACCACAATGTCATTCAGCGATATCACCGCGATTTCGGTCGTCCCCCCGCCCACATTGATGATCATATTTCCCGAAGGTGCTGAGATCGGCACCCTCGCCCCGATCGCCGCCGCCAGCGGCTCCGCTATCAGCGCCGCGGATTTGCAACCGGCCGCCACCGCCGCGTCGGTAACCGCCCGTCGCTCCACCCCCGTCACCCCCGTCGGCACCGCGATCATCATCTCCGGCTGAAATAGTCGAAATCGTCCGCACACCCGCTCGATGAAATAGCGAAGCATCGCCTCCGTCACTACGTAATCCGCAATCACCCCTTCCCGCATCGGCCGCATGACTCTAATACTCCCCGGCGTGCGCCCCACCATCTCCCGCGCCGCCCGTCCCACCGCCTGTATCTCGTGGTTCGGCATGCTCACCGCCACCACCGACGGCTCGCTGATCACGATGCCTCTGCCCCGGGCATAAACCACCACATTGGCCGTGCCCAGGTCCACCCCGAGCTGGCGAGGTCCAAACAGAGACAAACGCAGGAGACCCGGTTAGCCCGAAATCCGGGATTCGACCGTGCCCGCGACCTCGATGCTCGCTCCCAGTTGCACCAGGTCACCCGCCAGGTCTTCATAGCCTCGATGGATGTATCGCGCCTCATCGATCGTGGTGTCGCCCGAGGCCACCAGCCCCGCCAGGATCATCGCCGCTCCCGAGCGCAGATCGTTTCCCGCTCGCAGCGCCGCCCCCTGCAGCTGGCGAGGACCGCGAATCACCGCCCGCGTGCCTTCCACCTTGATTGCAGCCCCCAATTTCCGCAGCGCCTTCGCATAACCAAACCGCCTGTCGAACACCCGTTCCACCACCACGCTCTCACCCTCCGCCTGCGTCAGGAGCGCCGCCATCTCGGCCTGCTTGTCCGTCGGAAACCCCGGATGCGGCATGCTCTGCACTTCCGCCGCCATCAACCTTCCGCCGGACTTTATCGACACGCACTCATCGCTTTGCCCAATTTCGGCTCCCACCTCGCGCAACTTGTGCAGCACCGGTTCCAGATCCTCCGGATTCGCGTCCATCAGCTCCACCTCACCGCCGCACATCGTAACCGCGATCGCAAACGTACCCGCCACCAGCCGGTCCGGCAGCACGTGGTGACCGCTTCCGTGAAGCTTCTCCCGACCCACTACCTCGATGATGCTCGTGCCCTCGCCCCGGATTCGCGCCCCCATCGACCTCAAGAAAACCACCAGGTCCAGAACCTCCGGCTCACGCGACGCATGTACGATCGTCGTCGTCCCTTCCGCCAGGCACGCCGCCATCACTAGGTCCTCGGTCCCCGTGTGGCTCGGATAATCCAGGTAGATGCGCGTTCCTCGCAGCCGCGCCGGCGCCGTCGCCACGTAGCTGGAACGCTCCGTCTCCACCGCCGCCCCCATCGCCCGAAACCCCTGCACGTCAACGTTCACCGGGCGGACGCCCAGATCGCAGCCGCCCGGATGCACGCACCGGAACTGGCCGAATCGCGTCAACAACGGGCCCGCCACCAGGAACGACGCCCGCATCACGTTCACCATCTCCGCGTCCGGTTCGTAACTCGTGACCCGGTCCGCCGTTATCGCCATCGTCCGCTCCGCCCGGTCATACTCCACCTCCGCTCCCAGCCGCTGCACCAGCTCCACCATCAGCTCCACGTCCTCGATCACCGGTACGTTGCTCAGATGGCACGTCTCATCCGTGAGGAGGGCCGCCGCAATCATCGGCAGAACCGCGTTCTTGGCGCCCGGCACCCGGAATTGACCGCTCAGTCGGTCCGCGCCCTTTACGATGAGCTTATTCGGTACCCCGACGGCCGCCCGGCCGCTCGTTGCGATACCCGCCACCGCGGCCTATCTTCTCCGGCGCCGGGCGGCCCTTATCCTCGCCAGCGCCCGCAGCAACGTTATGCGCGCCTCCAGAACCTCCGACGGAGTCATCGTCATGTCCATCGCCTCTAGGGCGCGATCGCGCGCCTCCTGCGCCCGTTCGAGGTCGATATCGTCCGATCGCTCCGAGGTATCCGCCAGCACCGTCACCGTGTCCCCCAGCACTTCCAGGAATCCACCGCTGACCGCCAATATCTCTTCCTCACCAGCGCGCCTCAAAACTATCACTCCGGGGCGTAACTCCGTCACCAGCGGCGCGTGCTGCGGCAATACCGCCAGCTCCCCCTCAATTCCCGGTGCGATCACCACATCCACGTCCTCCTCGGCCAGGACGTGGCGCTCCGGCGTTACCAGCTCAATCGTCAGTTTTGCCATGGGTTTCGCAGTCTACCAGTCGCCATTACCTAGGCGACCTCCTCCCGCATTCCCTCCGCCTTCGTCACCGCGTCCTCAATCGTGCCCACCATGTAGAACGCCTGCTCCGGCAGGTCATCGTGATCGCCCGCCAGGATTTCCGCGAATCCACGCACCGTGTCGTCCACCGGCACCGTCGTGCCCTCCATCCCCGTGAACGTCTCCGCCACGTTCATCGGTTGCGACAGGAAGCGCTCGATCTTGCGCGCACGCGACACCGTCAGGCGGTCCTCCTCCGATAGCTCCTCGATTCCCAGAATCGCGATGATATCCTGTAGATCCTTGTAGCGCTGCAACACCTGCTGCACTTCCCGCGCCACCCGGTAATGATCCTCCCCCACCACCCGCGGGTCCAAAATTCGCGACGTCGACGTTAGCGGGTCCACTGCCGGGTAGATTCCCCGGTCAACGATCGAGCGCTCCAGCCGGATCGTTGCGTCCAGGTGGGCGAACGTCGCCACCGGCGCCGGGTCCGTGTAGTCGTCCGCAGGCACGTAAATAGCCTGCAGCGACGTGATCGAGCCCGACTTCGTAGACGTAATCCGCTCCTGCAACTGGCCCATCTCCGAACCCAGCGTCGGCTGGTAGCCCACCGCCGATGGCATCCGCCCCAGCAGCGCCGATACTTCCGAGCCCGCCATCGAAAAGCGGAAAATATTGTCGATGAAGAGCAGCAGATCCTGCCCTTCCTCATCCCGGAAATACTCCGCCATCGACAGACCCGCCAGTGCCACTCGCAGGCGCGCCCCCGGCGACTCGTTCATCTGCCCGAACACCATCACCGTGTTGTCCATCACCCCCGCCTCGTGCATTTCTCCGATCAGTTGCGTGCCCTCCCGCGTCCGTTCTCCCACTCCGCAGAACACCGAGTACCCGCCATACGTCTTCGCCACGTTGTTGATCAGCTCCATGATCATGATCGTCTTCCCCACCCCTGCCCCTCCGAACACGCCCGTCTTTCCCCCCCTTGTGAACGGCGCTATCAGATCGATCACCTTCAACCCTGTCGCGAACATCTCCGTCGAGGTCGTCTGCTCCTGAACCGTCGGAGCCGTTCGGTGAATGGGGTAGCGCTTCTTCGCCACTACCTCCTCGCCGCCGTCCACCACCTTGCCTGTCACGTCGAACACCCGACCCAGCGTCTCTGGCCCCACCGGCACCAGCACCGAGTCTCCCGTATCCTCCACCGCCAGCCCGCGCCGCAGCCCTTCCGTCGGCGTCATCGCGATGCAGCGCACCCAGCTGTTTCCAATGTGCTGCTGTACTTCAAGCGTGATCGTCTCCTCCGTACCCGGCTTGTCGACCTCCAGGGCGTTAAACAGCCCGGGCAGACCCTCCGGCTCGAACTCAACATCCACCACCGCCCCGATAATCTGTGCGATTCGCCCGGTTGCCATCAGCAGCTAATCTCCCCTTATTGCGACAGGGCGTTGGCCCCGGCCGCGATGTCGATCATTTCATTCGTGATTGAAGCCTGGCGCTGGCGGTTGTAGTCCAGCGTAAGTTCATCTATCAGGTCCGACGCGTTATCCGTCGCGTTGCGCATCGCCACCATCCGCGCGCTGTGTTCGCTCGCCGCCGTCTCCAGCACCAGCCGGTACAGATACATCTCCACGTACCGCGGTAGCAGCATGTTCAATACCGTCTCCGCGCTGGGTTCATATATGTAATCCGGTCTCCGCTCGCCCGCTTCCAGCGCTTCGGGTCGCGTGACTGGCAGCAGCCGCACATGTTCCGGCCGCTGCGTCAGCGTGTTCACGAAATCCGGGTAGACCACGTGAACGGCGTCAAATTCTCGGCTCTCGAAGCCATCCACCACCAGCCGCGCGATCGGCATCACGTCAGTTATCCGCGGCCGGTCAGATAGCTCTGTGAAACTCGCCACTACCGGCAGCGACCGTCCAAGCATGCGGATGCCCACCTTCCCCACCCCCACCATCGAAATTTCCGCCTCTTCTTCCTCGGAGTTCGCCTCGTGCGCGAATTCCAACGCTCGCCTGGCCACATTTGTGTTCAGCGCTCC
>CAZBZS010000051.1:0-986 GCA_964496475.1 uncultured Chloroflexota bacterium | reverse complement strand
AGGACATCAACAGCGCCAACAGCGCGAGCGCCGTCGACAGCACCACCAGCGCCACATTTCGCTCCCGCCTCGTTTCAAATAGAGGGTGCACACCCTCGTCCGAAGGGATTGCCTGCGACAGGTCCTGCAGTACATCCGCGATCTTGTCTGCGTACGGTCGCGTCGCCCGCGCCGCTTCCTGTGCCCGATTCATCTTCGACGTCGCTACCAGCTGCATCGCGCGCGTGATCTGTCGCGTGCTTTCCACCCCTTTTATGCGATTACGGGTATCCCGGGCGCTGGGCAACGGACGCTCCTAGTCTGCCTCGGCCGGCGCCGGCACCGTTTCGCTCGCCAGGAAGTGATCTTGCCGGAACGATGTCAACGCCGCGTCCAGTTTTTCCAGATCGTCGTCTTCCAGCCTTCCCGTCTCCACGATCACTTCCACAAGCTCCCCGTGACTCGATCGCATGTATTCCAGCACTTCCGCCAGGAACCGAGTCGTATCCTCGATCGGCAGCCCGTCCGCTGCTCCCGACGTGCCGCAGCGGATCGAAATCACCTGATCCGCCACCGGCTGCGGTTCGTACTGACCCTGCTTCAATATCTCCATCAGGCGCTCGCCCCGGTCCAGTTGCCGCCGCGTCGAGGCGTCCAGGTCCGAACCGAATTGCGCGAATGCCGCCACCTCCCGGTACTGCGCCAGGTCCAGGCGCAATCCCCCCGCCACCGCCCGCATCGCCTGCGACTGCGCGTCCCCGCCCACCCGCGACACCGACAGCCCCACGTTCACCGCCGGTCGGTTGCCCGTGTTGAAAAGGTCTGGCTCCACGTAGATCTGGCCATCCGTGATCGAAATAACATTCGTCGGCACGTACGTTGTCAGATCGCCTTCCTGAGTCTCGATCACCGGCAACGCCGTCAGGCTGCCGCCGCCGACGTCCGGGCTCATCCGCGCCGCCCGCTCCAGCAGTCTCGAGTGCAGGTAGAAAATGTCCCCGGGAAAC
>CAZBZS010000050.1:0-17792 GCA_964496475.1 uncultured Chloroflexota bacterium | reverse complement strand
CTATATTACTAACGATAATGAATATTATCTCTAAAGACATTCAAATCAGGGATGTCTGAATCTAACGAGGCTACATGCGCCAGCGGTAGCGCCGGCAAGTTGTCCCGCGCGGCCGTCTCAGCAATCTGGGGCCGCCGACCGGTCAGCTCCAAGTTGCACACCTCACCGCCCTATTTCATCGAAATGCTGGGCAGTTCGCTCGTCACCACCACACCGACACGATCCCGGGCTAAGGCTGCGAGAACCGCCCCCGTTGAACGCAATGCGTCTCACCCGAACAGCCCACCTGATATGCCGTCCACCGCACGAACTCGCCCGCACCGATCACAAACCATCTATGCGAATTATGTCAACCAAAGAGGGCCACTATCTCTTTTCCAAACATCCAATCCACCGAACCGGCCATCAATCTGACATCAACAACCTGTCCCCGGACAATCCCACCCATGCTCACACTCGGCCACCACTTATCCACCGGATATACCTGCACTTACCTACGATCATCAGTCTCAACATCCACCTTCAACGCCCACCGAACAACCGGGCTTCCAGACCCCAAACACACCTTTTCCTCCATCCACTCACCGAATATGCGGGTACTATCAACAGTTCATCAACAGGCGACCCGGTAACCACCCGATGCTTCGAGCCCTCCAACCAAAACCAATAATGCGCCAGGTGGCGCGGCAAGTCGTCCACGTCACGACCGGCCTCCACCACCGCCTCGCTACTGGCCTGGCCGCCCTTCTCGTTCTGCTTCTCGTCGCCACCGTCAGCGCTTCGGAGCATGCGGCCAGTCCCCCCTTCAGTTCGCCGTTCGCCGGCGACCCGAGCTACGACAACTGGTTCCTCAGCCAGACCTACGGGAACACATCGAACGCCTACCGCGCCCGCAATCACACCTACGGCGCCGGCCAGGGAATCCACTTCGGCCTCGACCTGGCCACGCGCTGCGACACCCCGGTCCTGTCCATCGGCGACGGCACCGTATTCGCCGTTGACGGACCTTACGGATCGGCCCCCCACAACGTCGTCATCAAGCACGCCGACGGCTACTTTTCCCTCTACGGCCATCTCCGCGTGCGCAGCAACAAACTCTTCATCGGTGAGGAAGTCAAAGCCGGCGATGTCATCGGCGAAAGCGGCGATTCCGTTGACGTCGTTCGCTGCGATATCGATCCTCACCTCCATCTCGAGATTCGCACCGACCTCATGCGCGCCGCCGTCAATCCCATCCCGTTGATCGGTGGCGTCCGCTGGGACGACGCTAGCCTCGGCCTGTCCTTCTCGCAGCCGGCCTTCGAAGTCGATCTCGACGCTCCCCGCCGCTGGCAGTCGCTCTACGATCAGCCTGACATCCGCTTCGGCTGGCCGCTTCTTAATGAATATCACCGGCCCTGGCCGCGGTAGTCGGGTATATGGCGAAAACCAGACCCTCACCGCTCACTCTCATCGTCATTAGCCTGCTACTGGCGCTCATCGGTTTCGCCACCGCCGGCCAGCTCGCCCGTGCCGATCAGCCCGTCCCGCCCGGGCCGGACACTGGTTTTCATGTCCCGACAATCGGTACCGAAAGTTATACCCAGCGCCCGCTCACCGAAGCGGGTTGCTGCCCGTCATTCAACTGGTCCGCCGACTCCAACCGCGTCCGTTTCCTCGACTCCGTCGATGAGCAAACCGGCTGGTGGAGCGTCGACGCCGAAGACGCTAAATTACGATTCGACTCCGACCTGGTCGGCTACGGGTCACCCAGCGGCCGTTACCTCACGATTCCCGAGGGACCCGCCGGTGATGTCCGCGTCCTGGACCTCCTCACCGGCGAATCCAACCTCTTACCGAGTGTCGGCGGCCGTATCCTCTTCTCGCCCGACGAATCCCAGATCGTCTTCTCGATCCGCGATCCGGGTTTTGGGGCGCCTTGGACAAGATCGGCCACTATCTATCTGGCCGATGCCGACGGAGCCAACCGCCGCTCCCTAGTCAGGGCCGTCGGGACTGTCGTCGCCTGGTTCCCGGACGGCCAGCGCCTCTTGTTGAGCGCCCGCCGGAGCAGCACGTTAAAGCGCGGACTCTGGGAATTGAGCACCGACGACGGCTCCCTCCGCCCGCTCTTGGCCCTAACCTATTTCCGCGCGGTTGAACTGTCCCCGGACGGCAGATACATAAGCTACGTTCGCACGCCCGAACCCAACACTGATCTCGCCGGTCTCTGGATTCTGGATACCCTCACTCTGACCGCCAAGAAAATGAAACTGTCCGGAAGTTACGCCTGGCATCCCTCCAGCCGCGGACTGGTCGTTATCCCGCCTCGCGCCCCCGCCGAGGATTACCACCGGCTATGGTGGTTAGACGTGGAAGAGGATCCCCCCATTCCCCTGGCAGACCCAACCCTTGTCCCCCTCGCAATCTCCAACTTCGAATGGGAACTGTCGCCGGACGGCCGCAAGATCGCCTATCGCGCCGCCCGGCACCTGGCCATCTGGGTCCTGGATTTCGGCCTCGCTTTCGATTTTCTCCTTCCCGACCTCCCAAGCCCCAACACCTTGAGCGTCAAGTAGGCCCGCAGTTGATTGGATTTGGGCCCGGTACCGTCAGCCTCAGGAGAAACATGCCTTTTTTCAGAACGCGGTTGGCTCCCTTTAGGCTGGCGGTGGCGAACATTTCGTTCTCCCAGGTGCTGATCTGGCACGATGTGGACAACGCCATCGAGGCTACCAGCAATCCGGATGGCAGCTAGACCCTTCAGTCGGTCGACCCTGGGCAGGACGAGTCCCCGGTGTGGTCACCCGACGGCGTCATGGTCATCGAACTGGTCCACCGCCACGTAGAGCACTCGGCCCCGCGGCCCAATGGAATGGTTAGGGCCACGATCGGTGATCTCGAAGAGGCCCCCTACCTCCTCTAGACAGAGAGCGACCCGGTCGTCATCGACATGTCAGACGAGGTCAGCCCCTCGCTTTTTGGCTGTGATGGAGTGACCGGAGACGTCGAAACCCTCGACAGCAGCGCTGTGACGGTTACCTCGGTCCCCCAGGTTGTATCGGTCACCGACGACTACTTCGGCCGGGACTGACCGGGGCGGCGCAGCAGGCGGCCCCCACCCTTCAAAATCTCATTCGTCCCCCGCGGCTCTCAGCAGTGGAGAGGCTGGCAGTGGGAAAGTACCGTCACAAGGGGTCCTTCGCCACTGTGCACGCTTTGCGAGAATTGCTCTCGACTGCCATCGAACGAGCTATCGAGATCCTTCCGGAGAAGAAGGCCTCATTCCTCATTCACTACTCAGCGGGAATGCCAATTGCTGAGATAGGACGTAAGATCGAACTCAAGAGCCGCTCTTACCTTTCCTCCTCATACCGGCCCTGTGTGGTGAGGGCGGTGACGCGCGAATTTCTCGAGCTGGTGTTGTCCTGACGAAGACCGACTCTGATTGCGGTCCATACCGACTGCAGGGCTCGCCGATAGAGCAGGCGCGAGATTCGCGGTTGACACAGAGAGTCCGAACGCCCCACGGACTTTGCGATTTGGCTTGGCGGCTCACAGGTTTGACAGAGCCGAACCAGGGTGAAAACGGCCCGCGTCCTTCTGGTCCGTGGGTCGTGGCAAATTCTCTTGGCAAAAGCGAGGTTTCCGGTTCAACCCCGGATGTGGTCGCCAAGTCGGGACGCTCAGACCCGACCAGGCAGTACTCGGCTTGGGCCGACGGCATTGGCGACACGATCCCCTGGATCGGCCCGGACACACTTTTCTACCCGGCGGCGCTCGCGTTCGATGGCACGTATCTCTGGGTCGCGGAGTTCAAGTTCTCCGAGCGGCTGCTGCGCTTCAGCGGCTCAGGTTAGCCCGCTACCCCCCCCTCCACCACTACTCCGGCGGCCGGTACCGCAGGTCCGGCTTCCGCGCCGCCGTAGCCTCGTCCAGCCGGCCGACCGGCGTCGTCGTCGGCGCCGCGTGCGCCAGTTCCGGGTCCGTCTCGGCCTCCGCCGCGATCGTTCGCATCGCCTTGATGAACCGATCCAGCGTCTCCCGCGACTCCGTTTCCGTCGGCTCGATCATCAGCGCCTCCTCCACGATCAGCGGAAAATACACCGTCGGCGGATGAAACCCGAAATCGATCAGGCGCTTGACGATATCCAGCGTACGCACCCCCTTCGCTTTCTGCCGTCGACCCGAAAACACCACCTCGTGCATGCATAT
The DNA here is from genome assembly GCA_964496475.1 of uncultured Chloroflexota bacterium. Classification (GTDB taxonomy): domain Bacteria; phylum Chloroflexota; class UBA11872; order UBA11872; family VXNJ01; genus JASLPR01. The sequence continues at coordinate 13,598 of CAZBZS010000050.1, read as the reverse complement.
TCGGTCGTGAGGAAGGTCGTAGACATCCTGGAGTTTCACCCGAAGGTAATTCGCGTTCAACACCGCCACATCCGCGATCTCACGCAGTCCTTTCGCGCCCAGCGACCGAATGTACGTGTACGCCCGCACTAGATTTCCAAAGTTTCCCATATGAGCCTGCACCTGCCCGATGCTCAGCGGATAATCCACCGACCGGGAAAAGCTGCCATTGTCATTCCGGACAACCCGCGGAGCCGGCAGATACGGCTCCAGCTCGCTGGTTGTGCACAGCGCCCCCGCTCCCGGCCCGCCTCCCCCGTGAGGCGTGCTGAAGGTCTTATGCAGATTCAAGTGCATCACGTCAATCCCCAGATCGCCCGGCCGCACCCGGCCCAACATGGCATTCATATTCGCCCCATCGCAGTACACATAGGCCCCGGTGGAGTGCGCCAGATCGCAAATCTCGCGGATGTGACTCTCAAAAATCCCCAGCGTGTTCGGTACCGTCATCATCACCGCCGCCACCTCCTCATCCATCGCCGCCCGCAGTGCCTCGAAATTGACCTCCCCGTCCGCCCCATTGGGAATGGCCACCGACTCATATCCGCACAGGCTGGCCGTCGCCGGATTCGTACCGTGCGCCGACTCCGGAATCAGCACCTTGGTGCGCGCCTCGTCTTGACGCAACAGGTGAGCCCGGATCGCCATCATTCCCGTCAATTCGCCCTGCGCTCCCGCAGCCGGTTGCAGGCTCACCGCCGGAAATCCCGCCATTTCGGCGATCATACGTTCAAGCCCGTACAACAGCTCCAGGCAACCCTGCACGTGCTCGTCCGCCTGCAGCGGATGCACCGCGCTCAATCCCGGCAGCCGCGCTGTCAATTCGTTTACCTTCGGGTTGTACTTCATCGTGCAAGACCCCAGCGGGTACATATCCGTGTCGATCGAGAAGTTCTTCTGCGAAAGCCGCACGTAATGCCTCACCACATCCACCTGCGACACCTCCGGCAGCGGCAGATCGTCGCGGATTTCCCCCTCCGGTAAAAAGTCTCTCAGCGGGCGCTCCGGCTGCGGCAGCGCCGGCAAATCCACTCCCACCCTGCCCGGCGACGAGAGCTCATAAATCAGCGGCTCCGATCTCATACGGCCCCGCCCGCCAGCGCTGACTTCAGGCCAACGATCTCCGCCGGTCCCGTCTTCTCCGTGAAGGCGCACAGCAGGTAATCGCTCAGTTCCGGCCATACCGCCCCCAGCTCAAACCCGCCGATAACACCCTCCTCTCGCAGCGACCGATTCACCTCGGCCGCCGGCCCCGGGCACTTCACCGGAAACTCCCGCACAAACGGCCGCTCCGTCGCCACCGCGAAACCCACCGGCCAGTCCCCCTCCGCCGCCCCGTGCGCATGCCGGACACACAGCTTACCGAGTTGTCGCAGCCCGTTCCGTCCCAGTCCGGCCAGGTGCAGCGTCGCCCCCAGCGCCACCAGCGCCTCATTCGTGCAAATGTTCGAAGACGCCCGCTCCCGCCGGATGTGCTGCTCCCGCGTCTGTAACGTCAACACGTACCCGGTCCGGTCCTGGTCGTCCTTCGTCCGACCTACGATCCGACCCGGCAGCCGCCGCATGTGTTTGGCCGCCGTCGCGAAATAGCCCGCTCCCGGCCCGCCGAAACTCGGAGGCCCCACCAAATGCCGAAGCTCTCCCACCGCCACCTCCGCCCCGATTTCTCCTGGTGGTTTCAGCACCCCCAGCATCGCCGGGTCCGCCACCACGATCACCATCGCCCCGGCTTCCGTCGCCGCCGCCACTACCCCTGCCGTCTCCTCCAGCCAGCCGAAGAAATTCGGCCGCTGGAACACCACACAGGCCGTCTCCTCATCGAGCGCCCCCGCCAGCACGCCGTTCTTCTCAATCAAATTTCCCTCAGACCCCAGCTCCCAATTCCGCACCACATCCACGCTCGCGTCCAGCGGTTCCAGGTACGTTTCCGTGATCTTCCGGTAGACCGGATCCACCGTATCCGCCATCACCACCCGTCCCCGCCCACTTGCATTCAGAGCCAGCGCCACCGCCTCCGCCAGCGCCGACCCGCCGTCGTACATCGAAGCGTTCGCCACTTCCAGCCCGGTCAGATCGCAGATGAAGCTCTGGAACTCGTAAATTGCCTGCAGCGTCCCCTGGCTCACCTCCGCCTGGTAGGGCGTGTACGCCGTGTAAAACTCGCTTCGCAGCAGCAGCTGATCCACATACGCCGCCACGTGATGGTCATACCAGCCGGCCCCCAGGAAGCTCGTCCACTGCCCAAGATCCGCGTTTTTCGCGGCCACGCCGCTCAGGTGCCTCACCACCTCCAATTCCGACAACGCCGGCGGAATGTCCAGCTTCGGATCGCGCACCTCCGCCGGAATATCGGCAAAGAGATCATCAATTTCCCCGACCCCGATCGCTTCCATCATTATTCGCCGGTCACGCTCGGTGTTAGGAACGTAGCTCATCGACGAGTTTTCGGTAGGCGGCTGCGTCCATCAGCGAGTTCACCTCTCGAAGATCGCTCGGCTCAACCCGGATCATCCAGCCCTCGCCGTAGGCATCCTCATTCACCGTCTCCGGTTTACCCTCCAGATCGCCGTTCACCGCAATAACCTCGCCTGAGACCGGCGCGTACAGATCGGACACCGCCTTCACCGACTCCACCGCGCCAAACGGCTTATCCCTGGCCGTGGCCGCCCCTACCGCCGGCAACTCCACGAAGACCACATCACCCAGTTCCTCCTGCGCGTAGTCCGTTATCCCGATGGTGCATACGCCACCATCCACCCGAACCCACTCGTGCTCCCGGGTGTATCTCAGCTCCTCGGAGTTCATCTGTCCTGCCTCATGTCGCGCCGTGCGTTCCTTTCAAGTCGATTTCGCCCGCCATCGGGTGACGTTGCTGTAAAACGGCATGTCCACAAGCGTAGCCTCCCATTCTCGGCCGCGAATTTCCACCGACACCCCGTCACCGACTTCGCACGCCGGCGGCACGAACGCCATCCCGATCCCGGCTTGCAGCGTCGGCGAAAACGTCCCGCTTGTCATCTCCCCGTCACCGTGCGCCGTCTTCACCGGGTAATGATCTCGCGGTATCCCCCGCCCGGTCGCCCGCAATCCGCGCAGCCGCCGCGACGGGCCCTGCGCCATAACCGACTCCAGCGCCCCCCTCCCAACGAAATTCCCCTTCTCCATCGCCACTACACCTCCCAACCCCGCCTCAATCGGAGTTATGTCCATCCCTAGCTCATTTCCATGAAGTGCCATCCCGGCCTCCAAACGTAGCGTATTCCGCGCCCCCAGCCCCGCCGGCTTGATGGCCAATCTCAGCAATTCGTCCCAGATTGCCGGGCCGTCCGCTAGAAAACAGAAGATCTCAAAGCCGTCCTCGCCCGTGTAGCCCGTACGACCGATCAGGACCTTACGACCGAACACCTCGACATCCCGGATTCGCGTCCGTCGCAGCCCGGTTAAATCCAGATCGCACCCCGGATCGAGCCGCGCCTCCGTCTCCGGCCCCTGCACCGCCAGCAGGCAGTAGTCGTCACTCCGGTTTTCCAGCTCTACCTCAAATTCATCCGACCGATCCACCAGCCACCCCCATGCCGTCTCCACGTTCGCCGCGTTTACCACCAGCAGGTATTCCGTTTCCGCCAGCCGGTACAGCATCGCATCGTCCACCACCCCACCGGCCTCATTGCAGATCAGCGTGTACTGCGACCGACCCTTCCTCAGCCGGGCGACATCGTTCGTCAGCACGTAATTCAGAAATGCCGTCGCGTCGGACCCGGAAACAACAATTTCGCCCATGTGCGATACGTCGAAGACGCCGGCCGTTGATCGCACCGCCTCGTGCTCGGCGATCAGGCCCGCATACTGCACCGGCATGTCCCAGCCTGCGAATTCCACCATCCGAGCGCCCAGGCTTACGTGCCTACCGTGCAGCGGTGTCTGTTTGAGCTTCAGCTGGGGCCCGTCCTCTTCTAATCAGGTCCGCCAGTTGCGAACGCTCGATAGTACTATCGTGTGCACATGAACGCGAAACCGTTGGAGTCAACTTGCCCCGGACACTAACGATCGCCGGATGGCCGGGACCCGAAACTACCACCCATCCCTCCGGCGCCGCCGAACCCACCGTCGCGTCCTGGGTGACTCACCATCCTCCCGGCGTCCCCCTGCCCGCTCCCTTCGACCGGCCAAGTATCGATTCCGCGATTCAATCGGTCATGACCCTATTGGATTCCCGGGACGCGATCTACCTTGGACCCGGATGCCCTCTGATCGACGACCCCCTCGCCGCGCCCCTGCGAAACGCCGCCCTGCAAGGCAATTTGGAAGTCCAGGTTGAGCCCGCCCTGCCCTTCTGGCTTGGCGCGATCGACGCCGCCTCCGGATTCTCGCTGCGGAACCCAGAGGACATCCCCGGTGCCGACCTCACCCTTCCCCTGGTCATCTCGGCCCTCATGTCCACTCCAGCCGTCATCGCCGCCACCACCGCTGTTCTCGCCCGCTCAGACGATGCCCCGCTCACCCTGATAGCCCGCTCCGGAGACACCCTTCCCTTCGACCCCAATAACTTGTCCTCCCTCGAATTACCGGCGAACGGCGTCCCCTTCGGCCTCGTTGCCGGACCCGTCCCTCCGCTCCAGGACAGCCGTGCCATGCAATCGCTCCTCTGGGTGATCGAGCGCCTCCGCGCCCCCGATGGCTGCCCCTGGGATCGCCGCCAGACCCACCTCTCCCTGCAACGCTACCTCCCCGAAGAGGCCTACGAAGCCGCCGCCGCCATCGAAGAAGACGATCCCGCCCATCTTGCCGAGGAACTCGGCGATGTCCTTCTCCAAATAGCCCTCCATTCTCAGATCGCCACCGAAGCCGGCGAATTCAACTTCGCCGATGTCGTAGCCGGCATCACCCGCAAGATGATCCATCGCCATCCCCACGTCTTCGGCGATGTCCAGGTAGACGGCGTCGACGACGTGCTCCGCAATTGGGAGGAGATCAAGACCGCCGAGCGCGATAACGGTGACTCCCTCACCGCAGGCATATCCGCCTCCTTGCCCGCCCTGACCTACGCCCGGGAGTTGATTCGCCGCGCCGCGCGATCCGGTACCGAGCTTCCTCCCGCCAAACTGGACGAACTTAGCCCTCAGGCGGACAAGGTCTTCAAAAATGCCCTCGGGGATGGCCTCGGAGAAACCATCGGAGATGGCGTTGGAGACGCCGCCGTTTTGGGGGAATTGCTTCTCCACCTCGTCGAACTCGCCGACCGTCACGGACTCGATCCGGAATTCGCCCTCCGACAGGCTACGAGCCGCCGCCTCAAGGAACGGGCCGACGCGTGACCGGCAACTTTCAACCCGCCGCATTCCTCGCCATCGGCGCAATCCGAGTCGGGCATTGGACTGATAAAAACGCCGGCACCGGCTGCACCGTTATCCTCTTCGATCCTCCTTCCTGCTGCGGCGTCGACATCCGTGGTGGGGCCTCCGGCACCCGCGAGACCGCTCTCCTGGCCCCCACCGCTTCCGTAAATCGTATCGACGCCATCGTCCTCACCGGCGGCAGCGCCCTCGGCCTCTCCGCCGCCTCCGGGGTGGCCGCCGCCCTGCACGAGGCCGGAACCGGATACGAGACCTACTTCGCCCCGATCCCCATCGTCCCCGCCGCCGTCATTTACGATCTCGGCGTCGGCGGAATCGGCTGGCCCGACGAATCCGCCGGACGCGCGGCCTACCGCACCGCCTCCCATCTCGACTTCGCCGTCGGAAACGTCGGCGCCGGGACCGGAGCCACCGCTGGTGCCGGCCCCTTCGGCACCAAGACCGGACTTGGCGTTTCCACTTTGACCGACGGCGATCTGCGAGTTTCCGCCCTCATCGTGCCCAACCCCGTCGGCTCCATTCTCGCGGAAGACGGCGCAGTGCTGGCCGGTCAGTTACACCACGGCCGCCCGGTCCCTCCCGAGAATGTCCTAGAGCACATAGGAGATCTCCGCTCGGCCGAAAACACAGTCATCGGCTGCGTTGTCACCAACGCCCGCCTCGATAAGTCTGGGGCCACCAAAGTCGCCCAGATGTCCCACGACGGTCTGGCCCGCGCCGTCCAGCCCTCCCACACGACCAGAGACGGTGATACCCTTTTCTGCGCTTCCGTCGCCGGCGCCACTGTCGACGCCGACCTCAGCCTGGTCGGTGACCTCGCCGCTCGCGCCGTCACCAGTGCGATTCGTAATGGCGCCCTCGCCGCCACCACGGCCTACGGCATTCCCAGCGCCTGCTCTCTGTCCGAATCATGACCGAATCCACCAGACCGGTCATCACCCTCCTCACCGACTTCGGCCTCTCCGACCCTTACGTCGGCATGATGAAGGCCGCCATCCTGGAAATTGCGCCCGCCGCCGCCATCATCGACCTCTCCCACGACATCGGCCCGCAGGCGCTCCGCCAAGGCGCCTTTCTCCTCGCCGCGTCGCTGCCCAATCTACCCGAACCCTCCGTCACCGTTGCCGTCGTCGACCCCGGCGTCGGCACTGACCGCCGCCCCCTCGCTCTGCGAGTCGGTCGCCGCTGGCTTGTCGGACCCGACAACGGCCTCTTCTATCGCGTCTGGAATTCCGCCCTCTCCGACTCCCGTCGGGCCTATCTCCTGGACCGTCCCGAATACTGGCGACCTATCGTCAGCGACACCTTCCACGGCCGTGATATCTTCGCCCCAATCGCTGCCCATCTGGCCACCGGCGCCGACATAGTTCAGCTCGGCTCCCCCGTCCTTCAGATCGAGCCAATGCCATCAACTGGCCCCGAGCAGGCCGCGGACGGAAGCTGGCGACTCACCATCGAGCACATAGATCGTTTCGGCAACCTGATAACCAACCTGCCCGGCGCCGACCTTCCCGGTCCCTCCCGCTCCCTGACATTCACCATCGCCGGCGAATCCGCCGTCGGCGTCAGCTCCAGCTACGACAGCACCCACCGCCTGATCGCCGTCGTCGGCAGCCTCGACCATCTCGAAATCGCCGCTCCATCCGGCTCCGCCGCCGAGATCACCGACGCCACCATCGGCGATTTCATTATTATGTCAACCTGAGGTCGCCGTCCTACCCGCGCGCGATCTTCAACCGTTCGGTCGCGGCCGTCTGCAATTGCCGCAGATCGCTGCCGATATCGATCAATTGAAATCCCTGCTTTATGACCTGCCGCGCCGCCTCCCCGCTGGCCACCGGCACCCCCGCCGGCTTCCCGGCGTTTCGAGCCGCTTCCAGAATCGTCGCCATCGCGTCCAGGTGGCTCTGTTCCTTCCACATCTGCTCCGCCGTCAGCCCCATCGACAAACCCAGGTCGTTCGGGCCGATAAACGCCACATCCACCCCGTCCAGCGCCATGATCGCCTCTGCGTTATTCACGCCTTCCATGTCCTCAATCTGCGGAATCACCAGGATCGACCCGTTCGCTTGGTCCTTGTAGCCCGGGTCCGTCAACACCACCCGACCCGTGCCCGACGAACGCTCTCCCACCGGCGGGTACCGCATCGCCCTCACCGCTGCCGCCGCCTGCTCCGGAGTGCTCACGTGCGGCAGCACAATTCCCATCGCCCCCGCGTCCAGCAGGCGTCCCAGCGCCGTCTTATCGTGCGACCACACCCTTGCCATCGGAACTGTCCCGCGCGCTTCGATCGCCCTGAACGCGTTCGCCATCGACTCCGGGTTCCACTGGCCGTGCTCGGCATCCACCACCAACCAGTCATATCCCGCCGCCGCCATCACCACCGCCGCCGCCGCCGACCCTAGGTTCAGAAACGCTCCCACCGATGGCTCCCCCTCATACAACTTGTCCCGCACCGGATTCAAACTCATCTGGCAGCTCTCCGTTCTGCTGTTACACGCCGCTGGTCCTCCTCAAGTCTCAGCCACCGCCCCCTCGTTGGGGGACCGCAGCCTAGCCCCCACCCCGTATCGACGCAAATCTCTCCCACCAATAGCCCTCTGCCTTCCCGGAACCTATCATTACGCAGACCCGCAAGCTGAAAGGTTCTCGCGTGGAAGTCCTCGACACGATCTGGGAAGTACTCAACTTCCAGATCGCCGTGATCCAGGGAAATCCCCTCACGCCCATGGGCATCATCCAGTTGCTCCTGATATTCGTCGTGGCCTTGATCGTCGCCGGACGCCTGACCCGGCTTCTCACCCGACATCTCATCCGCCGCCTCGGCGTCGCCACCAGCGTCGCCTCCATCCTCGGATCATTTATCCGCGGACTGGTCATCTTCATCGGCCTCTACATCGCCCTCACCTCCGTTGGCCTGGAGCTGGGCGTGTTGCTCGTCCCGCTCGGTGCCATAGGCATCGGACTCGGCTTCGGGCTCCAGCGAATCGCCGAGAACTTCGTGTCCGGCCTCATCCTCCTCACCGAGCGCCCCATTTCCGACGGCGACATCATCGAAGTCAACGGGCTTCGCGGAATCGTAGAGAAGATCGGCCTGCGCTCCACCCTACTGCGCACCTTCGACAACACCCGCGTCACCGTGCCCAATTCAGAATTGATATCCAACCAGGTCGATAACTGGACCCTGGCCGACCGCATCGTCCGCATTCGCTTCAACGTCGGCGTTGCCTACGGGTCCGACATGCGCCTAGCCGAGCGTCTCCTCCGTGAAGTTCTGGCCGAGCATGTCGATGTCCTCGCCGAGCCCGAGCCCCGGGTGTTCTTCATCGAGTTCGGCGATTCCTCCCTCAATTTCCTGATCTTCGCTTGGGTCGACAGCCCCTCCAAGCGGCTGACCACCCTGAGCGACCTTCACTTCGCCATCGACGCTGCCTTCCGCGAAAATGACATCGAAGTACCCTTCCCGCAGCGTGACCTACACTTACGCTCGGGGACCTTGGACGGCGGAGACGAACGCTCGGGGTAGGGGCCGCGCCGAATTAAACCAGGCTCCTGCGCAAGGCCTATCGCTATCCGTATTCAACTGGAAGGCAATTCATGGATTTTGGTCTGACCGGGAAAATAGCCGCCGTCACCGGTGGCAGTGAAGGCATCGGATTCGCCGTCGCCTCCGCCCTTGCCGCTGAGGGCTGCCACGTCGCCATCTGCGCCCGCCGGGAGGACATACTTCAGGACGCCGCGGCCCGCATTTCCGGCGCCACTGGGTCCCGCGTCCTGCCTATCGTTTCCGATGTCAGCATTGAAGAACAGGCCGCCGCCTTCATCGAAACAACTACTCTCGAATTCGGCGGGGTGGACATTCTGGTGAACAACGCCGGGAAGTCCGCTGCCAACATTTTTGAATACGTCGACGACCCGGCCTGGCACGAGGACCTGGACCTGAAGCTCTTCGGCGCCATTCGCTGCTCTCGCGCGGCGCTTCCCTACATGAAACAGGCCCGCTGGGGGCGCATCATCAACATTACCCATCCTGGCGGCAAGCAACCCGGTCCCTCGTCCCTGCCCACCTCGGTCAGCCGCGCCGCCGGAATCGCCCTCACCAAAGCCATGTCCCGGGACTACGCCGCCCACAACATCCTCGTCAACACCGTGATGGTCGGTTCCATCCGCACCATGCAGCCGGAACGTCGCTGGCGCGACAAAGGACAGGCCCAGACCCTAGAGGAGTTCTATGCTGACGCCGGTCGCAATATTCCGGTCGGCCGATTCGGCACTGCCGAAGAGGTCGCCGCTGCAGTCACCTTTCTCGCCTCCGAGCAGGCCTCCTATATCACCGGCACCGCCTTGGCGGTAGATGGCGGCGCATCCAACGTCGTCTAGCTCCCGGACCCATTCTCCGGCCGCCCGTGTCTCCCCGTCTGGCTGAGACCGATACTGGGCGATATCATCCGGTACTCTTAATTTTCCCGACCAGGTCCTTGCGCCGCGAACCTGAGCGCCGGTCCCGGAGGTAGCCCATGAACGGTCACGAAGCCATCGCCGCCGTGCTCAAGCGCGAGGGTGTCGAGTACCTCTTCTGCTTTCCCCACAATCCGCTCATTGACGCCGTTTCAACACTTGGGATCCGCCCGATCCTGGGTCGCACCGAGCGCACCATAATCAATATGGCTGACGGCTACTCCCGCGTATCCCGCGGCGAAAAAATTGGCGTCGTCGCAGTCCAGTACGGGCCCGGCGCCGAGAACGCCTTCGGCGCCATCGCCCAGGCCTTCGCCGATTCCGTCCCTATGATCGTCCTCACCGGCGGCTACGAGGCCCATCGCAACGGTATCCACCCTCTCTTCGACGCCGTCGAGCACTACCGCGGCATCACCAAATGGACCGCTCAGATCACGCAGGTCGACACCGCCGTCGACCGCATGCGCCGGGCCTTTGCCCTGTCCCGCAACGGTCATGGCGGCCCCATTCTCCTGCAACTTCCCATGGATGTCGGCGACGAGGAATTCGGCCCCGATATCGGCTCCTATACCCCACCCCGCCCCCACCGCTCCATGGCCGATCCACGCGACGTCGAGGAAGCTGCTGACGCCATCCTTGCCTCGGACCACCCTGTAATTCATGCCGGCATGGGCGTCCTCTGGGCCGGTGCCTCCGCCGAACTGGTACATCTCGCCGAATTAACGAACGCCCCTGCCGTCACCACTCTGAACGGCAAGAGCGCCTTTCCCGAGACCCATCCGCTTTCCCTGGGTCTCTTCGGCAAGGTCAACACCCGGCCCGCCGGCGAGTTCATGGCCGACGCCGACCTCATCATCGGCGTCGCCTGCAGTTTCAGTATCGCCAACCAGCAGGGGGCCATTCCTCCCGGCAAACCGCTCATCCAGATCACCAACAGCGACACCGACATTCACAAGGACTATCCCGTCGATCACGTCCTCATGGGCGACGCCAAATTGGTCCTCGACCAGCTCAACCAGGCCATCGCCGATCGCATCTCCGCCGGAGCGTCCGCCGCTTCCGACCCTCGGGAACAGATCGCCAATGTGAAGTCCTCCTGGCTGGAAGAATGGATGCCCCGCCTCACCTCTGACGAAGAGCCCCTCAATCCCTACCGCGTCATCTGGGATCTGATGCACTCCGTGGACTTGAAAACCACCATCGCCACCCACGATTCCGGCAATCCTCGTGACCAGATGGTGCCCTTCTGGCATTCCCTGCCTTCCGCCTACTACATCGGCTGGGGTAAGTCGACCCAGCTCGGATACGGCCACGGCCTGGCCTACGGCGCCAAGCTCGCCATGCCCGATCACCTCGTCATCAATGTCATGGGAGACACCGCCGTCGGCATGTCCGGCATGGACTTCGAGACCGCCGCCCGCAACAACATTGGTGTCCTCACCGTCATCCTCAACAACGGCGCCATGGGCGGCTACGAGGCCCACATGCCCGCCGCCGTCAAGCGCTACGGAGCCAAGTTCCTCACCGGCGACTACGCCGCCGTCGCCGCCGCCCTCGGCTGCTACTCAGAGAAGATCGAAAAGGTGGCCAACCTCAAACCGGCCATCGAGCGCGGTAAAGAGGCCGTCGCCGGAAACCGTCCCGCCGTCATCGAAGTCATCACCCGTGAAGACCCCGTCTTTTCCCGATACTAGGGCCCCGGGTTCGATTGCCCAGGGCTTCATCCCAGGTTGCGCCCCCCCCTGATGAAAGAATCGGAGAATCCCACTCGACCACAGCCACGTATTCCCCGATATTTGAACGATCCCATTTGAATTCCGACAAGGCAAACTGACCCCATGCACCGCGGACCCTTCGACCAGGCCGAATTCACCGTCGCCAACGTCGGCGAGGCCTTCCGCAACGCCGTCCGCATATTTCGACTCGTCTGGACCACCAGCCCCTTCCTGACCGCCCTGATGCTAGTCCTGACCATCCTCAGCGCCTTTACACCCGCCGCCACCGCCTGGCTCCTAGGCGCCGTCATCACCGCCGTTGACGACGCCGTCCGTGCCGGAACCGGCAACTTCGATCGCGTCGCCCTCCTAATCGCCGTTCAGGCCGCCGTCGTCCTCATCGCCTTCATCCTGCGTGCCGGACGCGGTGCCGTCAGCTCCATCCTCGGCGATCTATTCACCAACCGCACCAACCTCATGATCCTAGAAAAATCCGAGACCCTGGACATCTCCTACTTCGAGAACGCCGACTTCTACGACCGGCTCGAAAATGCCCAGCGCGAGGCCCGCGAGGGCCCCATGCAGATCGTCGCCGAATCCTTCGCCGTTATGCAGAACGCCATCACCCTCATCACCCTCATCGCCGTCCTCTTCACCATCGCCTGGTGGATCGTCATCGTCGTCATCGTCACCACCATCCCCGCCCTCCTCGTCGAGATCAAGTTCAGTCGCGAGCGCTTCCGCCTGCAGACCTGGCGTTCACCCGAAGTCCGCCGCCTCGGCTATTTCCGCTGGCTCATCACCAACGACGACTACATCAAAGAACTCCGTATCTTTGACCTCGGCCGCTATCTCATAGGCATCTACCGACGGACTTTCGACAAGTTTTTTGTCGAAAACCGCAGCCTCACCCTGCGCAGCGCTCGCGCCACCGCCTTCCTCCAGGCTGTTGGCGCCGTCGCCAGCGCTGTCGTGTTCGCCTTTGTCGCCTTCCAGGTTGTCCGCGGCTTCCTGCGCATCGGCTCCCTCGGCACCTACTACATCGCCTATCAGCAGACCGTCGAAGCGTCCAACCAGCTATTGCAGGGCATCACCCGCATCTACGAGCGCGGCCTCTTCGTCAACAATTTCTTCGAGTTCCTCGAATTCGAACCTCTCATCGAGCCCGAGGACGGCGGCAAGACATTGCCCCGCCCCATTGCCCAAGGAATCGAATTCCGCGACGTCCACTTCACCTATCCCGGAACCGATGCCCCGGTCTTGCGCGGGCTCTCGTTCAACATTATTCCCGGACAGACCGTAGCCGTCGTCGGCGCCAACGGCGCCGGCAAGACCACCCTCGTAAAGCTGATTTCACGCTTCTATGAACCCAACTCTGGCGATATCCTGATCGATGGCGTCGACATCCACGACTACGACGTGCAAGACCTCCGTACCCAGATCGGCGTCATTTTCCAAGATTACGGCCGCTACCAGGAATCCGCCCAGACCAACGTCGGCTACGGCTCCCTCCCCGATATCGACGACAAAGAGCGCGTCAAAGAGGCCGCCCTCCGCAGCGGGGCCCATGAGGTCATCGACGGGCTCCCCGACGGCTACGATACCCAGCTCGGCCGCTGGTTCCGCGGAGGCGTGAACCTGTCGATTGGCCAGTGGCAGAAAATCGCTCTGGCCCGCGGTTTCATGCGCGACGCCCAGCTTCTTATCCTTGACGAACCCACCTCATCCCTCGATGTGCAGAGCGAGCACGAAGTATTCGAGCGCTTCCGCGAGCTCACTCGCGACAAGATGGCCATCCTGATCTCTCACCGCTTCACCACCGTCCGCATGGCCGATCAAATCCTGGTCATCGACGACGGCAAGATCATCGAGCAAGGCACCCACGAAGAGCTGGTCCAACTAGGCCGCTACTACGCCCGCCTATTTGAGATGCAGGCGGAGGCCTACCGCTGACCGAACCGCTGACTCTGGCGACCTCGAGAGGACTCGAACCTCCGACCTTGTGGTCCGCAACCACACGCTCTATCCAACT
>CAZBZS010000049.1:0-18051 GCA_964496475.1 uncultured Chloroflexota bacterium | reverse complement strand
GAGATCAACGGCACCAGCGGCTCCATCGCATACAACCAAGAGGCGATGAACGAACTCCAGCTCTACACCGACGACGCCGGCCCCGACGGCGCCAACGGCTTTCGCCGCGTCACCTGCAGCCAGCCCGGCCATCCATACGCCGAGTACTGGTGGGCCCGCGGCCACATCATCGGCTGGGAGCACACCTTCGTGCACGAGCTGCACCACTTCCTCGATTGCATCGTCAACGACAAGGAAGTCGCCCCGCTCGGCGCCACCTTCGAAGACGGTTATCGCGTGGATCTCATCCTGGACGCCATCGCCGAATCCTCCACCAACAACGGCAACGGAGTCGCCATCAGCTTCTAATCGCCGCCGGCCCCAACCTCTCCCACCGTTCCCAAATTTACTCCCTAAAGCGCCTCCGACCTGAACGTCTCATGCGCGTCGATCAGCCGTGCCTCGGCCAGGGTTGAATCCACTCTGCACTCCCTCGATTCGGCGTACGCGCATAAAGTCGACCCGCCACGTGTTTACATGTGCAGGTCGAACCCTATTGCCGAATCGATCCGCAATTCATCCACCGCCACCGAAATAAATCCCCGAATTCGTTCGCTTGCGACCGCCAGGCCTCCTATGGCCACTCAGACCCCCCGCCTGAACGTCGCATATCGTAGCCGAACGCGATCCGCTGAACCCCTTCATTTCCACATCCAGAGCACATAAATCTGCAATAAGCTGCTCAAACGACTGTCCGTCCACTCCATCACTCGTCCTTCCTTTGCCCCAATTGCCCTATTTTTTCAGTTCAATAGAATAAGTCGGTACCTAGTCTTACATAAATCTGCATAATGGGATGCTCAATGAACTATCAGAATATCGGCAACTCCGGATTACAGGTTTCTATCGTCGGGCTCGGCTGCAACAATTTCGGCCGCCGCTGCGATCTGGCCCAGACCGCCGCCGTCGTCCACGCCGCCCTTGACGCTGGCATCACGCTCTTCGACACCGCCGACATATACGGCCCCGGTGGCCTCTCCGAGGAGTACCTGGGCGCCGCCCTTCAGGGCCACCGCCACGAGGCCGTCATCGCGAGCAAATTCGGCGGGGCCATGGCCGAAGACGAACTCACCGCCATCGACGAGATCACCAACCCGGCGTAGTCCGCCCGATCTCTACCCCGACTTCTCGTACGCCTCGTCCTGCGCGTTCTTCGCCAGCATCCGGATCGCGTGCCGCAGCCGCAGCAGCACCCGCGGCCGACCCAGCACCCGCATCGTCTCGAACAGCGGCGGCGACGCCTTCGAACCTGTGATCGCCACCCGGATCGGCATGAACAGCTCTCCCGCCTTCCAGCCCAGCGCGTCCGCCATCTGACGCAGATTCTTCTCCGTCCGCTCCAGATTCTGCACCCCGAAGTCCTGCACCAACTCGAACACCGTCGACAGCGCCGCCGCCGTTTCCTCCTCCGTGCCCTTCTTCTTCAACAGGAACTTCATGTCCGGCTCCACCTCCTCCACCAGGAAGAATCGCAGCGCTTCTGGGAAGTCCGACAGCTTCTTCACCCGCTCCTGCTCCAGGGCCACCGCCGCGCGCAGGTAATCCTCGTCCGGGACGGGCAGCCCGGCGTCCTCCAGAAACGGCGTCACTCGCTGCGCCAGCTCCGCCACCTCCATCTGCCGGATGTAGGTTCCGTTGAACCAGTCCAGCCGGGCGAAATCGAACACCGCGTTCGACTTCGTAATCCGTTCCATGCTGAACGCTTCGATCAACTCCTCCATCGTGAACAGCTCGCGCTCGTCGCCCGGATTCCAACCCAGCAGGGCGATGAAGTTCACCACCGCCTCCGGCAGATAGCCCTGCTCGCGATACTCCTCCACCGCCACCGAGCCGTCCCGCTTACTCAATTTTTGGCGTTTCACGTTCAGCGTCAGCGGCATGTGCCCGAAGCGCGGCGGATCCAGTCCCAGCGCCTCGTACATCACGACCTGTTTGAACGTGTTGGAAATGTGATCCCCACCCCGCACCACGTCCGTGATCTCCATCAGGTGATCGTCCACCACCACCGCGAAGTTGTACACCGGCGTGCCGTCCGAGCGGCCCACGATGAAATCCCCCCACAAACCGGCATCCTCCTCCAACCGGCCAAGGATCATGTCCTCAAACGACACCTGACCCGGCATCACCCGAAACCTCACCGCCGCCTCCTCGCCGGCCTCCAGCCGGCCTTCCACTTCCTCAGCGCTCAAGTTGCGGCATTTGCCCGAATACTTCGGCGCCCGTCCCACCTTCTGCGCCACCTTGCGCTTCTCAGCCAGCTCCTCCCGCGTGCAAAAGCACCGATACGTGTGCCCGGCCGCCGTCAGCTTCGCCAGCCATGTCTTATGGATTTCCAACCGTTCGCTCTGCCGGTAGGGCCCGTGCTCGCCGCCGGCGTCCGGTCCCTCGTCCCAGTCCAACCCCAGCCAGCCCAACCCGTCCAAAACCGCCTGCTCGAACTCGGGCGTGCTGCGATCCCGCGCCGTGTCCTCGATGCGCAGCACGAACGTCCCGCCGCTCCGCCGCACCAACAAATAGTTATATAGAGCCGTCCGGGCGTTGCCGATATGAATGCTGCCCGTCGGGCTCGGCGCCATCCGGAACCGTCGCTTCTCAGCCAAGTACAAACTCCATCGCGGTCATGTATAGCAATCGCCGTCGCTCCTCAGCCCGTGCAGTTTACGTTTACCGGCGGTCCCTCAGCGAGCACCGCCATCACTTCGCGCCGTCGGGATCGGGCAGCTTCAGCATCCCTTTCTGCAGCGCCAGCGGCAGCGCCATCGGCAGTCCCCCGTGGGTCAGCTCGCCCGCCACTATCCGCCTCATCACCCGGCCTACATCCATCCACTGCACGCCGATTATCTCCGTCTCGTCCGGCTCCGCCGCTCCTTCCGATAGATCCCGGGCCAGGTAAAACTCGAACCGCAACGAAGTCAGCGCCGGCACCGGGTGCAGCCCGCCGATGTGTTCCAGCGAATCGGCGATCCAGCCCGTCTCCTCCCGCAGCTCCCGCGCCGCCGCCTGCACCAGATTCTCGTCGCGCTCCGCCGTGCCCATCGGAATGTCCGTCAGCACCTCCCCCATCGGGTGGCGGTACTCATTCACCAGCAGCAGACGGTCCCGCCCGTCCACCGCCAGCACCCCCACCGCCGTCGACCGTATCCCCAGGTAGGTATAGAGGTGCTCCCGGCCGTCATGGTCCGCCTGCAGCAAGTCCTCGATCACCGGAAAGCGCCCCCGCCACGCCACCCGCGATTTTTTCACCGACCAGCCAAGTTTCATGGCCCATCTTCGCCCACCGGGTGCCCATTCCGCCAGTTCACCCGCGCCGGCCGGCCCCGACCCCCGGCCGGACCCTCCATCACAAATCCCTTCGCTATCCGCAACAGCTCACTCCCACGCCGACAGCAGCCCCAAACTACGTCAATCAACCACCACCCGACGCGCGCCTCCCCTCACCCCCGCGGCGGCTCCGCCACCAGGTGAATCAGCACGTAAGAATCCGCGTCCAGCTCCCGCACGATCTCCAGCAGCGCCACCCGCCGCGCCGCCTCATGCAGATCGCGCGTCACCCCCACCCATAGCCGCCGTCCCCTGCGCACCAGCAGAGCCCGCACCGGCGGGTCAAGCGTCTATTCCCGGACAGCTATCCGGAACCGGCGCAGGCCGGAGGCCACCTCCATCGCTTCCACAGCCGCCCCCCGTCCCAACATCAATTCCGGTTGCAACTCGCCCCCGGTTCGGCCTGATCGACTCTTAATCAACAATCACCTCCCAGGTGTAGATGCCGGCCGCGATCCGGATCCGGCGTTCGGCCATACTCAGCCCGGTCGCTCTATCCAGATCACTTCGCGAACTCGCTCCCGCGCCTCCCCCGGCCCGCCCGCTACCTGCCTTGTGTAAGATTCTCCCGAAAACCTATTGGGGTATGGTCTAGTGGTAGGACGCTTGGTTCTGGCCCAAGTAGCGAGGGTTCGAATCCTTCTACCCCAGCCGCATTCGCCGGCCTGACTAGGTACCTTCCGCAATAGGGCGTCCAACCCCCAGCGGCAGGCCGGCGATTGAGACCCCAATAGAACTCGAACCCATACAGATCCGCACCTACGGTGATGCCGGTTCCACCACCGTCGTCCTGCTCTATAGCGGACCCGGCGCTCCAGGCTCCGTCGCCGATCTCGCCCGCGACCTCGCATCCGACTTCCACGTCATCGACCCCCTCCAGCGCCGCGCCGGCTCCATCCCCCTCACCGTCAAGCAGCACGTCGACGACCTCACAGCCGTCGCGCCCGATCCCGCCGTTCTCATTTGCCATTCCTTGGGCGCCATGCTCGCCCTCTCCTTTGCCGCCCGCCACCCACACCGCGTCAGGTCGCTCACCCTCATCGGCTGCGGAACCTACGACCTGGAAGCCCGTGCCGCCTATCGGAACGCCGTCGACCGGCAACTCAATGCAGCGACCGACCAGACAGCTTGCGACCTGCTCTTCGCCGAGTTCGGCAAGACTTACAGTCGCCTCGATTCCTTCGATCCGCTTCCCCGCGCCGCCACCCCCTGGCCCCCACGAATCCGGTTTCAACGAAACCTGGACCGACGTCCTCCGCTTGCAGGAGAGCGGTATCGAGCCGGCCGCCTTCTCTTCCATCCTGATAGCGATATATGAACGGCCTCGCAAACCAACTAAATATTTACAATAGGTGAATAGATCTTAGTCACAACGATCTATATCGGGAGACGACGTATGCCTAGATGGATGATTCAAAAGTGGTTTGCATCGATTGTTTTTCCTGTCGATTTATCAAGCCATTGCAGCTGCGCCTGCCAACCTGATGCATTTATCCTCGATTGAATTCGCAATTGGCTGATGATCTATTTGCAGCTATGGATACCGCACGAGGAGGAATGTCTAGACGCATAATTGCCTGGTTCTCATCCATTGGCGTCATGAGCCTCAGCTTCGAACCAATACGCGTCCTTCTACCAGTGTACGTGGTAATCAAAGTCGGAGGTGATGCTCAACTTACAGGAGCATTATTCAGCGTCTCCGTATTTTGGACAGCAGTGGGATCTCTTCTCGGTGGCATAGTCGCCGATGCATTTGGCCATAGACGCTCATACTTAATCGGCCTGTTTGCACGCGTGTTCCTAGCGGGCGCATTTCTTACCACATCTATACCGGCCCTGTTTGTAATACTCTCAATTTTCGGCTTGGGGTGGGGCTGGAGCGACACGGGATTTCAGAGTTATTTAATCCAGTCATTGCCGAAAAATCGTACGGCTACGCTTATGGGCTTCTGGTTCAGCTTTATGGAGGTAGCCGCAATAATTGGAAGCGGCGTTGCAATCGTCCTCGTCGAGGATCGAGGCTTCGTACCAATCGGCATATTAGGAGTAATAACAGCCGTAATAGGATTTATCCTAATATGGATTACTGTTCCAAAGCTCCCGGAGCACACAGCGCATCTAGATACCGGTACGAGCGACGAACTCAAACCGGCAAAGCTGACATTTTCACAATTATTTCATGAGCGAGGGTTGCTGGCGTTTCTTGGGCTGACCGGACTGCCAACGATCCTACTTGGGGCATCCTCCGTAGCTCTACCGTTGCTTTTATTCACAGCATCGGAAAGCGAGGTCCTAGTAGCTGGATACGGACTAGTCAGTGCGGCGGTGGCCCTGATTGTCCAACCGCTATTAGGCCGCCTGGCGGATGCAAAGGGCGTCTGGCTGCCAATTATGGCTGGAGCAATTATTGTTGTTATTGCAGCAGGAACCCTAGCAATTTTTCCAGCTGTGCTAACTGCCATATATCTGGCAGGGATTGCTGGACGCTTAGGTGTGGGAATTAAGGACACAGTAACTCCGACAATTGCTAGAGAAGTCATGCGCCCCTCGATCCATGGTCGAGTTATTGGCTTGGGAAGCATGACTTGGAGCATCGGTTTTATGATGGGGTCCTTGCTAGCTGGGACATTGATAGACAACCAAGCAGGGCTTCTTTTTTGGATTGTCTCAGGCGCGACAGCGGGAACATTTCCACTCATCTACCGACTGCTAAATCACGCTCGCGACGTACAAATGGAAACAGCATGAACAACCTCCGTTGGTGTTAAGGCGTTGGCGTTAGGGAATGACGAAATCAAACCTAAACATCGTGATGCAAATCCGGCTATCTGACTACATCTTGTGGCGCTTCTACTATCTGCCTCGCTAGCTGCATTTTCGCCATTAATTAGTGTGGACCAAAGCGCCGCAATTGGAGAAGCTACAGCAACCACCCCGGCCCTCATGCTCCACGGCAACAACTATCCCCACACCGGCCCCGCCACCTGCGACACGCTGCGGCGCCACATCCACCACCTCCAGTACACCGGGCTCCCCCGCTGCGGGCCACCATCCCTGGCGCGAGCGTCACGCCCGCAAGCCCCTTCTGGACACCCTCCGCCAGTGGCTCGCTTCCAACTCCCACTAACCGCGCAACGCCGCCCGCTCCAATCCGCTAGTCTCCCCTCACACCAAATTGTCCCGGCCTGCGTGCAGGCCGGGACAATTTCACGACAGCTTCCTCAAGTGCCCGCAATCGAAAGAGAGCAGCCGTGCCACCGTCAGAACCCATGAACCTACTTATCCTCATGTCCGACGAGCACACCCGCCGCATGACCGGCTGCTACGGCCATCCTCTCGTCCAGACCCCCAACCTCGACCGTCTCGCCGAGCGCGGCGTCCGCTTCAACAACGCCTACGTCAACCACCCCATCTGCGTGCCTTCGCGGGCCAACTTCATCACCGGCCGTTACACCCACGACACCGGCAACTGGGACAACGCCCATCCCTATACCGGCCACGAAGCCGAGGGCTTCGGCCACCGCCTGGCCGGCGCAGGCCATCAACTCACGACCATCGGCAAGCTCCACTATCGCTACCTCGACGACCCCAACGGGCTCCCCGATTCACGCGTAGCCATGAATGTCTTCGAAGGCAAGGGCGACTACTTCGGCAGCATGCGTTGGCGGCGGCAGACAAACGTCGGCGGCCGGCCGCTTCCACCCGGCCCCGGCGAGTCCCACTACACCCGCTTCGACCGCGCCGTCACCGCCGAATCCGTCAAGTGGCTCCAGAACGAATCCTCCGGCCACGACAAGCCCTGGTGCCTTTGGGTCTCCGTCGGCTGCCCCCACCCACCGCTTGTCGCCCCCGAAGACTTCTACGCCCTCTATCCCGAAGACTCCATCGACATGCCCATCAACTGGCGCGAAGCCGACTGGCCCGACCATTCTTACTGGAATGAAGTCCGGCCCTGGCGCGCGCCCGGCGGCCAGATGGACGAAGCCGAAATCCGCCGTTCCATCTCCGCCTACTACGGCCTGATTTCCTTCATGGACGACAATCTAGGCAAGGTCCTGGACGCCCTCGAAGCCTCCGGCCAGGCCGGCAACACCCGCATCATCTACACCACCGACCACGGCGAAATGCTCGGCGGCTACGGCCTCTGGGGCAAGATGTGCATGTACGAAGATTCCGTCGCCATCCCCCACATCATGGCCGGACCCGACCTGCCCGTCGGGACGACCTGCGACGCCAATATCTCCTGGATCGACATCTTCCCCACCGTCCTCGATTGCGCCGGTGTTCTCCTGGCCGACGCCGACGCAAACCTACCCGGAACCTCCCTCTGGCCCATCGCACGCGGCGAATCCAACCCGGAGCGCATCGTTTTCAGCGAATACCACGCCGCCCGCTCCTCCACCGGCAATTTCATGGTCAAGGACGACCGCTACAAGTTCGTCTACTACGCCGGCAACTACCCGCCGCAGCTATTCGATCTGCAAGAGGACCCGACCGAGCTAAACGATCTGGGCCGCGATCCCGCTCACTCCGAAACCCGGGCCCGGCTTGAGGCCGAACTGCGCGAGATATGCGATCCTGAAGCCGTCAACGACCGCGCCTTCGCCGACCAGCGCGTCCTGCTCGAGAAGTACGGCGGCGAAGCAGCTGTCATCGCCGAAGGACCAAAGATCGGCGCTACCCCTACTCCAAAAGAGTTCTACGACGACGGCGTCGTTTTCTAGCCCCGATGTCCGCGTATGCCTTCTAGGCGAAAGCGGCCTTGCCGCCCGCTGCGCCGCCTAGTACCCCACTTCGTAATTCAGAACTCGCGCGTTGATGATCGTAATCACCGCGATGATCGCGAACATCGCCACCGAGATCGCCGCCGCGTACCCCATCTTCAGGTACTCGAACCCGGTGTGATACAGCAGTATCACCACCGTCAGTGTACTGTCTACTGGCCCGCCCGTATGCAGAGAATCGGTACCGGCCCCCGTCATCACCCACACCTGCACGAACATCTGCAGCGCCCCGATGAAGTAAACGATCACAACGAAAAAAGTCGTCGGCGCCAGTAGCGGCAGCGTGATGTGCCGGAACTTCGCGAACCTGCCGGTGCCGTCGATATCCGCCGCCTCGTACAGGTGCGGCGGGATGCCCTGCAGGCCCGCCAGGTAGATCACCATGTTCAGTCCCATGTTCTTCCACACGCTCATGATGATGATCGACAGCATCGAAGTGTCTACGTCCCGCAGCCATTTCATCCGCGGTAGGCCAAACGCCTCGAATATGTCGTTCAATAAACCGAACTGTGGTTCGTAAAGCCAGAGCCATATCAGTGAAACCGACACGAACGAGCTCACCACCGGCATGTAAAACAGCGCCCGGAACGCGTAAATCCCCCGGATTTGTCGGTTGATCAGAGCCGCCAGCGCCAGCGAAGTCACTACCCCCGACGGCACCGTCCCGAACGCAAACAGCAGCGTGTTCGTGATCGCGTGCGCGAAGCGGTCGTCGTCAAACAGCTTCCCGTAATTCTTCAGGCCCGCGAACCGCGGCGCAGACATCAAGTCGTAGTCGGTCAGGCTGTAGTAGAACGCCGCGATGATCGGCAATATCACAAACAGCGCTAGGAACAGCAGCGAGGGGGCCACAAAGAAATACCCGGCCAGCCCCCCGCGCCGTCCAAAATTGAACGTCCGCCGCCGCCGGCGAACCTGTCCTGTCGCTGCCATCGTTACCCCCGCTGATTCAGCAAGAGAATTCGTCCCTGCCGGCCGCCTGCTCCAGTTCGACCTCTGCCGGCGCCGGTCACCCATCTAATATAGACAATCCCATCCTCCCGGCACATCCGGCTGTCCGTCTCCGGCACGAACAAAACGGCCGCGGGCCGCGGCAACCCGCCTGCCAAACCGCTACCATATTCCTCCGACTATTAATCATTCCGATCCACGTCCGACGCCATCCGCCAGGGAGCCGCAATGTCCATCGAACCCATGAACGCGCTCGTCATCATGTCCGACCAGCACACCCGCCGCATGTCCGGCTGCTACGGCCATCCGCAGGTCAAAACCCCCAACCTCGACCGCCTCGCCGAGTCCGGTGTGCGCTTTGACTACGGCTACTGCAACAACCCCATCTGTGTACCCTCCCGCGCCAACTTCCTCACCGGACGCTACGTCCACGAAACCGGCAACTGGGACAACGGCCATCCCTACATCGGCCACGAAGCCGCCTCCTGGGGCCATCGCCTCGGCAACGCCGGCCATCAGGTCACCTCCATCGGGAAGCTTCACTACCGCGACAACGCCGACGACAACGGCCTCGCCGACTCCCGCGTTTCCCTGAACGTCCTTGACGGCAAAGGCGACATCTTCGGCTGCATGCGCTGGCGCCCCATGCCCCTCGACTTCATGGTCAAGAACGTCCTCGAAGCGAGCGCCGGCGAGTGCCCCTACACCCGCTTCGACACCGCCGTCGGCGACGAAGCCGTCTCCTGGCTCAACAAGGAGGGTGTCGCCGAGGAGGCGCCCTGGGCCCTCTTCGTCTCCTTCGCCTATCCCCATTTCGCCTTCATCTTGCCCGAAGAATTCAAGTCCATGTACCCCAACGAATCCGTCCCCCTTCCCCACCGGTGGGACCGTCCCGACTGGCCCGACCATCCCTTCTGGGATGACGTCCGCGAATGGCGCTATGCCCTCGGCGACGCTCCCGTCGACGAAGGCGTCGTCCGTAACGCCATCTCCGCCTACTTCGGCATGATCTCCTTCATGGACTACCAGGTCGGCCGCGTCCTGGAGCCCGTGGGAGCCAGTGTCGTCGACCGCGTGCTGGAAGCCCTCGAACAGTCAGGCCAGGCCCGCAACACCCGCATCATCTACACGTCCGACCACGGCGAAATGCTCGGGAGCTACGGCATGTGGGGTAAATCCTGCATGTACGACGACTCCGTCGGTGTGCCCTTCATCGTCGCCGGGCCCGACATCCCCGCCGGCCGCGTTTCCGACCAGAACGTCAGCCTAATCGACTGCTTCCCGTCCGTCCTCGATTGCGTCGGTGTACCCTTGGAGGAAGAAGACGCCGACCTGCCCGGAACCTCCCTCTGGCCCATCACCACCGGCGAATCCACCCCGAACCGCATCACATTCAGCGAATACCATGCCCTGTTCTCCACCGTCGGCAATTACATGGTCAAAGACGACCGCTACAAGCTGATCTACTACGCTGGCAACCGCTACCCGCCCAACCTCTTCGACCTGCAAGACGACCCCTCCGAGCTGGTCGATCTCGGGCAGGACCCGGCCTACGCCGACACGGTCGCTCGCCTGGAAACCGAACTCTGCAAAGTCTGCGATCCCGAAGCTGTCAACGAGCAGGCCTTCGCCGCCCAGCGCGCCATGGTCGAGCGCCACGGCGGCGACCAGGTCCTCCTCAACCAGGGCCTTGAAATCAACTTCTCCCCCGCCCCGGGGTTTATGTAGGGAAATCGGGCCGCTCGCACGCATCTCTTGGATCCGATCGCAACGGATCTACCTAGGAATTGAACTGACAGATGTCTAACAGCGGACAGGATCGGCAGTGTGGATCGCCCGGACGGCATACGGTCGCACCAAGATCGACCATCGCGTATACAGCTCGAAGCGCTACCTCGGGCGGCAGACCGGATAAAAGATGCCCGACAACCTCGATGGCCTCAGCCTTCTTCCGCGCTTCGCCGCGGGACCGGTCGCGCGGCACGACTAGCGTAAGTTGGGATGATCCAGCGCTCGGACTCAATCCTCCCAAATCCAGCGCCCCCGAGCGATCCCCCCTATTCCGTAGCGGTCAGAAGACTCTGCACAATCCCCGGCGCATAGAACTCGCTCGCCGCTTCGACCAGGCCGCGGACGGCCTCATTGATGTGCGTTGCCGCCTGCTGGTAGGCCGTCTCCCGTTCCTCCCGCATTTTGTCCAGCACGCTGAGCCGCATATCCGAAACCACCTTCCGGTCCACCTCCCCCATCTCCCGCAGCGAGATCGCCACCCCACCCCCCGCCTCATCCAACGCGTCCACTCCCGTCAGCGATTCCAACGCCGTCGCTAGCCCGCCATACGTCGCCGCCCGATTCGTCAACGCGTTCACCAGACCCGACGGATTCTGCGCCTGCTGGTTTCGCAAGAAGGCTTCCCGACTCTGCGCCAGCCCCGCCACCCATTTCAGCGAGATCAAATACCGTGCCACCGTCTTCGCGTCCTCCGGGGACACTTCCTCTAACACCGCTTCCGCATACCGCGTCTCCAGCCCCTTGAAGTTCTGCTGAAACTGCGGCGGCAGCGCCTTCATCGTCCCGTCGTAGTCCAATTCGATCTCCCCGCTTACTAAAGGCGTTTCCAGCGCCACTCACGCGGCCTTCGCCACCCGGCACTCTACCAACCCGACCGCCACGCGGCACTTATCCGCCCGCCGTACCTCACATCGCGTAGTCCATTCAGTCTCCCGCCAGCTACACTCGATCCTCCGCTATCCACACGACCGACAAGCACCAGTTTACTAATTCACCTACACCATTCGACGCCAGCCGCGCCCATCTCAGCGCCACCGACGACTTCCCGCCCTACAACGTCGAACCGACCGACGAGCTCCCGCCCCGCGACATGCTGGACTCCGGCAAAATCCGGCCTGAAACCGAGCTGGTCATCACCGAACGCGCCGCAGCCACAAGCCCGCCAAATCCATTCGCCGCCACAAATCCGGTCCGCTCGCTTTCATCGACCGCCAGCTCGCCTTCCACCACGTCGCCCAGGGCGAAGTCGCCGGTCTTCCCTGGCTGCGAGATTTACCAGCCCTGACCGCACAGTGGCGATCTAGCTCGCCACCTCGGCCCGAGCCGGTGCAATTTCACTATCCACCTCAGGCGCCTTCCCCGAGTCCAACCGGTACCGCCGCAGCCGGAGCGAGTTGCCCACCACCGACAGCGAGCTCAGCGCCATCGCCCCCGCCGCGAACACCGGATTTAGCTGAATCCCGAATGGCGGGAACAGCACCCCGGCCGCCAGCGGAATCAGCAGTGTGTTGTAGGCGAACGCCCAGAACAGATTCTGCTTCACCGTGCGCATCGTGCGCTTGCTCAGATTGATCGCCGCGATCACCCCGCGCAGGTCTCCCCGCACCAGCGTGATCCCCGCCGACTCCATCGCGATATCCGTTCCGTTGCCCATCGCCACTCCAAGGTCGGCCTGAGCCAGCGCCGGGGCGTCGTTGATCCCGTCACCGGCCATCGCCACCACGTTCCCTTCCGCTTGCAGGTCCCGTATAATCGCCGCCTTGTCCTCCGGCCTCACCTCCGCCCGCACCTCGTCGATGCCAACCTCGCCGGCGATCGCCTCACCCGTCCGCCGGTTGTCTCCCGTCAGCATGATTACCCGCAAGCCCATCTCATGAATTCGACTAATTGCCTCCCGCGATTCCGGCTTCAGCGTGTCCGCCACCGCCAGCACGCCCGCCAGCTTTCCATCGATCGCCACGTACATGGGCGTCTTGCCCAGCGCCGCCAGCGCGTTCGCCCGCTCCTCCGCCGCTTTGACCTTCATGCCATCTTCCAGCAACAGACCCGCCGTCCCGATCACCACTTCCCGCTCTCCCACCTGCGCCCGCACTCCACCGCCGGTTATCGAGCGGAAACTCCCCGAGCGCGGAATTTCTATCCCCCGCCCCTCCACTTCCCGCACAATCGCCCGCGCGATCGGGTGCTCGGAATCGCCTTCCGCGCCGCCGGCCAGCCGCAGCAATTCCCCCTCGTCATGGCCGTTCAGCGCCATCACATCAGTCAGTTCCGGCGTCCCGCGGGTGATCGTGCCCGTCTTGTCGATCACCAGCACGTCCACCTTCCCGGCCGTCTCCAGGGCTTCGCCGTTGCGAATCAGAATGCCCGCTTCCGCGCCCTTGCCCGTGCCCACCATGATCGCCGTCGGCGTCGCCAGTCCCAGCGCGCAGGGGCACGCGATCACCAACACCGCCACGAAGCTCACGATCGCGTGGGTGATCACCGGCTCCGGCCCCACGAAGTACCACACCAGGAACGTCGCTATCGCTATGCCGATCACCACCGGCACGAACCGCGCCGCCACCCAGTCGGCCATTTTCTGCACCGGCGCCTTGGTCGTCTGCGCCTCTTCAACCAGCCGAATTATCCGCGCCAGCACGCTGTCTTTGCCCACTCGCATCGCCCGCACTCGCAGGCTCCCCGTCGTGTTGATCGTCGCCCCGATCACCGTATCGCCCACCGTCTTCTCGACCGGGATGCTCTCGCCCGTCACCATCGACTCATCCACCGCCGATGCGCCCGCCACCACCACCCCGTCAACCGGCGCCTTCTCGCCCGGCCTGATCACCACCACATCGCCAAGCGCCACGTCTTCAATCGCCACCTCAATCTCTTCCCCGTTCCGTTCGATTCGCGCCGTTTTCGCCCGGAGTCCCATCAACCGCTTGATCGCCGCCGAGGTCTGCCCCTTCGCCCGCGCGTCCAAGTATCGACCCAACAGAATAAGCCCGATGATGATCATCGCCGTGTCGTAGTAATACACCACCTCTGCCTCGCTGCCGGAGAGCACTTCAGGCCGGATCGTGAGCGCCAGGCTGTAGAAAAACGCCGCGCTGGTCCCCACCGCGATCAGCGTGTTCATGTCGGCGGTAAAGTGCGTCGCCGTCGCCCACGCCCCGCGGTAAAAACCCCACCCCGCCCAGAACTGCACCGGAATCGCCAGCCCCAGCAACACATATGGCTCCTGCAAGAATTCCGGCGACCACAGCCATGCAATCCAGTCCATCGAACCCCACAGCGCGAGCGCACCCAGCAGGACCGCCACCGTCGCCTGATTCCGCAATTTCGTGCGCTCGCCACGGCGCAGCCGTTCCAGCGCGCCCTCGCCCTCGCCGGCCTCCGCCTCACCATCAACCCGTGTTTCGTCTTCCGCCACCAGCACCTCGTAGCCCGAGTCTTGCACCACCCGGTGCAGATCGGCGACACTCACCATGCCGGCCACATAGCTGACCCTCGCCTGCTCCGTCGCTAGGATCACCGTCGCCTCCAGCACGCCCTTTTCCTTCGCCAGAAATCTCTCCACCCGGCCCACGCACGAGGCGCAGCTCATCCCGCTGATATTGATGGTCAAGACCTCCGTCGGCACCTCATAGCCCGACTCCACCACCACCTCCACCAGCCGATCCACTCCAATTTGCTCCGGATCGTATGTCGCCGTCGCCGTCTCCATCGCGAGGTTCACCGTAGCCTCCGTCACCCCCTCCGCCTGCGCCAAAAATCGCTCCACCCGCCCCACGCACGACGCGCAGCTCATACCGATCACCGGCAGCGTCGCCTGCGTGAGCTCCCCCGATTCCTTCTTGATCTCAAGCGTCATTTCGCCCTTCCCTTTTTGGACCCGGCCCCGTTTTCCGCCGCCAGCGAATCCGCCAGCTCACCCAGTACCTCGCCCACCACCTCTACTCTCTTCAGATGACCCGATCCCCGGAACACGTCCATCAACTCCGCCAGCACCCGCTCCCGTTCCGCCGGATCGTCACCCTGTATCGCCGTCGTCACACACGAATTCAAATGCCGCTCCAGGATCGCCCCATTTACCTTCTCAATCGCACCCTGAATCGCCAGCGTCTGCTTCAGAATGTCCACACAATAGGCATCCTCCTCGATCATCTTCTCCACCCCCCGCGCGTGCCCCTCGATCGATTTCCACCGATTCAGCGTCTTCACGATGTCTTCCGCCATGCGATGCTCTTCCCTTGTGATGATCCCTGGTCTTTACCCCACCCCCTGTGGGGTGCGGTTAGACTATATATCTCCCTCCCCAATCCACGCAAGTGAATTTCCTCGCTACCGAATCGCGTCGGGATCGGGGCCCGTACTGGGCAACGCGGGATCGGTCTCGGCATTCACCGCGAACCCCCATCCCCCGGTTCCCGGAGGCTCGTCGTGTGTCTCGAGCCCCCGGGCCACCGCCCTACCCGGCGGTCAGCATTTCCGCTGATCTTGTCGAGCCAAATTGCGAGGCGCGAGTGACATGCTCTCTGCAAACTCCGACGGCCCCAACCGCCATCCGAAGCGCACTCCCGCACAACGTTCTGGAGCAATACCGTAATGACGCTTCCAGAACCCGACCCTTCCACCACCCGCCCCGCTCAGACAACCGGCAGCGGCGAACTCAACCTCACCGCCGTGTCTATCTCCTCTTCGCTCGTCAATCCCAGATTCACGCATTGTGCGTACGGAAACTCAAACCCCCAGCCGATCCAGTCCTCCGCCTCCTCTGCCGGCACCTTCCCCTCATCCATGAGTTTCATGATCATCACCCCTTTACCCGCCTGGTGGATACCCCGCAGCAGACCCCTGTGAGTCTCCAGGTCGCCTTCCAAACCCACCCCTTCCTTATTTAACACTGAAAGCACAACTTCGATATCCCTCGCCGCCGCCATCGCTTCCATCACCGCACCGCTCGCTCGATGCGTCGACACCGACACATGCCGCACCTTCCCCACCGCCTTCGCCTCCAGCAGCGCCTCCAGGCACTCCTGCCGTTCCTCGAATTCATCCACGCTCTGCACTCCGTGCAGCATTATCGAATCCACGTAGTTCGTCCCCAACTCTCCCAGCGCCTTGTCAATCGCCGCCCGGCCCTCTTCCAGAGTCTTCGAACCGATCTTCGTATTAACTATCACCTTCTCCCGCCCCACCCGTTCCAGCGCCAGCCGCACGTGTGCGTGGCTCCCGTAGCTTTGCGCCGTGTCCCAGAAATTCACCCCGTTTTCCAGCGCGTACACCAGCAACTCCGCCCCTCGCTCTGGCTCGAAATTCTGTCCTTTGTGATCCAGATGACCCGTCCCGAAACACAGCCGCGACACCACCAGCCCCGTCCGTCCCAGTTCCACCATCTCCATATCGCTTCCTCTTCTCCTTGAATGATCTTCAACCCATTATCCGGCATCCCGCCTATTGCTCAATAGAAAATGCTGAAGCCTACGGTGCCACTCGCGCCAGAAATTCCCCCACCAGCGCCTCATAACGATCCGTGTCCTTCCCCCACGACTTCACGTGCCGCGCCCCCGCAAACGATTCAAAGCGGATCAGGTCCGGCCGCTTCTCGGCCAGCTCCTCCGCGATCCCGTACGGCACCGTCTGGTCCTCCGTGCCGTGGATCAGCAGGATCGGAATCTGTAACTCCTCTAGCCCCTCCACGTAGTCCATCCCACCCCAGTCGATCCCGAATCGAACCGACGCAAACACCAGCGGCAACTGCACCAGGAAGCCCGGCACCCCGAACTCACGAATCCCGAAGTCCACCGTCGCCCCGAAGTCCGCCATCGGCGCGTCCAGGATCGCCCCGCGCACGTTTCCGGCCAGCGGGGACTCGTACAGGAAGCTCAGGATAATCCCCCCGCCCATGCTGTAACCCACCAGCACCACATCCTTCGCCCCATTGTCCAGCGCATACCCCACCGCTCGCTCTAGGTCCCGCCATTCCGTCAGCCCGAACTGATACTTCCCCGTCGGGTCCGCCACCTCCCCCGGGTCGTTGCGGTAGCTGATCGCCATCCCCGGCATCGCCGCCGCGTTCACCGTCTTCAGCATCCGCACCGCCTCAGTCCGTTGCGACCCTTTACCGTGAACGAAAATCACCCAAGTATTGTCATCTCCTGGCGTCAGCCACGCCGGCATCGGCCCCAGCTCCGTCTCATACGCAATCTCTTCAAACACGATCCCGTACGCTCGCCTCGGGTCCACCGGGTACGGGTGCTTCAGCCGCGTCGTCAGGCTCTCCGGCGGTTTTCCCTCCAGCAACGTGAACGCCCGCACCACCTCCCCGCCTTCTTCATCCAGACTCCTAATCGCGCCCACATGTCCGTACCCGCCGTCCCACTCGATGCCCCACGGCCCGTCTTCCATCCAGTCGTCGCTCACCTGCCCGCATTCATTCGCCTCGCCCGTCGCGTGCAACGTAATCTCCCCGCCCCCCACCGCCAGCACCTCCACGTCCTGAACCTTCGGCACCGGCTCAAATCCCCGACATCCGATCAATCCCGACAGATACCATCCCGCCGCGAACAGGATCACCAGTACCACCGCCACCACCCCCCCTCCCCACTTCAGCACCCGTCGCATCGTCTGTTTGGTCATCTCAGTTTCCCACTGGATATTCCGCCCGCCAGTCCAACCATTAATATGGGCACCACTCGCAGTTTCAGTTTCCCGGCCCCCTCGACTATCCCACCGGCACCGGTGAACTCAACCGCACCGCCATATCGATCTCATCCTCCGAGTTCAATCCCAGGTCCACGCTGTCCGCGTGCGGATACTCAAACCCCCACTTGATCCAATCCGAAATCTCATCCCGCGGGCCCCTTGCCTGATCCAGAATATTCATGATCATCAGACCCTTCTCCACCTCATGCACCCGCTTCAGCAGCTCCATGTGATCTTCAAGATTGCCTCCCACCAGTCCCTGTCCGGCCTTGTTCAGATGCGACAGCACCACCTCGATCTCCGGCGCCTCGATCAGCGTTTCCAAAACCTCGCCCGTGTAGATGTGCGTCGTCGCCCCCACATACCGCACCCGGCCATCCGCCTTCGCCTCCAGAAGCGCTTCCAGGCAGCCCCGTCTCGACTCAAAATCCGCCCGGCTCTTCACCGCGTGCAGCATCATCGAGTCCACATAGTC
>CAZBZS010000048.1:0-18739 GCA_964496475.1 uncultured Chloroflexota bacterium | reverse complement strand
CCTCCACCACCTTTCCATGGATGATCTTTATGCCTACATCGGCGGAGTCGTCTACCTAGATTCGGAAGGCGACTACGTCGATGGTGGTCTCAGCCGTCGGATTCTGGATATCGACGATCTTCCTTGGCCCGCCTGGCACAAGTGCGAGGTACCGGCATATTTCACGGGCAATTGGAGTTCCGGAATAGCCCACGGGCGCAACATGCCCATCCTGGCCACCCGAGGCTGTCCGTATCAGTGTACTTTTTGCTCCAACCCGACGATGTGGACCACTCGTTATGTCATGCGCGATCCAGCCTCGGTGGTCGATGAAATTGAGCATCTCATCGACACCTATCAAGCAAACAGTATTGACTTTGCCGACCTGACGGCCATCGTACGGACCGACTGGATACTCAGTTTCTGCCAGGAACTCGAGCGCCGTAACCTCGACCTCAATTGGCAGTTACCCTCCGGTACACGGTCGGAGGCTCTTGATGAGGGCGCCCTTCAGGCACTGCTCCGATCCGGCTGCTCGTTCCTGGTGTTCGCCCCGGAAAGTGGATCCCAGGCGACGCTGGATCAGATCCGCAAGCGTCTGAAGATCGACAATCTCCGGGCCACAGTGGGGACGGCGGTCGCTGTCGGCCACACCGTAAAGGTCAATTTCATCATCGGATTTCCCGACGAGGGCCGCGGCAGCATCTTGAAGACCGTATGGGAAAGCGTCCGGATGGCGTTTCGAGGAGCTCACGACTGCAATGTCGCCATTTTCACTCCGTACCCCGGATCGGAGCTCTATCGGGAACTGCGAGACAATGGCCAGATCCCGGATCCGGACGACGCCTATTTCCTGGACCTACTGGTGCAATTTGATTTCACCGTTATCAAGTCTCACTGCCAGGCTGTTCCGGGCTGGGAGCTCGCTTTCTATCGTTTCATCTCAATGGCCTCTTTTTACTCCCTTGCCTACCTCCTCCATCCCGGTCGAATCTGGAGAGCGCTTCGCGGAATCATCGGTGGCGAATTCCAGGCGAGAAGCCTGTTCGAGCAAAGAGTGCATGATTTCGTCGTTCGAGCACGGATGAGCCGAAGAGGCAGCGGGCGTTCATAGGCTGGACTTCCGGTGCCGGCAGGCTAGTGAGGTTTGCCGAGAGGCGGGCCGGCTTCGCGCGGTCCCGATGCCAGAACTGACGCGATGAAATCTCGTCAGTCTTTTATCGATTCTCTGTGCCGTATCGACGTTTCAGGGCTGGGCGAGAACTTCGGAGGTCCCGTTCGTCAACACCACTGATACGCAGTAAGCGAAGACTTGGCGAATCGTCACCCTAGTCGGGCCGCCGGTCGGCCGACCGTTTCGTCGCCCCGACTGACCTCGTCCGGTAAATCGGCCCTCCGTGCACCTCCTGGTACAGGCGCACCGTCAGCTCCGCCAGTAGACCCTGCAAGACGAGGAATACGCCGACGATAAATAAGACTGCCGCTACCAACAAGAGCGGCGTTTGGATGATGAACCCCCCGCCTAGCAATCGCCAGACGATCAGACCTGACCCGAGAACTACCGAGGCCATCAGGAAGATAAGTCCTATTCCCCCGAACACCCTTATCGGCTTGAATCCGTATGACGACAGGAACTTAAGAGCCAGCAGGTCGAGCAAAACCCTGTAGATCCTTGAAAGTCCATACTTGGAGCTCCCGTGTAGCCGCTCCCGGTCCGAAACTGGGACCTCGGCTATTCTCGCTCCGAGACCGACCGCCTGCGCCATCAATATGCGATGGCCGTCTCCGTAAAGTTGCAGCTGCTCAAGAAGTTCGCGCCGGTACGCTTTGAGCCCGCAGCCGTTGTCGTGTACGCCTCCGCTGATCACCCGGCCGATAATCCAGTTGGCGATGCGCGAAGGCAGACGTCTCGCTACAAAAGAGCCGGTACGCTCCCGTCGCCAACCGCTCACCACGTCGTAACCCTCATCCAGTTTTCGCAATAAGGCCGGTATGTCCGCCGGATCGTTCTGCAGATCCCCATCCATCGTTACTATCGTGTCCGCACCCGCCTCAGCCAGCCCGGCCGCGAGGGCTGCTGTCTGACCGAAATTCGTCGTCAGATAAACGACCCGGACACGTGGTTCGCCTTCGGCGACCGCAGCCAGCTCTGCGGCCGTGCCATCCTTCGAACCATCGTCGACCAGCACAACCTCGAATTCATACTCGGAGATCGACTCAACCAGCTCCTCGACGAGTCGGGCCACATTGCCGACTTCGTTGTACATCGGGATTACGACCGAGAAATCCGTCACCTCGGGGCACCTTGCCGACCAGTGGCAGAGCAGTGCGAGCCGGCAGTTGGCAGGCCGGATAGCCGTGAACCAGATTCAAATAGCGAGTCCTTCAATCGTAGACCGCCGTTTTTGTAGATACGGACTAGCGTTCTATTGCGCCTAGCAGGTACGAATTTCGGATTCTACTCTTAAGCTGATGAAACCGGTCCGCGCCGGAAGCGCCTTCCAGACCTCCAGTTGCCGTTCAGTCAAGTTCACTTGGACCATCATGATCTTGGCCACAGATGAGCCAAATGCGATTCGTAACCGCACCCCTCCTCAGATCACCGCTGGCCAAATTTGGGCGGCCCCCCCATCATTTAAGGACCAGATTGAGAACAGCTCTGGCCCGCCACAACTCCCAACCCCAGGATGGCAAACGCGTCGGAACATGCATCCAGACCTTGTCAGCGAACTGCACGCCATCAAGTCGCGTCACTGGTGGTACCGAGGCCGGCGGACGGTCCTCCGCGCGCTCATTAGCCCTCATCTGCAGACCATCCCGTCCGGACCAATACTTGACCTTGGCAGCGGCCCCGGCACAAATCGCGATCTTCTGGAGCCGCTCGCTCGTCCGCTGTTTGCTCTCGATTCGGAGATCGAAGCGCTAAGAATCTGCCGGGATGGTCGCTACACCGCCGGAACGCTGGCGGATGCGGTCGCCGTTCCTTTTCGTGAGCGGACTTTCGCCCTCGTCCTGGCCGCCGACATTCTGGAGCATGTCGCCGACGACCCCACGGTCGCCGCCGAAATATTTCGAATTTTAAAGCCCGGTGGCCTAGCAGTCGTCGTTGTTCCCGCCTTCAAATCGCTGTGGGGCTGGCAGGATCAGGTTTCCGGCCACCATCGCCGCTATTCGCCAGCAGCCATCCGAGCGCGTCTCACGAATTCGGGCCTCAACGTAGTTCGGACGACCTGCATGAACACCCTCCTCGCCCTCCCGATCTTCGCCGCCCGGAAACTGCTTCGCCTGACGAATCTGGCCGCCAGATCCGAAAACCAGATTCTTCCCGATCTGCTCAATCCCATCCTTTACGCCATTTTCGCCGCAGAAGCACCCATCGTTTGCCGCTGGGATATGCCCTACGGAACGTCCGTCGTCTGTCTCGCTCGTCGTCCGATTTGAGCCGCGTTCCTCGCGACCGGCCATATCAGGAATCCGACCACCATCATCAACGTCAACCCAGAAATTAGTAGTCCGACGTCATGCCAGCGCTGTGGCATGAACTCAATCTTCACCACAAAGTCCCCGGTGGCCGGGACTACAAATCCCATCCGTGCGTACCCGGCCGGAAACGGTATCGCCTCACCACCGGGGTAAACCGCTCGCCAGACCGGCGAGTAATTCTCACTTACCACCAGGGCGAACCTGTCTGCCGATCCCTCGATCGTCGCCGTCAACGCCGTTCTGGAATCCCGGTCAATCCGGACTGACGGCGGCGGGCTTGCGTCCGGGCCCTCCCGCGACCGCCCGGCCTTCACCGGTTTGCCCAGCCCCACCGCGTTCACAGCGCCAAAGCCCTCCGCTGCCGTAATCCGGAGCCGCAGCCACCCGCCCCCGTCCCCTGCTGCAATCGGGATCCACTCCATTCGGAGATCTCCGCCAACTGCGATTTTTGTCCGCCCCAGCACAGTATCCGACCCATCCACCGCTTCCACCTCCAGCGTCGCCGCCGACCCGCCTACCAGCGCTCGCAAATACAATTCTTCTCCTGCGTTCATCTGTCCAACCGTGAACACCGCGCTCCGGGATGCCAGCACTTCCGGCTCGATCCAAGCGATTCCCAGCCCATAGTCGTACTCCCGTACGGTCAGATCGTGCCTGCCCGTGGCCTGCAACCAGCGCGAAAGTTCAGCCGCCGATCCGCCGGTGCCTTCCCATCCGGTGGTCCCCTCCGCGTCGGGACGCAAACGGACCAATCGCTCCGGTGGTGAGCACGGAGGTAACGCCCCACCTGTCTGCTGCACTCGAACTACCGGCATCAGCTCCAGCTGCGCCGGACAGCCTGACGCGCGGGCATCGGCCACCACTATCAATTCCGCTCTGTTCGACCCCACCTCCCCGGCTGTCACCCCGTTTGTCCCGTAGACCGGTCGCCAGCTGGTTGCTGCGAATCCCAATCCGGTCGGCGCCTCCACGATGGTGTACAGCGTCGCGTACTGGCCCTCCTCCAGCACCGCAAAATCGTCCGAAGCAGATACCAGCTCGTCCAGCTCAACCCCCTCCCGGGTGTCGTGCACTACCAATACCCGATTAGCCCCGGCGCCCCGAAACGCCGACGCCAACTCCCCCTCACCTAGCCGCGAGACTCCACTCAAAAACACGCTGTTCCCGGTATGGCGCCAGCCCACTACCGGAACCCCCGCCAGCGAGCGCGATACGGGTTGGCGCAGGACCCGAGTCCCATCCCAAAGAGGCACTCGTTCGTCACGCTCAAAAACGATCACTCGCACCGGATCATCTTCGGCGCGCAAGGCTGATATCGGTCGCTCATATCCCGCCGGCCAGGGTTCCGGCAGCCAGTTAGCCACTCCTTCGGTCCACAGGAAGTGGCGAATCGACGGAGTGATAATCGCCAGCATTGCGATAGCTGCGGCCGCCAGCAATCCCAGGGCGCCCAGCCTCTCCGTCATTCGGCGCGTGTCCTCCTTCATAGACGTGGCAAGTACCGACACCAGCCCCCCTAAACCCCATGCGAACGCCAGCGCCAGCAATCCGGAGAGCTTGTCAGGCTCTCGGAGGACACGGCCCCCGGGGACTTCCGAAATCAGGAAGCCGCTGATCCCCGAGCCGGCCTCTCGCTGGACCCGTATTTCCAGCGTCACAATGACCACCGCAACCACCAGCAGTAGAACACCGACACCAGGGCGAAATTTTCGTGAACCCGTCACCCAGACCAGCGCTCCGGCCGGGAGAAGGCCGATCATCTGCCATGCCCACTCCGCCTGACCACCGGGACGCATATCATCCGACCAGACCGGGTTATTCGTAAGCGTCAATATCCCCAGCAACGAACCAGAGCTGCCGCCGATTGCCAGGTCGTCTGCGCTCGCCGCGATTTCCGCCGGCAGGCTGCCGCTCAACCAGGACGACGCCAACGTCGGCAGTATCAGGAACATTTCCAACCCGGCGATCGTCGCCACCCCGCCGGCACCGAGCCGCAGGACCAGCCCGGCTTCCTCCCACGACCGCGAGTGCAATACGTGATACGTGGCCAGCCCGACCAATATCGCGGTGGTGAACACCAGGTAGTGTGGACTGGCCGCCGCGAACCAGAACGCCACGCCCGCCCCGACTGCCATTCGCAGGGATTGCCGCCGCACCGCCAGCATCGCCAGACCCAACACCAGGGGCAACAGCGAATAGCCAAACAACAGGCCGAGATGCTCTAGCCGAGCTATCGCCCACGGGTTCAGTGCATAAAATAGCCCCGCCGCCAGCGCTCCCGCGTTAGCGATAGCAGGCGATTTCCTGACCTCCCCCGCCAGCAACTGGAACAGAAAGTACATCGTCGCGAAAGCGGCCAACGACTGTCCAACCACGAGCCCGCGGATCATGGCGCCCGACGTGCCCCCAAACAGCTCCAGCGCAATCCCCACTAAACCCATTATCGGTGTGAGGCTCATGTGCCCCAGAGCGTTTCGACCGTCCGAAGCCAACATCGGGTAGAAGTCATCCAGAACATCCGTGGCGAAAAGCGGATATTCAAGATCTCGCTGCAAGAGCTCGCCCGGCATCGTCAGCAGCTTCGTCCAGACCGCCAGCACCAGCGCCAGGCCCAGGATCACCCAGGGAGCATGACTACGTGCGGGCCAGGTTCGGCCGAGAGAGCGCACCGGCCGTGAAGTCATGACTCTAGCTGCTGTCCCCGCGATTCTTTGACATAAGGAAGTCCCCAATCGCCAGATGATCCAGACCCGTACTGGAAAAGCATCGCACCGCGTCCTGGGGGCTCATGACGATTGGCTCCCCCCGGTCGTTAAACGATGTATTCAGCACCGCTGGCACCCCAGTCAATTCGTGGAACTTGCTTATCATCCCGTGGTAGCGCGGGTTTGTCTTCCGGGAAACGGTCTGCGAACGCACCGTGTTATCCACATGCATGCACGCGCTGAGGCGCTCCCGCCACTCTGGCCTCACGGTGAAAGTCAGCAGCATGAATGGTGATGGGTACGAGTCGAAAACCAGCTTCGGCGCTTCTTCCTCGAGGATCGACGGCGCGAACGGGCGCCAGCCTTCCCGGTGCTTCACCTCCGCATTCACCTTGTCCTTCATCTCGGGCATCGATGGATTTGCCAGAATGCTTCTGCTGCCCAGCGCCCGCGGTCCTATTTCCATCCGGCCCTGAAACCAGCCCACGATTTCCCCGGCCGCCAGCCTCTCAGCGACAGCTTGCTCGATATCGGAAGGCCGCTTGTAGGCAATCTTCGTTTCGTCCAGGAATGCCTGTATTTCCTCGTTGCTGTACTCGGGTCCCCAATAGGCGTGCTCCATCACAAAGTCCGTCGGGTCACCTTTTCGGGCCGCGACTTCCAGTGCTGCCCCCATCGCCGTTCCCGCGTCGTGCGCCACCGGCTGAATGAAGACCTCATCCACGCAGTCCAGCCCCAGGATCTTTGCGTTCATGTCACAGTTGAGCACTACCCCCCCGGCCAGGCATAGCCGACGACTTCCCGTCTTCTCATGCGCACCGCGTGCAATCGCCATCCCAACTTTCTCAAGCTTTGCCTGGGCACTCGCCGCAAAATCCCGGTGGGCGTCCGAAATCTCCTCCTTATTCCGGGCAAACTCAGCGAACTGGCCCCAAAAGCCTTTGTAGTTGTAGCGCCAGTCAATCGAGTAATCGGTTGCCGTGGACTGGATTCCCTCGATGCCAATCCTCGGCGAGCCGTACCCCGCGAGACCCATCACCTTCCCCTCGTCTAGATGTCGGACGAACCCCAAAAGTTCCGTCACATTTCCATAGAACGAACCCAGAGACTGTGAAATTGCCCGGCGTTCTAGCGGCCTGATCCGCCGACCAGTCCCCAGCGCCGTAAGCCCACTGTCATCCTCACCATTCCCATCAATCGTGATGATGTTCGCCTCGTCGAAACCCGAGACCCTGAAGCAGCTCGCCGCATGCGCGAGGTGATGTGGCACGTATATCCACGGCTTCGACCGTAGTTCCGGCTCCGCTTCGAACAGATCCTTTCGCAGCTTGTAGAGCTGAATGGCATATTCCAGCCCCGACGGGATGCTGAACGCCAGATGACGCAGTTCGACTGACTTAATGAACGACCAAATCTGCCGCGCCGCGTACATAATGGGCGGCCGGAAACCCACCGCAATCGCATCAACGTCCTCAGATCTGATTCCCGCCGCTTGCACGCAAAACTGGGCCGATCTTACCGGTGGGATTCGTGGCGACTGCTTGATCCGGTTGAAGCGCTCTTCTTCAGCCGCCGCAACCAGTCTCCCGTCCCGGACCAAAGCTGCGGCGTTGTTCCAGGAAACCGGAGCGGTTACGCCAAGAATATTCAATCAATCGCCTCCAGGGGTTCGCCGTAAGGGTGCTCCAGTGGACCACCCCTTCTGGGCAACGCGACAACAGCGCTCATCTTAGCGAGAATGGAAGCAGAGCTTTTCCGCCCTTCATACATGGCGCGGTTGCGACCGCTGGGCTCCGCGCCCGAGAGGCCGGACCCGACTTGCCCACCGCCACCCAACATCCGGACCAACAGTGAACGCCCTTCACCGGGCCTCGGTTTCGCTGAATATTTCAAGACTGAACCCGCTATCAGCCTCATGGCCTCCAAAGCAGAAACCTTGCCGCCGGATGAAATAGAGCCGGGACCGTCGCGTCCACCCAGCTGGCCAGTTAGCTAGTTGCCACTGCACGCCCGTCTAATGCCAAATCTGGTCGGACGACCCGCCGAGGATCCAGTCGCACGAATTTGCTAACTTGCGAGCCACGGACCGTCAGCTAGTCTTCGATCTTCGTGACCACATATACAAGCGGCGTATAGATACCAAATTTTGCCAGTACTTTAAGCACCTTGCTCAATCTAAGTCGCCTCGCAAGGGCAAAAAGTTTAAGCGCGGGCGGGCTGTGCATCGAATCGTCGCCTTCAACGGCTTGAACCCACTCGGAAATACCAAGATTCCGTACACTCACTGGCAAACGTGCCAGCTCCCGCTCAAGTCCCCACACCGTAACGAAATTTAAATGGTCCAGATACTCCGCTCGACGTCCCCGAAGCCTCAAATACCACTTCAGGACTGCACGCGGCAAGAAGGTCGGCAGAACCATACTGTAGTGCGACTCCCACAGGCACGCATAATTAGGAACCCATACGAAAAGCTCACCCCCTCGACGCAACACGCGCACCGCTTCCGCTAACGAAGCGTGTGTGTTCTCGACGTGCTCAAGCACTGTCAGCATCACAACTCGATCGAATGAAGCATCGCCGAATGGAAGAGCTTCTCCCACACCGGCCGCCAGGGGTCCTCCTGCCGGGCGCATGCTGGCAATCTGTACCGCAAGCTGGTCCGGCTCGATACCCACGATCTGCCCCGCCGCTCCTTGAGCGACGCTCATGAACCCACCCAATCCGCACCCGATGTCAAGTACTCTCTGCCCCCCTAACTCGATCGCCAATTGAACTCGGCGAAGCTGCCACTCAAATTCCGCATCGTCCAGAACGCCGCGCAACCACAGTGCTTTTCCCCATTCCGGATGCACCCCACGAAAATGGATCTGGTGATAGCGTTCGATCATCTTTCGTAGCTTGCCGCCGGGGACTTCACCCATTGCGGTACCAGTCAATCGTATTCCGCAACCCGCCACGGAAACTGGTGTCGGCAACAAAGCCAAATGCCTCACGTGCCCGGGTGGAGTCGATCATTCGCCGCGGTTGCCCGTCCGGCTTACTCGCATCCCAGACGAGATTCCCCTCGAACCCGCAGAGTTCCACAATAAGCTCCGCAAGCTCCTTGATACTGATCTCCTGGCCTGATCCCAGGTTTAGAGGCTCCTCCCCGTCATACTGCTCAGTCGCGTTCAAGATCCCGGCCGCCGCATCGTCAACGTATAGAAAATCCCGCGTCGCGCTCCCGGTGCCCCAGACGACCACCTCATCCTGCCCTTCGTCCATCGCGTCAAGGACCTTCTTAATCAGTGCTGGGATAACGTGTGATGACTCTGGATCGAAGTTGTCCCCCGGCCCGTACAGGTTCGTCGGCATCAAGTAGATCGACTCGAAGCCATATTGCTTGCGATACGCCTGCCCCTGCACTAGTAGCATTATTTTCGACAGACCGTACGGTGCGTTTGTCTCTTCTGGATATCCCTTCCATAGATCGACTTCCTTGAACGGTATCTGCGTATGCTTCGGGTAGCTGCAGATCGTGCCTACCCCAACAAACTTGTTCACACCGGCGAGTCGGGCCTCTTCCATCAACTGCGTCCCCATCATCAGGTTCGAGAAGAAAAGTTCTCCCGGCGCCTCTCGATTGAACCCAATTCCCCCCACCTGAGCCGCCAGATGAATCACCACATCCTTCCCCTTCACCACCGCCTGGCAGGCGTCCCGTCGGCGCAGGTCGTAGTCACGCGAGCGCGGAGTCAAGATCTCGCCTGGCTGCACCCGTGCCAGCATCCGTACCAGCCGCGAACCCAGAAAACCCGCCCCACCAGTCACCAGGACTGACTTGCCTTGCCAGAAGTTGTCGTTCACCGCTCCTTCGACCCTCCAGCCTTTGATGGAGCTCTACTTGTGTCCGCTGGTCCCGCGCCGCGGATCGACTCGTTAGGAGATTCCGCCGATTCGAGGCGCGCCTTCAATCTGCCTCATAGGGCTTGATGTTCGGCGGCTGCCAGACTACTGCACCCGGTCAAAACTCGAGTAGCTTGGTCCCCTACTCGCGTCCCCCAAACAGGACCCGCAGTCGCGCCCGCCAGCGCGGCCACATCAATTTTCGAAAGCCCACAATTGTCATCGCCCCCAGCAGCGGCCCGTGCCTTCGCACCGAAACCTTCGTATGCCCGGCAACTCTCCGATAGTACCGGACCGGCATATCTACAATTTCTAATCCCAACCGCGCTGCCCCGAACAGCAGGTCGAAATCCCCAAACGGGTCGAATTCTCCAAAGTGCGCACGGCCTGCCACCAGCCGCTCATAATCGCTCCGACGCAGCGCCTTTGTCCCGCAAAGCGTGTCCTTCACCGGTTGCCCGAGTAACCAGGAAAAAATCACGCTAAAAAATTTGTTTCCGAGGAAGTTCGCCGACTTGAAGGCCTCTTTCTCGATCGGATACACCAATCGCACTCCGTTTACGAAATCCGCCTGACTGTCTCGCAGCGGGAAATAGAACTTGGGCAAATCCTCCGGTGCCACCGTCATGTCGGCGTCGAGAATCATGAGAATCTCCCCAGTCGCTACGGCAAATCCTTTGCGCACCGCATCGCCCTTCCCAAGCGCCAGCATCCCCATTGGCTGGCCTGAGGAATCCCTCTCCTGCGTCTCATAATCGAACCCGGGTACCTGCTCGATAAACTTGATGTCACGCAGTCCGCGCTCGGCCTCGATGATCTCCAGAATCAGATCCCGGGTCCCATCCGTCGACGCCCCATCCACGAAAATAAGTTCCGTACCGGCCCCGATTTCCGGCGTGCGCCTTACGCACTCGGCAATATTGTCCACCTCATTCCGGCAAGCGATGACCACCGATACCGTCTGCTCTTGCCCTATTGAAAGCGCCCTCGGCCGGGCGACGAAGTACTCAATCAAGCACATTTCTCGGAATACTGGTAATTGAGCCAAAACCGCATTTGCGAACTTCGTGACGCCGGGCACGGATCGTGGCACCAGAAGCTCGGTTCCCTGGTCCTCGACCTCAAACCCCGCCAGGGCTAACAGTCCGGCCAAATCCTTCATGCTCAACCAATTTTGCCGCGGCAATTCCATCTTCTGACCAAGTCGTTCGGCTAGGGACAATATTGGCGACCACACAAAGTTGTAGTAGCTCAACACGATTCGGGTGTCCTCACCAATAGACGCCCTCAGAGACCTTAGGGCCGCCAGAATGTCCTCCAGGTGGCCTACCAAATCCTGCA
This sequence comes from uncultured Chloroflexota bacterium, assembly GCA_964496475.1. Lineage (GTDB taxonomy): Bacteria > Chloroflexota > UBA11872 > UBA11872 > VXNJ01 > JASLPR01. The sequence goes on along the minus strand of CAZBZS010000048.1, from coordinate 7,346 downwards.
GGATCACATAATCAAATTCGCAGTTGACCGGGAGCGTGTGCGCGTCTCCAACGACAAAATGAAGTTCCGGGTGCCGCCGCCTTGCTTCCTGCACTGTTCGTTGGCTTAAGTCCACCCCGATCCCCTCGCTAGGCCGCACCGCCACCAGCAGATTCCCGAGCGAACAACCGAGTTCTAGGACCCGCTTCCCCGGCGGAATCAGTCGCCTGTGCAGCTCTGCCACAGCGTCGTGATAGCCGCCGTTCCGTCGCCACCATCCGTCGAGCTTAGGAAGCGCTTCATCGTAAAAAGCCGCCACCGATGCCGTCCGGGCGGTGATCGCGTTCGGAGCATCAATTCCCCCGCTAATTCTGCTTGCCTGCCCCAATACTCGCCTTTCAATTGTGCAAGAACGCACATAGCTTAGTTTCTTGAGGGCAGCAGTGGATTCGTCCCGACCGCATTCATCAGAAAATTGATTATCCCGCACGACGGGAGCGGACATATCTCAGGCAATATCAGACAGCTCAATGGCACGGATTTAGAAACTTTTGTCCGATTACGCTATTCCTCAGAAGCAGCGCTTCAAACGTAGATTCGTCGAGCAACCTCCCCGACTAATCTTCGGGCCTCCCTGCAGCCTCCGGTCGAAGTTAGAATGCTCTTATGGTGGACTCGCAGTCATATCGGCATTCTTGGAATCGTCTCCTGGTCGTCGCCTATGCGCTCATTCTCGGCACCGGGGTCGCCACGGCAATTATGCTCTGGACTCTCTCGTGGAATGCCCCCCTCACCGCTTCCGTGCCCGAACCCATCTTCAGCATCGGCCCGCTGGCCCCCGGCGGCTCTGTGGAGCAAGAATTTGAAGGATCCGGCTCTTACCTCACCGCGCTGGAGATCTTCGTCTGGACCGACTCGGACAGGGACACTCAGGCACCGCTCATCCTAAGGCTCTTCGAAGGCGACTCGCTTCTGCGACAGAACGAAGTGTCCGCCCGAGTCAGCACGGAAATCTCAGCCGTACGCTGGGATTTCGCCCCCATAGTTCAGATCGAAGACCACCAATTCCGGCTGCAAATCGTCGTCGGCGAACGGACCGGTGTGCCCGTTTACATCATGGCTTCTCTCACCGACATGCTGCCCGGCGCCGCGGTTACCAACGGCATTCCCACCGGCGACCATATCGACGTGGCCCTCCGTCCCTGGCGCACCATCCAACGAGCCGACGTCTTTCGGGCCGCGACGACGCGCCTTCCGGCCGGGCTGTTCGGGTTGGTCGCAGCAATCTCGGCACTCACTCTCGTCGTTGGCCACTCATCCACAAAACTGATCCCGCCACACGGGAGTCGAAGTACGCGCCTAATTTTCCCTTTCGTAACCGGCCTGGTAGTCACCCTATTCATCCTTGCGATCAAGCTACGCATGGCCGGTCTGAGAGTCCTGCCCGAGCAGGAGGAAAAAATCTGGCCAGAGTGGATTGCGATCGTCGTACTGGTCGGAGTGGCTCCATGGGCATTGGATCTGAGCCGAAGGCTAGGCCGGTATTTGGCACGCCTCTGGAATTTGGCACGCTTCTACGAGTCGATACCGAGAGACCAGCTCAGAGACTCACTTGGCAACTCATTGGAAGGTGCCGCACTAGTTCTCTGGAGGCCTATTCTGACCGGAGTACATATCGTCCGCGACCGCTACGCAGCGACTCGCCGCGCATTCGGTGGTGGACCGGAGCTGCTGCTGGCTATCGCTGTGTTTGCCGCGATGGCCTTGACATTGACCGCGCTCGTCGCCCACATCCTTGAGGGACCCGATTCGAAGGCAGTGCAGATACAGGTGCTGAAATCAGGTAACCCGTTGGAGGGCGACCTGGGCATCCTCAACCGCATTTACACTACTCGCCCGCCGATGCTAGCAGGACTCGCCTGGCTCGCCGTCGCGACTGGCACCCTGTTGCTTCGACTGACCAGACACGGACCGACCCGTTCACTATGACCACGGCAATACCGGATCCTCCCGCGGTCCCGACCAAGATCGCGCTCAGGACCCCCCTGGTGATGGTGCTCGCCCTTCTACTATTGGCCGCCATCCTGATGCGGGCGGCAGACTTTATCCGGCTCGACTACGCCGCCTGGTGGGACGGAGTGGGCTGGGGCTATTCCGATGGGGTTTGGATAGCTTCGGCTCTGCACCTGGCCGACGGTGACTTTTCCGCCCTGAAATTTCGTACCGAGGGTCTCATGTTCATACCGGTACAGGCACTCCTGTTTAAGGTTTTCGGAATTGAATTGGGATTTCACGTCTGGGCCTGGTTTCTCGTTGCTACCAGCGCCCTCGTCGTCCCAATTGCCGCCCACACGGTTTTCCTGGCGACCGGACGGCTGCTCGGCGCAATGGTTACCGGAACCTTCGTCATCTTCGACCCGGTCGCCTCCTGGTTTGGCCTCAATGGCTGGGCCGACGGGCAGACAATGATCGCCATAGCCGTGGTGTGCTGGGCATTTGTGTTCTGCGCCCGGCGTGCCACCTTGCCCCGGCAATTGATGCTGGCTATCGCGCTTTCCGTTCTCGCTCTGGGCCACGCCACTTGGACATACCCAGCGACCGCCTGGGCTGTCCTCGCCTGGCCGCTGCTGGCCACGCGGAAACGCTGGTTCCCCCGGGCCCTATCCCTATCCAGTGGCTCTGCTGCGTCTTCATTCGGCTGGACACGGACATTGCCGGTCCCAGTATTGTTCCTGGCGATTGTTGTCGTCACGATTCTCTCCATCAGTTCCTTCGACAGAGACAGCGAATCCGGCCTCGGGCTGGGCGCGCTCAGCGGAGACACCAACAATCAGCGCGCTCTGGTCGTCACCTACGATCCCTCCGTCAAGTGGAACGACTGGCAGCCACGGGACACGATCCGCGTGGTGTTCACAAAGTTCCTGCCGAGATTCACGGACCTGCTTCCCGCCCTCATACACGGTCACATCGGCAACGTCATACCCCTTTACCGCTGGCTGCTGGCGGTTATCGCCGTAGCCGTGTTCGTTATTGTCCTCAGCCGCTGGCGTCACCCCTGGCCTTCACTCACCGGACTCATCGCCGTGCCTGTCACGGCCGTCCTTTTCCGCAGCCAGCTCGCCTTGAACGAACCCACCGTCATGCTTTCTTATGTGGTCTTCGCACTGGCCTTCGCTTACGTCCCGCTCGCTCGGGTGCTCACTCTGCTGTTCATTCCGTTTCTCACCTTGATGACCCTCTACCTGCCCCTACTGACTCAGCCGCGACACACAAATGCACTCGTATTCTTCGTCCTTCTCATCGCCGGCATTACCGTCGGATTTGCCCTCGACCGCGTCACCGGCTGGCGTGGCCGGTCCTCTCAAGGAAAAGCGCGATCGATCCAGGTTGCCATCGCTTCCATGGCGTTGGTCATCCTTGTTGCATCGGGGGCCTCCCAGTTCGCAGGCGCAGTCGAGGGCAGAAGTGCTGAAGCGCGATATCTCAAGTGGCTCGCGACCCGCTTTGACGATAAGTCCATGTTGCTCACAAGCGGCGATGTGGATCCCTGGGAGGTCAGGCATTTGACCGGAGCTACCGTTCTATATGACGCAGAAAACGGAGGCAGGCTGGTTTTGACCGCTGAGGCTGATTTCCTGGAGTTCTTCGATGCAACCGGCGGTGAGGAACGCTGGGGCAGTCCGATTTCTAAAGTGCCGGGGGTCGGTTTCGGCGGGAAAGCATGGGGTACCACAACCGGCATGTTTTTCGAGGGGCATGACTCTACCGTCGAGCTCTTTGACGAGCTTCGCGCCAGCGGCCGTCAGCTCTGGTTTTACTCGCCTTGGGACGGGTTCCAGCCCACCTCGTTCGCCCCCAATATTATCTATGAGACTCGACAGACCGAGTTTCAGCTCGATTCTGTCGCCACTTATCCCGGGCAACTCGGGCGGGGCGCGCTGCTGGTCCGCCAACCCCTGACCTTTCCCTCTGATTAATCCTGTCAGCCCGGCCCGGTTTGGCAGCCTCGCGTTGGCGCTCGAATGGGTGCCGCCTGATCGATCTCCGCAATGTCGCCAGTAAATCCTTTGCGTCAAGGACGCTAGATGGGGCAGCCGCAAGCTCAGGACCGCTCTATTCCCACATCCCCCGTTCATCTTCAGGTGAAACCGGCCGCCACTGCCGCGAAGCACTCAGCGCAGGTCTCGGCGAGCTGTCAGAACCTGTGGCAAAATCGGTCGTGCACCATCCGTGACCACTCATTGATTCGCCGGAGATCATCCCCGCATGCCGTCTGGACCGGAGCCGAACATTGGAGTCGGAACCCTACGCGTTTCAGACCATGCCCGGGACCTGGTGATGCAAGTTCTCGATTCCGGACGGCTGTCGTACGGTCGGTTCGCTCGCGAACTCGAGGATCGCGTCGCTCAGATGCACGGGTGCCGCTTTGGCGTCCTTAGCAACAGCGGTACCAGTGCCCTCCACGTCGCCATCGCGGCGTTGAAGGAGATGCACGGATGGGCCGACGGAGACGAAGTCATCGTACCTGCAGTGACCTTCGTCGCCACAATCAACGTCGTCATCCATAACAACCTCACCCCGGTCCTCGTGGACGTCGACCCTCACTACTACGAATTGGATCCGGACGGCGTCGAAAACGCCGTCACCGCACGCACCCGGGCCATGATCCCCGTTCATCTCTTCGGGCATCCCTGCGACATGGACCCCCTGATGGACATCGCCCGGCGGCACAATCTTCGGGTTATCGAAGATTCCTGCGAAACCATGGTCGCCAAATACAAGGGCCGTATGGTCGGATCGTTTGGCGATATCGCCTGTTTCTCCACCTATGTGGCACATCTGCTGACCACCGGCGTCGGGGGGTTGAACACCACCAATTCCCCCGAATATGCGGTCAGTCTCAGATCCCTCATAAACCATGGCCGGGATTCGATTTACACCAACATCGATGACGACGACAATCTCGGCCCCGAGCGTCTCCGCACCGTCGTCGAGCGCAGGTTCAAATTCATCAGTCCAGGGCACAGCTTTCGTACGACCGAGCTCGAAGCCGCCCTCGGCGTTGCCCAGCTCGACGAAGATTTTGACGAGTCTATTCTCGCCCGACGGGCCAACGGCGCCTTCCTGACCCAGGCCCTCTCCCACCTTCAATCCGAAATTCAGTTGCCCGCTATCCGGCCCGGGTCAGAGCACTCCTTCATGATGTACCCCATTGTGCTGCGGAACGAGGACAAGAACGATTTCGTCATGCACTTGGAGCATCGCGGTATAGAGACCCGCGACATGATGCCAGTGACAAATCAACCCGTATACCGGGGATTGTTGCAGATCGACGAGCGCGAGTTCCCCGTAGCCCGCCGAATCAACGCCAGAGGCTTCTATCTCGGTTGCCATCAACATCTGACCAGCAGCGATCTCGACTACATCGTCTCCGTAGTCGACGAGTACTGGAATCCCCCTGCGGCACCCAGCGCGCGCGAGTCAGTCCTCGTTGTCGATGCACTTAACATCCCCGCGAATCTAGAAAACCTGCTGATCGAACATTTACCCGCTCAGCTTTTCGAACGAATCCGCGTCATCTCCCCGGACTTACCGGAGCCCGCCTTGGAGAGGCTTCGCTCCGTCGGGCCCAATGTCGAGTTTCTCTCCACCCGAAACCTTGCAGCCGCCCTGACCGAGCCAGATAATCGCGCCCGCGACATAGTCATTTTTCCGCTGGACGGCGGCTATGATCCCGACGACATCGGCCGCCTGCTTCTCACCTTGCAGCGAGGCAACGATCTCGTAATCGCTTCCCGGTTTACCGTCGGTTCCGGATCACGACCCGGGCCGCTCTCTCAGCCCCGACGAATTGGCAACAGAATCTTCACTCTGTTCGCCAATCTCATTTTCGGCGGTAATCTCACCGACAGCCTCTCCCAATTCAAAGCCTTCCGCAGCGAGATCATCGCAGGTTTGCGTCTTCGCTCCGACCGAGTCGTCGTTTCTTACGAAATTTCCCTGATCGCGCTTCGCCGCCAACTGAACGTTGCCGAAGTCCCGACGGCCGAATCTAGGGTCGTCGGCGGCAGCCGCACCCTTCGCGCATTCGCCAGCATTCCGTCTCTCATACGGGTGCTTGCCTCCAACATATTTCGCGGTCGAGGGGTACGTTCGTGACACCCCGCCGCTCGGCCTCTTCCGCTCCAGCTCGCCTCTGCGGATGGAGTGATCGCCCATGAACCTCTGGTCGCGGACTGGAGTTGTCGTTCCCGGCGGTTCGGGCTTCATCCGCTCTCACCGGCGATTCCCTGGCTCGATAAGCGTGGCCCGGTCCATCGCATCGTTCCAGGCAAATCCTCCCGGATGAATCGAACGATAATCCTCCTCACTCTCGACGAAATCGACGGACTTCGCGCCCTGCTCCCGAGCATTCAGGCCTTCGATGCCGAAGAACTGTTTGCCGTCGACGGGGGATCCGCCGATAGCACCCGCCAAACGCTCGAAGACAACGGTATCCGCATAGTCGATCAGGTCAGTCGCGGACGCGGCGCCGCGATTCGGGAGGGCGTCCTCGCCGCCACCGGCGACCACATTGTCCTGTTCAGCCCCGACGGCAACGAAGACCCCGCCGATGTCCCCCGCCTCTTTGAACTGCTCGCCGGTGGGCACGACATGGCAATTGCCTCCCGTTTCCTGCCCGACTCGGTCAACGAAGAAGATGACGACCTTCTCCCCTTCCGAAAGTGGGCCAACATCTTCTTCGGGCGAGCGCTCAACATCGGCTGGGGCCAGAATCGTCCCTTCGTTTCTGACCCGATCAACGGCTTTCGCGGGTTCAGCCGGCAAGCCTTCTTCGCCATGAGCCCTCAGTCCAACGGGTTCACCATCGAATACGAAATGACCGCGCGGGCTCTCCGGCTCGGCCTTAGCATCGGTGAAATTCCCACCCGCGAGGGCCCGCGCCTCGGCGGCGGCAGCAAGGCCCTGTCGATTCCCACCGGAATCGCGTTCCTCCGCTTCCTCATAGGACACTGGATTCGAGGGATCTGAGCCCGAGAACTGCCATGCGCCAAATCCGCCACACTCGCTCTGCCACCCCCCGATCCGGTACCGATTGTCTTGTACGGATCGGTCATCGCGCGATTCGCATCCCTGCCGGTATCCGGGGATAAGGATCCCGGCACCAAATCCGGGAATACATCCCATGCCGGAAGGGCCGATCACTCGACCCGCACAAGTCTCCACGCCCGGGACCAGTCGCATTTCGGGCGGCGCATCAACCCCCAGTTCAGCACCAGATTGCCAATTTGAAGCCGTAGATCACATCCCTGACCGGCCAACAACTCCATCCCGCTCAGGCCAAGGTGCGACCTTGGCTCAAGTTA
>CAZBZS010000047.1:6273-18817 GCA_964496475.1 uncultured Chloroflexota bacterium | reverse complement strand
AACTGCCCGCGGAGCCGGGCCGTCCGCGCCCCGGGCTTGAACGCGATAGCCGCCTGCTTGGGAAACGGATCGGTCGGGGGCAGCGCCCGCGCCGCTTCGCCTGCCCCTTCCCGGGAGAGTGCCACCGACTCGATGCCCGCGTTAATCAGCTTCATTTCCAGCGGCACCCCGATGACCCCCGTCGACGACACCAGCACGAGGTCAGGATCGATTCCCAGTTTTTCTCCGGTTAAGGCCGCCATCTCCAGCGTGTCGCTGAAGCCCTGCGCTCCCGTCGCCGCATTGGCGTTGCCGCTGTTGTACACGATCGCCCGCGCCACCCCCCGCCCCACCACCGCCCGGTCGTAGCGCACCCCCGGCGACGCGAACACGTTCCGGGTGAACGTCCCCGCCACCGCGCAGTCGCCGTGCTCCGAGAAGACAATCCCAAGGTCCGGATTGCCCGACGGCTTGATTCCGCAGGACGTGCCCCCGGCCACGAATCCCAGCGGTGCGCTTACCCCGAATTCGACCTGCTCGTAGTCGGCCAGTTCCTTCATCGGAGGCTCGCTAGGGGAACTGCGGGGCTACCTTCAGGCCCGCAGTCTCATCCAAACCCAGCATCACGTTCGCGTTCTGCACCGCCTGCCCGGCCGCGCCCTTCACCAGATTGTCGATCGCCGCGAACGCCAACAACCGCCGTCCCGTCTGGTCCACCGTCGCGTACAGCGCGCAATGATTCGACCTGGCCACCCATTTCGTCCGCGGCGGCGTGGCCGTGGAGAATAAGAACGGCTCTGCTTCGCAAAAGTCCCGGTAGATCGACTCGATCTCCGCGCTCTCAACCGACCGGCTCAAAGTGGCGTAGCAAGTCGCCAGGATGCCCCGGGTCATCGGAACCAGATGCGGCACGAAATTGACCTCCACCGCCCCGCCGGCCAGCAGCGATAGCTCCTGCGTCATCTCCGCCCCGTGTCGGTGCCCGCCTACCGAGTATGCATGCACGCTTTCGTTGACCTCCGAGTAGTGGCTGTCCAGCTTCAGCGATCGACCCGATCCGGACACCCCCGACTTTGCATCCACGATCACGTCCGGCTCGATGATTCCCGCCCGAAACGCCGGAGCCAGCGCCAGGATCGCCGCCGTCGGATAGCACCCGGGATTGCCCACGATCGTCGCCTTGCGGATCGCCTCCCGGTGTATTTCCGTCAGGCCGTAGACCGCCCTGGCCAGCAGTTCCGGAGCCGGATGCTCGACCTCGTACCATCGCTCAAATCCCGCCACGTCGTTCAGGCGAAAGTCCGCGCTCACGTCAACCACCGGAACCCCTTCTTCGATGAAGGGCAGCAACGCCGCCGCCGAAACCGCGTGCGGCAGGCACGAAAACACCACCGCCACCTCGCCTTCCAGCGCCGGCGTCAGCACCAGCCCCGCTGCCGCCGGGTCCGTGGCCCGCAGATGCGGGAAAACCTCCCCCAGTTCCTTGCCAGCCTGAGACCGGCCCGTCGCTGCCGTCACTGTGAGCCTTGGATGACCTGCGAGCAGGCGCACGAGCTCGATGCCGAAGTAGCTCGTAGCGTTGATGATGCCGGCGTTCAAATCAGATCCTCGCCCTGTTTTTCGAAGAGTGCAGTATATCCGCCGTTGCTTCGCAACTTACCCCGCGGTCGCCATTTTTCGCCAATCGCTGTTCCGCAATTTTCGGACCTCCATAGCGCCCACCGCAGGCCGTACAATACTGGGCAATTTCAAGGAGGCCCGCATGACCGCCATCAAGATCACCATCCGCGACCTCGACATGATCGCTGATCTCAACGACACCCCAACTGCCGAAGCCATCATCGAGGCCCTCCCCATCGAGGGCTCCGCCAGCATCTGGGGCGACGAAATCTACTTCGGCATTCCGGTATCGATGGACGAAGACGAGGGCGCCCGCTCCGTCCTTTCTATTGGAGAACTGGCCTACTGGCCTCCCGGTGGGGCCTTCTGCATCTTCTGGGGGGAGACTCCCGCCAGCCAATCCCCCGGCGAGATCAGGGCCGCCAGCGAGGTCAATCCCGTCGGCCGGCTCCGCGCCATCCCGGTTCTCGACCTCGGCAACGTCAACATAGGGGAGACCGTCACCGTCGAGCTCATCGAAGAGTCGGATATCCCCGGCATGGGCGACGTCGTCGCTAGCGATCCCGCTGACGAATGATTGGGGCTCTTAAGCTCTAACCCGCTCATAAATTCCCAGCGTCTGCGCCATAACCGCTTCCCACGTAAATTTCTCCATCGCGTGTCGGCGTCCGCGTTCGCCCCACCCGGCGGCGCGGGCCGGATTCTGCAGGCACTGCGCTATCCCCCAGGCGATGTCCTCCGCCGAGTTCCCGTCCACATGCACCCCGCACCGCTCCGGCCCGTCCGCTATCACCTGCTCGCGAAAGCCCACCAGCCCCCGCGCCCCCACCACCACCGGCTTCCCAATCGACATAGCCTCCAGCGACACGATCCCAAACGGCTCGTACAGCGACGGGAACACGCACAAATCTGAGGCCGCATAGTGTGCGATCCTGTCCTCTTCATCCACGAACTCGTTACGCAACACCACGCTGGACCAGATGCCCAGCGAGCCGATCCGCTCCTCTACCATTCCTTGCAACTCGCCCGCCCCCAGGATCACCAGCCTCGCCTCCGGAAATATCGAGGCGATATTCGGCCAGGCTTCAATCAGCGGCAGTACTCCCTTCACCGCCGTCAGCCGCCCTACAAATAGCGCCACCAGGTCATCGGCGGCGAAGCCGTACCCCCCCCGCACCCGCTCCCGGCCTGGCGCGTCCGGGTGATAGCGAACCGGGTCGATCCCGTTCCAGACGGCGTTCGTGCGGACCGGGTCGAAGCCGTGCTCGATCAGGTCATCCCGCATCGCGTTGCTTACCGTGATCACCGCATCCGCCTGTCGCCCAAGTTCCATCTCCCAGAACGTCACCGCCGGCGACCCCCCGCCCCCCATCCGCCCCCATTCTGCACTGTGGACGTGAAACACGATGGGCGCCAGTTCCTGTCGCGCCAGCGCCAATCCCGCCGGAGCGCTCAGCCAGTCCTGCACCGCGAGTAAATCGAACGGCTCCTCCGCGTGCATTTCCAGCACCCGCCCGACCCACAGCAGATTCGACAGGTAGAGATCGTTGACGCAGCCGCCCCACTGCTGTAGCTGACCGTTGATCACGTTCGGAAAGCTCCCCGACACGTCGTACACGCGCGGGCGCACCACCCGCGCCCCGTTCTCCACCGTGTCTTCCGGCTGGTCCCCGTGATTGGGGGTGAAGACCGCCACTTCCTGCCCCAGCGCCAGCAATTCTCGCACCGCGTATTGGCTGTAAACGCCCAGCCCGCCCACCACATTCGGCGGGTATTCCCAGGTCAAAAACGCTATACGCACGTAATCATTCGATGGCGCATCCCGGACCCAGCCCACGCCGCTCGCCTAGGCAAAGTCATCCAGCGCGTTGATGAAATTCTTGTACACGCACTGATGCTCCCAGAGCATCTCATTTCAGCCCCATGCTCTGCCACGAAACCGGAGTGAAATACGCCGACACATCCGACTCCGATCCGCTCGCGTTCACCGCCCGCAGCCAGTGCAGATTATCCGACTGGCTCAGCCAGAGGGCGATATCTATCAGCTCCGTATTCCCCGTCAGCCGCGTCTTGTTTACCGCCGAAGTCATCAGCCTGAATATCGCCTGCTGCTGACTGTTCCCCAGGAAGAAATCCACGCTCCCGCTCAGCCCCGCCCAGGTGACCGGGAACGGCGGCAACGGGATTTCATGGCTCAGATCGCCAAACTTCTCGATCGCCTCCGACGGCAGTAGCGACCTTATCTCCCGCCGGTCCAGTTGCTCCGGCAGGTCCCGCAGGAACTCAAAGATGCCCGTCCCGTGATTGTGGTGATTCCCGAACGTCTCGAAATCCCACGCTAGGCACACGAAATCCCCCTCCGCCTCGTCAATCCAGCGGGCGTAGTCCTCCGCCAGCAGCGGACAGCCCTCCCAGCTCTGATTGGAGAAGCGATAGCCCACGTCGTCGCTCAGCTCGAAGTGCCGCGTAAGGATTTTCAGCGGCAGCCCCGATCCTACAGATAGGTCGCCGACCGCCACTGCATCACCCACCGCAGGCCGTCCATGAACGTCCCCTTAGATCCCGCCTCATGCAGCGCCCGGTAGATGTCGCTCGCATCATCATTTCCGTCGTGTCCGTCACCTGCGGACGCACCACGAAGCGCTCCTCCACTCCCGGCAGCTCCGGGTCGCCCACGAAATACAGGTGCGTCTGAAATTCCTGCCGCACCAGCGCGATCGACAGATTGCTCACTCGCACTCCCAGCCCCCCGGCCTGCGAGTACGGCTGATCTGGCCCCGAAGGAAAGGGTGACGAACTCGGTATTTTTGGGTGTGAATCTGTCGCGTGCCATGGAGGGAGTTTAGACCTGTCCCCGGCCCGTCCCGGGTCGTGGTTTACCAAAGCCGCCCGCGTCGGCGACAATCGGCTAGAATTATCGGCGGCACTTGACATAACACCGTCAGCCTCAAGGAATCTCCCAACGGCCACCACTTCCGAATCGGACGAAAGCGCCCCCGTCCTCGCCGGCATTGACGCCCGCCGCGGCGTTTCCGCTGCCGCCGCCCTGCTCATGGCCTTCTTCTTGGCCAGCCGTCTGCTCGGCTTCGTGCGGCAGGCCGCCATCACCGCCGTCTTCGGCATCGGCCCCGACGCCGACGCCTGGTTCGCCGCCTTCCGCCTGCCGGACATGCTCTTCACCATTTTCGCCGGCGGCGCCCTGATTTCGGCCATGATCCCGGTCTATACGGAGTATCGGGACGCCGGTCGACGCGAACGCGTGAACGAGGTGGTCTCCGGGATATTCAATTCCCTGGCCGCCTTCATGATCCTCGCCGGCGCCGCCGGGATGCTGCTCGCCGACCCGCTCACGGACATGTTGGTTCCCGGATTCAACCCGGCCACCCGGGCCACCACGGCCGAGGCCACCCGCTGGCTGATGCTATCGCCGTTCCTCTTGGGTCTCAGCGCCGTCGCCCGGGGCGTGCTTCAGTCCGAGCGCCGCTTCCTCCTCCCGGCCCTCGGCCCCGTCCTCTACAACCTGGGAACCATCTTCGGCGCGCTGTTACTCACCGACAAATTCGGCGTCATGGGTCTAGTCTGGGGAACCCTGGCCGGCGCCCTGGTGCATGTCCTCATCCAGATTCCCGGCATGGGCCGGGTGGGATTTCGCTACCTGCCCCGCAGCGGACCCGGCGATCGCGCTGTTCGGCGCGTGATGCGCCTGATGCTCCCGCGCCTGCTCGGGTTCGCCGTGATCCAGAGCAGCTTCATCTTCGTGAACTTCCTCGCTTCCTATATCGGCGGCTCTTCCGTCGCCGCCTTGGGCAACGGCTGGCTGCTTCTCCTGTTTCCCCTGGGCGTGCTGGCCATCCCCTTTGCTGAGGCATCCCTGCCTGCCTTCTCTTCCCTGTGGTCCCGCGGCGACCGCGAGGGCCTCCGCCAGCAGTACCACTGGGCCCTGCGAAACGTCCTCTTCCTCACCGCTCCCGCCGCCGCCGGCCTCATCGCCGTCGCCACCCCCCTGATCGCCGTCCTCTTCGAGCGTCGGGCCTTCGGCCCCGAAGCCACCGCCCTCACCGCCACCGCGCTGGTTTTCTACTCCGTCGGCCTAATCGGGCACGCCGCCGTCGAGGTGCTCGCCCGGGTCTTCTTCGCCATGCAGGACACCCGTACACCCGTGATCGTCGGCGTCGCCTCGCTCCTCGTGCACATGCTCCTCTCCTGGCTCCTATCCCTCTGGATGGGCATCGGCGGGCTTGCCCTAGGCGTTTCCATCGGCGTGCTGCTTGAGGCCGGTGTGCTCTACTGGCTCCTGCGCCTCCGCCTCCCCGCCCCCACCGGGTCTGCACTGACTGGTGGAGCCATAAGGGTCATAACGCTGGCCGCCGTCATGGGCGCGCTTATCTTCTTGGTGCGCTGGGCCACCTGGCCCGGTGGTGGCTCCAGCCTGCTCAGCGCCACCTGGCTCGCCGCCTACGTCTTGGCCGGTGCCGCCTTCTACGCTGGTGGCGTGCTTATCTTTGGCGGCGATGAGGCTCGCTCCGCGTTCCGCCGGGTGCGGGCCCGAATCGTCGGAGCCAGCGGACCCGGCGCGCCGGTTGACTGAACTAAAATTGCCTGAATGAACTCTTCCCGACTCCAACACATCCGCAACTTCTGCATCATCGCCCACGTGGACCACGGAAAGTCCACCCTGGCGGATCGTCTCATCGAGATGACCTCCGCCGTCAGCACTCGCGAAATGCGAGCGCAGTTGCTCGACACCCTGGACCTGGAGCGCGAGCACGGCATCACTATCAAGGCCACCTCCATCCGCATGGATTACAAGGCTCGTGATGGCCGGACCTACCAGTTCAATCTCATCGACACTCCCGGCCACGTCGATTTCTCCTACGAGGTATCCCGCGCGCTCGCCGCCTGCGAGGGGGCCCTGCTCCTCGTAGACGCCTCCCAGGGCATAGAAGCCCAGACCGTCGCCCACATCTACAAGGCGCTCGAACTCGATCTGGAGCTCATCCCCGTCGTCAACAAGGTGGACCTGCCCTCAGCCCGCACGGAGGCCGTGAAGGGCGAGATCGCCGAGATTCTCGGTGTCGACGAGTCCGAAATCCTGGAGCTCTCTGCCAAGACCGGCGCCGGCGTCGACGACGTGGCCGAGGCCATCGTCCAGCGCCTCTCCGCCCCGAGCGGCGACGCGGACGCCGAGCTGCGGGCCCTGGTCTTCGATTCCAGCTACGACAAGCACCGGGGCGTGATGGCCTATCTGCGGGTCGTCGACGGCCGGTTGCGAAAGGGCGACGCCATCCATCTTCCCGGCAGCCGTCGGGATGCCGAAGCCTTCGAAGTCGGAATCTTCACCCCGGCGTTCAAGCCAGTCGATCTGCTCAGCGCCGGCGAGGTCGGCTACGTCGGCACCGGCCTCAAAGACATCCACGATTGCCCCGTCGGCGACACCGTCCTACGCCAGGGCGATCGCGATACCCCGTCCCTGCCGGGCTACGAGCCCGCCACACCGATGGTCTTCGCCGGCGTCTTTCCCGAGCATCCCCCCGACTTCTCATCTCTCCGCAAAGGCCTCGAGACCCTGCGCCTCAACGACTCCGCCCTGACCTTCGAGCCGGAGGAGTCCGGTGCTCTCGGCTTCGGCTTTCGGGTCGGATTCCTCGGCCTCCTGCACATGGCCATCGTCCGCGAGCGCCTCGAGCGCGAGCACGGTCTCGACCTCGTCATGACCAATCCCAGCGTCGAGTACGAGGTCACCACCCGCGACGGCGCCGTCGCCATGGTCGGCCGACCCGCCGAGATGCCCGATCGCTCCAATATCGAGGTCATCAAAGAGCCGTGGGCCAGCCTCAATATCGTCGCCCCGGCCGAATACATCGGCAGCATCATCGAGCTGGTCCGCCAGACCCGCGGCGAGATCGGCGAAATCGAGTACTTGGAGCCCACCCGCGTGCTCCTTTCCTACAAGGTCCCGCTGGCCGGCCTGCTCATCGACTTCTTCGATCGCCTCAAATCTGCCACCCGCGGCTTCGCCTCCATGGACTACGAGCTCACCGAGTACCGGTCCGCCGACGTGGTGCGGCTCGATGTCCTCATCAACGGCGACCGCGTCGACGCCCTCTCGGTCATCACCGACCGCGAAACCGGCAAGACCAGCGCTCGCGAGATTGTCGAGCGATTGCGCAAGATCATTCCCCGCCAGCTATTCCCCGTCGCCCTGCAGGGGGCCATCGGCGGCCGCGTCGTCGCCCGCGAGAACGTCCCCGCCATGCGCAAGGATGTCCTCGCCAAGTGCTACGGCGGCGATGTCACCCGCAAACGCAAGCTCCTCGCCAAGCAGAAGGCGGGTAAAGAAAGAATGAAGCGCGTCGGGCAGGTAGATATCCCTCGGGAGGCCTTCTCCTCCCTGCTCGAACGCAACAACTAGCACCCGCAATCCACGCCGCCCCGACGCCATCACAAGGAGATACCGAAATGACCTGGAAACTGAGCGGCTTGGGCGACGAAATCACCGAAATGTTCCCGGCGCAACTTGAGGTCCTCAACGAATTGGCAATCCCCAACGTCGAGATTCGCCGCTTCCGCCTGGCTGGCGGCGAGCAGAAGCTGATCAACGAGGCAACCGACGACGACCTGGACCGGCTAAATCAGGCCCTCGCCGAGGCCGGCGTCACCTGTGCCGGCGTCGCCTCGCCAATCGGTAAGTACCCCATCGACGAGCCGTTCGAGGCCGACTTCGAGCGCTTCCGCGGCTCCGTGCGTGCAGCCCGCCGCCTCGGCTCTCCCTACTTGCGCGTGTTCTCCTCCTACGTCCCCGAGGGCGACCTGCCCGCCGCCACCCGGGACGAAGTGATGCAGCGGCTCCGCAAGATCGTCGACCTCGCCGCCTCCGAGGCGCCTGAGACCACCGTCGTCGTGGAAAACGAAAGCGGCCTTTATGGCGAGGGCGTCGCCAACTGCGTTGACATCTTCGAGACCATCGACGTTCCCAACCTGAAAATGGTCTTCGACGCCAGCAACTTTGTCGTCGCTGGGGTGGACCCGTTCGCCGAAGCTTGGCCGGCCCTCAAAGCGCATACCGCCTACTTCCACATCAAGGACGCGCTCGGTCCCGGCGAGATCGTCCCCGCCGGCGAAGGCAAGGCTCGTTGGCCCGAAATCCTCCGCGCCGCCCGCGACGAGGGCATCGGCACCCACCTGACCCTGGAGCCGCACCTCAAGCTGGCCGGCGAGAGCTTTGGCGACACCGGGCCCGAGCTCTACGCCGTCGCCAAACAGGCCCTAGACCGCCTCGTCGCGGCTCTCGATTGATATGGAGCGCCCGTCACGCCGATTCTGAAGCTGACCTTCCTCGCCGCCGCCGGGTTGACCCTGCTGCTGGCCGGCTGCGCTACCGGCGAGACCGTCACCCGCAGGGTCGTCGTGCGTGTCACCGCCACACCCACCGCGCCCGTTCAAAGCACGGACAAACAGCCCTCGCCCGCTGCGTCGGCCACACCCTTGATCGCAAGTGAGCAGAATAATCAGGCTGGGCCTGCTGAGCCACGACCCCGGAGAACCATCCCCGCCCCGGTTGTCTTCCCTACCCCCCGCCCAACCGTCACCGCCAGTCCGGTCTTTCCCGCCACCCCGACTCCAACCGTCACTCCGATACCGTCCAGCACCCCGACCGCCACCCCCATCCCCCCGACGCCTACGCCCGTGCCTACGCCGACACCCACCGCCACCCCCCGCCCCCTGCCGGTCGAATCGCCTCGCGCCCTGGCCGATCACCTGATCGTCTTTCAGCGCGACCAGGGTAGAGACCTCAACATTTTCCAGATCGGCGCCGGCGGTGACGGTCTGCTGGAGATCACCAACGTGGACAGTGATGAGGTGATGCCGGCCTTCAGCCCCGACGGCCGGACCATCGCCTATGCCAAGAACGTCAACGGCGATTTCGACATCTGGCTCATGGCCTCCGACGGTTTCAACGCCCGTCGCCTCACCACCTCCCCCGGCGAGGATCTCCACCCCAGTTGGTCTCCCGACGGGCGGCGGATCGCCTTCCATTCCCGGCGCGACGGCAACACCGATATCTACATTATCGATCTTGAGACCCTGGTCGAAACTCGCCTCACCGACCATCCCGACGCCGACGTCGAGCCCGACTGGTCCCCCCGCGGCGACTGGCTCGTCTTCGCCTCCGCCCGCACCAGCGCCTTCGACATCTACGCCGTTCCCGTCGAAGGTGGCCACGCGGTCCGGCTCACCGACACCCTTGGCGTCGATACTTCGCCGGCCTGGTCGCCGGACGGGACCACAATCGCCTTCAGCAGCGACCGCGCCGGGTCATTCCGGCTGTACCTCATGGCTCCTGACGGCGCCGATCAGCAGGTGATCCCCGTCCCCATCGAAGGCGACCTGCCCGCCGACGAGGCCCCGGCTTGGTCTCCCGACGGCCAATTCATCACTTTCGTTTCCGAGCGCGACTACAACCCCGAAATCTACGTCACCACCCCCGACGGCCAGCTACTCCTGCGACTCACCAACTACTCCGGCGAAGAACGCTGGCCGGCCTTCCGCCCCGACCCGTCCCTTTTGCCTTGAGCAGCGCTCAGATCAGGAACTGCAGCGCCTCCTCCACCCCGATCCGTCCGATCGCTCCGCTGGAATAACTCACCACATCCACCGCGCCCGTTTCGTCCGTAATAATGTTGACCGGATGATAGGTGCCCTGCCGGTCCAGCGGGTACGCCCCCAGTCCGTCGATCACCAGCGACCACTCCAACTCGCCGATCACCGGAAACTGGAGCACGAGGCGCTCGCTCATCGCCTCCACGTCCGCCGGCGAATCCACCGTCGCCCCGATCACCGGCAGGTCATTCGCCTTGAACGTGTCGTAGAGGTAGTTGTAGTTGGCCAACTGCCGGCGGCAATACGATCACCACGTCCCGCGAAAAAACAGCAGCACCGTCGGTCTCGCCGCCAGGTCGTCTGGAATCGTGAACGTCGATCCATCCGCAAGCTTTCCGGTGATCGTGGGGAGCGTGTGCCCCTTGTCCGGTTGGAGCATCGTTCATTTCCTCCCTGATGCTTGAATCGCCATCGTCAATCAATAAAGTTCTGCGCCACCGGTACAAATGTCTAAAAATCGCCGCGAATTGTAAATCAGTTAACCAAACGGGCCTCGCCGTGCAGGTACATTAAATGCACACCGAAAAGTATTCGGCCCGGACATCTACAATTTACGCGGATTAGATATGGGCAAAGTTCGGGAAACCGGTCCGCGCAAAGCTACGGATCTAAAGTCGCAAACGCTACCACGTTGGCCGGGCCGCCGAAGACCTGATCTCCCTGACCGGGAGCGCCGCCCCACATCCGGGATGGATGAAGACGGCAGATTCGAACTCCTTCGTAGACAGCGACCTGACGGCTCTGAAGACCCTGTCCCAACCATCGACGTCATCCAGCCCGTCTTGTCTTCCGAGAATGAGGACGGCGGTTTCGAAAACTACGCGGTTGTCATCGACGGCGTCCTCTACATCCTCAGCGGCTACCGGGTATTCGACCTCTCCGTAGGCGACACGGTCGATTTTTCCTACTACGAAGACGACGAAGGCAATCTGTGAGGGCCCAATATTGAAGAATTGACCGATGCCGGCGATTCATCCGACGGCGACGACGACTCCGGCGACGACGATTCCGACGACCGAGGAAATGGCAACGGTCGCGGAAACGGTGGCGGTAACGGAGGCGGCAACGGCCGGGGTAACAGCTAAAAGTCGCGTATAGCGATTACGGATCATGAGTGCGGGGCCGCCCGGCCCCGCACTTCGTCTAATCCTCGAATTCTCCCAATGAAAGAACCGCTTCATCGACCCTGTCCGTTTCTCGCCACCGCCCCTACTCCCCGACCGGCGACTCCCAGTCAAGCTCCCGGTAGTAGCACGAAATCTCCCCCGTGTGACACGTCGGCCCCACCGGATCGCACAGCAGCAGCAGCGAATTCTCCTCGCAGTTCACCCGGATCGACCTCACTGGCAGGAAGTTCCCGCTGGTCGCGCCCTTGTGCCACAGCTCCTGCCGTGAGCGGCTCCAGAACACCGCCTGCCCGATCTCCAGCGTCCGCCGGAACGACTCCTCGTTCATAAACGCCTGCACCAGCACCTCCCGCGTTTCGAAGTGCTGGCAGATTGTTGCCAGCAGCCCGTCCTTGCCAAACTTAATCTCGGCCGCGCTCACCTTTTCGTGACTCACGCTCATGCGAAATCCTTCCGCACTGGTATCCCTTTTGCTGATAGAAACTTCTTCGCGTCGCGGACGGTGAAATCCTTGTAATGAAATATCGACGCCGCCAGCACCGCGTGCGCCTCACCCTCCATCAGCGCCTCTGCCAGGTGTTCCAGCGTCCCCGCCCCGCCCGATGCCACCACCGGCACCGAAACCGCCCGGCTAACCGCCCGCAGCAGCTCCAGATCGTACCCGTCCCGCGTCCCGTCAGCGTCGATGCTGTTCATCACGATCTCTCCAGCGCCCAGCTCCACCCCCCGCACCGCCCACTCCACCGCGTCCATCCCGGTGTTGTTCCGCCCCCCGTGCGTCCACACCTCCCATCGCGCCGAGCCGTCCGCCACTCGTTGCGCGTCGATCGAGTGCACCACGCACTGGCTGCCAAAGCGGTCCGCTCCCTCCCGGATGATGTCCGGATTCTCCACCGTGGCCGTATTCAGCGACACCTTGTCCGCGCCCGAGCGCAGCATCTGAAACATGTCGTCCGGATTGCGAACCCCCCCCCCCAACCACCCCCACCTCAAAACCGCGGCCCCTGCCCGACCCAGCCCACCCCCCACCCGTCCCCGGCACCCCCCCCCCTCAGGGGCCCCCCCCCCCCCCCCCCCCCCCCCCCGTCGGGGGGGGGGGGGGGAGGGAGCATTGTACCGAATTTGTACCGGATTTGTACCGAATTAATTTCGAGGCA
>CAZBZS010000047.1:1391-6263 GCA_964496475.1 uncultured Chloroflexota bacterium | reverse complement strand
CGCCACCTCGTCCGCGCCCGCGCGCAGCATCTGAAACATGCCGGCCGGATTGCGCACCCCCCCCCCCACCGTTAGCGGAATAAACACTTGGTCCGCCACCCGTTCCAGCAATCCCTGCATGATGTCCCGGTGCTCCGCCGACGCCGTGATGTCATAAAACACTAGCTCATCCGCGCCCGACTCGTTGTAATAGGTCGCCAGTTCCACCGGGTCCCCGGCGTCCCGGTCCGCCGAAAACCGCACCCCCCGCACGTTGCGCCCATTCTTCACGTCCAGGCAAGGAATCACTCTCCGCGTCAGCATCAGCCCCCCACCTCAGCCGCCACCCGCAGTGCCTCCGCCAGGTCGATCGATCCGTCATAAAGCGCCCGTCCGATGATCGCCCCTGCCGCCCCGGCCTCCGCCACCGCCCGCACGTCTTCAATCGTCGATATCCCTCCGCTCGCGATCAACGGCCTTCCCGCCGCCTCCACCGCCTCCGCCAGCGATTTCAGATTCGGCCCCTTCATCATCCCGTCCCGGCCGATGTCCGTGAACACGATCGCCGCCACTCCCGGCAGCGAGACATCGTCGATCGCCCATAGAGCCGTCACCGCCGAATCCTTCGCCCAGCCGTGGGTAGCCACCAGTCCGTCCAGGGCGTCGATCCCGACCACGATCTGTCCCGGGTATTTTTCACATGCCTCCACCAGCAAGTCCCGATTCTCCACTGCCGCCGTCCCCAGCACTACCCGTTCCACCCCCAGCCCCAGCGCCGCCTCCACCGCCGCTATGTTCCGCAGCCCGCCGCCTAGCTGGACCCGCGCGTCCACCCCTTCCACCGCCTCCCGCACCAGCTCCGCGTTTACCGGCTTGCCCAACCACGCGCCGTCCAGGTCCACCATGTGTATCCATCCCGCCCCGCCCGCTGCCCAGCGGCGCGCCGCCGCCAGCGGCGAGTCGTCAAACACCGTCACCCGCTCGAAGTCTCCCTGCTCCAAACGCACCACCCGCCCGTCCTGGATGTCCACTGCTGGATATATCTCCATCTCAGAGCGCCTCCTCGTCCACGGATTCCTCGGCCAGCCGCGCGAAATTCGCGTAAATGCGCAGTCCCGGTCGCCCACTCTTCTCCGGGTGAAATTGCGTTCCGAACACGTTCCCGTCGTGCAGTACGCTCAAGAAATCCACCCCGTAGCTGGTCGTCGCCCCGCAGAACGGGGCCTCCGGCGGGCCAGCGTAAAACGAGTGTACAAAATAGAAATTCGTTCCCGGCGCGATGCCTTCCATGATCGGCAGATCGTCCTTTGCGTTCACCTGGTTCCAGCCCATGTGCGGCACGTGCAGCCCGTCCGGAAATTTGCGAATCGTCCCCGGATACAGGCCTATGCAATCCGTCCCCCCATCCTCCTCGCTCTCGTCGAACAGCGCCTGCAATCCCATGCACACGCCCAGGAACGGCCTGCCCGAGGCGACCGCGTCCCGCACCGGCTGCAGCAGATCGCGGCTACCCAGCCCTGTCATCGTGTCCTTCGCCGCCCCCACTCCCGGCAGGATCACGCCACTCGCCGCCACGATCACGTCCGGATCCACCGTCACCCGGTAGTCCGCTCCCACGTGCCGCACTGCGCGTTCCACGCTGCGAAGATTTCCGGCTCCGTAGTCAATTATCGCCAGCATTAGAGATGATTCCGACTGAGAACATGTGGCTGTGCCCGGCGCCCTTTGAGGCAATCCGATCCCCGGCCCTTCGCGACCCTAAATAGTACCAGCGCCGCCGCTATCCCGACGGCGCCGCCGAGCGCTTCTCGATCTCCGCCACCACGTCCTCCAGCGCCACCTCGTCCTGCAGTCCCGACAGCATGTCCCGCAGCGCCACCTGACCCGCCTCTAGCTCCCGCTCTCCCAGGATCGCCGCGAACCGCACCCCCGCCGCGTTTGCCCTCCGCAGATGCGACCGCGGGCTCGCCTGCCGGTATCCGGCCAGCACGCTGAGCCCTGCCCCCCGCAGCCGCCCCGCCAGCGCCGTCGCCGCGTCCTGCGCCGTCTCCGCCAGCGGCGCCACGTACACCGTCGCGCCCGTCACCGGCGGCGGCATCAGCCCCGCCTTATCCAGATTCAGCAACACTCGCTCGATCCCGCAGCCAAACCCCACCCCGGCCAGCGGATCGCCACCAATGAACTCCGACAGCAGGTCATAGCGCCCTCCCCCGGCGATCGTCGTCTGCCCACCCACCTCTTCGGGCCAAATCTCAAACACCGTCCGCGTGTAGTAGTCCAGCCCCCGAACCAGCAGGAAATTCAGCTCGAACGGGATGCCCAGCGACTTCAGCGCCGCCTGCACCTGGTCGAAATGTTTTTCCGCCTCCAGACCCAGGAAATCCACCGACCGCGGGGCATCCGCCTTGAACGGCTGGCACGAGCCTTCCTTGCAATCCAGGAGGCGCAGCGGATTCGGCTCCAGCCTCGCTTGGCAGTCCCGGCACAGCTTGTCCGCCAGCGGCCGGTAGTAGGCCAGCAACGTCTCCCGGTACCGCTCCCGGTCCTCCCGATCGCCGATGCTGTTCACGTTCAGCTGCAAGCCGCTCAGTCCCAGCTCGCTCAGCACCGTCCAGATAAGCGCTATCACCTCCCCGTCCACGTGCCCGTCCGCCTCCCCCAGCACCTCCGCCCCGATCTGGTGATGCTGCCGCAGTCGGCCTGCCTGCGGACGATCGTAACGGTAGATCGGCGTCACGTAATACAGCCTCACCGGCTGCGCCCAGTTCTTCATCCCGTGCTGGTTATACGCCCGCACCACCGACGCCGTTCCCTCCGGCCGCAGCGTCAGGCTGTCCCCGCTCCGATCGTTGAACGTGTACATCTCCTTGCCCACGATGTCCGTGTCCACCCCCACAGCCCGCGCGAAAAGCGCCGTGTTCTCGAACGTGGGCGTCTCAATTCGTTCGAATCCAAACAGATGGCACTGACGCTCGAATACCTCGATCACCTGATCCCACCCCGGCCGCGCGTCCGGCAGCAGATCCTGCGTCCCTCGCGGAGTCCGAAACGCGCTCACGCGTCCTCCCTCACCAGCCCCTGTCGCACGTTCTCCGGCGTGCTGCCGGCCACCGCCACCGTCTTGCGCCGCGATGTCTTCCCCCGCACGATTTCCACGTCTCGTTTCGGCACGCCCAACCGCGCCGCCAGGAACTCTACCAGAGCCTCGTTCGCCCGCCCCTCGCGCGCCCGCGCCTTCAGCGATATCCGCACCGCTCCCTCCACATCACCGGGTGCCGCGTCGCTCTTCGCTCCCGGCGAGACCGCTACCTCGACCAGTATCCGATCGCCCCGTGTGCGCAAAACCATCGCCATTGCAATCAGAGACCTCCGCCCAGCAGAAGTCCTACCACAAACCGACCGACGATCTGCAGCCCCATAGAGGCCACGATATACGAAAGATCGAACCCCCCCACCAACGGGACCATACGGCGAATCGGCGCCAGGATCGGCTCGGTGACGTCGTACAGAAACCGCATGATCGGGTTGTACGAATCCTGGATGACGTACGAAAGGAAGAGCCGAGCCAAAAGGAGGATCGTCAGGACGTTGACGACCGTGTGTACGAGCTGGGCGATCTGAAACAATTCCGCGCGCTCCTCTTCGTTCGTTACTCGGGTTCGGCCAGCCGGCCGGCAACTACTCTATCCGCGTTCGCCGAAGATTGCCTGACCCACCCGGACGATCGTCGCCCCCTCCTCAATCGCGTATTCGAAATCGGAAGTCATCCCCATCGACAGGTGCGTCCACGGCTGCTCGGGCACTACCGAACGCAGATCGTCCCGCACCTCCCGCAGCCGGCCGAACGTTCCCCGCAACGTCGCCTCGTCATCCACGAATGGCGCGATCGTCATCAGCCCGTCCAGCCGCAACGACGTCTCCTCCGCGATCCGCCCGGACACCTCCGCCAACTCGTCCTCGCCAAGTCCGTGCTGTCCCGGATTCTCCGTCAGGTTCACCTGGATCAGCACTGGATAGCCCGCCTCCGCATGCCGGTCCAGCGCCAGCGCCAGCCGCACACTGTCCATCGAATGAATCATCCCAAACAGCCCTGCCGCCGCCTTCGCCTTATTGCGCTGCAAGTGACCCACCAGATGCCAGCGAAGTCCCTCCGATGCGCCCTCAATCTTCCCCTGCGCCTCCTGCAGCCGATTCTCCCCCAGCTCCCGCAGACCTGCCGCGTACGCTGCCTCCACTACCGGCAGGCCGAACGTCTTCGTGATCGCCACCGTCGTCACCTCCGCCGCATCCCGCCCGGACCGCGCCGCCGCGTCCGCCACCCGCTCCTGCACCCTCGCATAACTAGTCCGAATCCGCTCGATCAGATCGACGCCTTCCACGTTTATCCGCGTTTCCCAGTCCGGCAAACCCTTTGCCCGGCCACTCTACCAACCACGCGCCACCGCCTCTTCAAGCTCAATTCCTCAGCATCTCGAGACACATCTGCAGCGGTCTCACCATCCCTCCAAAGGAACAATTCCTGAAGCTCTGCGGCCTCGATGGCTAGACCGGCCGCTAACTCCTTGGGTCGGTGGAACTGAGCCCAGTCTCGCTCCTCACGGAAGGAGAGAACCTGGGCAACCACGGACGACAGCCCCCAATCTTGTGGACTCATCTTTGCTCCTCCCGGTGAGACCAAGCCATCCAACTCGCTGTCCTGAGTGACAACCGTAGTCTGAGGGCGTTGTCGTGATGCTAGCGCTCCCGGCATTGTTGTGCTGGATGAGGGCGATGGCGGCGTGCTCGACAACGCGCCCGCGGGCTACCCGGCCATCCCCCAACTCGCGTCCGTTGTTTTAGAGCAAACAGCCTGTGGCTGCTTTGGGCTGCGTCATTGCGCCAGCCATTCAGAAT
>CAZBZS010000047.1:0-1381 GCA_964496475.1 uncultured Chloroflexota bacterium | reverse complement strand
TCAGAATAGACAAGCTGTGCTTGGGCTGTGCCTAGTGGTTAGCTGTTACCACCGCGCCGGCGCAGGAACGATGGGATATCGCCGTCGCCCGGTCCGCTGCGTTCGGACTCAAGCCCGAGCTGCCGGACGGTTCCCCGGAACGCTCCCGCCCGGGATGGCGGCAGGGCAAGCGAGCGCGCCGATTGGAATCCCGTCGCAATCACCGTCACCTTGATTTCCGATTCCATCGTGTCGTCGATCACGGCCCCGAAGATGATGTTTGCGTTGCGATCGGCCGCTTCCGAGACGATCGTCGCCGCCTCATTCACTTCGAACAGGCTCAGGTCCAAACCGCCGGTGAAGTTCAGCAGCACCCCGCTGGCCCCGTCGATCGAAATGTCCAGCAACGGACTGTGCAGCGCCTCTTCGATCGCCTTCACCGCCCGACCCTCACCCGAGGCCTGCCCCAGCGCCATCAGGGCGCTCCCGGCGTCCGTCATGATTGCCCGTACATCGTTGAAGTCCAGATTGATCAGACCCGGCTGCGTGATCAGGTCCGAGATTCCCTGAATGGCCTGTCTGAGCACGTCATCCGCTAGGCGAAACGCGTCAGTGATCGGCATCTTCTGGTCGGCGATCTCCAGGATTTTGTCATTCGGGATCGTGATCAGGGTGTCAACCCGCGAGGTCAGCTCCTCGACCCCTTCATCTGCTATCCGGGCACGATTTGCTCCTTCGAACTCGAACGGCCGCGTGACTACCGCTACCGTCAGCGCTCCGATGTCATCGGCAATATCCGCGATAATCGGCGCCGCTCCGGTCCCTGTGCCCCCGCCCAGCCCCGCCGCGATAAACACCATGTCGGCACCGCGCAGGGCGTCAGCCACTTCCTCCGAATTCTCATCCGCTGCCTTCTCGCCTAGGCTCGGATCGCCCCCGGAGCCCAGCCCTTTCGTCGCTTTGTCTCCCAGCCGGATTCGCGTCGGCGCCAGCGAACGCATCAGCGCTTGCGCGTCCGTGTTCACGGTGATGAATTCTAGGCCCGCAATGTTGGACCGGATCATCCGGTCTACGGCATTGCTGCCTCCGCCCCCCACGCCTATCACCTTGATCCGCGCCAGGCTGTCCATGCCGCCCTGCGGTCTCGGCCCGGCCACCTGTGGATCGGCCGCGGAACCGCCGGTGGAAGACACGCGGGTAACCCGGCTGCCGCCGCGAGTTTCCTCAGTCATCGATTGTCCGATCCTTTCCACCCTGCGAGACCGAATTGTCCTCTGTCCTCGCAGGCAACTGGGCAGGTCAAGGGCATTCCACCCTCTCGCCACAATTCGCTCCGGGCGCAGGACGCTTTGCATAATAGGTCGAAACTTTGTTTTCTCAACGCTTACGAGTCCACTTCCCA
>CAZBZS010000046.1:0-18919 GCA_964496475.1 uncultured Chloroflexota bacterium | reverse complement strand
CCCGCCCCCCGCTCCGCCGCCAGCCGCGTCACCCGCGACCGCATCTCGTCCGCCGCCTTATTCGTGAACGTCACCGCCAGGATGTTCCAGGGCGCCACTTGCGCTTCGTCGATCAGGTGCACCACCCGATGCGTAATCACCCGCGTCTTCCCCGACCCCGCCCCCGCCAGAATCAGCAAAGGCCCTTCCGTATGCTCCACCGCCTCTATTTGTGCTGGATTCAGTTCGGCCGTATCAAGCGCGGAAGTGGTCAAAAGCAGTCGCCGTTTCGAGGTCTCTCAGGGTGCGTCCGATTATAGGCGCGACGCCCTCTTCCGCCGACCTAACGGCCCCCGGCGCCCTCTACCTCAACACGTCGCCCTATCGCCCGCCCCGGCCGTCCATGATTCCCATTTTAATTTCCACCATTTGCTCGTCAAATGGTAGATTGTCGGCGACATTCGTGGGATGCGTCCCGCCGCCGGACCGGTTCTATGCGTTCAAAGCAATCGGCCACCGGCTGTGCCACATTCCGCTTCCCAGAGCAACGAACCACCTCCCGGTCACGGCGCTGGCCGGACGTCCCAAAGGGCGCGTGCTTCACAACTGCCGCAGTCGACCCCCACCTTCCTCCCAAACCTGACTATGTCATCCGATCCCCCCATCCCATCCCCCGATCTCGCCTTTGGCAAGGCCCGGCTTTTCGACGTCCCCGAGATCAAAGAGCTCATCACCCCCTACGCCGCCGATGACGTCATGCTCCCCCGCTCCACCACCGAGCTTTTCGAAAACATCCGCGAATACGTCGTCTGCCGCCAGTCCGACCGCCTCGTCGGCTGCGGCTCCCTGCACATCGCCTCCCCCGACCTGGCCGAAATTCGCGCCCTCGCCGTCACCCCCGACAGTCAACACCAGGGCATCGGCCGCCGCCTCGTCGACCTCTGCCTCGACGACGCCCGCTCCTTCGGCGTACCGCGCGTATTCACCCTCACCCTCGAACCCGACTTCTTCGCCCGCTCCGGCTTCAGCGAAGTTCCCCGCGACACCCTCACCCAGAAGGTCTGGCAGGAGTGCTACCGCTGCCCCAAATTCGAGCGCTGCGACGAGACCGCCATGGTCCTCGATCTCTAGTATCTGCTTTCCTCCTCACAGCCACCCGCCCCATCCCCAGATAAACTACTTGATCGACGGCGGCCAATTTCTCGGTTGCCCGCCCTCAGAACCGGCCCAGGGCAACTGGATCGAGTTGGGATCGCCGCATCTTGGAACAGCCGTCAGGATCAGCAACACCAGAAATCACCGTCCAGCGTCCCGCCGCCCTGATCCTCATCGGCGTCCTCTTCGTCCTCGCCCTCGTCACCACCTCCGCCATCATCTACTGGTTCTTCTACGCCCTCACCTTCCTCATCGCCCTCTCTTATTTCTGGACCCGCGCCGCGGTCAACAACCTCTACATCCGCCGCATTCTCACCAGCAAATCCGCCACCACCGGCGACGAAATCCGCGAGGAGATCTACCTCACCAACCGCGGCCGCCTCCCCATCCTCCTCATCGAGCTCGTCGACCACTCCACCCTCCCCGGCTACACCGCCAGCGTCGCTGAAAATCTCGACGCCCGCCAGACCAAGCGCTGGTTCAGCACCGGCAACGCCCTCCGCCGCGGCCTCTTCCAGCTCGGCCCCATGACCGTCCGCACCGGCGACCCGTTCGGCATCTTTTTCGCCGAATTCGAATTTCCCCAGCGCAGCACCTTCGTCGTCTATCCCCCCATCAGTGTCATGCCCGACTTCCAGATTCCCGCCGGTTCCCAGTTCGGCAACACCCGCTCCCTGCAGCGCACCCAGCAAATCACCTCCGACGCCTCCACCATCCGCGAATTCGTCCCCGGCGACGCCTTCAAGCGCATCCACTGGCGATCCACCGCCCGCACGGGCCGCATCATGGTCAAGGAATTCGACCTCGAGCCCTCCGCCGGCGTCTGGCTCATCCTCGACATGCAGCGCGCCGTCCAGGCTGGCCGCGGCGACGAGTCCACCGAAGAGTACACCGTCAAAATCGCTTCCGCCCTCGCTTATCAGCAGATACGCGACGGCAAAGCCGTCGGCCTCGCTGCCACCGGTCGCGACCGCATGTTCCTAGAACCTCAAAAAGGCACCGGCCAGCTCTGGAAAATTCTGGAGAGCCTCGCCATCATCTCCGCCGCCGGCAGCACCCCCCTCGATCATTTCCTCACCGAGCTCGTTCCCGCCCTCGGTCGCGGCATGAGCGTCGTCGCCGTTACTCCCTCCTCCGATCCCGCCTGGCCCATCGTCCTCCGCCAGCTCGGCGATCGCGGCCTCTACCCCAGCGCCTTGCTTCTCGAAGCCGGCTCCTTCAACGGCGTGGTCAACGACAGCCTCTCCGCCAACTTCGCCGCCACCTACGGCCTCCCCGTCCGCACCGTCCTCAAGGGCGACCGCTTCGACTCCATCCAATTCGGCGGACCCCGCCCCACCCTGGACGGCGCCCCCGCCTTCACCTTCTCCTCCGGTCGGGCGCTTCGCTAAATGGCCGCCGTCGCCACCACCTTCCGTCGCCACCTGGCCGCTCCCACCGCCGGCTGGCTTCCCATCATCCTGCTCATCGCTCTCGTCTTCGCCGTCGTCTACTCCGTCAATGCCGCCCGGTGGACCGACAACACCGCCGTCATGTTCCCCGTGGCCGGCATCGGCATCTTCACTGGCACCTGGTTTTCTAGCCGGCGACTGCATTCCAGCGGCATCGTCGCCATCGGCCTTCTCGGCGGATTCGGCCTATGTTTCCTCGTCGTCTCCGAAGCCATCCCCAGCCCCACCGAGATTATCCCCAATTTCCGCGACCTCTTTCGCGACACTTTCGACTGGGTTGGGCGGCGGCGCGAAGGCCTCCCCACCGGCCAGCAGCCTCTCCTCGGCGCCTTCGAGACCAGCTGGAGCTTCCTCACCGATCTCGGCATCCGCCTCCTCGATTGGTTCGAGGTAATCAGCCGCCTTCGGCCCAGCACCGACAACGTCGTATTCCTCCTCTGGGTCACCTTCGCCGCCTGGGGCATAGGCTATCTGGGCGCCTGGGGGCTCTTCCGCCGCCGCAGTGTCACCATCGCCGCCCTTCCCGCCGCCATCGTCCTCTCCATCAACATCACCTACGTCGGCCCCGTCCGCCTCCCTTTCGTTATCTTCACCGTCGCCCTCCTCCTCCTCATGGTCCAAGTCAACCTCAGCACCCTTACCGAGCGGTGGGACCGTACCCGTACCGACTATTCGGCCGAGCTCAGCCTCAACGTCACCGCCCTCAGCATCATTCTCGTCGCCGCCGTCACCATCTTCTCCGTCTTCCTTCCCAGACTCCACGGCAATCCCATTTCCGAAGCCTTTTGGACATACCTCGGCGACGGCTGGGGCAACGTCGAAGCCGCCACCAACCGCCTCTTCAGCGGGGTCTCCAACCCCTCCGGTCTCTCCTCCCTCGCCGGACAGCAGCAACTCGGCGTCGGTGAAGCCCTCCCCTTCACCCGCCAGACCACCATGGTCGTCCTCTCCACCCACCGCACCTACTGGCGTGGCGGCACCTTCGACTACTACGACCGCGACCACTGGGAAAATTCCGACGTCGCCCTCACCAGCCGCAATCCCGACCAGGACCGTCTCGACATCACGCCCGCCCTTTTCAGTCGAGTCACCATCCGCGCCATCTTCGAAATCTTTGATTCCAATTCCTCCGTTCTCTACACCCCTGGCGAGCTCGTCTCCCTCAACCGCCAATACCAGGTTCAGAGCGCCGTCGAGGGCCAGATAGACGACTACTCCGTCATTCGCGCCACCCGTGCCGTGGGCCGCCGCATTTCCTACGCCGCCGAAGGCACCGCCTCCGGCGCCACCGCCGACCAGTTACGCATCGCCGGAACCTCCTATCCCGGCGATCTCGACCGCTACCTGCAAATACCCGAAGTCCCCCCCCGCGTTCGCGAGCTCGCCCTCCGCTTCGGCGACATCGCCGACAATCCCTACGACATCGCCCAGCAAATCGAATTCTTCCTCCGCCGCTTCCCCTTCGCCATCGACATCCCCGAACTCCCGACCGACCGCGACGCCGTCGACTACTACCTCTTCGATCTCCGACGCGGTTTCTCCGACTACACCGCCTCCTCCATGGCCATCCTCCTTCGTCTCAACGGTGTCCCGGCCCGACTCGTCACCGGTTACGTCCCCGGCTTTTTCGACGAAGAGGCCGGCGCCTTCGTCGTCGGCCCCGAGGACGCCCACTCCTGGGTCGAGGTCTACTTTCCCCAGTACGGTTGGGTCACCTTCGAGCCCTCCGGCTACCGCGCCCCCATCTCCCGCTTCGAAGCCGTCGCCAATCTCGCCACCGACCTCGAAGTCGTCGACGACTACAACCTCGACGAGCTCGCCGACCTCTTCGGCATCGACCTCGACACCTTCACCGACTCCAGCGATTTCGACCCCAATCCCGTTCTCAACATTTTCTCTCGCCTCTCCGCCGTCCTCGTCATCCTCGGCGGTATCGTCGCCGTAGTCGCCGGTTCCTTCCTCGTCTTCTTTCTCTTCAACCTCCTCCAGGCCCAATTTGAAAGCCCCGGCGACGGCGTCCGCCGCGCCTACCGCTCCATGCTGCGCTGGTCACGCTGGGCAGGCTACAATCTTGATGAGTCCCGAACCCCCATCGAGTTCGCCGACCGGCTCAGCGCCGATCTGTATCCCGCCGGACCCGCCGGCTCCAGCGGCCAGAGTTCCACGGTCGGCTCCGTTGGAGTTTCGCGACCGCCGGCCGATATCGCGCGCCAATACACGCGTTCGGCCTACAGCGA
Organism: uncultured Chloroflexota bacterium; assembly: GCA_964496475.1. Lineage (GTDB taxonomy): Bacteria > Chloroflexota > UBA11872 > UBA11872 > VXNJ01 > JASLPR01. The sequence continues at coordinate 14,097 of CAZBZS010000046.1, read as the reverse complement.
CCACACGTTGGCCCCGGCGGACCTTCGTGAAGTGGCCCGGGCGTGGAAGCGCCTGCGTCCGGTCCTGTTGGGACGCATCATTCGACGCCGTAGACGTTAGCCAGCACCGCGAGGTTCAGGAATATGTCGCTCGGAGAAGTACGGGACGTCGCCATTGTCGTGCTCGCCGGCATTTCCATCATCACCACGCTCGTGCTCTTCATCACCGTGCTGATGCTCTGGCGGCTTTTCCGCGTGATCTCCGACGAGGTCCGGCCGATCCTTAAGTCCACCGCCGATGCCGCCGCCACTATCAAGGCCGCCGCCACGGTGACTTCCGAATCAACCGCGGCCGACGTCGCTCGCGGCGTCGCCTCCGTCGCGGTAGGCGCGGCGGATGCCGGCGTGGCCAGCAAGCTTTTTTCCATTTTCCGCCGGGATAAGTAGGTTGACTCACCATGTTCATCATCATCCTCGGAGGCCTCCTCGGTTTTGCGATCGGTAACCTTGCCGGCGCCCTCTTCACCTCCAAGCACGGCGCCCGGCCCATCGACGCCATCCGCCGACGCCTCGAGCAAGCTCGTTCCGACGCCGATCGCGCCGCCGATCGCGCCGCCGAATCAATCCGCGAACGTTACGAAGATGCCAGAAAAGATTGATCTCCCGCAGGTAATCTGATGTCCGCCACCGCCAACATCGCCCTCCTCGTCCTCGCCGTCGAAGCCGTCATCCTAGTCTTTGCCGTCCTCATCGCCCTGATAATCGGCGGCGTCGCCGTCGTCGAGTCCACCGCCCTCACCCGCCGTGCTCTCCGTAACCAGGGCAAGCGCGCCCAAAAACTCAGCGAAACCGTCGAAAAGCGCGTCGACCGACACCTCCTCGCCCCCCTCACCCGGTTCGAGCGCGGCTACGCCTGGACCCGTCAGTTCATTCGGTCGCTTCGGGGCGACGACTCCACGTCGCCTACCTGATCGCCACCCACCCCTCCCCACGTGCCTTCCGACTTCCGACACCCCCTCCCCACCGACCTCCCCGTCATGCTCAGCCGGCGCGCCCTCGCTGCCCGCATCCGCCGCCTCGCCGCCGAAATCACCCGTGACGTCGCCACCCTCGATCCCGTATTTATTGGCGTCCTCAAGGGCTCCCTCATCTTCATGTCAGACCTCATCCGCCGCCTCGAATTCCCCCTCTCCATCGACTTTCTCGCCATCTCCAGCTACCAGGGCACCACCTCTTCCGGCACCGTCCGCCTCCTCAAGGATCTCGACCACCCCATCACCAATCGGCACGTCGTCCTCGTCGAGGACATCGTCGACTCCGGCCAGACCCTCCGCTACCTCGCGAATTATCTCTGGGCATGCCATCCAGCTTCCCTGCGAATCTGCACCCTCCTCAATAAAATCAGCCGCCGCGCCGTCGCCGTCGACATCGACTACATAGGTCACCGCTTCGACCACGGATTCGTCGTCGGCTACGGCATGGACTACCACCAGCGCTACCGCAACCTCCCCTACCTCGGCGTCATCGACGAGACCGAGTAGCCCACATCCCGGGTTTTCTCAAACATCTCCGCTCGCCCGGCCTGCCACCAGCACCTCAACGCCTGTCCTGCGAGTATCCGCTGCGACGAAACCATGGAGTAATCCCTTCAATAAGAGTCTCTCCGGGTCCGCTCGCCTCCGCTGACTAACGCTAATCGTCCGGTTGCCGCCAATCACATCCAACCGTGTTCCGGGCCTACTGCGGGAATGCCCGGCTCCCGACTCCCTGCCGCACGATCTATTCCACGCTGTCGTCCAGCATCATCGAGAGCGCTTCCACAAAAAAGTAATCGCCGAACATGACACTTTCATCCACACCGTAGCCATTGCGTTCGTGATACATGCCGTGCAGCAGAATACCTTCCCATCCGGGAGTATCGTTCGCCAGGAATTCCGGCGAGACCAACCGGTCAATGATGTCCCGCTCTGTACCGGGAATGTCACTCCGCACCTGATGGGAATTCGCATGCCAAGGAACAACAAACGCGGTCGGGTTTTGCGCTACATGCGGACCAGCCTACGTGTCGACCAAATCAATCTGATGCCCCAGAACGTCCGGCAACGTGCTTCCGGCAAATACGAGTCGGCTTTCGTAGCCCCCATTCGTCGAGAGACGGGCGTTGGCAGCATCTTTTCGTACTGCGGCGGAGATGCGCGTGGGACGCCGCGACAGATGGGGGCACCCGGATCGACAGCGGTAGTCGAGGCCCGTGGATCAGGTCGTGGCCCAAGGGTAATCTGCCTGCAACCGTGCTAACCTACCGCCATTCAGGGTGGCGGCAGGGCAGGTGGAGATTTGCCACCGGGGCGGGGGAACACTGACGGGATCCAGTACCCAGGAGAGAGCGCCGTGGCAATCGTCGAAAAGGCAAGACCTAAACAATTCGGGTCTCGCTTTGGCAATCGCGGTGGATTGGCCGGCTATTTCTTCGTCGCCCCGTCATTGCTGTTCATAGTTGTGTTTGTCGTAGTTCCGATATTTGGAGCCCTCTGGTGGAGCTTTACTGACTACGACCTGATGTCAGCGCCGAGATGGGAGGGTCTCCGAAACTACAACAACTTGCTGGACGATACTCGATATCCGGCGGCGGTTCGCAATACGCTGGCTTTTGCGTTCGGCACCGTACCGACAGGCGTGATTACATCGCTGTTCCTGGCCATGCTGATCAACCGGAAAATCCACGGAATTTATTGGTTCCGGGCGATGTTTTACATGCCGGTTGTGAGTTCGTTCGTCGCGGTCTCGCTGATCTGGCTGTGGTTTTATGACGTGCAGTTGGGCCTATTCAACGACGTCTTCGAGTTCATCGGGATCCCCCGCATCAAGTGGCTGCGAAGCCCGGACACAGCTTTGATGTCCATTATGCTGATCAGTGTATGGAAGAACATGGGCCTGAATATGGTCATCTACCTAGCAGGATTACAGGGCATTCCTCGGCACCTCTACGAAGCTGCTGAAATTGACGGTGCGGGCAGGGTTGCCCAGTTCTTCAAAGTGACGTTTCCCCTGCTGGCGCCGACAACATTCTTCGTGGTGATCGTGTATTTCATCGGCGCCCTGCAAATGTTTATCCAAGTGCTGATCATGACGCAGGTACAGGAGACCTCCAGCCCCATAACGGGAGGACCGGTCGACAGCACGGTGACGGTAGTCTTGCTCGTCTATTCGAACGCTTTTGAATACTTGAAGATGGGCTACGCATCGGCGATGTCGTTCGTGTTGTTCCTCATCATCGGGCTGGTGACCATCATCAACACGCGTCTGCTGCGGTACGACGTAGATTTCTAGCATCGCCCGCCTCGCAGGAGATGCGGTCAGAGCCGAAAACACATCGATTCGTGTAGACGGCCGGCACTGACTCGCCGCCAGTCCCGTCTCCCTCGAGGATGGGATCCCGAAGTTCGCGGCCGGGCGGGTTGAGCTAGGCGTTTACGGGCACGATAGCGTCGGAGAATTCACCCAGGCCCTGGGCTACGACGGCGTCGCTCATTGGAATGCCCTCATTGTCCCAGCCCATTAGGCGGTAATAGATGCGCTTGCCCTCGTTCCACTGCTCGCGGGGATACTCGTATCCGGCCAGGGGGCCGCTCTTGAACGGCTTAAATATCTGTTCCGGCATGCTGTCATCGTCGGCGGTGAAGCCGGCCTGAGTGTTGTAGATGCGAGCCATGGTAGAGACTCGCTGGCCGAGCTGCATCAGCTCGTAGCTCGAATAATTCCAGCCCGTTGCAGCCTTCATCATGTCCACGATGTGATCCACGTCCCAGGGCAGGAAGATGCACATTCCAATCGTGTTCTTGGCCCAGCACCAGTTGGACTGATTGAAGAACAGGCGTACCTTCTCGGCTGACAGGTCGTCGGCGTCGAGAGCCTCGTAGATTCCCCAGGTCTTGGCGCGATCCAGATTCCAGCCGGGCCCGGTAAACATTGTGTCGTGAATGCTGTGGTTGTGGTCCGCCCCGGTCGGCGAGACTGCGAATCCCACTCCCATGGCTACCTTCAGGCGTGGCTCGTGCATCGGATAATCCTGGCCCTTCACCGCGACCACATGCTTATCGGCGCCCTTGCCGATTATTTCGGCGGCTTTGGCCGAGCCGTTTGCCAGGACGTCGCCGAATCCCTCGCGACGAGCGATCTGTTCCACCATCGTCACCATGGCCTCGGTGTTTCCAAATTTCAGCTCGACGCCACCCGTATCGGAAGCGTCGATAATCCCCGACTCCCACCAGGACATCGCGGTGGAAATCGCCATGCCAACGCCGATGGTATCCATTCCCCACTCGTTGCAGAGCTGGCTGGCGTAGGCGATGGCCACCAGGTCATCGATCTGGCAGTTGCTGCCGACAGCGGCGATGGTCTCGTACTCAGTTCCGCCGTACTCGGGCGAGACCTCGTAGTCGCCATCCGTTACCTCAACCACGCGCTTACAGCGGATCGTGCAGGCGAAGCAGGTCTCATTCTTGAGCAGGAGGTCGTCGGTCAGGCGCTGTCCGCTTATGTTCTGCCAGCCATCCTCAAAATTGCCGTACTCAAAATGGCGCGTGGGCAGGCCGCCAAAGTCGTGAAGCGTTTTCAGACCGCCGTTGGTTCCATGGGGTTGCAAAGTGGGTATGCGTTCGTGCTGAGACTTGCTCACCCATTTCGCCATTTCCTTGAACGGAACCGGATCTGCCACGGGCACGCTGCTATGACCCCGCACCGCGATGGCCTTGAGTTTCTTGGAGCCCATCACGGCGGCCATCCCGGTGCGGCCGGCGGCGCGCGATTTGTCGATGATTATTCCCGCGATGTTGGACAGCTTTTCGCCCGGCGGGCCGATGAGTGCGAAACGGGTCCCCTTGTCGCCAAGCTCTTCCCGCAGAGTGTCCTCGGTTGGGCCGCTTGTCAGCCCCCAGAGATGGGAAGCATCGCGAATCTCAACCTCGTCGTCCTCGATGTGCAAATACACCGGCTTCTCAGATGGCCCGGTTATTACGATTCCGTCCCATCCAGCTCGCTTTAGCTCCGAACCGAAATATCCCCCCACGTCGGCCTCTCCCCAGCCGCCGGTGAGTGGGGATTTGGCGCCGATCGCGTTGCGTCCGGTGCCGCCAACCGGAATGCCAGTGAGCACGCCATTGGCCACGATGAGATGATTCTCGGATCCCAGGGCGTCAACGGTGGCCGGGACTTCCTTCAAGAGGTAGTAAGCGATTATCCCGGCACCACCGACGTAAGTGCGATAAAAGACGTCGTCGTGCCAGTCGGGCGGCTGGCGCCAACAGTCGGTCAAAGTACGCCTCACGATCGTGCAGATCTGAATATTTCAGGCCTCGCGCAGAGCCGGAATGGCAACAAGCGCGATTACAGCCGCGAGCATCACTGCAGCACCACCGAGCGAGATGGCGGCGGGCACCCCCAGGGCCTCGCCGATTCCGCCGAGAATCAGCGGCCCCACCCACCCCAATCCGATCGCCCACACCCATCCGCCGACGGCTCGACCCCGCATTTCGGGAGCTACGTTCGCCTGCAAGAGGACCCACTGCAGACCGTCAAAAAGGGCCGCCATCGCCCCGATGCCGGCGATGACGGCAAGCGCCAGCACAAACCGGTCCGCCGCCGCTAACAGGAGCAGAAATCCTCCGTATGAGAAAGTGACAGCCATCAGGATTCGACCGCGTCGACGGACGCCACCGATCGTCGCCAGTATCAAGGACCCGCCAACCGTGCCGAGTCCGGCGAACAGGGTGAGCGTGCCCAGCCCAGATGGCCCGACCTCGAAGACATCGTGCGCCACCGCCGGGAGAAGCGAGTTGTACGAAAAGGCAAAAATTTCCACGAGCAACGTCAACCCCAGCAGGGTTCGAACGATCCGACTTGCGAGCATGGCCCGCAACCCGGCGACAAGATCTGAAAGGAGGGGACGGGGTGATGGTTGCCGGATTTTCGGACTAGGGACACTAACTGTTCTTACTAAAAAACCGCCGGCGACGGCCGCGGCGCCCGCGACAACAAACGCGCTGGCGGAGCTTACGTATTCGATCAGTAACCCAGCGGCCAGGCCGCCTACGACAGCCACCGAGCGCAGCCCAAACAGGTAGATTCCGACCGCGTTGGTCGAATGCCGCGATCCGACAATATCGGTCATCAACGCCTGCACCGCGGGTATTTCAAATGTCCGCGCGATGCCTCGCGCGCCCGATAGGACGATGAGAGGCCAAATAAGGCCAGGGTTGACCACAACCAGCAGGGCCATCGCCAGGGCCACGCCACCCCCGGAATACCCGGTCAACGCGAGGAGACGGGCTCGATCGATGCGATCGGCGGCCGCTCCGGCGATAGGGCCGAAGAGCATATTGGACATATTCTGAGCAGCGAAGGCGAGCGTGGTCAGAAAAATGGATCCCGTGAAATCGAATACAAACCAACCAATAGCGACGCGTTCCACCCAGAAGCTGAGAGCGTATCCAAGTGTGGCCAGCCATAGCCGCCGAAAAGACGGGAAGCTGAACACCACAAGTCGCCCGGTCGCCATCAGCCCTCTCGGTCCGCTCTGGGTACGGGACGCTCCAGCCCACCGTCGGCGGTCGGATCACATGCTAGCCGAGACGATCCAGGTGATTAGGCAGCTCTATGCTTATCAGTCACAGAGGGCTTCTCCCGCAAGCTGGGCCGGAGGCGCCGAGTACCGGACGACCTTCTGGTCCCGGGGTTAGCCTGTCGAGATCGTCAGAACCGTTTAGGTCTTGCTGATGTTTGGGGAGTGGACCGGTACCGCCAGGCCCCGCCGGCGTCCAACCCTCGCGGGTTGGACGCCGGCCTAACGAACGAGGATTATGTAGCCTGCAGGTAAACCATCCGGACATGCACTGGCAGCCGAGACGTTGCCCCAGAATAGCATCGCAAAACTCTCACCCTACCCGTCCAGGGAGGAAGATCTGCAGGGGCTGTTCCTGGACGCCATGTCGTACTGTGAAGTCATCGGTGCGAGGCTCGGACCCGCGGAGCGGAAGCGGCCACTCCGATTCCTAATCCCGAAAACGCTATCCTGTGGAAGGTAAATGCCGAACAGGAGCGCACGCATATTGCCAGCTAACCGCCGCACGAAATCGCCGTTGGGTTCCACCGGACTTGAGGTCACGGCACTCTGCATCGGCACATCCGCCCTGGGAGACATGCCGGACACGTACGGCTACGCGGTCACTGAACAACGCGCTCTGGAGACGATTCGCGCGATCTTTGACGGCTCCATCAACTTCCTGGACACGGCGCGCAGTTACGGCCTCGGTAGAAGCGAGGAGCGGATCGGGATGGTCATCCGCGAACTGGGTAGTCTACCGGAAGGCTTTGTCCTGGGCACAAAGGCGGACCGGGACCTCGAGACCAACAAGTTCGACGCAGCCCAGGTGCGCCGGTCGGTGGACCAGAGCCTGGAGGCGCTGGGGCTGGAGCGCCTACAACTGGTGCATCTGCACGATCCCGAATACTGCGATCTGGATGAGGTGACGGGGCCCGGAGGGGCAATCGATGCCCTGTTCGAACTCAGGGACGAAGGTCTGATCGATCACGTCGGCCTTGCGGCTGGGCGAGTAGACATCATGGAGCAGTGCCTAGCGCGGGCGGATTTCGAAGTCCTGCTCACCCACAACCGCCATACGCTGATCAATCGCAACGCCGACCGGCTGATCGATCTGGCGGCGTCAAAAGAGATCGCGATCCTCAACGCATCACCGTACGGCAGCGGTATCCTCGCGCGGGGCACGAAGGCGTATCCCCGGTACGCCTACCAGGACGCCAACGATGAGATCGTGGGGATGGTTCGGCGGATGGAAGAGATTTGCGAGCGGTATGGCGTTCCGATCGGCGCGGCCGCCCTGCAATACTCGATGCGCGATTCCCGAGTGATTTCCACGGTGGTCGGCATCAGCCGGCCGGAGCGGATTCAGCAAAACCTCGACTTCGCCGCCGTCGAGATTCCCGAGGCAATCTGGCCGGAACTTGAAGCCATATCTGACTGGGACGGTGATCCGGAGGCCACGCGAAAGTATCTCCCGGGCTAACCGGTCGCGACGCGTCGGTCTAGCCGACGACCCTACCCACCGGGGTGACTGCCCGTGGGCTACCGCACCTTAAGACGTGCGCCCGCCAGTCGGACAGGGGGGGGCTGGGTCGCCGCGTCGGTCCCGTCCCGGAAGACGCGTCCCAGCCATTCCGGCGCGTCGTGCCGCCGAAGAAAAGCCAGCAGTTCACCGTGCAACCGATCCGCCACGCTCTCGTTCCCGTTCAGCACATCTCGCAGGGAGCCGCCGTCTGCCCTCAGGTCGTAGAGTTCGCGCCGGTCCGATTCTGGGAAGTCTGTGAGCTACCAGCGCCGATCGGTCACCGTCGCCGCGGTCCATTGACCGTCAGGCGAAATATGGTCCTGACAGCCGTCTATCGGTCCCTGACGGGGATGGAAGGCGGAAATGGCAGCGCGGCGAATGGATCGCTTTCGACCATCGAGCAGCGGCACCAGGACTGTCCCTGCACGGCCATCTCCGCAGACGGCAAAATGCCCACAATCTCCAGGATGCTGGGGCCAGATCGGCCGGCTGGATCAGTCCGCCGATGCGTCTACCGGTGCCTAGCCCGTCGGGGTGCCTGACCATAAAGAACTGGTGCGCGCATTCGTCCCCTAATTCCAGCCAGCTATCCCACTTTGCCACACGCTGGTGCTCGCCAAACAGATGGCCGTGATCGGACATGACTATCACTAAGGTGTCATGCCGGCGCCCGACGCGGTCGATGGTGTCAAGCACGCGGCCAATCCAGCGATCCGCCATCGTTATCTCGCCCATATAGCGAGCGCGCATCCTCTCCGCCTCACCGGCCGAGTAAAACGACGCATCGATGTACTTCAGCCAGAAAATATCTGCGCCTTCGTAGTGCTGGCTGTACAGATCGATGTAATGGCTAGGCGGATCCCAGGGCTCATGGGGATCGAAGGAATCGATCCAGAGGAAGAAGTTGTCGTGCCCGGCGTTGCGCTCCAGCCAGTCGCAGGCCGACTGCATCACCCGGGGCGCGTCCATTTCGGCCTCGCCCCACCGATAGGTGCGCCCACGGTTGTACATAGCCATGTGTCCGTCGCTGTTGAACTTCTCCCGGTGCGGCAGCGCGCATTCCTGAAAGTAATCGGTCTTCCAGCGATCGATTTCAGCGCCGCGAATCATCTCCCGGGCGTGGAACGGCCGGTCGAATCCGTAGCCGTAGTTGATCAGGTGAGGCGTGCTGACGATCAACATCGAGACGTACCCGTTCTGTCGTATCACTTCGGGCAACGTCAACGCACTCCAACGGCAGCCAGCCGTGAAACGGAGCGCCGAAGCGTCCTTTCAGCAGGTCGTGACGAATCGGGACTGTCGGGTAGGACCCGGCATAGCTGCGTTCGAAGACGGCGCTCTCGGAGGCGAACTGGTCGAGCACGGGGGTGTGGATCACATCATTGCCGTTGACGCCCAGGCAGTCGTAGCGCCAAGTGCCGTTCATGATGACGATTACGTTCATCACTCGCCTCGTCCCGGGCCAATACTAGCCAAGGTGTTTCCGCGCAACCTCGCGAAATCGGGCGGCGCTACTGTCAATGTCCTCCTCGTCGGCAAGCACATTGACGCCGAATTGAGTCCCCAGCCCGGGGTCGGCGACTCCGATACTGATATTGATGGATCGGCGCAACAGATCGTCCGTCCGGGGCAGCATGCCCTGGTGGTATTCCATCTCGCCGCCACGCTCACGGTATTCGGGATGATTCCAAGGTGTGCGATCGCCCCAGACCGTCCGCTGGTTCATGAAGTGGTCCATGTTGCTGTAGACGTGCCAGCCGGTGTCCTCCACCACTTCAGTGTCCAGCTCGGCGGCCACAGCGCGTGCGATTTTCTCTTCGGGAAATACGGCGCCAAGCACGGTCCCACACTCGCCATCTTCATCGGTGACGTGTCGATACTCGATCCCGGGGATATCGCCGATCTGTTCCCGATACCGTCGCTTATTCCCTCGCAGCAGGGAGAGAATCCCGTCCAGCTTTCGCAACTGGGCCAGCAGCACGGCCGCCTGCAACTCGGTGTACCTCAGGTCGTAACCAATGATCGGGTTTTCGCCGATCATCGACCGCTCCTGTCTCGGCTCGCGGGCATAGCCCTGATCCTGGAGAGCGAAGCAGCGGTCATAGATGTCCTGGTCGTCGGTGATGATCATGCCGCCCTCGGCCGAGGTGATCGGCTTATAAGTATTGAAGCTGAAGGCACCGGCGTTCCCGTACGTGCCCACCGCCTTGCCCTTGTACGCGGCGCCGCAGGCCTGGCAGCAATCCTCGATCATGAAGAGCCCGTGCTCGTCGGCGATGGCCTTAAGCACATCCAATCGGGCCGGGTTACCCATCATGTTCACGGGCATGATGGCTTTCGTCCGCGGGGTGATCTTCGCCCTAACATCGTCGGGATCGATGTTGAATGTCTGATCAATTTCGGCCAGTACAGGCACGGCCCAGGCCTGCAGCACGGAAGAATACGTGCCGATGAAGCCGTAGCCGGGCACGATCACCTCATCGCCCGGTCCAATCCCGAGAGCCGCGACGGAAGCGAACAGGGCCGAAGTTCCCGAATTCACCGCGAGAGCATGTTTTGAACCCGTGCGCCGAGCAAACATCCGCTCGGCCTCGTATACTTTGCCCTGAAACCGGGCGTCCCGCTTTCCAGCCAGAGTGACGCTATGGCGGAACAAATAACCCCGGCGCAAGAGCTCCACGACCTCATCGATCTCTTCTTCCCCTATGAATTCCATGCCCGGTCCCGGCATACTCTGCCTCCAGTCGCGGTCGAAGTCCCATCGATCCATCCGCTCGTGATCGGGGACGCGTCCGGTCCCGGCGGGCGGGATAAGCATGCCAGTCGGTGAGGGCTACCGCAAACAGCCGCCGCGTCGTACGCCGCCGGTTGGCCGCTGGCTCCATGAGACCGCTAGCGTAGGGGGTGAGGCAGGAGGAGCAGCGACCGTCGCCAGCAGCACACTGTATAGAACTGCCGTCTAGGACAACCTCGGCCCCGTCAAATCCACGGCCGAGAAATCAGCGAATGTCGAAGCCTGCGGTCCCACCGCGATTAAGACTTGGCTCAAGTATGTTGAATGCACCGGGGCTGAATTGCCGGCGGCTCTGCGCAATTCGCCGGTATGGGTGCGGCGCGTGTGCGACAACCCGCGCTCAATCTGGCGATCTATGACAAAACCCGCACAGAACGGCTCGCGGAAGCCCGGCGCGCTCTGGACTCACACGCCGAATTGGGCGGGGAAACAGTCATCTCTATCGGCATCTTCGGTCCGGCTCGAGAAGAGCACACCGGGAATGCCGAGGTCAATGTCTATATTGATGTCCTCGGACAGCTCGGCGAACATGTCGCTCCGGCGGGGATCACGCTGTCTATCGAGTGCCTGAACCGATACGGGACCCACCTCACCAACACGCTCGCGCAGGGCACCCGGATCGCAAAACGGGTGGGCCTACACACCGTCAAGATCATGGCCGACTTCTTCCACATGAACCTTGAGGAGGCCGATATCGTCGCTTCTCCGGGCGACGCCGACAATTATGGCGCCCACGTACACTTGGCCGACTCCAATCGCTTCGTCCCGGGGTGTGGACACCTAGATTGCAGGCCCGGGCTCATGTGTCTGCACGAATCCAGCGATGACGGCGTTCTGGCGAGGGAGTGCTGCCTAGCCCAACACTGGCGGCTGCTCGGATATCAAGAGGGCGATCCCCTTACCGAACTCAGATCCGCAGCAGCCTCGTCGGCAATCACTAGGAAATGCGGATGGGAACGGATGGGCTAGCGCGCGCGCTCGGGTCCTTTGTCCACGAGGTCGCGGTAGAAACGTTCCACCCGGCCAGCATCAAACTCGGCGAGGTCCTCCTGCCATCCCCAAGCGAGGAGGGTGAAATCGGTGGGGGCACGCTCGTAGGGCGTGGCGACGAGCTTGACCTCGCCGAAGAGTCCGTCGGGTAGGAGCCGGTATAGGTCGTGTATTCGATCGGCGGGGGTGTCGCAATCGTCTCGACACTTGTAGAGGACAACGACGGCGCCATGTTCGAGGTTATGTATCCAGGCGCCTTCCGGGACCGGCTCGCGGAATACGCCGTAGGGGCTGGGGTTGGCGTAGTGATCGCCCGAGGAAGGTGGATAGTGGGCATAGGTGACGGTGATCTCCTCGCCGACATGACCAGCACCCTCGATGTCCACTTCATAGCGTTGGGAGACGGCGTTCTGGGCGGCATCGGAGTCGGGTGATTGTTCTCCGAACAGGGAGAATGCCAGAAGCACGACGGTAGCGATACCACCGCCGACGAGCAAGGTGGTAATGAGCCAGGACGGCGGCCGCCATCGGGCAGCCGGTCGCGAACGGCGTTTACGCTGACGGCGTCCCACCATGTGCCCCCTTCTGGCGTGGTTCAGCGATCAACGACGACCGTCACCGACAGCAAAGGTGATGCGTCTTCCCAGCGATAGCCCTACCTCGACTCGGGGCGCGGCGGCCTCACTCACCAGCCGATGTCGTAGCGGAGCAGGCGGGCGTTGACGATCGTGACCGCGGCGATTACCAGAAGTAGTATGAACGAAAGAGCCGACGCATACCCCATCTTGAGGTACTCAAACGCGTTCGAGTATATGAGAACCACGACCGTGAGCGTGCTATCCAACGGCCCCCCCCACGCGTTGATGTTGCGCTCCTGGGTCATAATGAATACCTGCACGAACATCTGCAGCGCCCCGATGAAATAGACTATGACGACGAAATAAGTCGTGGGCGCCAGGAGCGGTAATGTGATCCGGAAGAAGGTGGAAATTCGGCCGGCACCATCGATCTCGGCCACCTCGTAGAGATGTGGCGGAATGCCCTGCAATCCCGCCATATAGAGCACCATATTCAAACCCATGTTTTTCCACACACTGAGCACGATAATCGATGCCATTGCAGTGGGGGCACCGCGGAGAAACTTTGATCTAGGCAAGCCGACCGCCTCCAAGACTTCGTTGAAGAGGCCTAACTGCGGTTCGTAGAACCAGAGCCAGATCAGCGAAACCGACACTAACGAACTCACCACCGGCAGGTAGAAGAGCGCCCGGAAGGTGTAGATGCCGCGAATCTGCCGGTTGACGAGCGAGGCGAGCAGAAGCGACGTGATGACTCCCGTTGGTACCGTCCCAAAGGCGAAGAGGAGAGAGTTGGTCAACGAATGGGCGAACCGCTCGTCCCCGAGCAACCGAACATAGTTCTTGGCCCCAACGTATTTCGGCGCCGACATCAGATCGTAGTCGGTGAGACTGAACCACAGTGCCCCGAGGATCGGCCCGACCACAAATACGGTTATGAAGATTAGCGATGGCGCGACGAATAGATAACCGGCTGCGTCGGCGCCTCCACCGACCCGAGGGAACCTGCGGCGGCGAGCCGTAGTCGATTGCGGGATTATCGTAATCTACCTTGTGTTCCCGGTTCGCCAGGCCAACGATCGCAGCCTGCGGTCCGGTCGGACCGAGCGAAACGCCAACCAGCCACTGGAGGGCTCTTCAGCAATAGCCCTACCTCGACTCGGGGCGCGGCGGCCTCACTCACCAGCCGATATCATAGCGGAGCATGCGGACGTTGATGAGCGTCACCGCGGCGATCACCAGTAAGAGCACGAAGGAAATCGCCGAAGCGTAACCCATCTTCAGGTACTCGAAGGCGTTCTGATAGACGAGCACGACGACCGTGAGTGTACTGTCGAGCGGTCCTCCCCACTCGCTGGTATTGGCCTGCCCCTGAGTCATAATGAAGACCTGCACGAACATCTGCAGGGCACCGATGAAATAGACGATCACGACGAAAAACGTCGTCGGGGCCAGGAGCGGCAGGGTGATCCGGAAGAACTGTGCGATCCTGCCGGCGCCGTCGATCTCGGCCGATTCGTACAAATGGGCCGGCACGCCCTGCAGCCCGGCCAGATAAATAATCATGTTGAGGCCCATATTCTTCCACACACTCATGACGATGATTGACAGCATCGCGGTGCTGGCGGATCGC
>CAZBZS010000045.1:248-18940 GCA_964496475.1 uncultured Chloroflexota bacterium | reverse complement strand
CTTGGACCCAGTGCTTGAGCAGCCGGAAGGGGCTGTTGCTGGCGTTCGCCCAGGGCAGGTCGTAGCTCATGTAGGTGTCCTCGGCGCCCGGCCGCACACTGCGTCGATTCCCCATCTGCACCGGCGTCCCGTCCCGCGTCTCCGTAGGCGCGATGTCGATCTTCCCGTCCTCCTTCAAAAACTCCGCGCACCCGCCGTTGTCGGAATGGAAGATGACCAGGGTGTTATCCGCCACCCCCATCGCGTCAAGCTTCGCCAGCACCCGACCTATGCCCTGGTCCATGCGGTCGATCATCGCCGCGTAGACCGCCATCCGTGCCCCGTCCCAGTCCTTGTTCTTCACCTCTCGCCAGTCCGTCGAATCTTCATTCCGCGGGCTGATCTCCCACTTCGAGTCGAGCAGCTTCTGGCCCTTCAGTTCCTCGTGCCGATTCTTGCGCAGCTCGTCCCAGCCCCCGGAATATTTACCCTCGTATTTGGCAATGTCCTCCGGGTGCGCGTGCAGCGGCCAGTGGGGCGCCGTGAATGCGAGGTAGAGAAAGAACGGATCGTCCGCGCTGCCGTGCCCGTCGATCATGCGCACCGCGTTGTCGGCTATCGCGTCCGTGTAAAAGAAGTCGTCGCCCTCCGGCTCGATCAATTTGTCGTCATGCACCAGCGTCACCGGGTTGTAATAGCTGCCGGCCCCGGTCAGCGTCCCGTAGTGCTCGTCGAAACCCCGCGTCACCGGCGTCGGCTGAGTCTCGCCGCCAAGATCCCAGTCGGCCCGGTCCTTCAGGTAATGCGAGCCGCCGATGTGCCACTTGCCCGACATGAAGGTGCGATAGCCCGCCGTCTTCAGCATCTCCGCCATCGTCACGCAGTTTCGTCCCAGGTAGCCCTGGTACTCGTCGTAGCCCAGGTGGGTCGTCATGTGTCCCATCCCGGCCTGGTGGGGATGTACACCGGTCAGCAATGAGGCTCGCGTGGGGCAGCAGCGGGCGTAGTTGTAGAACTGCGAAAACCGTGTCCCGTCCTCGGACATCCGGTCCAGATTCGGCGTAGCGATCTCCGCCCCGAAGCAGCCAATGTCCGAGTAACCCATGTCGTCGGCCAGGATCAGGATGATGTTCGGTCGGGGCGTGGCCCCGCGGTTTGATGCGTTTACCGATTCGGTCACTGCGGTCTCCTCATCCTTGTTCGAGTGTGAATACGGATGTTAGGCGGCTCGCGCGACCCGCGCAAAATGCCCCCTGCACTAACCTATAATTCGTCCCTGCGTTCAGAAACTCAAACCGCGCTTTCGGGAGGACGAATGTCCACCGATTCCCAACCTGCTCCCAATAATCCAGTCATCGACCTGTCCGCCAGCCCCCACGCGAAACTTCGGACGGTCCCGGTGTCGGCCATCAAACTTGAAGGCGGCTACTGGGGCGACCGCTTTCGCACCAACGCCGAGGCCACGATTCCCTACGAATTCGAGATGATCGAAGCCGATCTCTTTGAGAAATTCCGCCTGGCCGCCGACCCCGCGCACCAGCCCGACGATCCTCCTTCCCCCCACTACCGCGCCCGCGAAGCCAACATCTTCCGTTGGCTCGAAGCCGCCTCGTTTGCCCTCGCCCACGACCCGGCTCCGGGACTAGAAGATCTGATCGAAATGGCCCTCGACATCATCGAGCCCGTCCAGGACGAAGACGGCTATCTCCACGCCAACATGGCCCCGAAGTCTCTCCGCCATCTGCGCTGGTCCCACGGCGGCATGAACGAACTCTACGCCGCCGGGCACCTCATCCAGGGCGCCATCGCCCACCGGCGCAACACCGGCGACGACCGTTTCATCAACATCGCGATCCGCGTCGCCGATCACGTTCACGAGGTTTTCGGCGGCGGTAGCAAGGATTGGCAGCCGAGTCACCCAGTCATCGAAATGGCGCTCGTCGAGCTCTATCGCGAAACCCGCGACCGCAAGTACCTCGACCTCGCCTGCTACTTTATCGACCACGTCGGCCTGCCCGCCATGGAAGAGATCGCCGGCCACTCCGTGCAGATCACCTTCCTCCTCTGCGGCGTCATCGATGCCTACGCCGAGACTGGCAATCGCGCCTATCTGGAAGCATCCGAGCACCTCCTGCGCAACCTGGTGGAGGAGAAGATGTACGTCACCGGGGCCCTCGGCGGCCGTCGGAATGGCGAAGCCATGGGACAGCCCTTCGAGCTCCCCCACGAGCACGCCTACGCCGAAACCTGCGCCGCCATCGGATCCGCCATGTGGAACTGGCGTCTGATCCACGTCGATCCCGACGCCCGCTACGCCGATCTGATGGAGCTACACTTGTACAACAGCGTCATGTGCGGCGTCTCCCTCGACGGCAAGAAGTTCTTCTACGACAATCCGCTCTCCAGTTGCGGCCACGGCTACTTCGACCCCTGGCGCGTGGGCGAAATGCAGCGCGGCCGCGACTACGAGTCCTACCGCAACTGGATCGACGTGCCGACCCGGCAGGAGTGGTTCTACGTGGACCGTCCCGAGCCGAAGCATATGTGCCGCGTGGCCTGCTGCCCGCCCAATCTCGCCCGCACCCTGGCGGAGCTACCCGCCTACTTCTACTCCACCTCCGAAGCCGGCATCTGGGTCCACCTCTACAACAACAGCACCCTCGATTGGCGACTCGAAAACGGTGCTCCCGTCTCCGTCACACAGCGCACCGAGTATCCCTGGGACGGCCACATCGAGATTGACGTGAATCCCGACGTCGCCGCCGAGTTCTCCATCTTCGTCCGCATCCCGGGCTGGTGCCGCTCGGCCGCTGTCATGGCCGCCGGGGAGGACATCCCGGCGACTCCCGGCGAATACTTGGAGATTAACCGGACCTGGAATCACGGCGACATCATTGCCATCGACCTGCCGATGCCGGTCGAACTGCTCGTCGCCAATCCGATGGCGGCGGAAACCCGCGACAGCGTCACCGTCAAGCGCGGCCCCAGCGTGTATTGCTTCGAAGCCATCGACAACGCAGGCATCGACATCCGCGAAGCCGCGCTCATCCTCCCCGAGGACGGCATGCCCGTGTTCGAAGAGGAATATCGGCCTGATCTTCTCGGCGGGGTCGTCGTCCTCAAAGCCCGCGGCGCAGTCCGGGACGGCGAATGGGGCGAGCTTTACCGGACTCTCGACGCCCCCACCCCCGGCCACCGCGAAGTCACCCTCACCGGCATCCCCTACCTGGTATGGGACAACCGCGGCGCCAACGCCATGACCATCTGGCTCCAGAGACTCTCCGAGTCCGCGTTGGTATAGCCAGAGGGCCCAGCGCAAGACCCAAGCCGAGCACCACTGCCTGGGAGAGTACTTGGACGGGCTCTAAATCTCCCGCAGCGCCCGCGACCGCGCGTAGGCCGCCACGTTCAGCGCGGTGAACGCCGTCCCGCAGGTGAGCAGTGCCGCCATTTCACCCATTAGCGCGGCGAGCAGACCGCCAATCACGAATCCCAGCGGCACCGCCTGGAACACAGTCGTATACATCGCCAGCACTCGCCCGCGCATGTTCTCCGGCACCGTCGTCTGCAGCGCCGTGTTCAGCGCCACCAGCCAGAACGGAGTCGAGGCTCCCATGAGGGCCAGGGTCACCAGCGACAGGCCGTACGATCGCGACAGGCCGAACACCACCATCCCCACCCCCCACACCGTTCCAGCCATCACCACCGAGCGCCCTTTTCGGCTGATGTTTCCGCGCCGCGAAATCCAGAGGCTTGTTGTCAGGGCCCCCGCTCCCTGCGCTCCCGTCAGCAGGCCGAATCCCCCTGCACCCACCTGTAGCACGTCCCGCGCGTACGCTGGCAGGATGGCCAGGAAGGCAGCCCCTAACACGGCCAGCGACGCCAGGAACAGCAGCGCGGCCACATGCGGCGCCCGCCGCACGTAGTTGATCCCGTCCACAAACTCCACCATGAACGGTTTCTTCTCCGAGCGTTCCGCCGGTCTGCCGCCGCGCACGAACAACAAGCTCACCACCGCTATCGCGAACATGATGGTCAGCAGATAGAACCCGGCCTCAATCCCGTACTTTCCCATCAGGTAGCCCGCCAGCGGCGGCGCCACCAGATTCGATACATGCTGCACCATCGACCCCAACGCCAGCGCCCCCAGCAATCGATCCTTCCCCACCAGGTCGTACACAAACGTCTGGCTGGCCGGGAGGCCGTACGCCTGCAGCCCGCCAGCCGCCATCGCCAGCAGCAGCACGTGCCAGAGTTCAATCAGCCCCGCCCCGACCATGTAGGCCGTCGCGAAAGCCGTCAGGCCTAACAAGAATCGCACCTGCAGGAGCATCGTGCGTGGGTTCGCCCGATCCGTCATCACCCCGCTCAGTATCGCCAGCGGCACTCCCACCAGCGTCGGCAACCCGTTTGCCAGCCCCACCCAGACCGTGGCGTTGGTCAATTCCAGCACGAGCCAGCCCTGTGCCATCAACCGCAGTTGCTGTCCCGCCAGTGTCAGCGAATTGCTGGGCAACAGGAACCGAAAATCGCGGATTCTCAGCGTCTTAAACGCCGACAGTGAAGCCACCGGCACCACCATGTCGCGACGTTCCCCGGGCTCCTCCCGGTTCACCGCTTTCCCTCCGATCTCATGCTGCCGACGCTCCACTATCTACCGGCTGCCAAAAGCGATATCGTTCCCGCAGTCGGAGCATATGTGACCGGCGTTCAAACATTCTGAAAACCCGCCACCCTTCACCGGACTGGAGGCTTCTCGACCGCTGTGAAATCCTCGGTCTCAGAAGCGGAAGGACCGTCCGTTCGCGTCCGCAACCAGCTCATCCTTCTCTTCAATATGAGCGTTTTCTCCCTCGGCCACTACATAATTTCGCCGGTCACGATTATGCCCGTGTTCGTCAGCTATCTGACCGGCCCAAACGTAATTATTGGACTCGTCCCGGCGATCGAGGCGCTTGCCTTCGCGCTGCCACAGCTCTTCGGCGCCCGCTATTACGAGCGTCTTCGTCATCGTCTTCCTGCTCGTCGGCGCTGGCTACGGTGCCGTGCGCTTTTCGGACTTCGCGGTCCTCATCAGGATCGCGCCTCGCGACCAGATATCCAAACTACGCCGCCGTGTTCGCGGTTTCGACCAGTCCCCTGCTCGTCCCCGCCGCCCTGATCGCAGGATTCGTTGCCGATGCCGGGGGCTACGTTCCGATGTTTGTAGGGATGTTGGTGCTAACCATCGCCGGCACCGTCTTCATGATTTTCAGCACGCTGCGCTACGCCAGCGTCGGTGAGCCGACCCGAAGCCGCCAACCAGCGTGGCCGACGCGCTCTTTGGCATCCATAATTGAGCGCGCCGCCGGTCGAAACGCGTCCGCTAAGCGCGCTCCAGCAGTTCGATCTCGTATCCGTCCGGGTCGTCGATGAATGCCATCTTCAGACTCTTGAACTCTTCCCGCCAGTTATCAGGCCAGATTTCGATACCCTTGTTTTCCAGGTCCGCGCAGAACGCCGTAAGGTCCGGCACTCCTATTGCGAAGTGCATCAGGTCCTCCGGCACTGCCAGTTTGTAGTCCGTTGAATAGGTCAATTCCAGCAGGTGCTCGCTCCCTGGCATCTCCAGATTGCACGTCTGGTTCCCGTGGGGTGAGCGCTCGTTGCGATTTCGCACCTGGAACCCCAGGTGGTCGCAGTAAAAGGCGATGGACTTGTCGAGATCGCTTACACGAATCCGCGTGTGCATGAATACGGTCATTTGGGTGCCTCCTGTTTGCTGCTTGTTGCCAGGTCAGCAGCCGATCCAGCTTCTGAGACCGGCGGTTTCGTCCGGCGAAAGCAGTGTTGGTGAGGATAGCAGTATGCTCGGTCCGGCCGTCGCCGGAATCGACGACCGTTACGCGCCGTTAACTTGCCGGGAGGCATCATGTCAGACCAACCCACACCTGTCGCCTGGGTCACAGGCGCCGGCCGCGGAATTGGCCGCGCCATCTCCCTGCGCCTCGCCGCCGACGGCTTCGCCCTTGCCATCAACGACATCGACGCCGAAACTATGCAGGGCGTCCAGCGGGAAATCGAATCCTCCGGCGGGCGCGCCCTGCCGGTCCTCGGTGATATCACCGACGAGGGCACTGTCCGTGGCATCGTCGCCGATATCGTCAGCGAATACGGCAGCCTCGATGTCCTCGTGGCCAATGCCGGCGTCATTCACATCGGCGCCGCCTTGGACACCACCCTGGAAGATTTCGATCGGG
Organism: uncultured Chloroflexota bacterium; assembly: GCA_964496475.1. GTDB lineage: Bacteria > Chloroflexota > UBA11872 > UBA11872 > VXNJ01 > JASLPR01. The sequence goes on along the minus strand of CAZBZS010000045.1, from coordinate 12,722 downwards.
TCCACAACGTAAATGTGCGCGGTGTATTTCTCTGTGGCCGCGAAGCCGGCCGCCAGATGATCGCTCAGGGTAAAGGCAAGATCATCAACGCCGCCTCTATCGCCGGCCGGCGCGGCGGCGTCGATCAACTCGCCTACGGCTCCAGTAAATTCGCCGTCATCGGTATTACCCAGTGCATGGCGAAGGAATTCAGCTCCCACGGTGTCACGGTCAATGCGTATTGCCCCGGCATCGTCGACACCCGCATGTGGGATCATATCGATACCGTCCGGTCCGCGTCGATGGGGCTCGAAAAGGGCGGCGCTAGGGAAGCGCTCGTGAAAACCATCCCCCTCGGGCGGCAGGAAGTACCCGAAGACGTCGCCAACCTGGTGAGCTTCCTGGCTTCTCGAGACTCCGACTACATCACCGGCCAGTCCATCAACGTCTGCGGCGGACTCAACATGAACTAGACGCCGGCCTCGAGCCCGCGTCCATCCTGGAAGGTAACTGCGAGTGGCTTACAAAATTGGCTTCGTTGGACTCGGGCTCATGGGCTTCGGACTGGCCCGCAATATACTTGCCGCTGGTCACTCAGTCCGTGGCTTCGACCTTTCGGACGACGCGCTGACGGCCCTGGGGGACGCGGGCGGGGTCGCCGCCTCCTCGCCGGCCGACGCCGCGAGTGGTGCTGATTTCGTCATGACCGTCCTCCCCGAGCCCCGGGACGTGGAGCTCGCAGTGGTGCTGGCGGAAGACGCGGTGATCCATGGCCTGTCCGCAGGCGGCATGGTCGTTGACTTCAGCACCATCGACCCGACCACCACTCGCCGGATAGGCGAGGTCCTAAACGCCCGGGGATTCCGCATGATCGAGTGCAAGATGGCCGGCCTCCCCACCCACGCTGCCGCCGGCGAACTCACTCTAATGGCGGGTGGCGACGATGCCGACCTAGCGGAGGCCGCCCCGGCGCTCGATGCCGTCGCCCGGGAAGTCATCCCCTGCGGTCCGTTGGGGAATGGGTCGGCCATGAAGCTCGTCAACAATATGCTCGCCGCCTCCATCATCATGCTCGACGCTGAGGCGCTGGTCGCCGGGCGCAAGGTGGGACTCGATATCGACGTCATGCTGAAGGTCTTCCGCTCCACCTTCGCCAATAACGACGCCCTCGGCACCGTATTCGAGGAAAAGGTTTTCAAGCGCGACTTCGAACCCGGGTTCTTCACTCGCCTAGCCCTCAAGGATGTCCGCCTGGCGACGCAGATGGCTTCCGAGTCCGGCGCCATCACGCCGCTGGGCGCTGTCTCGCAGCAGATGCTCGCCGCCGCCACCTACCGCGGGTTCGCGACCGAGCACGTCACTGCTGTAGTAAAACTGTGGGAAGAGGTCGCCGGACTCGAACTCACGAATTAGCCTTCTAGAATCCGATAATTCGATCGGCCTAGCTCAGGAGGTTCCAACATGACTGACACATCAATCGGCTTCATCGGACTGGGCTTCATGGGCGCCGCCGTCGCCGGAAATCTCGTCAAAGCCGGTTACGCTGTCGTCGGCTACGACATCGTCCCGGAGCGTGTTGATGAATTCGTCCGCGTGGGGGGTCATGCCGCCGTCAACGGTCCCGAAGGCCTTGCCGCCACGATGAAGTCCGGCGCGATGCTCATTGATTTCAGCACCGTCGCCCCCGCCGACTCGGAGTCGATCGCCACCGCCCTCGAACCCGGCGAGCCTTACCAGGACGTCTATTTCGCTATCGACCGCGAGGGCTGGATTCCTTACCTGGACATGCTTCCCGTCGAGCGACCAGCCAGCTGAAGTAATCCGGGCGCCGTTGGCTGCGAAGGAAGCCCGACTGGCGTCCCGGCAAGGTTTGATACTCCGATTTCCCGGTTGGACATTCGCCACCCCACCGTCAATACTCTGCCCAGTTGGCAATTTCGTACGGCGGGAGGCAGCTGGTTAAGGCGTTCACGACGGTATCTCTCGCGGGCCTTCGCAACCAGGGCCCTCGTAACGTACGGATGGCCGACCGCTGGCTCTGGTCGCGCGACGAGACCACGGGCGCGGCACCAGATGGACACCCGATCCCCATTGCCCCGCTCGATTCCCTCCCGGTCGGTGAACAGGTTTTCTGGGGTATCCCTTTCGACATCACCGCCGAGGGTGACGCCGCCTGGGTGGTTCTCGGGGACGAGAATTGGGCTGATCTTCCCGACACCGTCACCGTGCCCGTAGGCGCTTCCGCCCGGCAGCTGCTCGTGTGCCATTTTCTTGACGCCGTCCCTACCACCGAACTCCGCCCCGACGACCCTGACGACAGCGGCGCGGTCGTCGCCGAATACATACTCCGCTACGCCGACGGCTCCCGGCATGTTCTGCCGATTCGCAGTCGCTTCGAAATCAATCCCTGCCACCGCGCGTGGGGCATGCAGGCGTTCGCCGCCGTGGAGCAGGACACCTCGCACACCGCACCCGTAGTGGGCGCCGACCGCGATGGACTTACCGGCATTGTCAGTGCCCGCGGCGGACCCACTTACCTGCTCGCTGCCCTGGGTAATCCCAATCCCGAAGCCTTGATCGCCACCATCGAGCTCCGCGCCACGGGCTCGCGCACTGTCACCGTCGCCGCCCTAACCCTGTGCAATCTTGAGCACAATCCGTTCCGGCGCTCAGCTCTCACCCACATCGAGGCCGATATCGCCCCGCCCCTCGACGCCGAAATCGACCTGGGCGAGGTCGTCAAAACTCATCCGTTCCCCGGCGGGATCCCCGAAGACTGGCTTGATCGACCCGAGATCGGCGCCGGGGAACTGCTCGAAAACCCCCCAGCCACCCTGATTGACGCCGTCGCCGCCCGTGACGCCCACCTCACCATCAGGCACGGCGGCAGCGAGTCCACCATCGCCTGGGACGAACTCATCGAAAAGAGACTGACCGCCACCGATGACGGCGCCATCAACCTTCGCGTCCTCGAGGATCGCGATACCTGGCTGCACGTGCGCGTCCTGGACAAATCCACAGGGCGGGAATCCCCCGCCCGGGTCAGCTTTTACGGCCCTCGTGGCCAGTACCTCCCGCCCTACGGCCATCAGCGCGACATCAACATCAACTGGTGCGAGGACATAGGCGGCGACCTCAAACTCGGTGACACCAGCTACGCGTATGTCGACGGTCGTTTTCAGATCGAGTTGCCTATCGGCGAGATCTACATCGAGCTGACCAAGGGATTCGAGTACACTCCCACCCGCCGGCGCATAACCATCGCCCCCGGCCAGCGCGAACTGACTCTCGAAATCGACCGTTGGACCGATGCCCGTTCGGACGGCTACTACACCGGTGACACCCACGTTCACTTCCTCGACCCCACGACCTCTGTGCTCGAAGCCGGGGCCGAGGACTTGAACATCGTCAACGTCCTGGCTGCCCAGTGGGGCCGCCTGTTCACTGACGTCGAGCATTTCACCGGGGCGCTCGCCCCGGCCTCCACGGCCGAGAACCTTGTCTGGGTCGGCACCGAGAACCGCCACCATATGCTCGGGCACATCAGCCTCCTAGGGCTCAGTGAACCTGTCTTCCCCCTCAGCAGCGGCGGTCCCGATGAGGACTACCTCGGGGGCGCTGAGGAGGTCCTGATGGCCGACTGGGCCGACGCCGCTCGCGACCAGAACGGCCTGGTCGTAGCCCCCCACTTTCCCTCGCCCCATCTCGAGCTGGCAGCCGACATCGCCATGGGCAAGATCGACGCGGCCGAGCTCAAGTACTTCCCCCCCCGCCTCGACGGCCACAGCATCGGCTCCTGGTATGACTACCTGAATTGCGGCTACCGGCTTCCGGCCGTCGGCGGCACCGACAAGATGAGCAACTCGATCCCGGTAGGCGGCGTCCGCACTTACGCACGTGTTGGCAACGACCGACCCTTCACCCACGAGAACTGGCGCGACGCGGTCCGTTCCGGCAACACTTTCACCAGCACCGGCCCGCTGCTGTTCTTCACCGCCGAGGGTCTCCCGCCGGGAGCCGACATAAATCTGCCCAACGGCGGTGGCACCCTAGAACTCAATGCCAGCGCTCAGAGCGCGCTCCCGTTCACCAGAATCGAGATCGTTGCCAACGGCCGCGTCATCGCCGACGCCGCGGCCGATCCCGGCGGCCGGTCGGTTACCCTGTCCGTCAAGCACGAGGTGGGTGACAGTTGCTGGATCGCCGCCCGCTGCTACGGCGAGATTGACCTCCAGCACGCCTGGGTCAATAAGGTCGCCGCCCACAGCTCGCCGGTGTACGTCACGGTCGGCGACAAAGAACTCTTCTCGCCGCAGGTCGCCACCTTCATGCTCACCCTCATCGAAGGCGGCATCACCTATTTGCGCGAGACCGCCACCTACCGCGATGTCGACAAGCGCGAATGCCACGTCGGCTTCTTCGAGAGCGCCCGCGCAGAGTTACACCGCCGCCTTCACTCTCACGGCGTACCCCACTAGCCCGGCCCGGGAGCGGCGTCAGCCGCCGCTCCCAATTGGGTCTAAGTGACAACTAGAAACGTGATGTAGAACTCGGATGTTGCGTCAGCGTCGTCCCCGGTGATTTCCATCGACTCCACGACGATTAGGATGGTCGGATCGAACGAATCCGTGACCGCCAAGAATATGTACAGCCCACCGTTGTCACAATCTGACCAGTCCCAAAATCCAGTGTATAAACCGTCGTCATACTCGAACCGGCCGGCATAGGTGCAGTTGTCGGGAACCGTAGCAAAGTCATCTAGCACATCCTGGAGATCGGTGTCCGTGATCTCGCTGTCGCTCGGAATCACGGCCATGGCGATACCCGCGGTATCGGCCACGTTCGACGCGCCAGTGAATTTGAGTTCCCACGCTGCCATATCCGGCGATACCGCCATGCCCGCGGCGTCCGGAAACGGCGCTCCGTCAAGCTGCCAGGCTGAAGGCACTGACGCGGAGATCACTCCAGTGTCGTCGGTCACATACACGTAGGTGTCGGTCTCGGCTCCACCGCCGCCACCGCCGCCGCCACCCAGTCCACTTGTCACAGCCAAAGGCCGACCGTTTAGCTGGCCTTCCAAGATTTCGTCGGTGTCGAAACGGACTACTTTCACCTGCAAGGTTTGGTCGGAACCTCTGGTCTGCAACACGTCGCAGTAGTCCTGCATGGTGCCGTCATCTCCGAGTGGCAGGCGTTCCAGTTCGACGATGAAGTCTCCGGGCAGAATCCCGGCCCCATCGGCCGGCGAGCCCGATTCCACCGAATACGCCCAAATACCGGTGAACCCTTCACCGATAAGCGCCTCGCCATTTACTCCTATCCAGTCGACGTTATTGCCCAGCTTTAGCTCCTCGAGCACCGGTAAAGCTTGATCCAAGCCAACGGCAAAGAACTGGTTGAACTCGAGCCGTCCTGCGTAAACGATGCCTACAACGTTGCCCTCTTCAGTGACCAGCGGCCCGCCGCTGTTTCCCGGGCTGACCGCCGCGTCGTGCTGAAGGACCTGATCCACGGACGCCCAGCTCGTTTCGCCGCCGGCGTCCAGCTTCGAAATGATCCCCGCGACCAGAGCATATTCCGGCTCGCCGAGCGGATAGCCGGCCGCGAAAATTCGCGTACCGATGGACAGCGGACCGTCGTGGAATTCCAAGAACGGGTAATCCCCGCCCGGTAATTGGATCAGCGCCAGATCGGCGCATTCGCTGGTCGCGATAACCCGGGCGTTCACCGGTTCACGCCGGTCGGGCACAAAGACGTTTAGCGTCGCTGCCCCGGTTACCACATGGTTGTTGGTGAGGACAAGACCGTCGGCACTAATGATAAATCCGGAACCCGCTCCGGCCTGGGTCACGGCCCCAAACCCCGGGTCTACAAAAGTACCCTGGGCGACGATCTGCACTGTGGTCTTTTCCACCAGCGCCAGCCCCTGCGGCCCTTCCGGCGTCGGGGTTGGGGTCGCCGTTGGCGTGTCAGTGGGCTCCGGTTCGGGGGTCGGGGTGTCAGTGGGCTCCGGTTCGGGGGTCGGGGTGTCAGGCGGTTCCGGCTTGCTCTCCGGGGTGGACTCCGGCACCGACTCAGGAGTTGGGACCGTCGCCGCTTCCGTTGCGTGAGTGGAATCCGAGCCACTCTCGCAGGCCGCCAAGACCCCGGCCAGAACGAGCGTGCCGAGTGCCATCGATAGGACTCGCAGATATCGTCGCAAGATCAACTTGATGTCGCTACAGCCTCCGGCGGCTTTGACCGCCCTCTGTCTGAATTCGCAATTCGCATTTTTTGTGCCTGGAGTGTACCGGGTTGCACCCCTTCATACAGCCTGAAACCGATCCTTGGAGTGCCCATCATTACGTTGAACCAACCTGGTTACTCAATTTTCGTTAAGGTTGCCCTGGCTCAGCTTCGGACAACAGGTACATCCGCATCTCCGATTCCCCGCACATCTGTGCAGCATGAACATGATCGTGCCCTGTGTGCACTTCCCTAGTTTAAGGGAATGTCCGCTCCACCTATTATCCTGTAGCCAGCCGCTACCGAAATAACCCCTGTTTGCCGCCCGGGATCAATGGCCCAGACCGGCAATGGCAATATCGGGATCAAGAACGACACTAGTAACCAATAGGGCATGGTGAAGTCGCCTTCAAGCTCGATTTGGAATGAAGATTATGTCTACTACGTCTCAGGTACGGGAATATGATCGACGCGGTTTTCTAGCGATACCTGATGTGTTGCCAGCATCCATCATCGAGCAACTCAGGACTGTTGTAGACGAATATGTCGAACTTTCCCGCGGCATAAACGAGAACGACTCTGTATTTGATCTAGAGCCAACACATTCGTCTAAACAGCCCCAATTGCGACGTCTTAAGCAGCCTGCGAGGGTGAACAAAGAATTCAAACGTGTGATGCGTTCTGATGCTATTGTCGACATTGTCGAACCACTGCTGGGCAATCACGGGGTCCGCTACCAAGCAGACAAACTTAATATGAAGATCGCCGAGGTAGGAAGCCCAGTTGAATGGCACCAAGATGTTGCGTTCTACCCACACACCAATGACGATTTGCTCGCAGTTGGCGTGGCATTGGATGACCGCACACTAGAGAACGGCTGCTTAATGTGCATTCCGGGTTCACATAAGGAACCAATTCTTGACCACCATGCTAACGGCTATTTTGCTGGTGCTGTAAGCGTAACGAATCCTGGTCTAGCCCTCGATAAGGCCGTACCACTAGAAGTATCCGTAGGAAGCGTCACAGTACACCATGTGCGGACCTTACATGGCTCGGCCCCCAATACCTCGCAGAACCCACGACGCCTCTGGTTAATAAGTTACATGGCTGCTGACGCTTGGCCACTGCAGGGAGTCAAAGACTACGACCAATTCACGAAATCCCTGCTACGTGGCGATGAGTCAGTAAGAATACGGGTGACCGACCACGACGTTAGGATGCCTCTACCACCGTCTCCTACCGGAATGGGATCAATCTACGAGACGCAGGGGCAGGCAAGAGAGACTGTGTATCGCTAAAAGGAATCGGGTAACGGAGGCAGCCTTATAGATATCATTCCGCTGCTCGTTAGCGGTTTCGACTGCCAAATCTCGGGCACGAACGCGGATAAAATCAGGGAAGCCAAGCCCTTAAGGAACCAGCTACCCAAGTATATTGTTGCCCTCGCGAGCAACACCATTCAACTGGTCCCGATAAGCAGGTAGTTTGCATACTATGATCAGGAACACTCGCTTTATCGGTGACCTAGTGACAATACTCTCGGGCACGGTGTTTATCTTACAAACTGATTTGACACTGCTTGAGGGCAGGAAAATAGAGGAGGATGAATAGATGACTTTGAGAATCAACGACGTGGCGCCCGATTTTTCGGCGGAAACGACGGAGGGTTCGATTAATTTTCACGATTGGATCGGCGATGGCTGGGCGTTGCTCTTTTCGCATCCTAAGGATTTCACTCCGGTCTGCACCACGGAGCTGGGAGCGGTTGCCGGACTGAAACCTGAGTTCGCGAAAAGAAACTGCAAGATTATCGGTATCAGCGTCGACGCGGTATCCGATCACGAAGCCTGGTCAAAGGACATCGAGACGTCACAGGGACATGCCATTAACTATCCGCTGATCGGCGATCCCAGCCTGGCGATCGTGAAACTGTATGACATGTTGGCCACGGATGTGGGAGACACCTCCATGGGGCGCACAGCGGCCGACAACGCAACGGCGCGGTCGGTGTTTATCATCGGCCCGGACAAGCGAATCAAGGCGACGCTGACGTACCCGATGAGCACGGGGCGCAACTTCGTCGAAATTCTGCGGCTGTTGGATTCCTGCCAGCTAACGGCGAACGATCAGGTGGCGACGCCGGCGAACTGGACCCAGGGTGAGCACGTAATCATCTTGCCGTCCGTATCCGAAGAGGTTGCCTTGCAGAAATACCCGGACGGTTGGCAGTCCCCGTTGCCCTACATCAGGCTGGTGAAGCAGCCGGAGTAGAGGACTCGAAGTTCGGAGAGTAGCGGAGGATACGCCGTCCCGGACTGAGTGTAGTATTTGGCCCGTGGAATCGCCCGGCATCTGCGTTCCCAAGAGATGTCGCGGGAGTCTGGATTGAGGTTGGTGGGCGAGAAGGCGAGGTGATGTGGGGCAGGAGGAAGCGGTGTTTCGGGAGGCCCTGGAAGGTTGGGGGACGCCGTGGATCGCGGCGAATGAAGAAGAGGTTTTGGAGCCGATAGATGGCAACTGAGGCGGCGGCGAGACCGAGTCTGCGAAGAAGGCTGAGGCTGGGGAACCGCGGCGGGTTGGCAGGGTATTTCTTTGTGGCGCCGTCGATTTTGTTCTTGCTCGTGTTTGTGATCGTGCCGATCTTCGCGGCTCTGTATTACAGCCTGACCGACTACGACCTGATGTCTTCACCGAGCTTCGCCGGACTGAAAAACTACCGGAATCTCTTGAGCGATAATCGCTACCCGCACGCGGTGAATAACACGCTGTACTTCGCGTTTGGGACGGTGCCGTCGGGGATAGTGACGTCGCTGCTGCTGGCGGTGCTGATCAACCGGCAAATCCGGGGTATTTATACGTTCCGGGCGCTGTTCTACATGCCGGTGGTGAGTTCGTTTGTGTCGGTGTCGCTGATCTGGCTGTGGATGTATGAGCCGAATTTCGGACTGTTCAATGACGGGCTGGAAGCACTGGGGCTGTCGCGGCTGAAATGGCTGAGGGCGGCGGAGACGTCGATGCTGTCGATCATCATCATGAGCGTGTGGAAGAACATGGGGCTGAACATGGTGATTTACCTGGCAGGGCTGCAGGGTATCCCACCGCACCTGTATGAGGCGGCGGAAATTGACGGGGCAGGGCGGGTGTCGACATTCTTCCGGATCACGCTGCCGCTGCTGGCGCCGACAACTTTTTTCGTGGTGATCGTTTACTTCATCGGGGCGTTACAGATATTCGTGCAGGTGTTCATCATGACGTCGGGGGCGAACAACGAGGCGTTTGGCGGTCCGCTGGATAGCACGGTGACGGTGGTGATTCTGGTGTACTTGAATGCTTTTGCGTACTTGAAGATGGGGTACGCGTCGGCGATGTCGTTTGTGCTGTTCATCGTGATCGGGGTGATTACACTGATTAATGTGCGGCTGCTGCGGTACGACGTGGGGTACTAGCGGGGGCGCAGCGGTGGCGGCATGCCGGGGGTGGTTGGGGTGGCCGAGGGGTGGTTTGCTTTGTTCGACGGGTAGAAGCGGGTCCCGCCGACCGGCATTTCTCGATTGGGAGTACGGGTGTGGTTGGGCAGACGATTGCGGGCAGGCTGGATGAACTGGGTCATGAGGTGATGGTCGGTACTCGCGATCCGGCGGCGACGCTGGCGCGCGAGGATGAAGACGCTGAGGAGGAATCGTACCGGGAGTGGGGGTAGGCACACGCGGGAGTGAAGTTGGGGACGTTCCCGGAGGCGGCGACGCACGGGGAGGCCAATGTAAACGCCACGAACGGGATGTCGTCGCTGCAAGCGTTGCGAGCGGTGGGTACGGCGAACCTGGGGGGCAAGTTGCTGATCGACGTGGCAAACGCGCTGGACTTCTCCGAAGGCTTTCCACCGACCTTGTCGGTTTGCAACACGGATTCGCTGGGGGAGCAGATTCAGCGAGAGTTTCCGGCGGCCCGGGTGGTGAAGACGTTGAATACGATGAACGCCTCGATGATGATCGACCCGGCGAGCCTGGCCGGGGCCGATCACTCGGTGTTTATGTGCGGGGATGACGATTCGGCGAAGGGGGAAGTGACGCGACTGCTGGAGAGCATGGGCTGGACGGACATCGTGGACGTGGGAGATATCACGTCGGCGCAGGGGACGGAGATGATGTTGCCAATATGGGTGAGGCTGCTGGGGCCGATGGACTCGGCGACGTTCAACTTCTAGATCGTCAGGTAGGGGTAGGAGGAGATACGGCGGGTCCGTCGAGGGCGCCCGGGGATTCCAGGTGAGGGGAGGTAAAGGAGTGCGCTAGCCGGTTTCGCCGGGTTTGGGGGGATTGGCGCCGTAGCGGGGATAGACGTAGGTGCGGTAGATGCGGAAGCACCTTTCACTGCAAACGAGGATGGTGTGGCCGTCGTGCTGTTTTTCGATTTCGTCGGTCGGCATCAGGATTCCGCAGCTAACGCAGCGGGGCATCTCGTTGACTTCACGAAGCGGCATGGCGCATCTGCTCTCGTAGTTGGACGGTGGCAGCTTCGTCGGGAGTGCGGTCGGGGGCGATGACGACGCCGTAGACGCCGGCGGCGTCGGCGAAGGGGATCAGCTCGTCGCGGATGTCGGCGGAGACGAGCTCGGGGTTGCGATCGAGCGGGTCGCCGTATCCGCCGCCGCCGGGCATGCGCAGGAGAATTTGGTCGCCGGCCTCGAGCATGACGTTGGAGAATTTGCCGTCGGAGATGGTGCCGAAGAGCTCGGTTGCGGTCTGCCAGTCGTCGCTATCGGCGCGCTTGAAGAGGAGGGCGGCGTTGGCGCCGGCCTGGCCGCCGTGGAGTCCCCAGATGGGCAGGCGGGTGTGGTTGAGATGGGCGCTGACGGTGATGGGGTCAAGGCAACGCCAGATGCGCTGGACACCGGCGCCGCCGCGGTGCTCGCCGGGGCCGGGGCTGCCGTTGGCGATGCTGTATTCCTCTATGCGGACAGGGTATCTGGACTCCCAGATTTCGCAGGGGGCGTTGAGGCAGTTGCCATTCTTAACGATTTGGGCGTCATTGCCGTCGGCGTCGGCGCGACCGCCCCAGCCCATGCCTTCGTGCTGGAGAATGACGAAGGGATGGCCGGTGTCGACGGAGTGGCCGTAGAAACCGAGCAGTCCGCAGGTGCCGCCGTCGGGGGCGGAACTGCGATCGCTGGCCTGAGCGAAGGCGCTGAGGAGGATGTCGACGGTGGTGGGATAGGTGTCGGAGTTGCCGCCGACGCAGGAGCCGGGATATTCCACGTTGACGATGCTGCCGGGCGGGGCAACGATGCTGATGGGGCGATAGGCGCCGTGGTTCCAGGGGATGTCCTCGTCGACCATATGAAAGACGCCGGCGTAGGTGGCGGAGGCGGTGGTGCCGAAGGACTGGTTGATGGCCCCGGCGGCCTGGGGGTCGGGGCCGTAGTAGTCGACGATGATCTCGTCGTCGCGCACGACCAGGGTGGCGCGAATCTTCCAGGGGCGGTCGGGGATGACGCCATCGTCCTCGAGGTAGCCCTCGGCCGTGTATTCGCCGTCGGGAATCTTCTGAATGGCGCGGCGCATCCGGGCCTCGGAAACGTCTTTGAGCTGGGCGGCGAGGTCATTGAACCGAGCGATGCCATGCTTTTCGACGAGATCGAGGATGCGGCGCTCGGCCAGGTAGGTGGAGCCGATCATGGCCATGAGATCGCCCCGGGAGACGACTGGAGTGCGGACGTTAGAGGTGATGATGGAGAAGATGTCCTCAACGGGTTGGTCGTTCGTATAGATTTTGATGGGGGGCAGGCGGAGGCCTTCCTGGAAGATGTTGCGGGTGTCGCCGAAGGCGGCTGGGACCATGCCACCGATGTCGGTCATGTGGGCGATGTTGGCGGCATAGGCGACGATCTCGCCCTGCCAGTAGCAAGGTTTCATGGTCATGAACTCGGGCAAGTGGCAGCCGCCGCGATAGGGGTCGTTGTGCAGAATGACGTCTCCGGGATTCATGTTCTCCGAGCCGACTTCCTTGATGGTCCATTCGACGGTATGGACGATGGCACCGATGTGGGCGGGACAGAAGTCGCCCTGGGCGATCATCTCGCCACAGGCGTCGAAGATGACGCAGGAGAAGTCGCGGGCCTCGTTGAACATGGTGGAGTAGGAGGTGCGCATCATGGCGACGCCCATCTCTTCGCAGGTGCTGACCAGGTAGTTGCCGACGACTTCGAGCAGGATGGGGTCGGGAATCTCGGGCATGGCGCGCTCCTCATCGGCATTGTACACCTTGGCCTTT
>CAZBZS010000045.1:0-238 GCA_964496475.1 uncultured Chloroflexota bacterium | reverse complement strand
CGTGGAGAATCGGGCAGGGCCATTGCTAATTCCTCCCGAGGATGATGCTGCCGTGGGGTTCCACGTGAGCGGTCCACTGGGGCGGGACGAGGGTGGTGGCGTCGTCCTCGATGATGATGGCGGGGCCTGGTATTTCGCTGCCGGCGGTGAGGCTGGAGCGCAGGTAGAAGGGAGTGTCGAGATTGCCGCCGGACTTGGCGAAGTGGACCTTTCCGGATTTCATGGGGCCGGCGAGAGG
>CAZBZS010000044.1:0-19279 GCA_964496475.1 uncultured Chloroflexota bacterium | reverse complement strand
CACGCCCGGGACTCGGGAAGTCGCTGAAAGAGGGCGCGGATGTGGGTGAACACACCCGAGTAAGTGGACGGATTGGAACGAGGGTTGCGGCCGATGGGAGACTGGTCGATTTCGATGACTTTATCGATATGCTCGATGCCCACGACGCAGTCATGGGGGCCGGGCAGTTTTTTGGCGTTGTGGAGTTCGGAGGCCAGGACCCGCTTGAGGATGTCATCGACCAAAGATGATTTGCCGGAGCCTGAGACGCCGGTGACGACGGTGAGGGTGCCGAGGGGGATGGTTACATCGATGTTCTTGAGATTGTGGGCGCGGGCCCCGACGACGCGCAGCTTGCGGCCGTTGCCGCGGCGGCGACGTTTGGGAATGGGGATTTGTTCCTCACCCCGAAGATAACGTCCGGTGGGAGAGTCGGAGCGGGCGACGTGGGCGGGAGTGCCGCTGGCGACGATTTCGCCGCCGGCGCCGCCGGCTCCGGGACCGATTTCGATAACGTGGTCGGCCTGGCGAATGGTCAACTCGTCGTGCTCGACGACGATGACGGTGTTGTTGCGGTCGCGCAGGGCGCGGAGGGTGCGCAGGAGGCTGAGATTGTCGCGATGGTGCAACCCGATGGAGGGCTCATCCAGCACATAGAGCACCCCCTCGAGGCCGGAGCCGATCTGGGCGGCTAGGCGAATGCGCTGGGCCTCTCCACCGGCCAAGGTGTCGGCACCGCGGTCGATGGTGAGGTAGGAGAGGCCGACCTTTTCGAGGAATTCCAGGCGGAGGTCGATCTCGCGGCGTATCTGGGCGGCGATCTGGGCCTCGCGGTCGGTCATTTCGCTGGATTTGAGGAACGCCCGGGCAGCGGCCACGGAGAGCCCAGTGACCTGGGCGATGTTCTTGCCGTTGAAGGTGACGGCTAGAGCCTCGTCGCGCAGGCGGGCGCCCTGGCAGTCGGGGCAGACCTGATCGGACATGAGGGCCTGGACCCAGTCGGTGAGGCCGTTGTCCGACTTGGCCCGGCGGCGCAGGAGAGGAATGAGTCCCTTCCAGCGCCGTTTCTGGGTGCGGGTGCCTTCGCTGGCGCCTTCGTCGGCCGACCAGGTGACGGTCTCGGTGAAGGTCTTGCGGCCGGCGCCGTAGAAAATGAGCTGACGGGTGTCGTCGGATAGTTCGCGCCAGGGCGCATCGATATCGAATTTGAAGGCGAGACCGAGCTGCTCCCAACTGATCATGGGCATGCGGGCGTAGACGGTGTAACCGGATTTATTGGTGAGGGCGCAGGCGCCGCCGCGGATGCTGAGGTCCGGGTCGCGGATCAGATTGCGGGGATCAAAGTCCAAGACGCGTCCCAGACCTTTGCAGTTGGGACAGCCGCCACGACGGCTGTTGAAGCTGAAGAGGGCCGGCTCGGGCGGTTCGACGCTGGCGCCACAGCGCGGACAGCCGTAACTGGAGCTGAAGAGGTGGTCGTCCTCCTCGGTGGCGGCGATGAGCAAGCCTTCGGCGAGGCCGAGGGCGGTCTCGACGGAATCGGTGATGCGCTCCCGTGTGGAAGATCCGATCTTGACGCGGTCGACGATGACTTCGATGTCGTGCCATTTGGTGCGCGCGAGCTGGGGAAGCAGGTCGAGGCGGTGGACCTCCCCGTCGATGCGGGCGCGGACGTAGCCGGTGGAGCGGAGGCGGGCCAGGAGCTCGCGATGCTCACCCTTGCGATGGCGGACGACGGGGGCCATGACGGTGACGGGGGCGCCATCGGGGAGTTCGAGTATGCGATCGACGATGTTGTCGGCAGTTTGGGGTTCGATAGGAGCCTGGCAGCGGTGGCAATGGACGTGCCCGATGCGCGCGAAGAGCAGGCGGAGATAGTCGCTGATTTCGGTGATGGTGCCGACGGTAGAGCGCGGGTTGCGACTGATGGCACGCTGATCGATGGCGGCGGCGGGAGCGAGGCCTTCGATATGGTCGACGTGGGGCCGCTCCATCTGCCCGAGGAACTGGCGTGCGTAGGCAGAGAGAGACTCGACGTAGCGGCGCTGGCCTTCCTTGAAAATCGTGTCGAAGGCGAGGGACGATTTGCCGGAACCGCTGAGTCCGGTGATGACCGAGAGGGAGTCGTGAGGGATATCGAGGTCGATGTGCTTGAGGTTGTTTTCGCTCGCGCCGCGAATGGATATCTTGCGCAAGTGTCCCTTTCGAGACCGGGATCGAGACCCAGTCGCCATCCCCAAGATTCGGCTCCGGCTGAAGGGGAATAGAGCATTGTCCGGTCGGGCCGCCGTATTGTCAAAGATGGCGCGGTGCCACCGTGTGGGGAGAGGTGAGTGGCGGGGGAAGAAGCGGAACGGGCAGAGGCCGCGTGATTAATTCTCGACGGACGCTGAAGGGCGCGCTTCGGAACACCCGTCCCAGGAGAAGGGTCGGGCTGGCGGAGCCGATCTACGAAAAGGCTATTCCTCGGCCGGTTTGCCGCTCTGTTTGGTGCCACACCTGGTGCATGTCCAATCCCGGCTAGTCTTCAAGCCAAACATTGACTTTTTCTCCCGGTAAACCCAGGTAGTCGTCTGCCGGCAGGACCCGCACTGGGATAGCACGTTGTCACCATCGGTGTGTACAGCGGTCTGGCCGCTGGTTTCCGCCATCGTCGTCCTCCCCCGCCGAAACGGTGAGCTGATGCACAGGGATGTTAGCAGTTTTTTTGTGGGCAGGCGCGTCCAGGATTATCCGGCGGGCACGGCACGCGGCAGCCGCGGTGATTGAAACTGTCTGGCGGGGCGGGGGGGTCGTTTCAGCTAGAATTCGGTCTGGTGACTTTAAATCGATGGCCGACGGGAATCGATATTTCGGGAGTGCAACTTGGCTGTAGAAGTGAGAGTGCCACGGGTTCTGCGGGGACATACGGGAGGTGAAGCGGTGGTGCCAATAGAGGCGGAGAGTCTCTCGGATTTAATGGAAGGGCTGTTTGAACTGTTTCCGACGTTGCGGGAGTCGCTGGCGGGGGCCGATGGGGAAGTGCTGGCCTACACGAATGTTTACGTGAACGATGTGGAGGCGACGGAAATAGGGGGGCTGGAGGCGCGCTTGAACACTGGTGACACGGTGACCATTTTGCCCTCGATGGCGGGCGGCGCACGCTGAGGAATCCGGGTCCCGGGAGCTAGGGAAGGGGCGCGCGATCGTTGGCGCCGTGGCCAGCAACCAGATTGATGGCCTCGAGATAGGAGTCGACGGATTCGCCGCCATCGGCCCAGAAGCCGTCGAGGACGGCGTAAGTCATGCGCCCGTCGCGGACGTAGTGGTTGTTGACGTCGGTAATTTCGAGTTCGCCACGACCGGACGGCTGGAGAGGTTTGACGACCTGAAAGACGGCGGCGTCGTAGAAGTAGAAGCCGGTGGCGATAAGGTTCGATTTCGGGCTGGCGGGCTTTTCCTCGATGCCGACGATGCGGTCGCCGTCCAGTTCGACGACGCCGTAGGAGGCTGGGTTCGGGACTTCGGTCAGCACTAGCCTGGCGCCGCCGGACTGAGAGGCGAAGCCGGCGGCGGCGGAGCGGAGATTGCCCTGGATGATGTTGTCTCCAAGGATCACAAGGACGTCGTCGTCACCGACGAAGGCCTCGGCGAGGCCGAGGGCCTGGGCGATGCCGCCGGCTTCATGCTGGTAGGCGTATTGCAGTCGCTCGAAGCCGAATTTGGAGCCGTCGCCGATGAGAGGCAGGAAGTCGCCGGCGTTCTGCCCGCCGGTGATCAGCATCGCTTCCTTAACGCCGACGCCGGCGAGGGTCTGGAGCGGATAGTAAATCATGGGCCGATCGTAGACGGGCAGGAGATGCTTGTTGGTGACGGAGGTGAGGGGATGAAGGCGGCTGCCGGTGCCGCCGGCTAGGACGACGCCTTTAAGGGTCTTGCCGGAGTTCATGAATCTCGTTTCAGGAGAGCATCAACGAATTCGGCGGGGTCGAAGACCGCCAGATCTTCGATGGACTCGCCGGTCCCGATGAACTTTATCGGAACCTGGAGCTCTTTGGTAACGGGGAACACGACGCCGCCTTTGGCGGAGCTGTCCAGCTTGGCGAGGATGATGCCGGTTACATTGACCGTGGCGCTGAAAAGACGGGCCTGTGAAAGGGCGTTTTGCCCGGTGAGGCCGTCAAGGACGAGCAGGACTTCGTGGGGAGCGTCCGGGTCGTGCCGGCCTATAACCCGGGCCACCTTTTCCAGTTCAGCCATGAGATTGCGGTTGGTTTGCAGGCGACCGGCGGTGTCTATTAGAAGGTAATCGACGCGGGCGGCGGCGGCTTCGAGGGCGTCGAAGACGACGGCGGCGGGGTCGGCGCCGGGCTGATGGGCGATGACGCGCTGGCCGAGACGGTCGCCCCAGATCTTGAGCTGATCGATCGCGCCGGCGCGGAAGGTGTCGGCGGCGGCGAGAATGCAGGTGGAGCCGTCCTGCTGGAGGCTGTGGGCGAGCTTGGCGATGCTGGTGGTTTTGCCGGAGCCGTTGACGCCAACGACAAGGATGACGCCCGGGGTGTGCCCGGATGCCAGCTCGGCGGGGCCGGTATCAAGAGCGTCGACCAGCAGGCCGCGCAGGGCGGCGTGCATGGCGTCGGGAGATTTGATCCCTTCATACTTGATCTCTCGCCGGAGTCGGGCGACAGTGTCGAGGGCGAAATCGGGGCCGACGTCGCCCGTGATGAGCAGGTCTTCCAGTTCGTTCCAGTCGTCGTTGCCGATGCTTGAACGGGTCAGCAAGGAGGCGATGCGAGCGCCGAATCCACGGCGCGACTTTTCGACACCCTGATCGATTGATTTGCCGGAGAAACGGCATTTCAGGCGGTTGAGCATGCTAATTCCATGGGCTGGGGCGAGCGGGCGGAGGTCGGCAAGTGTAGCCGGTCGGATGCTAGGGAAGGGGTCCCTGGGAGATATTGGGGTTGGCGATGATGGAGTCCACGACCGGATTGAAGAGGCCGATTTCGGCGGCGGAGACGTAGGCCCCGCCGTGGTTGTCGAGTATGCGGACGATGGTGGTGGTGGTGAGGACGGGCTGGTCGAGCAGGAAGACCTGTTTGGCGTCGGTGGGCAGGACGGTAAAGACGCCGATCAACTCCCGCCGGGCCAGATGACCGGGCTCGGCCGGGGTAGTTATGTAAAGCTCAAATTTGCGGATGTAGGTGGAAGGATCCTCGTTGGGATGATTCCAGATGACGACTTTGGCAAAGAGTTCCGGCGCGATGCCGGCGAGGCTGATGTCGATGGGAAAGACGGCGTCGGCGGAGCGCCAAGGAGGCACGGGGGCGTCGGGGAGGCCGTCGTGCAGGCGCTCGATGGTGTGAAGCGGGTCGGGGCTCTGAGAGGTGGCGGTGGCGACGCCGTTCTTGATGACTTCGACGAAATCGAGACCTTCGTTGTCGACATCGAAGTTCTGGGTGAAGCCGACGCGGGCACGGCGAATGAGGAGGGGGTCGGGCTCAGCGCGCGCGGTGGCCCAGACCATGAAGACGCCGGCGACGACGAAAAGGACAACGACGGCCATCCCGATGGCGGCGACCCGGTAATCGATGCCGCGAAAGCGGCGCCAGAGATTGCGGGGGGTGAGGCGGGCATCTTCGCGAACCTGCTCGGCCACATCCACGGCTTCGATGCAGCGCGGGCACAATCGCCTGAGATCACGCTCTTCGAGTGCCTCCGGCGAGACTAGGGTGTAGCAGCGATGGCAGCGATCGGTAGCCTCCCGGGTGGGGTGGAAGGGGCAGCGGGGTCGATGTGAAAGAGATTGGCGAGCCATGGCGTTACCAGGGCGAGGCCGAAGACGGGGCGGCGCCCACGTAGCGATTATAAGAGTCGCGAGGGCGTTGAGAGGCGATTGCCGCAACGGCCGTGACCGGCCGGCGGGTCGCGGCGGCTAAACGCCGCAGGCCCGGCGCGATAAGTGGGGGAGGCGGGCCGCCGGCGGGCGGCAACGAACCGGCGGCGCGGACGCACGCCGCGCCGCCGCCGGTTACCTGCCGGGCCGGGTCTAGCGCCGGGGCGTGTGGTGCAGGTCTACGACCGGTTCGTTGGCGTAGACATCGCCGTTGCGGATCTTCAGGTTGAACCGGCAGTCCGGATTCGTGCAGACCCAGGCCTTCCAATGGACAGCGGCGCCCTGACCGCCAAAGTCCGACAGCGGAACGAGATCGCCAGCGTCGCAGACGCGGCAGGCCGGGAAATTACTTGCGGAATACTCCATCACATCACCTCAAAACATTAGACAAAAAAACTGGAAACAAGGACACGGAGACCCAACTTCTAACCCTTCACATATAAGCCGACCACCCTGAGAAAACACGACCCAAACCGCCGCCCCCTGCCCGCATCGATCAAGCCGCCAGACTGATCGAATGGAGGTGCGGGGACGCGCCAGTACTCGACGAGGACGATCCGTCACGCAGATGCAAGGCGCCACATGCGCCCGGAAACGCCGGGAATCGGGCCGCAGTGGCGAAACGCGCCGCGCGGGGCGAAACTGGCGATGGCATTCGGACCGATGCTCCTCTAAATTCGGGCGCCTGCACGCCGCCGATCTTCAAACCCTGGGCAGTGTCCGGCCCGTGCGAAATAGTGATCTCGCCATCTCATGGCGCCGGCCTCGCAATCGCGACCTTCTCACCACTTCCCCAAACACGAGCGATTGGAGACTTTCTGACAGGACTCCCCTGGCGTCAGAACTTTGTGAACTTTCGCACAAAGTGGTGAATTATATTTCGCCTGGAAAACGGTAGTCAAGTAATTTTGACGTATCTTGTGGAATCCGAGGGGCGGGTAAGGAGTGAGCCGGGGTTAGGGTCGGGAGAGTTTGAGTCTGGGCGCGAGATTCAGGACGGCGGTTGGGAGGGAGCGGCAAGGTTGCGATGGGCTTCGTCTAGAAACTCGGCGAGGTGGACGATGCGCACGGGGGAGTTCTCGGCGGCCAGGCCGGCCTGAATGTGTGAGTGGCAGCCGGGGTTGGTGGTGATGACGGTCTGCGCCCCGGTGGCGGCGATGGCGGCGAGCTTGTCGGCCCGGATGTCGCGGGCCAGGTCGGGGTGCAGGGCGCTGTAGAGGCCGGCGCTGCCGCAGCAGAGATGGGGGTTTTCCATTTCGACGAGCTCGACGCCCGGGATGGCGGCGACGAGATCGCGAGGCTGGGCGGTGATTCCCTGGGCGTGCTTGAGGTGGCAGGCGTCCTGGACGACCACACGCTCGTCCAGGCGACCGGGATCAGCGTTGAGCCCAATCTCGGCGATCCACTCGCTAAAATCCCTGACTTTAGCGGCTAGGGCACGGGCTTTATCTGCGTATTTTAGGTCGTCGTCGAGGAGCTCTCCCCATTCTTTCATGGTGGAGCCGCAACCGGCGGAGTTGACGACGATGACTTCGACATCGACGGCCGTGAACGCGTCGATATTGCGTCGGGCAGCCTGGCGGGCGGTGAGGCGATCGCCGCCGTGCAGGCTGAGGGAGCCGCAGCAGGTCTGGTCGGGGGGAAGGACGACCTCGCAGCCGGCGCGGGCGAGGACGCGTAGAGAGGCCGCATGCACGCCGGCGAAGGCGACGCTCATGATGCAGCCGGAGAGGAAGCCGACGCGATGGCGACGCTCACCCTCGGCGGGGACGAGGGGCAGGCGAGCGGGAATTAGAAAGCTCGGGGACATGAAGGGGGTCATGGATTCTGATGATTCGAGATCGCCGGGGAGAAGCCTCAGCAAGCCGGATTTCAAAACCAGCGATCGCAATCCGCTGCGCTGGTAAAAACGCAGGGCGGCAGCCAACACGCGAAGCCGGCCGGGGCGCAGAAAGATGTGCCGCAGGACGAGGTTGGCGATTTTCATCCCGCGCGGGATGTTGCCGATCTGGGTGGCCTGGGCGCGGGCGGCCTCAACCAGGGGGCCGTACTTGACGCCGGACGGGCAGGCGGTTTCGCAGCCGCGACAGTCGAGGCACAGGTAGATGTGGTCGCGGAAGGATTCGTCGGCCAGGGAAAGGCGGTCCTCGTCGACGGCGCGAATGAGCTGAATGCGACCGCGGGGCGAGTCCATTTCAACCCGCAGGTGGCGATAGGTGGGACATTCATCAAGGCAGAGGCCGCAATGGATGCAGGTCTGGATGAGGTGGGGATCGGGCGCGGTGGACCCGGAGAAGCCGATGGATATGGGGCCGCTAGTCATGAGGAAGCCTAAATACCATGGGCGAAACGGCCCGGATTGAGAACGCCGACGGGGTCGAATTTCGCCTTGATGGATCGCATTATTTCGACCGCTCCGGAGTCCGCGCCCGGACCCCAGACGTCGGTGTGCTGCTTAACGCCAATCGGGCAAGCCTCGACGATTAGCGAACCGGGGATGGTGGCGACTTCGGCGCGGAGAGATTCAATGGCAGCGATAAGACGCTGGTCGCCGTCGCCGGCAAGGGTGACGTTGATGACGCCATCAAACGCACGTCCCCAAATGGCGAGATCGAGGTCGTCGGCGGCGGCAAGGGCCTCGGCGTGGGCGAAGACGACTTCTACCTGAGAGGAGAGCACGGTAACCCGACACCGCACGGCGGGATCGGTGAAAGGAGCCTCGCTGAGCCCAGCCAGAGACTCCCAGGCGCGTACCTGATCCTCGCCGGACAGCGTGAAAGCGGTGCCGCCGCAGTCTTCGAAGATGGACCGGGCATCGCCGATTTGCCGCTCGACGGCCTCGGGCCGGCCGCCAAAGCGGACGAGGATGGCACGGGCGGAGGGGGCGGAATCGCCCAGGACGGTGTTCGCGGCGGCGGTATCGAGAATTTCGACCGAATTGGGCATGAGGACGGAATCCACGAGGGCGTCGAGGGCGCGGCTACATCCGGAGGCGTCAGCAAAGCGGCCGGCTACGGTCTGCTCGTCGGCGGGGAACGGCAGGAGCTTGAAGTTGGCTTCCACGATCACGCCCAGGGTTCCGAGTGATCCGGTGTAGAGCTTGCCCATGTCGTAGCCGGTTACGTTCTTGACGACCATACCGCCGGCGCGGGTGGTCTGCCCGTCGGGATGGGCCAGGCGGATGCCGATGAGGAGGTCACGCACGGCGCCGTAACCGGTGCGGCGAGGCCCGGAGGCGGCGGTGGCGACGACTCCGCCGATGGTGGCGCGGTCGGCGTTGGGAGGATCGACCGGGAGGAACTGGCTGTGTTGAGCGAGCTCGGTTTGAAGATCGGTGAGTCTGACTCCGGCCTGGACGCTGACGGTCATGTCAGCCGGCGTGTACTGAAGTATCTGGTCCAAGCGGCTGGTGGAAAGAAGGACATCGGCTCCGCGGGGCACGTTTCCGAGATCGAGGGCGGAGCCGGATCCGGTGGGGATGACGGCGGCTTCGTGCTGTGCGCAGAGCTGGAGTACGGAGGCGACTTCCTCGGGGTCGTCGGGACTGACTTGTAGGCCGGGGCGGACTCCATCGATGGCGGGCAATCCGGCCTGGACGCCGGTGTCGATCCAATCGTCACCGACGACTGCGCGCAGGGCGACGGCAAGTTCGTCGGACATGGGCACAAATTCCCGAAAAGCAGCACGATGCCAAGGCCAAGTTTAAAGGCACACCGTTAGAGCGACGAAACCGGATAGGTGCTTGAAAGAGCCAAGGGATTTACGATGGGTGCATGGAAGTACTGGAGACACTGGCGGAATTGCGCCGCGCACGCCGGATCGCTCGTGGCCGGATGGGTTTCGTGGCCACGATGGGCGGCCTGCATCCGGGACATGAGTCGCTGCTACGGGCCGCGCGGATGGAAAACGAGACGGTGCTGGCGAGTATTTTCGTGAATCCGACCCAATTTGGGGAGTCAGCGGATTTCGAAGACTACCCGCGAGATCGCGAGCGGGATCTGGAGATAATGAAGGCGGCGGAGGTCGACCTCGTGTGGGCGCCGTCAATGAGGATGATGTATCCGGAGGGACTGGAGATCACGGTGGAGGTGGGTGCGATTGGGTCAAGGCTGGAGGGCGCTTCGCGGGCGAGCCATTTCAACGGGGTGGCGACGGTGGTGGCGAAGTTGTTTAACCAGGTGAGGCCGGACGTCTCGTACTTTGGGCAGAAGGACTGGCAGCAGACGAGGGTGATCGCGGCGCTGGTAAAGGGACTGGCGCTGGACGTGGAAGTGAAGGTGGTGAGGACGGTGCGAGAGGCGGATGGGCTGGCGTGGAGCAGCCGCAACAAGCGGCTGGACGGTCCCGGAAGGGAAGCGGCGGCGGGGCTCTACCGGGCGCTGCGAGCGGCGGAAAAAGCGTTTGCAAGCGGCGAGACGGACGGGGACGCGCTGCGGCGTCTGATGAGGGAGACGGTGGCGTCGGAGCGGCGAGTGCGGGTGGGGTATGTGAGCGTGGCCCGAGCCGGCGACCTGGAGGAACTGTCGGTGGCGCAAGCGCCGCTGGCTATGCTGGGAGCGATCGAGGTGGGCGGTGTGCGGCTGATCGACAACCTGGTGGTGGGGGTTGATTTGTGGTCGGAGGATGGGGGCGGAGAGGCCGACTCGCAGGTGTAGACGGGCCGGATGCGCGCAGCTATTCTTGCGGCTGGTAATTTCTGAAGATGATCAGGATGGCGATAAAACTCACAGGTTCTACATGTTCTTATGACCGCGACCGGCTGCCGCTGGCGCGGGCGCTGGCGGGGATCGCCGCGGCCGGGTTCAAGTTCGTGAGCCTGGACGGCGAGCATGCTGGGGGGTCGCTTCTGGACAAGACCGGCGATAAGGCTCCGCTGGACGAACTGCGGGAGGCGATTTCGTCGTACGGTCTGCAATGCCAGCATGCGAGTTTTGGGGAACTTAAGGGCGACGCCAAATCAACTGCGAAATTGCTCGAATTCGTGGGGGCCGGGTCCTATCTGGGAATTCAAGATGTGACAGTGCTGGCGCCGGAACGGTTTGAACTGGCTGACGACGGCCGGCAGGTGCCGAAAAGCGAGAAGACGATGGCGGCGGAGCGGGAGGCGTTCGTGGCCGGAATGGTCAAGGCGCTGCCGGAGGCGGAGTCCGAGGGGGTGGGGCTGACGCTGGCGCCGCGGCCGGGAATGGCTCTGACGGGGGAGAACCTGCGAGAGCTACATGGAGCGCTGGGCAGTGCGAACTTTGCGATTTGTCACGACCCGGTGCAGGCGCACTTTTATACAGGAGTCGATCCGGCGGAGGACGTGGGGGCGGTAGCGGGAATTACCCGGGTGCTGCTGGCGACCGATCACGCTGGAAGTTCGGGACGGCTGCGGACAGTTCCGCCCGGCGACGGCGCAA
Organism: uncultured Chloroflexota bacterium; assembly: GCA_964496475.1. Lineage (GTDB taxonomy): Bacteria > Chloroflexota > UBA11872 > UBA11872 > VXNJ01 > JASLPR01. Next base: position 8,020 of record CAZBZS010000044.1, on the reverse strand, counting down.
TGAATTTGCAGGCGGTGCTGGCGGCGCTAGTGGCGGAGGGGTTTGACGGCCCGGTGATCACGGCCCGGCTCGGGGTGTTGGGGGCGGCGCGGATCGATAGGGAGATGAAGCGGGCGTTCGCACATTTGGCGGCAATTCGAGATCGGGCGATGGCAGGCGGATAGCACCGACGGGCCGGATCGGGATTGGCGAAGCTGAAGAGTGGACGCAGGCACGCCGCGGTTTGGGATAGAGTCAGAAGGTAGGGAGTGTGGGCGAGGAAATGCTGCTCGATCTGTTTCCGCTGAAAACGGTGCTTTTTCCCGGCTGGGCCATGCCGCTGCATATTTTCGAGCCGCGGTACCTGGCGATGGTGGGCCAGTGCCTGGAAAAGGACCGCCGGCTGGGAATCATCTTGCTGCGAAAGGGAAGGGCGGAGGGGGGATGGGGGGTGGAGATTCATGAGGTGGGGACCGTGGCGGAGATAGTGGGGGCGAATCATCGGGCGGACGGCAGTGTGGGAATCCAAATCGTCGGGCGGGAGCGCTTCCTGGTGCGCCAGGTGACCCAGCGGCGGCCAAGGCTGATAGCGGAGGTCGATCTGCTGGAATGGCACGCGGAGGACATCCGGGCGGAGGCGGTGGACGAGCTCCGACGTGAATTCGGTGAATACTCGCGCAGACTGTTGGAGGCGACGGGACAGTGGTCGTGCCGGAGGACATTGCCGGACTCGCCCAAAGACCTGGCGGAAACGGTCGGGGCCAGGGTGCAGATCGACGCTTCGCGGAGGCAGCTGTTGCTGGAACAGAGGACGCTGGGCGATCTGGTTAGGCTGGAGCTGGATGTGCTGCGGACGCAGATACCGAAGTTGGTCAAGGCGAGAACGGCGCGGGAGCAACGGCGAAGCAATTAGTGCGGTGCTTGATAAGGAGAGAATAGCGCCGGTGACCGGAGCGAACGGGACTCCGGCGGGAGGCGGTATGGCGGTAGAATCGTCAACGGGCACGAATTCGCAGGACGGAGTCGGGACGCAGAAATGACGGCGAACGGGATGGTAGGCGGGGCTGAAGATTTGGCGACGGCCCTGGTGCGAATCGTGGGGCCGGACCGCGTGCTGGATCGCGAGCAGGACCGGCTTCTCTATGAGTACGATGGGTCGGTGTCCCGGCGGATGCCGGATGTGGTGGTGTTGCCGGAAAAAGCGGACGAGATCGCCCAAATAGTGAAGACGGCACGAGAATACGATGTGCCGGTGGTGGCGCGTGGCTCGGGGACAGGGCTCAGCGGGGCGGCCATTCCGCTGGAAGGCGGGATCGTGCTGTCGACTTCGCGGATGAACCATATTCTGGAGGTGGATTTTCGCAACCGCCGGGCAGTGGTGGAGCCGGGCGTGGTGAACCTGAATCTTTCAAAGGCGGCGATGGCGGGAGGGCTCAATTACCTGCCCGATCCATCGAGCGAAAAGGCATGTTCGATCGGCGGGAACGTGGCGACGAATGCGGGCGGGCCGCATACGCTGGCCTGGGGGGTGACGACGAATCACGTGACCGGGCTCGAACTGGTGACGGCGGAGGGGGAGATAGTGGGGACTGGCTCGCTGGCGCCGGCTGACGCGGGCTACGACCTGACCGGATTGCTGGTGGGATCGGAAGGGACCCTTGGAATCGTGACAAAGGTGGCGGTGCGGCTGGTGCACGAGCTTGAGTCGGTGAGGACGATGCTGGCGGCTTTCGAGTCGGTGGACCTGGCCTGCCGGGCAGTGTCGGAGATCATCAGCAAAGGGATCGTGCCGACTTCGCTGGAGCTTATGGACCAGATCTGCGTCCGGGCGGTCTCGAAGTGGATGCCATCGGCCGGATTGCCTCAGGAAGCGGGGGCGATCCTAATTATCGAGGTGGAAGGCGTGGCCGACGGGCTGGACGGCCTAGCGGAGGAGATTTTGGAAATTTGCACGACTACCGGCGCGCAGGAAGTTCGCCAAGCAGCCACCGACGGCGAGCGGGCAAGTCTGTGGGCGGCTCGGAAAGGCACTTTTGGAGCGATCGGCGTGCTGGCGCCGAACTACTACGTGCAGGACGGGGTGGTGCCCCGGACCCTGTTGCCGGACGTGCTGCGGCAGGTTTACGAGGTGGGTGATAAGCACGGGCTGGAGATCGCCAATGTATTTCACGCCGGGGACGGGAATATTCACCCGCTGATTCTGTTTGATGATGCCGAAGCGGGCGCCCTAGACCGGGTGCTGGCGGCAGGGAAGGAAATCTTGCAAGTGTGTATCGACGCAGGGGGAACGCTGACCGGTGAGCATGGTCTGGGGATGGAAAAGAATCGGCAACTGCCCGATCTGCTGGACGACGCGGACATCGCGGCGATGGTCGGGATACGAGACGTGTTTGTGCCTGACCGGATGTTCAATCCGTCCAAGATATTTCCGCCGGAGTTCTCGGAGCGCCAAGGCAGGCCGCGGGGTGCGGAGACGGCGGTCGGGGCGCGGCATTAGATCTGGTTGTCGTCAGCATTGCCTGAATACGAAGTCAGACGGAGCGGGGCGATTTTTGTAGCGAGGGCTGGCCGTGGGTGGTTCCGATCGAGATTATTTGGCCCTGGGATCGGGCCGGGGCGACGGCGACCGAAGTGAGGTCGGGATTCATTTCGATCAGATGGCTGCCGGACGGAGATTTGCGCGTCTGGTGGCCGGCGGCAGCGGCGATTTTCGGGGCAATAGTCGCGCTGGCCCTATTGTCGGCGTTGGCCGCAAGGCTGCTGCTCTTGCAGGTGCCGGTGGCACCCGCGCCGGCGATCGATTTCGAGTTCGGCCCGCTGGAGCCCGGGAGCCTGACAACGCAGGGTCTGGGCGATCTGGCCGAATCGGTGAGTGGGATCGCGTTGCGGGCGGTCGCATACGGAGCGGGGGACGCAGCAGTCGGGGTGCTGTTCCGAATCCGGGCCGGCGACGGAACCTTGGTCCGAGAACGGGTGCTGGATCTGCGGGAATCCGTCCAGGTAGAGCCGACCGATCGGGCGGAGATACCGGGATCGGGCATGCGGACAGTGCGATTTACGTTCGAGCCGCTGGCGGCGCCCGTCCACGCAGCAACTCTTGAGATCGAAGCGGTGAACCTGGGCGACGCGCAGGTCTTTCTGGGGGCCACCAAGGAAGACGAGTTCCCCGCGGGGAGGCTGGCTTATCAGGGAACAGAATTGTTCGAGGATCAGGATCTGCGGGCGGGGCAACTGCGCACGACTACGGTTTGGCGCCTGCTGGCGGAGCTCCGTCAAACGGCTCCAACCGGCTTTGCCGCAGCGGCGGTAATGGGCGGGGCGGTGGTGCTCGTGGCAGCGGCGGCCGTCACCTCGCGATTGCGACCGGCGGCGTAGGCCGCAGGATATCGCTACGGCCGGTTAGGCAGGGATCGCGCATTTGTGACCAATTATCTCGCAGCCTCGGTGGCGCCGATACCGCGGCGGAGCAGGTGTGCGGCCCTCCTGGGGGCCGGTGCCAACGACAACAGGGACTACTGGTAACAACAATTTATAGTTTGTTCATATTCTATCGGGGTCGCAAATGCTATCATCAAATGTTTATCAGCCGTTTCAATATGCTTAACACGTCTGATCTCTCGACGGATAATTAATTTTAAGCCCGCCTCCTGTTCGTCTAGGTTCGCCAATTCGGGGAACACAATCCGCCGAATGAGTACGGGGTGGCCGCGCCGGCCTTCGAGGGTGGGGATGAGGATGGGGTATTCAGGGTTCTCCATCGTGCCAGTTAGGAGAGTGGCTGATCGACGTTGATCATGAGGATTGCGTCGAGATCGCCGAGTAGATGTGCTCCCAGGCGGATCGAGGAGCTACGCCCGCTGGCGTGGAGCGGGTTGTAGGTGAGGCGAAGCGCCGGCTCGGGGGGAATGGCGGAGCTTATGTCGGGTTCGTCGTGACCGAGTACAACGACGACGCTGGCGAACGGAACCTGGCTGAGAATTGCCAATTGGTGCTGGATCAGCGGACGCCCGTGCCAAGGTAGGAGCGCCTTTGGACTCCCCATGCGGCTGGAAGCCCCAGCGGCCAGCAGCAGTGCGCCGATTCGTTCAACTTCCTCCAGATGGCGAATGACAGGGTCCGGATAGCGGAATCCTGTACGCTGCCCCATTTGTTCCTCTGGAGACATCATTGACCAGTGCCCCCCCCGCCGAGATCAACAGTGCGGGACTGACACGCTGGACCGGCTGGGCGCGCGCCGTCGGTCGACATGATGCCGGCACGCCATACGGTAAGTTCACCTGCTACGTCGGGGATGCCAAACCGTGTCGCCACCGGGGCGTTGCCTACGACGACACCCGTCCCACACCTGGGACCGAACTGTACTCCATGCGTCGGCACCGGGAACTCTCGACGGACCGCCGGGAGCCGGTGATCGGGGTTGGTCTCATTGCGACTGTCCCTGCGGCCATTCCTATCAACCAATATCCCCACTAACTCCATTCTATAAAGCCCCAGTCCATGCTTCTTTCCTATTTTCCATGGATCTTTACAGTGATATCCTAGCCATCAAGGGACGAGGGAGGAGACGCTAGCTATGATTCGAGACCGACGAACGGAGTACGCGGTAAGAGCGGCGAGGGTGAGCGTGGTGCGGTTACCAGGGTTGTCGCTGGACCAATCACGATATGAATAGGTACCCAGGTCGAGATCGATTCGAAGAAGAGGTGGTGCGGGTTCGTCGGGACCGGGCGGGAAGGCCGGATCGTAGACGGCTATCTCGGCAATGCGGTCGGGAGTGATGCGATAGGAGTGAGGAACTATCGTGTGCCCCTGCCGGACCACAGCGCGAAAGAAATCTCGTCGGAAAAGCACCGGCACGCCGACGTGGAAAGCTACGGGGGCCGCGACCGGCGGGAAGATGCTGCGGCGGAGCGCCCGAAAAACGCAGCGGGGACCGTTGCGGACGAGGTCCAGTCCGGCGCGGAGAAGAGCAGCGTCGGAGAGCTGACGGCCGTGCAACGTCTGGATCAGAACTCGGGTTTCATTGTCCAGGGCGGAGCGTTCCACCGCGGGAGCGATGGTGCGGTCGGTAGACAGCTGAAGGGCGGCCATGGCCATGCCGGTACAGAGTCCGGAGGCAAATATCGAGTCGTAGATCCGATTGAATACGTACCCAGAGAATGGCCCCTGCCAGCCGCCGACGAAGGAGCGGGTGAAGACGGACAGGGACGGACGGGTGCTCCCAAATAGATGGGGGGTATTGGCGAAGGGGAATCCATCGCGAGACGCATCGAAGCCAGTTGCTCCATGGATGGTTGTAATAATGGTGCGCCGGGTAGAGGCCAGGGGCCCGGAGGGATCGACAAGACGCACACTGTAACTAAGGCGTGCAGGCGCGGCCCGGGGATCGAGCCTTACGTCCCAGGTCGTTTCGACTCCGTTGACGGCACCGCGATCGGATCGCTGCCCGGCGGACAAATACAGCCCGGCCGGCAACTGCAAGACAAGTTCGCAAGCGGGCGGACAGTTACGTGGCGTGGCGGTGATGACGATTGGGTCCACGAGGGGCTCGCGCTCGGCGGGATCGAGGGCATCTCGCACGCCGGCTTCGCCATCGAGCAGGTTGTCGTTGACGACCAGTTCCGCCATGTCGGGGCGCAGCCTTCGGTACACGGGTGGTCCCATCGGAAGTTTAGCCGACAACCGGGACTTCGACCGAGATGGTTAAATCACTCTTGACCATCCCCCTAACTTAATATTACTCTATTTTTATTTCTTTTCTATATTCTTCATCTATGAAATAGGTGGGATGCTCGATCAATTATCTAGTCTTCTCCCGTATACCATAGCGATGATTTACAATATTCGGGATTCGCCATGAGCCGACAGTCGCCGTGGCGCCTCCGACGGCTCAGCATGTACGTTGCGCGGTGAGATCCACTGCCCGGCGCGGTCGTCGGGACCAGCAGACCACGTCAGCGGTGGAGGTAGATCCCGCGAATGCGTGTCGGCCGGCACCAGGCTGGGCTGGGTGGGGTTAGCCATGAAGCGGGACCTTCCTTCCAGGTACCATTCAGTGCGTCGGACCCGGGCGCTGCGTGGACGTTCGCCACTGATTCGAGCGGTCAAATGGGAACGGATGTGCCAGAGGGTACGCTCGTCCGGTGGAGCGGTGGTGATGGGCCTGACTGGGATGGGGATGATTGTGGGAAGCACGGTCAACCATCGGATCCAGGAGGAACGCAACCGTGAATATCGAGATCGAAGGGCCGCTGAGGAAGAGGGAGCGGGTCTGGCCGCTTACTCAGTGAAAGTTAGAGGGTCTTTGAGGCCTGATCCGGTTACTGGGATGAGGACGGTGTGATCGGGATGGATGACGCCGTCGCGACGGAGTTGGATGGCAGCGGCGAAGGCGACCGCGGTGGTGGGTTCGACGTAGAGCCCTTCGAGCCGCGCCAGGCTGTTAGCGCAATTGTGGATCTGTTCCTCGGTCACGGCAATGGCGGTTCCGCCGCTCACTCGGAGAGCACCCAGGATCTCATCCATCCGCGGAGGGTCGGTGACGGCCACGCCCCCGGCGATAGTCGGCAGTGACGGGGGAACCGTATCCGAGTCGCCCTGCAGGTGTCGAGCGACAATGGGGTCGCAATTTGCGGCCTGGGCAGCGTGTAGACGGGGAGTCTGCCCAAGAGACGCAAGTCGCATCAAATCAGCGATGCCCGCGGCGGCGCCCAGGAGGAGTCCGCCATTGCCGACAGGGAAAATGATGTGCTTTGGTAGCCGTTCGTGTAGTTGTTCTAATATTTCATAGACAAATGTTTTTAAGCTTACCGGATAATATGGTGAAAGATTATGAGAAGCATAGACAGTATTGTCGGTGACAGAGGCTTCAGCGGCGGCTGTAACGTCCTGTCGGGTGCCGGGGATGGGGACTATCGCCGCGCCGTAGGCGGCGATCTGGTTGATCTTGGCGGCCGGGGCGGAGTCGGGCACGAAAATACGGGCGGAGATGCCGGCCCGGGCAGCGTAGGCAGCGGCTGCGGCTCCGGCGTTGCCGGATGAGTCCTCTATGACCTCCTGCACGCCGGCGGCAGCGAGGGCAGTGAACAGCAGGGTGGCGCCCCGATCTTTGAAGGAGCCGGTGGGAGAGAGTTGCTCCAGCTTGGCCTGAAGCCGGGGCAGACCGTGGGCCCCGCCCCACCGAGGGAGGTCGACAATTGGCGTAGCGCCTTCTCCGAGAGTAATAGGGGTGACATCGGGGGCGATCGGAAGGAAGCGCCGATAACGCCAGACCCCGTGGGCGGCGTTGTCCAAAGACTTCTGAAAAGCTGAAGCTGCGAACGGGGTGGATTCGGCGAAATACAAGAGCGCGTCGCAATCCGGACACCGTAGTCGGTGAACTCCGGCGGGCCCGGTGTGCTCGCAGGCCGTGCAGGCGAGGGTCAGGGGCACGCTGGCGGTGCCGGTGGGGGCCGTCGGGAGCAAATGCGATCTGGCATGTGGGTGTGAATTTCCAAGTTCTTTGTCGGCCGGGGCGGCCAGCTGGAGTGGGATGATGATAGGGGATAGTGGAGGAAGCTCGGGAGGGAAGCGCCGGGACGTCCGGACTGGGAAGCGGGGGGCCGTCGGGAAGATTTTTTTGCTGAAGTCTTTAGCGCGGCGTTCTGGCGATCCAGCACGAGCCGCGGAGGATCAAGTTGATGGGAAGCAGCTCCCGCCGGGGAGCGGCATCGCGTCCAGTGCCGTCCACGGAAGTCACCCTTATCTGTGCGTGCGATCTCTAAAACGTAGGGCATCCGCTACGTCGCGTAGCCGTTTGTCCGCGCAGCCACCCCTATGGCAAAAATTCGATGGCACCTAGCGTATGACCGGGCCGGAGCAGGAGTTACCCTTGCCGTCGGCCACATCTGATGGTGGTCGGTCGGTTTGGCCGCAAAGTCATGGAGCGTCTGTATTTGAGTAAGGCTGCGCGAGCGACGCAGGATACCGGCAAGACTGAGACCATTCGGTCGGCGCGGCACCGGTGGAGGCGCCGGACCCTCCGGACCGTCCTCTACGGCTA
>CAZBZS010000043.1:0-19944 GCA_964496475.1 uncultured Chloroflexota bacterium | reverse complement strand
CCACCACCAGCAGCATCACCATCGTGAGCTCATCCACCCGAAAGCCGACATCGACCGTCAGCGAACCAGAAGCCACCCATTGAAACAGCGTCGCCTGGCCGTATTCACCCTGCCACCACATCGCCACTGTCAGCAGAAACGCCACCAGAATTCCGGTTGATCCGATGACTCCCGTAGCTTTCTTCAGATATCGCGGCCCCAACAGTCCATTCAGGGAAAACGCCACCAGCGGCGCCAGCGGTATCAGCCAGGGATGTTCGATCAGCACCGTCGGGGCTCCCCGCCTACCAGCGCAGGCTCTTCAGGCGATCGGAGTACAACTCCGTCACCTGCCGGCTGACCGTCACCAGGATCGCCAGCCCCACCACCGATTCCGCGGCCGCGATGGTCAGCGAGATCAACATCAGCATGTAGCCCCCCATGTCCCCGTTGAACACCCCGAACGCGCCCATCGTCAAATTCACTCCCTGAAGCATCAGTTCGATGCTCAGCAGCACCACGATCAGGCTGCGCCGGACGAGCACCCCCAGCGCTCCGATCGCGAACAGCAATGCGCCAACATAGAGATAAGCGTTTACAGACTCAGCCACGCCTCAATGTCCCCCTTCTCCCGCGACCGCCGCCCCCGCCGCATCCGCCACCGGGTCAGTCATGTCTAGCATCTCATCTTCGTCGGGGCTGCGCGCCAGTATCAGCGCCCCCACCGACGCGGCCAGCAGCAAGAAGCCTGCGATTTCAAAAGGCAACAGGTAATCGGTAAACAGCACCGAGGCCAGCACCTGCCCCGCCCCTCCCATCTCCGCGATGGTGTCCGCTCCAAAATCCCCCCGCCTTGCCTCGGCCACCGCCGGCGTCGTCAGCGCGACCCACCCGGCCTCGATCAGGATCAGGATCGCCAGTGGCACGCCCAGCCACAGCTGATTCTTGTGCAGGTACGGCTCGCCCCGTTCGTGTCTCAGATCGAGCAGCATGATCGTGAAGAGAAACAGCACGATGATCGCTCCCGCGTAGACAATCAGCTGGATCACCGCCAGGAACAGCGCGCCCATCACCGCGAACAGTCCGGCCACGTGAAACACCACCACCACCAGGCTCACCGCGCTTCGTACCGGGCTGCGCACAAACACCGTCGCGATTCCGGCCAGAACCGCCACTGTCGCGAGGTAGATAAATGCGATGTCGTCTATCAATCCCCTAGTCCTCGTCGAAGAATGCTTTTTTACCTGCGAACGGGTCCGCAGGTTCAGTCTGGTCGAAGAACGCTTTCTTACCCGCGAAGGGGTCCGCTACTTCAGTCTCGAACAGCGGCTGGTCCGGATTCTCCCAGAGCCGCATCATCTCCTCATCCGTTATAACCAGCTGCGCCCGGTTGCCCGTCGCGAAGTTATACGCTCGCGTAACCTGCAACGCATCCACCGGGCACGCCTCGATGCACAGATGGCAGACGATACAGCGTCCCAGGTCAAATTCGTAACGCTCCACCCAGCGCGTGCCGTCGTCGGCCTCTGATGTGTCAATGCGAATGACTTCGTTCGGGCAGGCCGTTTCGCACAGCCCGCATCCCACGCAGGTCGACAGCCCTGTGCGTTCGTCCCGCCGCATCCCCACCCCGCCCCGAAACCGTTCCGCGATCGGCCGCGGCTTTTCCGGAAACATGTGCGTCACCGGCTTGCGCATCCCGATCATAAGTATCCGGCGCAGTCCGGCCAGCATTCCCGATCCCAGTGGCATAGCTAGCTCCAGACCATTCGCAGGATCGCGGCCACAAACAGGTTCAGCACCCCAAGCGGTAGCAGTATCTTCCAGCAAAACGCCATCAACTGGTCATAGCGAAGGCGCGGCAGCGTGGCTCGCAGCCAGAAGTAGCCAAACATCAGCGTCAGCGCCTTCGCCAGCGTCCAGGCGATCCCGCTCAACCCCTCCAGCCCCGGAATTGTGAACCCGTTCCACCCCCCCAGGTAGAGCACGGTCACCAGCATCGACATCAGGAACATGTTTGCGTATTCCGCTACGAAGAACATCGCGAACCGGATTCCCGTGTACTCCACGAAATACCCGGCCACGATCTCCGTCTCCGCTTCTGGCAGGTCAAACGGCGCCCGGTTCGTCTCCGCCACCCCTGAGATAATGAAAATCACGAAGCCAAGGAACTGAGGCACCACCAGCCACATGTGGCGCTGTGATTCCACGATCTCCACCAGGCTGAACGAACCCGCGTAAACAATCACGCCCAGCACCGCCAGTCCCAGCGTCAACTCGTAGCTGATTATCTGCGCGCCCGAGCGCAGCGCTCCGAAGTGGGCGTACTTGCTGTTGGAGGCCCAGCCCGACATCACCGGCCCGTAGGCGTTAAGCGATCCCAGCGCCAGCACCAGCAGGATGCCAACGTTCAAATCTGCGACCCACAGTCCGGTCTCCCGACCTAGATCCACCATCGGGCCGAACGGAATTACCGCCCAGGCCGTCAGCGCCGGGACCACCATGAATAGCGGCGCAATCCAGAAGATCAGCCGGTCCGCGCCCGCCGGAATAATGTCTTCCTTGGTGCCGAGCTTTATACCGTCGGCCAGGGTCTGCAAGGTCCCCCACGGCCCGACCCGGTTCGGTCCGACCCGCGATTGAATCCGGCCGAGTATTTTGCGCTCGGCCAGTATGAAAATTAACGGCGCCGTCACGAAAACAAGCAGAACCGCCACGCCCTTCGCCAGCAGGACGAGGGCGCTGATCAAATCCATCAGTCGCCGCCTCCGACTCGCCTGATGGACACCGGCACCGCGTCGGGCCTTCCGGGACGCAGGTCTCTGGCTGGTGCCTCCGCCAGGTAATCGGGCAAATAGACCACTCCGTCCGGAACCGCCGCCGACACCTGCGCCGGCACTTCCAACTTGCTTTCGCCGCTGCCCACTTCCACCCTGTCCCCGTCAATCAGCTCCAGCCGTTCGGCGTCGCCAGCGCTGATCTGCATCACCGCCGGGTAAAGCTTGGCCATGGTCTGGCCCCGGCGCAACGCGCCGCCCGCCGTGAAAAGATCGGTCTCTGTCGCGAGCAGATAGGGATGGTCCCCATTCGTCACCGGCGGCACGCTCGCCACAGCCTGTCGCTCCCGCGAACCCGTTAACTCCGCCGCCACCGCGATCTCGTTGAACTCATTCCAGAGGTCGGCCGCCTTACGGAAGCCGTAGTCACTCCCCAGCTCGGCCGCCAGCCGGGCCAGAATTTCCCAGTCCGGTCGCGAGTCACCCACCGGTGGGGCCGCCGCCTTGATCTCCATCCCACGGCCTTCGAAATTGTAGAAATGCCCGTCCTTTTCGGCCACCGATGTCCCCGGCAGCACCACGTCCGCCAGCTCCGTGGTTGCGCTCGGGAACATGTCCTGCACGATCACCAAATCTGCCGCTTCCAGTGCGGCCCGCATCGCCGCCGGGTCCGCCGCCGCGCCAACCGGGTCATCGCCCATCACGTACAGGGCCTTCACCCCGCCGCCGGCCAGCAGGTCGGCTAGCTCGGGGCCCGGCTCGGCCGAGATTTCCGCTCCCCAAGCGTTTCCCACCCGGGATCTGGCGCCGCCGTCTTCAATACGGGTCGGTCCGGGCAGCAGGTCCGGCGCCGTCCCCGCTGCCACCGCCCCCGCCAGATTCGCCTTCTCCGGTAGCAGCACCAGCCCGGTCGTCCCCGTCGCCAGCGCAAGATTCGCGGCGGCCCCCGCCAGTTCGCGTTCCCGACCGTAGGTCCAGATCCCCGTGTCCCACACGATCACCGAGTCGTCTACCTCGTCAAGGATTTCGCGAATCCGCGCGATCGTCTCCTCCTCCACTCCCGTCGCGGTCGCATCCACGTCCTCACCGGCGATAGCCGCCAGCAGTGTCGCCTCCGCGCCCGGTCGCACCTGCGCCTTCACTTCGGCGAACGGATCCAACCCCGACCCCATCCGCGTGGTGACCAGCAGCCGGGTCTTGCCGGCCCGGGCCGACGCTTTCAAATGCGCCGCCAGCACATTGTGAGTTCCATTTATGTCCGCCCCGATCACCAGCACCGCCCCCGCATTCAAAATGTCATCCTGCTCGTGCAGCAACGCCTGCGAGCCCAAAGTGTGAAACACCACCCGCGCCGCGTCCTCGTAGCCGTTGCGACCCAGGTAAATGTTGTTGCTCCCCAGCACCCCCCGCACCAGTCGCTGCAGCGAGTAGTTGTCCTCCACCGTGAGCTCACCGGACCCTATCGCCGCCACGCTGGCCGGCCCGTGCTCGCCTACGATCGCCCGCAGCTGCACGGCTGTGTACTTCAGCGCCTCCGACCACGAAACCGGCGTCAATTCACCATCGCGCCGGATCATCGGCTCTGTGATCCTGTCCGGGCTGTTCACGAATTCCCCGACCACGGAAACCTACCCACTTTCCCTACCCGGCGCTCTTCCGAGCTGCAGCACCACCCGCGCCCGTAGCACTCTCCCCTTGCGCGATTCCAGCTGCACCTTGCAGCCCACGCTGCAATGCGGGCAGGTCGTCTCCGTCTGCACTGTTTGCCAGGCCCGCGCCTCATGCTTGAACGGCCGGCTTAGCACCGCGCCTACCGGGCAAACCTCGATGCACATGCCGCACTTTTCGCAGTCCATAAATTTGTGCTGCGCGCTCGCAATGAACGACGCCTCCCCTCGCTGCACAACGTCCAGCGCATGCACCCCCATCTGCTCATCACACACCCGCACGCATGCGTAGCAAAGGATGCAGCGGTTGTGATTGATCATGATTACTTCATTGAGTATTTCCTCCGGATGGGCCTTGGAGACCGTCTCATACGGGCTCTTCCAGATGTTCATCTCGAAGGTCGTGTCCTGCAAGTCGCATGTGCCCGACTGATCGCAGTACGGGCAATCCAGCGGGTGATGTTGCAGCAGGAGCTCCATCGTCTGCTGCCGTGCCTGCCTCAGCGAATCCGAGTTCGTCTTTACGACCATCCCGTCACCCGCCGGCGTCGTGCATGACGCGCTCGGCCGCGGCGGCCCCGGCTGGATTTCCACTATGCACATCCGACACGCTCCCGACGGCTCCAGAATGTCGTGCGTGCACAGCGTCGGGATATCGATACCCATGACCTTCGCCGCGTCCAGGACGCTCGTACCTTTCGGCACCGTCACCTCGGTATCGTCAATCGTCAGTGTTACGGTTGCTTCGGTGATCCTGATAGCTCCCAAATTATCCTCACTACCTATCCACGTCGCCGAGCACGATATCGATGCTGCCGATACAGGCCACCAGATCGGCCAGCAGCGCGCCCTTGACCATTTGTTCCAGACTAGAAAGATTCACGAACGACGGCGCCCGGATATGACATCGATAGGGTGTCCCCGAGCCATCGCTCACGAAATAGAAACCCAGTTCGCCCTTCGGCGACTCGATCGCCAAATACGCGTCTCCCGGCGGTGGTGAGTACCCCTCAATAACCAGCTTGAAGTGCGCAATCATCGCCTCCATGTCCCCCGTCTCACCCGTCGGCTCCCAGCCGGTCACCCGCTCGATCTGCGGCATCACCACCTGTGCGTTTTCAATGTCGGTGGGCTTGCCGCGCAGTTCGTACGCTTTCTTCACCGACTGCCGGATAATGCCGATCGCCTGGTGGAGCTCGTTCAGCCGGACCATGAACCGCGAATAAACATCGCCGTCCTCGCCAACCGGGATTTCAAAGTCAACCTCGTCATAACGGCAGTACGGCCGGGCCTTGCGCAGGTCCCACGCCACCCCCGAACCACGCAGACACGCCCCCGTAAGTCCGAAGCTAATCGCGTCCTCTGCCGATATCAGCCCCACCCCGATCGTCCGCGCCCGGAAAATCTCGTTGTCGGTCAGCAGCGTGTCAAAGTCGTCTAGGGTGAAGTCGTCGGTGAACTCACTCACTCGATCCAGCCAGCCAGGCGGATCGTCATGGCGGCCGGTTCCCCCCACCCGCATGTAGCTGGTCGTCAGCCGCGCGCCACAGCCCTCCTCGAACAGCGCGCTGATCTTCTCCCGCTCTCGAAACGCGTACAGGAACACCGACATCGCCCCGATATCTAGCGCGTGGGTCCCTATCCAAACCAGGTGGCCGGATATCCGCGCCAGCTCCATCACCACCATCCGCAGGTAATGAGTCCGGTCCGGGATTTCCGCCTCGATTCCCAGCAGCTTCTCCACCGCCAGGATATAACCCAGGTTCCCCGCCGGCGCCGCCGTGTAATCGGTACGATCTGTGAACGTCATACCCTGGTAATACAGCCGGTTCTCTATCAGCTTCTCTATCCCGCGATGCAGATACCCCACATCACACGTCGCCTCGCGGATGTTCTCTCCGCTGATCCGGGCTATCACCCGTAGCACCCCGTGCGTGCTCGGGTGCTGAGGCCCTATGTTGAGGATCATTTCCTTCCCGTCGCCCGCGGCGTCCGTCTCGCTGATTTCCGCCTCAGACCACATTTACGATTCCTCCTCCCCAACCCCGTCCCAGAAATCGTCCCCTTGCACCTTCCCCGCCGCGTCCGTCTGATATGCGTCCATCGGGAAATCAGGCCCTTCCACCGGGAACTCCTTCCGCAGCGGATGCCACGGATACGGTTCCGGAAGCAGAATCCGGCGCAGGTCCGGATGACCGGAAAATTTCACGCCCATCAGGTCGTAAACTTCCCGCTCCTGCCAGTTCGCTGTCTTGTAAAGATTCGACAACGACGGCGCCGCCTGCTCCCGCGCCACCCGGGTCTTCACCACCAGGAAGAGGTTCTTCGTCAGCGACCGCAGGTGATACACCAGTTCGTATTCCAGCGGTTCGTCCGGCCAGTGGACGGCCGTGATCGACACCACCATGTTCACGTCCAGCTCCGCGCTTTCTTTCAGCGCCCCGATCACGCCGAGCAAATTGCCCACGTGCACTTCTATCGTCAGATCGCCCCGGTAGGTGCGCTCGGCCACTATCCGGCTCCCCAGCAACTCGCGCACCCGCTCCCCCAGAGCCTTGGTGTCATACGCCGGCGTATTGCTGATTTCGATCATCGGTCGCAATCGCCTACCGTTGCTCCGGGCCCCAGTCGAACACTCCCATCTTCCAGCCCACGATGTCCGCCACCGCCAGAACCACCACGAACACGATCATCGCGATCAGCATCGTCATCTTCTCCGCCATGTCCTCCGCCACCGCGAACCGCACCGCCCACGGGTACAGGAAAATCAGCTCTAGGTCGAACACCACAAACAGCATCGCCACCATATAAAACCGCACGTGGTGCCGGCCTCGCGTATCTCCAACCGCCGGCACTCCCGACTCGTACGCCTCCAGCTTCGCCGCTACCGGATTGCGCGGCCGTATCACCGCCGCGCCCACGATGCTCACGCCCGCGAAAAGGAATGCGAGCAACACCATCAGCGCCACACCCAAGTACGCCGGCATACAGTTCACCCCTTAGCACGGGAATCCTTCCCGCGAAATTCGATCCATTGTAGAGAATCAGCGGTTTGCTAACGAATACGAGAGATACTCCACTTCAACCGCCAGGTCCACGTTCGAGACCATCACATCGTCTGGAGCCTCCAGCACCTGTGGCGCAAAATTGAGTATCGCTTTGATCCCTGCCCCGACCAAATCATCAAGCACGTCCTGCGCCTGCGTCGCTGGCACAGCGATTATCACCAGCCGCACATCATGCTCCCTCAGCAATCGCCCCATCTCTCCCACCGGCTCCACCTGCACCCCGGCCACCGTCGATCCGATCTTGCGCGCGTCAGCGTCAAACGCCACCACGAAGTGCAAATCCTGCCGTGAAAATCCCCGGTATGCCAGAAGCGCCATCCCCAGGTTTCCCACCCCCACCATCGCCAGGTTCATCGGTCGGTCCATACCTAGAATCGAGCCGATCGCGTCCCGCAATCCCTTTACCGAATACCCTACCCCCCGCTTCCCAAAACTGCCAAAATACGCTAGGTCGCGCCGCACCTGCGGGGCGCTGAATCCCGACAGCCGCGATAGCCGCGCCGACGATATATCCGCCGTCCCTTGCGCGGCTTCAATGTCCAGCATCCGCAGGTACGTCGATAGCCTGCGGATGGTCGAAGGCGGTATGTTGGAATCTGCGGATCGAGGTTTTGCCAATTCGTTCCCCCAGGCTAAACCAAAGTCTACCCAAGTGAGGCTGAGTTTGTGAACGGCGTCACATACTTAATTGAATTCCCATCCACCCCACCGGCGCCGTCATCGAGGCCGTCCCCTTGACCGCCCCGCGCGCCGGCGTGGATGTCGGCGGTACTTTCACAGATCTCGTGGCGATGCGCGAGGGCATCGTCACTGTCGGCAAAATCCTCAGCACGCCCGATGATCCCGCTCGTGGCGTTCTCGACGGCCTCACCGCCTTGGGCGTGGACCGGGCCTCCGCCATCGTCCACGGCTCCACCGTTGCCACCAATGCCGTCCTCGAACGCAAAGGCGCCCGCACCGCCCTGATCACCACTGCCGGCTTTCGTGACGTTCTCGAAATCGGGCGCCAGAATCGCCCCGATCTCTATGCCATCGAGCCGCTCCGCCCCGAGCCGCTGGTCGGGCGCGACCTCCGCCACGAGGCCGTGGAACGCATCAACCACCAGGGTGGTGTGCTGACCCCGCTGGATGAATCCGCCCTAAGCCGCACTATCGCCGACCTTAAAACCGCTAGCGTCGAATCCTTCGCCATCTGCTATCTCTTTTCGTTCCTCAACCCGGAGCACGAGCGCCGCACCCGCGAGCTGCTGCACGAGGGCGGATTCGAACATGTCAGCCTCTCCTCTGAGATCATTCCCGAGTTTCGGGAATACGAGCGTACAAGCACCGTCTGCCTCAACGCCTACGTCGAGCCCATCATGTCTGCCTATCTCCAGCGGCTCGCCGAGCGCGCTCCCGGCCCTCTATGGATAGTCCAGTCTAACGGCGGTCTCCTGCAGGCCGACGAGGCCGCTGCCGAGCCAGTCCGGACCGTGCTAAGCGGCCCCGCCGGAGGCGTGATCGGCGCCCTCCATAGCGCCCGCCGCTCCGGTTTTGACGACATCGTCACCTTCGACATGGGAGGCACCTCCACCGATGTCTCCCTCTGCCCGGGCCAGCCCCTGATCACGAATCAGGGCGGCGTCGGCGGTTTTCCCGTCTCCATCGGCATGATTGACATCCACACCGTGGGCGCCGGCGGCGGCTCCCTAGCCTATCTCGACGACGGCGGCGCTCTGCAGGTTGGACCCGAGTCCGCCGGCGCCGATCCCGGTCCTGCTGCCTACGGCCGCGGCGGCGATCGGCCCACCGTCACTGACGCCAACCTGGTCCTCGGCCGTCTCCCCGCCACCAGCCGCCTCGGGGGCTCCCTCTCCCTCGATCGGTCCCTCGCCGAATCTGCCATCGCCGAACTCGCCACCCGCATCCCCGATCTGCAACGGCTCGATCCCGCCGATGCCATCCGCCACACCTCCCTTGCCATCATCGAGCTCGCCAACACCAGCATGGAGTCTGCTCTCCGCCTCATCACTGTCGAGCGCGGCTACGATCCGCGCGACTTCACCCTCGTCGCTTTCGGTGGAGCCGGTCCCGTCCATGCCTGCGATCTGGCCAGCCGGCTGCACATCCCCTGCGTGCTCATCCCGCGCTATCCCGGCGTCCTCTCCGCCCTCGGTTGCCTCACCGCCGATCGCATGCGCGCCTATTCCCGCACCGTCATGGCCCCTGCCGTCATCGAGCATCTTCCCGAGATCGACCGCCTGGCCGCCGAGCTTGAATCCAGCGCCTGCCTCGATCTGAAAGCCGAATCGGACCAGCCCCATCTACAGCGTTCCCTAGACATGCGCTATCAGGGCCAGTCGCACGAGCTCACCGTCCCCTGGGAAGGTGCTAGCCTCGAACCTGCGCTCAAGTCTTTCCATGCCCAGCACGAGCGCCGCTACACCTACTCCGACGAAAGCCTCCCGGTCGAGATCGTCTCCGTCCGCGTCGTCGGTTCGGTCCCTTCTCCCGGCCTCCCTGACTCTCCAGCCGAATTTGAAGAGCACGCGGTCGCTGCTGAAAACAGAATCTCCGTCGCCTTCTCCGCCAGCGAAGTGCGGGCCGCCCTACTGGATCGCGAGAATTTGCGCGCCGGCGCTCGATTTGACAGTCCCGCCATCCTCACCCAGGACGACTGCACAACCGTCGTCCCGCCGGGCTGGACCGCCGCCGTCGATCGGAATCTTAGCATCGTGCTGACCCGCCAGACTGGGTAATTCGACCGATGGACTGCTCCGGCCCCTTCGGCGCTTCTATGACCCGACGCCTTCGGGATCGCATCGCCGCCGGCGGGCTAATCACCTTCTCCGACTTCATGGACGCCGCTCTCTACGATCCCGAGCTCGGCTACTACACCCGCTCCACCGGGGCTCCCGACGACTACTTCACCAGCGTCAGCGCCCACCCGGTATTCGGGGCGATGCTGGCCAATCATCTCGATGACCTCTGGTATGCGTTCGAGCGCCCGGACCCGTTTCACGTGATCGAACTCGGCGCCGGCGACGGCTGCCTCGCCGGGCACATTCTCGCCGCCGCCGCTGAATATTCTTGGGGACCGACGCTGCACTACACCGGAGTCGAAGTCAGCCCCGCTCGTCGATCATTGTCGTCGGCCGGACTCCTCATGGTGGCCTCCATTGAGGCAGTCGGACCTTTCGCCGCGGCCGCAGTGCTTAGTAACGAATACTTCGACGCCCTCCCCTTCCACCTCCTCCGTCGAAGCGGCGACAGCTGGATCGAGGAACGAGTGGACATAGCCGACGACGGCTTCACCTATGTCGACGCCACCCCCGGTCCCGCCGCTCTCGCCTATGCTGAGCAGTATGGGGTTACCCTCCCCGACGGCGGCCGCCTCGAAGCCCGCCCGGCGATCGGATCGCTCTACTCAAAACTATCCGCGCTTGCAACGAAGATCTCTATCACCACCATCGATTATGGCGGTCTAGCGGAGACCGTACATAGTGAAAGAATGAAGGCGGGGACCGCTCTCGCCTACCGCGAACATCAGGCCGGTGAAGACCTGCTCGCCGACCCCGGCCAGCAGGACCTAACCGCCCACGTCAATTTCACCACCCTCATCGACGCCGGCCGCGCCTCCGGCCTTGAGGCGCTTCCTCTGGTCCAGCAGGTCGACTTCCTCGCGGCGCTGGGCATCGGCGAGTACCTCCCCCACCTTCAATCCGTCCCCGGCGTCACCCCCGAGCGCTACGAGCGCGAGCGTAACGCCATCCTCCAGCTCCTCGACCCGGTCGAAATGGGGCGCTTCCGCGTTCTCTGCCAGCTCCCCTCGGGAGTTGGGGCTTCAACCTTGAATTCCCGCCCGCTTCGGGGATTCCAGCCTTCACTATGAACAACACTGCCCGCGAGCGCCCGCTCTTGATGTACTGAACACTACCGCCAAACTGATTGTGAAAGTGAATCCGAAGGACTTCGCCCGCTTCGCCATTGACGGCGTCGACGCCGCCGGGAAGACAAGGCTGGGCGACGAACTGGCGCCGCTCATCGAAGCCCTCGGTCTCATGTCGTCCGCTGTTCTATCGATAGCTTCCGCCGGCCCCGCGCGGCACCGTGAAGGTGGCGGTGCAAACCCAGACGTTCAGCTCGGCTGATTTCGAGACTCGGGCCAGGTCATGGTCTATCGGGATGACGACGGTGTCGAATCCCATCCCGAAGAACCCGGCAGCGCGGGCTGCCGGGTCTTCGGAGGACTGGTCGAATATAGCGAAGCGGAGCAGGTCCATAGCGGGACTCCCGAGTATGCGCTTTGCAGTTGGTAGAGGGTAATCCTCGAAGGGTTGGCGGCCAACCGCGGGTAAGGAAACTGAGGCTGGGGTTGGTCAACGAGCATCCAGCCAAATCGGCAGGGGAGCAGCGCTAGGGTCGATGGGACCGGTAAAGATGGTTGTCGTAGGGACGCCCGGCTGTTGATAATGGAACGTGAAGACGGGTATGGCCAGGACCGGCCGGCGGACTTCGACCGACCGCTCGACGATGTAGAGGTAGACGCGATAGCGACCCGGGGCCAGGTCGGTGAGCGCGGGCCGGTACCGGATTTGGCCGGCATCCGGGTCCAGATAGGCCGGGGTGAGGGTAGCCGGAGTGAAAATTTCTTGGACAAGATCGGTGCTGGCGCGAACGTTCAGGGCCGATTCCCAACGCACCAGATTCGGTCGATCGGGACGTGGTGGGTCGGCGACGGCGCCGGTCTCCCGCACCAGCACCCACTCGGCGCCGAGAGTAGAGGTGTCTGCGCCGACGCTATCCCACAGCAAGTAGATGACAAAGCGGGTTCCGTCCCAGCCTGCGTCAACGACGAGGCCGGGTTGGGTTTCCCCTGCGCCTGCCCCGGCGACGTGTCGGTAGAAAACAAACGGTGATACGATGCCGCCGCGGGCTTCCAAGCGGACCGCATCACCTGAGACTGTAAGCCGGGTTACACCACCGGTCGCGAGTGATTTCCCGGCGTCGCTCTCGACGCCGAGAGTGCCGTCACCCACTACGAAGATCAACAGCTCGGCCTGTCCCGCGGGAAGGTTTGGCACTATCTGGTCACCCTCGGGCCGCAGAGGACCGCGCCAGCCGGTCGCAGTACCCGGATCGAAGAGGCCGGCGCCCGCCCCGCTCCAGAGTGCATCGTCCTGGCTAAGTCGTAAATCGGCGGGAAGGTACCAGTCGGGGTACAGGGTGAGGTCGGGCGTTGATAGCGGGTTGCCCAGGCGATAAGGAGCCCGAAGGTGTCCGGGAATCTCGGCCTCCCGCAGAATCACCTGCGGCAGAAGCGCCGCGGCCAGGGCAGTGGTGGAGGAATCGGACAAACCGTCGCTGAGCAGCACAAGATCGTCTGGGCTTAGAAGCGAGGCGAGATGTGCTGAAGCGCGTCGTTCGTAGGCGGCGTCCTGAACCTCGTATAGGCGCTGACCGGTCTCGGGAGAACGGGCGTCGTATGCGACGAATACCAGCCGAAATTGGTCGGGGTTCGCGAGCACGTCAAGGGTGGCCGCTGGCAGCCGTGCTAGGTCTTCGTCGCGGACGTGCAGGTAAGTGACGCCCATCTCCCGCATGGCCGGCCCGTCCAGAGTTGACCAGGCATATATGAACTCAAGTCCGGGGTAGGGTTCGTTTTGATTCTGACCGGCAGCGGTGAACACCCCGTATCGCCCGGTGGCTATCGTCAGGGCGACCGGGATGGGCGAGAGAACTCGGGTATCAGGCGGCAGATTGGCCGAAATCCAATCGAAGAGCTGACGATTCGCGGCGAAATCGGCGGCGTACCGACTTCGCTGTCTCAGCCGGTCGGCCTCGGCGCTTGCAGGCGATGGAGGTCCCCAATCCACGCCGGCGAGTGAGTTGCGGATGGCGGGGGCGAAGCGTGGAACTACGGTGGGGATGGCGACGAAAATCAGGAGGACGGTAAATGCCGCAGCGGCCGGCCAGCGTGGAAGGGGCCGCAACGCCAGGTATGCCCCGGCGGCCACGGCCAGCGCCAGGAAAAAGCCGGAATACTGGACCAACCGATCAGCGTCGTCATGCACGCTATAAACCAGCAATTGGATGAGGATGCCGCCGGTCGCGCCGGCGACGGTGAGCGCGAGTAACGTACGCTGGCGGCGGAGAAGCCAGAAGGCGGAGCCGGCTACGAGCAGATGCGGCCAGGCGAGTCCCAGGGCGGCTGCGTACAGACCGGGATGGAGCGGCTCGGCGAACCGGCGTAAGTCCAGCAAGGCGGGCTCGATGTGGGGGCTGATGCTGACAGCGTTGTGACCACTGCCGCGCAGGACGGTGTCGGTAAGCGGTCCGCCGATCGCAAGCGCGAAGATTAGTGCTGACAGGAGCATGATCGTCAGGCGAACGGCGGCCTGAATCCGATGGGCGGGCGTGGTGCGGATGGTGTCGACCAATAGCAGGGCGGCCATGGCCGCTCCGGTAACGGCGAAAACTCCGATTTCGATGAGGGCGAGAAAGCCGAGGCCAATCCCGACGAGAAGCGCGCCGCGCCGAGTGGAGTGGACTCGTACGATCCACGCCCACAGAACGATCGTCGCGAAAGCGAGGCCGAGGAGGCGCTGAGGGAAAAAGATGTTGGCGGGTCCGGCTAGCAGATCGGCGTAGCGAAAGTGATCCTCCCCAAACCAGGTGAGTGCTGCCTGCGGCCCAGAGGGGAAGGCGGCACTGTCCGGGCCGAGGGCGGGCCAGCCGAGCCACAGCGAACCGGGGGCGAACGCCGCCAGAACGGCGATCGCGATTGACGCCGTGATCGATTCCGTTGCGTTCCGCACGATGGCGAATATCGTGAGGACGAGGGCCAGGGCGAGCCAGGCATGTTGAAATTCGGCGACGATTCCGACCGGCAGGTTGCTTATGCCCGAGAGCACGGCCACGTGAAGATCGGCGGCGTAGTGGTAGGAGGCGGGGGAGTCAGGCGCCCACGGTAGGACTACCGGAAAATTACCGGCGGCGATAGTGGCGGAGAGGCTGAGGTGGATGGGCTCGTCGGGAAAGAGAACCGAGATCCGATTGGCGACGAAGCCATAGAGGAGCGCGGCGGCGATCGATAGACCAACCGCGAGTTGCCGGGCATCGCGGGACAGGCCGGCGATTCTCTCGGCCGAGCGCCACCAGAGAAACCCACCCAAGGTGAGGGTGACGACCAGGGACATCCAGGCGGCGGTGGTCGGCGGCAGGGCGTAGTAGAGCACGGCGGCCATGGCTGACAGGAGGACGACGCCCAGCACGGGAGTGAGGGCCAGCGCACGACCAATTCCACGAAACTCCGTCAGACGGGCGGCCAGCGGGAAGGTCGCCAGCGAAGCCGCCAGAGTTAAGACCAAAATCCCGACAAGACCGGTTATGTTCAGGCTGTCGATCGACATCCAGGGACCTTCCTAAAAAGGAGCCTTGACGCGCCGGACATCAGCGCCAAAAGATGATAGCGGCGGGTTAGAGGGGGTGGCCGGACGCGATCCAGCGGAGCGCAGAGACTACAAACCCTGGGGTGGCCCAAGAAAATGTGGGGACGGACCTTTTCAGTCCGGTCACCTCAATCGTGACTGGCTCGGCCGGGATCGATGGCGATACTTGCGGTGGTCGAGTGGGGTTCCAGGTGGACGACAACGTCTTTGATGCCGGGAATCTCCGATCTCATCAAGTTCGCCACTTCATGAGACACGCGATGGCCTTTGCGGACGGTCAACTCAGGATCAACCATGACGTGCAGATCCATGAACATCTCGCTGGGACGGCCCCGGGTGCGGACGGCGTGACAGTCTCGAACCTCCGGAATGGATTTG
Source organism: uncultured Chloroflexota bacterium (assembly GCA_964496475.1). Lineage (GTDB taxonomy): Bacteria > Chloroflexota > UBA11872 > UBA11872 > VXNJ01 > JASLPR01. The sequence goes on along the minus strand of CAZBZS010000043.1, from coordinate 4,645 downwards.
GCGATGTATTCGATTAGTTTGGGATCGACGGAAGTGGAATCGAGAAGAACCCATGAGGCGGAACGGATGACCTTGATGCCAGCGGCGACGACAACACCGGCGACGACCAATCCGAGAACCGCGTCGACCCAAACAAACCCGGCGGTGGTGGCGATCAGGCCCACAATGACGGCGGCGGCGACCAGCACGTCGTTACGGGTCTGCATGAAGTCGGCTAGGAGGAGGTCGCTGTCCAGATCGCGAGACTGGACGCGTTGCCACATCACAAGCCCCCCCTTGGCCAGAAGTGCGACTCCCATAACGGCGAAACTCAGCCAACCAATTTCAGGGCCGGTACCTTCGACCAGCGCAATCACCCCGTTGCGCACGATCAGGCCAGCGGCCACGAACATGAGAATGGCGACGCTGAGCGTGCCCAGTGTCTCAGCTTTGCGGTGACCGTAGGGATGGTTCAAATCGGCGGGGCGGGCAGTAAAAAAGACGGCGACGAGACCGATCACCTCGGACAGGGCGTCGAGAAGGGAGTCGAAGCCGTCGGCCAGGATGCTCACCGAACCGGACAGCAGCCCCATGACGATCTTGGCAATGGCGATCAGAGAGTTGACGGATAGCGCGACCGCCAGCGCCTTTGCAGCGCGCCGATCGCGTCGTTCAATGTGTGCGGCTGGTTGCACCGAATCCATCTAGGGCTCAGGGACAGCGATTCAGTGTAGTGGACTTACCGGCTCGCTCCATGTCACCCGGCTGACCCGTTGGACAGCAATTGTTGAGCCAGCTGCCAGACGGAGCTAGGCGGCTAAAGTCAACCTGCTACGCGCTGCCGAAGTCAAGGTTGGCGCACTTTTCGCAGGTTTGTTTAGACACGAGACCAACTCGCATCAGCTGCCCGAAAACAAAGCAACCAGCGCAGAAACCGACAACTGCCTCGAGCGTCGCGAACGCCACCAATACACCCAGGACGCTATAAGCAAACACAGCCGATCCGAATCCGAAATACAGAACAGTTGCGGAGGCGGTGAAAATCAGGCCGACTGCCTGAGCGAACTGCTTCGGCGGCCCCGCGACGTTTTTCACTGGCAGGTTCAGCACAGGCACGAGGACCCGGGTGGCCAGCAGGCCGAGCGGACTCAATGTAGGTCCGGTCAGAACGCGGGCGGCGAAGCCGTACGCGAGGACCGGGAGCATCCAACCAATGTCAAGAGTAATCGTGAGAATCGTCAGTATCGCGACCATACTCGCCACCGAGCGTGCAGCGTACTCGTTGACTGGATGTGGAAACGCGAACACTCCGCGCAGGGAACCCATGTAAATCGCTTACCTTGTCGATGGTGTGGCGACCACGCTGCCAAACTCTTAGTTAAGTATACAAATCATCTTAGGTAGAAAAACAGGAATCGCGTGTGATCGTACTCACAATTCTGAGCGGGACTAGTCGATCGCTTGCAGAATGGCCCGTTTCCTGGGCCCCACCGCGAGCAAAACAGTCCCGCCTTGAGGGAAGTCGGACTCATTGAGAATCCGATCCTCCGGGGAGAGCCGTCGCCCGTCGACTGAAACTCCACCCTGACGCAGAAGGCGCTTTGCCTCGGCGTTCGAGACGGCCAGTCCAGCGCTAACCAGTGCCTGGATCACGGGCAGCCCGTCCTGTAGATCGGCTCGACTTATCCTGGTTACGGGCGTCTCTTCACCGGGTCGGGACCGGCCTTGATCCTGACCGAACAGCTCCTCGCTGGCCTGCCGCGTCTTCTCTGCCGTGTCCTCGCCGTGCACCATGCAGGTGAGCTCAAACGCCAGCGCCCGTTGGGCGAGACGGCCGGCCGGCTCGGCCTGCATGCGTTTTTCGACCTCATAAATTTCATCGAGTCCGAGCAGCGTCAACATTCGCAGGTAGGTAATGACGTCGGCATCGTCAATGTTGAACCAGTACTGGTACCAGTCTAAAGGTGAGGTCTTTTCCGGATCCAACCAGACCGCGCCGCGGGCGGTCTTGCCCATCTTCTCGCCAGATGTGGTGGTTAAAAGGGGGTACACCAGGGCGGCAGCGCGATCCTCGGCACCGGTCATCCGGCGGATGAAGTCGACCCCGGCGAGGATGTTGCCGTACTGATCGGAGCCGCCGACCTGAAGGCGGCAGTCGTGATGCGCATAGAGATGGTAAAAGTCGTAGGCCTGCAAAACCTGGTAAGTGAACTCAGTGAAACTGAGGCCGGAGGCGCTGTCGAGACGGCTGCGGACAGACTCGCGGGAAAGCATGACCGACATCGGGAAGTGTTTACCGACGTCGCGAAGAAACGCGATGAGATCCAGCTCTGAAAGCCAGTCGAAATTGTTAAGCATCACAGCTGGATTTTCCGCATTTTTGAAATCGAGGATGCTGGCGAATTGCGAGTACTGAGCATCCAGATTCGCCCGGAGTGTGAGCAGGTCCAGCAAATTGCGTTCTTCGCTCTTGCCGGAGGGATCACCGATCATCCCAGTACCTCCCCCAATGACTACGATCGGGATGTGACCGTGCCGCTGAAATCGCGCCAGGGTCACCAGCGGTATCAGATGTCCGGCGTGCAGACTATCGGAGGTTGGGTCGAATCCGCAGTAGAGGGTGATCGGTTTACTGTCGAGCCGTTCGCCGAGGTCCGGCTGCGAATGGGAATGAACAAGTCCGCGGGCTTCGAGGTCGGTCATCAGGCCCGGAATGACTTTTGGGTTGATCTTGCTCACTGGTTCAGTGCCCGGATGGTGTCTATATATTTCGGCGGGTCATGATAATAGGTGGCTGGAGATTGGACCCACAGGACCCGGTATCGGGCTGCGGGCCGGGCTGAACCCTTAGAAGCTCAGGGAGCACGGAATTGAGTGATTGTTGCTCGGTGAACGGCCTGGCCCGGATGTTCGGCACTGGGACGGCTCGTCGAGAGGCCAGAGAGTATCGCAAAAATGGACTTTCTAAAAGGATAGGGTTGCTTGTCGACCAGCTACCGAAGGATGGAATTGAGGGGTCCCAGGTTCTGGACATCGGAGGTGGGGTGGGTGTGGCCCACCACGAACTCATACGCCGGGGGCGGCCGGGGTGGTCCTGGTGGAGGTGTCACCGGCCTATGAGACAGCCGCTCGGGAGCTGGGCCATTCTGAGGCGGTGGATTACCGACTTGGCGACTTCGTGGCGCTGGGCGATGAGATGGATTCGGCCGATATTGTCGTGCTTGGCCGGGTCGTATGCTGCTACCCAGACATGCTGGCGCTGGTGGCGGCTTCGGCAGTTCGCGCGCGCCGTTACTACCTTTTGGTCGTGCCGCGGGAGAAGTGGCTCTGGCGGGCGTTAGAACCGGTAATACGAGTGGGAATGCGGCTGTTGCGCCGGGAATTCAGATTCTTTGTACATCCACTAATGGAAATTGATCGACAACTGGAGGCTGCGTGATTTGAGAAGGCGTTCGAAACCGAGAGCTTCCTCTGGCGGTCAACTCTTTTCGCCCACGACTAGGCTGCCCGGCAGGTTGGGGAAAGGGGTGCTGAGCTGTCCGGCTCCGATCGTTATTGCCTTTGAGCCGGTACCTGTATGCTATTGGCCCTTTCCAAGGGGCCGTGGTATTAGTACAGGCGATCTGGGGTCAATCGATGATCGATGTAAATGACTTGCATGCCATGGTGCGGGCGGAGATGCGCGCGCGGGGAGAAGAGGGCTGCGATGTCAGCGCGGTGATCGAGCGGATGGAGGAGCTCGAGGAGACACGCTCCGCATCTTCCAATCTGGAGGGATTGCTCGAAAGCCTCGGCGAGTTGGAGCCTGATTCGCGATTTTCATTTGATGAGCCCAGCGGTCTTGATGCCATTCAGGTCGCCCGTCCCACCGACGGCCCAGGTCCATTCGCGGTGACCGGCGACCTGCAAGATCGAATTCTGGGCGCCTGGCTGGGCAGGTGCGCCGGTTGCCTGCTGGGTAAGCCGGTGGAGGGGTTTAGTCGTGCCGAGATAGTGACATATTTGAAGGCCGCTGGCGAGTATCCGCTGGCTCGGTACTTTCCGCTGCTGGAGGTGAATCCGCTGGAGCGGCCGTTGCACCGTTCCGCGGGGGAGTCCACGCGCGGAAACTTCGACTGTATGCCGCGTGATGACGACGTGGATTACATGATCATCGCCCTGCACATTCTGGAACAGTACGGACGAGATTACGTGGCGGAGGATGTGGGCCGGGAATGGTTGTTGCTGTTGCCGATCCATACGGTGTTCACCGCCGAGCGAGCTGCCTACAGGAATTTGGTGAACGGTCTTCAGCCGCCGGACACGGCAACATTTCGGAATCCTTACCGAGAATGGATCGGGGCGCAAATCCGGGCCGATGTGTTCGGCTACGTGTGCGCGGGCGATCCTGAGTCGGCGGCGGCGCTGAGTTATGAAGATGCGGTGCTTTCGCACGTGAAAAACGGGATCTACGGCGAAATGTTCGCCGCGGCGATGGTGGCTGCCGCCTTTGGAGCGAGCGATCCTGAATCGGCGTTGCTGGCCGGGATGGCCCAAATCCCGAGGGCAAGCCGCCTGTACGAGGCGCTCTCAAATACTCTTGCCTGGAGCGCAGATCACGAAAATTGGGAGGACGCGCTGGAGCTCGTGATGACCAATTACGGCGAGTATCACGCGGTTCATACAA
>CAZBZS010000042.1:0-20133 GCA_964496475.1 uncultured Chloroflexota bacterium | reverse complement strand
CCAGGCTTGCCGGCCCCGGCGAATTCACCCTGCGGGCCTTTCTTAACGGCCGAATCGACCTCGCCCAGGCCGAGGCCGTCGCCGACATGGTTTCCGCACCCACCGATCTTTCGCTCAAGGCCGCCCGTGAGCAACTCGGCGGCCGGCTCTCCCGTGAGGTGACCGCCGTTCGTGACCGTTGTCTCGATCTCCTCGCCCGACTCGAAGCCGAAATTGATTTCACCGAGGACGATGTGCCTGCCGTCGACCGCCGGGAGGCCGCCGCCGACATCGCCTCGATGATTTCCCATGTCGGGCGGGCCCTAGCCCACTCCGGCCGCGGCCGCCTTTTGCGCACCGGCGTCAGGCTCGCCATCGTCGGCAGCCCCAACGTCGGCAAGTCCAGCCTTCTCAACGCTCTGCTCCGCTCCGACCGGGCCATCGTCACCGATATTCCCGGCACCACTAGGGACACTCTCGAGGAGCAGCTGGACATCCGTGGGGTCGCCTTCGTCGTCGTCGACACCGCCGGAATCAGGGGCGCCGCCGATTCCATCGAATCCGAAGGTATCGCCCGCACCCGACGCGCCCTCTCCGAGGCCGACATCGCCCTCCTGGTGCTCGACTCCACCCGCGATCTTGACGAGTCCGATCGGGCCGTCGGCCGCATGGTCCGCGACTACGGTCTCCCGGTTCTTACCGTGCTGAACAAGACCGACCTGCCGCAAGTCCTAACCGCCAGCCATACGGTCCAACTCGGGGCCGACGCTCCCACCGTCCGCACCTGCGCCCTGAACGACAAGGGCGTAGAGCCGCTCCGAATTGCGCTCTTGGAACTCATCGACGCCGGCGATATCCGGTCTGACGAATTGCCCATGGTGACCAACCAGCGCCATGAGGAGGCACTGCGGATCGCCGAGGACCATCTCCAGAACTCGGCGAAGGCCGTCAGCGACGAACTCCCCGCCGATTTCATCGCCATAGGACTTCATGGAGCCGTAAGAATCCTCGGTGAAATCACCGGCGAAGATGCCAGCGAAGATCTGCTCGACTCGATCTTCATCCGGTTCTGTATTGGCAAATAGCGCTGCCACCCATCGAATCACCGCGATTTTCCCGTACTTGGCGATCGCGGGAGCAACCGACCTCCGCGGTTTCGAGCTAACGCCGGCCTTGCCCGAAAGTGCCCCCGGCCAGCCCGAGCACGTCGCTTCCATCCTGCGCATGTTCTTCGACGGTGACGGCAATCCCATCGACCGCGCCACCTATTTCGATGCGGACGTGGATGTCGGGGCCGAGGCTACCTTCGTCATTGAACTCGACCGCCTGATCGCCGCCCTCACCTTCCTGCTATTCGACCCCGAACATCCCGTGACCTCGCTGGACCGCGGTTATCTACGCCTCTGGATGTTCGAGCCCTCCGCACAGGGCCTCGTGGCCACCGCCAACCTGCGGGACTACATCGACGCCGACCCGGCCCACCAGCGCTTCTACTGCGGCGTCCCCGATCTCGTCCCCCACTACGAACGAATACACACCGAGGCGCTCCCGTATCGTCTGCTGGAGTCCCGCTTCTGGCCCGGCGCGGACCGTCGTCGGCTACTCGAACGGCTGCTGCTCTCTATGTTCTGGTACGGGCGCAGTTTTGGCGCCGAGCAGGGCTACGAAGAGCGCACCTCGCTGGTGAATCTGGCCACCGCCTTCGAGGTGCTATTCGACGTGGGCGACGCCGTCGGCAAGCGAAGGCTGATCCTCGACGGCCTTGAGGAACTATTCAGCACCGAACCACTCCTTGCCAGCTGGGTGCGACAGTTCTACGACACCCGTTCCCAGGTCGTGCACGAGGGTCGCGCCACGGACCTGCTGTTCCAGTACCCGGGCGCTCGGCGGCCTCACCAGAACCTTGTTACTTCTGGTCAGCGCCTGTACCGCGCGGCCGTCGAGGCCTACATGTATCGCCATGCGCATCGACCGCCGGAGCAAGGACCACCTACCGAGCAGTTTCGCCAAGCGTTCCTGCTCGACATGGTCCCAAATGAAGCGCGCCTTGCACAGATGGCGAGAGCCCGGTCGGATAAGCACAAAGTTCGTCTACTGACCCTGGCTGGCGACTTGCGTTTTGATGACGGCACCGGACGCCTCCCCACCGCCATCGGCGCCGGGCGAAAACTTCTCCGCTCCGCTCGCGATACTCTGGACTGCAACGACCTGAAGCCGTTTCGCCTGGAAGCGGAGCGCAGTCGCGGCCCCGACGGCCTTAAGCGCGCCTACTCCCGTCTGGGCGCCGAGCTGCGTCGTGCTATTCGGATTCCGAAAGCCGGTGCGTCTGCGGACATGGACTCCGCCTGGAAGGTCGCCCGCTCACTGCGCCATTTCGCCGCCTGGATGGTTCGGGCCGTCGACCACCTGGAGCCCTAACCGGGGCTCCTTGGAACTATTCCCGCGCCTCGATCCCAGCAGGACCGCGTAAGCCATCAATACCCAGAACGTCCCCGCCAACTCCGGTAAGAAATAGAAATTATCCACCAGCCCGTGCACCAGCATCGCCGTCATCGCCGCCGCCGCCGCCAGGATCAGCTGCCGGCCCGCGCCGTCATCTGAGGAGTGATAGCGGCGATGCAGCGTCAGATAGAAGAGCCCGATTATTAACGTCGTCGCCAGTAAGCCCAACAACCCCGTGCTGAGCCAGGCGTCCAGCACCAGATTGTGCGGATGCGACAGATTGGGTTCCCGCCACCCGGCCGGATTTACGAAAGCGGAATTCAGATATAGAAAATTATCCGGGCCGATTCCCGTCCACGGCCGTTCCGCGATCATCCGCAAGGCCGACTCCCAGATCCAGATCCTGGTCGCGCCGCTCTGGTCGCCGGCTCGGAACAGAACTCCCAACCGACCTGCCCCCATAAGTCCGGCGAGCGCCACGACTGGGGTAGCGACGATGGCGAGCGCCGCGATTCTCAGGCGCAAACCCAGACGCCACCACCATGGAGTGGCGACTATCCCCAGAGCGACCGCCGTTGCCAGCCAGGCCCCTCGCGAGCCTGACCCTACCAGCACCGCCGCCGCGACGATCCCCCCCGCCCACCAAGCCCGGCGATTTCCGGCGCCCCTTGACACCATCGCCAGCCCCACCAGCAACGGCACCGCCCGCTCCAACACTAGGCCCAGATTATTTGGCGAGCCGAACAGTCCCCGAAGCCGGGGAAGGTCCCCCACCGTGATGATCCGGCCGGCCACCGGATCGGACAGCGCCACCAGCGCCGTCGCCACGCCTCCCAGGGCCAGCGCTCCCAACAGCGCCTGTGAGTGCCGGCGATCCAGGTACGTTGACAGCAGCACGAAAAGCAAGAGTGGCTCGATTATCCCCGTTCTCAGTCCCCTCACCGCGAACTTGGAATACGGTGCGAAGCCGGTGGCGATGACGGCGGCCAGCAATAAGAGCAGCCCCGCATACAGGATCCACGGGCGCCGCAATTCGAGCCTTCCTCGGTACAGACCGCGCACGAGCCAGCTGGCTACCAGCGCCCCCAGCATCAGCTCCGGCACGCTGAACGCCACCGGACCGATTTCAGGGCTGAGGAAGTGAAAGAACTGGGTCCCCGCCGTCACCAGAGCCACCGCGACCGGAACCTGTATCGCCAACAGGATCAGGTACAGCAGGAGTAGTGCCCGCAGAACAGTGAACGGTGACGATAGGCCGCCGTCCGGCAGGACCGCCAGCAGCGTCGCCCCGAGCCCGGCCGTGATGATTCCGCCGACCGGTTCTCCGGCGATCCGCCGGGTTGGCCGTCTAGGAGAAACGCGTAGGTTTCGGATCGCGCCGGGCAGCCTGTTCCACAGAGGACGTAGAAACACAGCCGCCGCTCCGATCGCCAGAAGCACCCAGGCCAGCCCGGTCAGCACGTAAGGCCAGAGCGGACGGGAGTTCGAAACGATCACCGCGTCTACGATCACCTCCCCGCCCCCCGACTTCTCCGACCCGACCCCGGTCGCGGTCAGCTCCAGCACGTGCGTCCCCGGCGGCAGCCCCGAGGCGATCGCAATCCGCGTCTCCGGCTCCGGCGAAGCCGCATACAGGTCGATCACCGCCTGCCCGCGATGGTTTTTCGGGACCAGGTCGGGCAGCGAATCAATTTCGTCAATCCGCACCCGCACGAGGCCCATTTTCGGTCCGCGATAGCTCAGCAACGAAACGCTGTCTCCTTCAAACCGGAAGGTCATCCGGGCCCCCGCCTGGCCGGTGGTGCGCCAGAGTCCCAGCGCCGCGTTTTCGTCCGACTCGCGCGGCCACGGGCCCTCGAACTCGAACGCCGAATTGGTGTCCTGGTGCACGCCGATCCCGGCCACAGGCCCGGACTTTGTAGACGCCTGCAACTCTTCCAGGGCCGGACGAGGAGTAAAGTCCCGGTCCATCAGCCGGAACCACGGGGTCGGGTCGTCGGGATGGGTTTCGACCGGCCAACGGGATGCCCAGATGAAAATTGTCGACATCCACGGCCACTGGGTGCGAGCCCGTTCCAGGCCTTCTACCGTCCAACGGCTCTGCCTCTCCAACGGCTGATTTCCCCAGATACCCGGCTCGCCCAGCCAATCGTCCGGCAGCGACATCCAGCCGTATTCCGTTGCCCAGATCGGCGTCTCGCCGTCGTCGTAGGCAACCATGATCTCTCGCCACAGAACCGCCCGCGGAAAATTCGTCCGGCTCTCTTCGATCCGCACGTCGTGGGGCCCGGTGAGCAGCCCGTAGGACATGGTCGCGGCCACATCGAAGTACTCCTGCGCGCCGAGTACATACAACCGCTCAAGAAACAGGGTGTCGCTCAAATTTCGTGGGCCGCGCTCGATCGTCGGCGCCAAACCCGCCAGCACGATCACCGCGTCCGGATTCGCCTCCTTGGCCCGCGTGTAGGCGACCATGAGCATTTCCGCATATTCGGCCGTGTCCGGGTCGCTCTCTCCCCACTCCCCCCACAGGTTTGGTTCGTTCCAGATCTGAAAGTAACGAACTTCGCCACGGTACCGACCAACCACCGCGGCCACGAAATCGCCATAGTCGTCCAGGTCGTCCGGCGGGCTCTGGCTGCCCGGCAATTTCGGGTCCCAGTCCATCACTGCCCACCGGGGAGGGCGCTCCAGCCGAGCCAGGATCTCGATTCCAGCCTCGCCGGCCGCTTTTACGATCGCGTCATACTTTTTCCACGTCGGCGAGCCGTCACGATGATTGACAAAATCGCCCTTCCCCTGTTCTTCGATCTCTTCCCACAGGAATTGCTGCCGGATAATCCCCACCCCGGCCGCTTTCAGCATTGCCAGCTCTCGCCTTATTTTCTCCGGGTCCGGTTCAAGACTTAGAAACGTATTCGCGCCAATTGCCGGAGCGTCCGTGAAAGCCATCGAGCGCATCCGACCCTCCCCATACGTGACCCCGCGTTCAACGAACTGACGGTATGCGACGAGCGAAGCTATGCTCAGAATCGCCAGTGTGACTGCGGTTGCTCCGTAGATCACCCGTCGCACACCGGCCGAGATTCGGACGGGCCCCACTAATCCTTGGTGGCGGCGCGAGCGACGGCGCGGTACACCGGCCTCGGCGTGAAGTCCGGATCTACCATCCGAAAGTAATACTCAGATTCGCTGGGGTCCACATCCGCGTACTGACGCAGGAAATACCATATGCAGAACACTCCTGCCCACGGCCAGCGCTCGCGCGCATATTCCACGCCCCGCACCGTCCACTCCGCCTGCACCTCCTCATCAACCCGAGACCAGACCAGCAGGTGGGGCGGGAAGTCTCCCGGGGACGCGTTCCAGCCGTATTCGTTGAACCAGATCGGTTTAGCCACGTCCCCGTTTGCCTCCATGATCGCGCGCGACAACTCGACCCTACGGAAGTTCAGCACGTCGGGGTCCGGTGGGTCCTCCGGGGGGAACCCCAGTCCGAAGGCATTCGCTGAGTGTACGTCGAAGTACGCACCGCCTCCCGCCGCGTACAATTCCTCGAGAAAATCAAGTTCCACCTGAGCTCGGGCGCTCCGTTCAAGCGTCGCCGCCAGCGGAGCGTTCAGGATCAGCACCTCCGGATCAACCCCCCGCGCCGCCTCAAAGGCTGTGCGTAGAAGATCGGCGTAGCGGCTCGCGTTGGGCCGGTTCCCTCCCCACTCGACCGCCAGATTGGGTTCATTCCAAATCTGATAGTGCTTAACCCGCCCCCTGTACCTGCCGACGATCGTGCTCACGAAGTTGCCAAAATCCTCCAACCGTGTTGGCGGTTCCGTCGTGGTCGATCCCTGCGGCCGGGCCCACGCCGGCGTCCGATCTATCCGTGCGATTACCCCGATGCCCGCCTCGGTCGCAAGATCTACGATTTCGTCATATTTCTCCCAGGTAGATGTTTTCCAGAATGGATCGATGAATCGATTCGGTCCTGTCTGCTCGACTTCGGACCACAGAAAATGCTGCTTGATCCACCCAATCCCTGCGTCCCTCACCATTTGTATCGTCTTCCGTTTTCGCCACGTCTCCGCGTCCTGGTGTAAGAACGTGTTGGCTCCCCAGGGATTGACATCGGCGAGCGCTAGCCGGTCCGCAGCGCCTTTCCCCGCCGCCGGGTCGCCGCATCCCGCCAAAGCCCAGGGCGAAAGCGCCAGACCCTTGGTGAATCCACGCCTGGTGATCCGCATTGCCCCCAACCTCAACCGGCCATCAGTGATTCTGCGTATTCCAGGCTGTTGCCGGCCGCCACCCCTGCATCTCGCGGACTGTGGTCTTGGGTTAACGTCACCCACCCATCGTATTCGCCCTTGTTCAGGCACTCGACGATGGCCTCGAAGTCCATTGCCCCGGCCCCTATTTCCGTAAATCCTTCCGCTTCAACAAATTCCTGCAGACCCATCTCATCCTCCATCCCCTCATCGAACACGTCGGTGTCCACATCTCGAAAATGAACGTACCCAATCCTGTTGATGTTGCGTTCGAAGAACTCGATCGGGTCGATTCCGGCGTAAAACAGATGCCCGGAATCGGCCGCCAGCCGCACCGTCGTAGGATTGGTGCCGGTCATTAATTTCTCAACTTCGGAAGCAGTCTCGACGTAGCTACCAGCGTGCTGCTTGAACGCCACCGGCAACCCGAATTCGTCAATGCAAATGTCGGCCGCTAGATTAAGGCTTTCGCAGAAGTACCCCCATTGGTAGTCGGTCAGCCCGTCCCGGCGCTCATCCGGACAAAGTCCGGCCGTCGCCAATCGCTTCGGCGATCCGGCCGACGCCAAGATGACCGTTTCCGCCCCCGCGTCCGCGTAAAACTCCGTCGAGCGCCGCAATCCCGCCAGTTCTGAAGCACGATAGGCCGCGTCGAACCAATTAGCGGCAAAATAGCCGGCCGACAGCGCCAGTCCCTCATTTCCCAGCAACTCCCGCAATCCCGCCACATTCCCCATGAAGTCACGGATCCCTTCTAGGCCTTTGTATCCGATCTCCGCGGCCGTCTCCACGATCTCCGCCAGAGATACCTCGGCGGGCCATAGGATCGAGCTGATCGCGATGCGCAAGCGAGGCTCCTAGTCGGACTTGCTCCCGCCGTTGTCGTCATCGCTATCGGACCGCGGCGATGACAGACGCTCCCCCTCAAGCACGGTAAACGAGGGTGATGAGTCCGGAGCGCTTGCCGGCGGACTGTCATCTTCCAGGCTCGACCGTGGTCCGTCGGCTGGCTGCGAGGCTATTCGAGGCACGGAGTGCGGTGCGGATCGAGGTGCGCGCCTGGGTGCTGCCCGATCGGTCGACCTGGGTGCCGGTCTCGGGGCCGGCCGGCCGGCCGGCTGCGGTCTCACCCGGGTAGCCGGATCTATCCCCATCTCTTCCGGCGACGGAGGAGGTGGTGTGGGCCATTCTTGACGCTCCTGCTCCGAGCGCTGGCGCCTGACCGGGGGCCTGCTCGTTCGAGACCGCCCCCGGCCGGCGGGTGCCGGTCGTGGTTGCGGCGAGCGGTCCAATCGCGCGTTCGCCGGCCTTGGCCGGTCCGGTCTTCCCGGGCGTTGTCCCCGTGCCGACGAGCCCAGCTCACCGATAGCCACCGCCGAATCGGCCGCCACCGTCAATCCGTCCGATCCGGTCCCCGGGCACACCACAACTTCCACCCTCGCCCCTTTGAGCCGTGCTGCGGCGATCGCCGGTTCCAGGCTCGAATCGCCAGAAACGATTGTCAACACATCAGTGTCTTCCGCCGCGCTGACCACGTCCACCGCCAGTGCCACGCTCACGCTCGCCCCCTTCGCCTCCACCACATGGAACCCGATATCGCGGATCACCTGCGCCCGATCACCTTCCCTCGACGGGGCCGAACGCCCGCTCAAATACGCCGTCGCCCGGTGCAGGCTCCTCCCGTCAGCCAATCGATCGAGCAGTTGCGAGAGCTGTTCACCTCTGCCCCCTGGGTCGGTAGCCCGCTCCACCGCCGCCACATCAATAAATACCGAGAGCTTCTCCCCATTCCTGAATAGAGCCATGTTCAAATATCTATCCTCGTTAAGTAATCGCTGCGCCTCTTGCGTCCGCCACGCCCGCCGTCATCAAAGGAGTAATGGTGATATCAGGGCTAGGAGCATCGCGAAGGCCACCGCTAAAGACAGCACGATCCACGCTCGCTGGACTGTGAACAGCCCTCGCATGCGCCTTCCCTTTCTGGCCGTCGCCCGTTTGTTCGGGCGTGGTTTCCTCCCCACGGCCCCCGATTTCTTCTTTCTCCGGGCCATTATCCGTTCTTTGCGGCGGGAATATAATTGTCCGTCGGTGATAATAGCGCTCCGCCGCGCCGGGAGCCTCCCTCGGCCGGCTCTGTATCTCGCTGGCGGCCGCTGCCTCTTAGGGTTCACAATAAGTCCTAGACACGTAAACCTCCCGGAGCAATTAGTTTGAACGTCCAGTTCCTCAGCCGGATTTCCTATCACCGTGCCGTCGAGATTCAGGCCGAAGCGCTCGCCGCGCGGGTGGATGGGCTGATTGCCGATACCGTCTTCCTACTCGAACACGATCCAGTCGTCACCGTCGGTCGAGCGTTCGACGCCCGGCTGACCGATCCGCAGCGACTGGCGCTCCGAGATCGGGGCGTCGAGATCGTCAACAGCGATCGCGGTGGCCAGGCCACCTTTCACGGTCCCGGGCAGCTGGTCGTATACCCCGTCCTGAATTTGCGGGATCGCGACAACGATGCCCACGCCTATTTGCGGTCGCTCGAACGACTCATCATCGAATGGCTCGCCTCTTACGGAGTTACAGCCCGCGTCCAGCCAGGTCTCACCGGCGTCTGGGCTGACGGCGGCAAAATCGCCTCCATCGGAGTCAGCGTCCGGCGTGGAATCACCTGCCACGGATTCGCCGTGAACCTCGATACGGACCTCTCCGTCTTCCAGCTATTCGACCCCTGCGGTCAGGACGGGTCGCGGATTACCAGCATGTATCGTGAAACCGGGGACGCGCCTTCACTTGTCGAAGCCGCAACCTCTATCACCCGATACATCGAAAAATTTCTCGACAAATCCGATTCCGCCCGCGATTCAATACGCGTCCCGGCCCATGTCTAACTCCTCCACTCGCACCAAGCTGCGAAAACCCGAATGGCTGCGAATGTCACTGCCCCGTCCTTCGGCGGCCGAACCTTTGCTGAAAACTGTCCACAAGTTCGGTCTGGAGACAGTCTGTCGGGAGGCGAAATGTCCAAACGCCCTGGATTGCCACGCCCGTGGCACCGCCACATTCATGATCCTGGGGGCGGTCTGCACCCGGGCCTGCCGATTCTGCAACGTCACCTCCGGCCGGCCCGAAGCCGTCGATCCCACCGAGCCGGCGCGTCTCGCCTTGGCGGTTGAAAGTCTCGGCCTCAAACATTGTGTCATTACTTCCGTGGACCGCGACGACTTGGCCGATTTCGGAGCCGGCCACTTTGCCGACTGCATTCGAGCCGTCCGGCGCCGAAATCTCGATTGCACCATCGAAGTGCTTACCCCCGACTTCAACGGCAGCGTGAATTCAATCCAGACCGTCGTTTCCGCGCGTCCCGACGTTTACAACCACAATCTGGAAACCGTTCCCCGCCTCTCGCCGACAATTCGACCGAAAGCAAAGTACATACAATCCCTGCGGCTACTGGAGTACGTCAAACGCCTCGACCCGGCCATGCCCACCAAATCGGGCATCATGGTTGGTCTCGGCGAATATCAAGAAGAGATTCCATCCGTCCTCGACGATATGCGCGCCTACGGGATCGAAATTTTGACCATCGGGCAGTATCTCCGGCCGACTCCAAAACACGCGCCCATAGCTCGCTACGTCCCGCCGGCCGAATTCGCCGAATGGGCCCGATACGCTCGAAGTATCGGGTTTGCCCACGCTTATTGTGGGCCCCTGGTCCGCAGCTCTTTCCATGCCGAGGAAGTGTTTGCCAGCGCCCGGGTGGCCGCTTTCTGACGCGCAACTCCATTTTCTGACAAAATAGCCACTCGACCGATGCGGAAAACCTCATGAGGGACCCGCAAGCAGGACGCATCTAAATGGCGACAACAAGGGCAAAGACCAGAAGCTCGAGTTCCCGGGGCAAGAAAAAGGCGCGGAAGCTACCGCCCAGGGACATGCTCGAGTGGATGTACCGGACCATGAAACGCATCCGGTCGTTCGAGGATGCCGCCGATCGGGCGTTCAAAGCCGCGCGGATGCGGGGCGCACTTCACTTCTACAACGGCGAGGAAGCCACCGCCACCGGAGTGTGTGCTGTTCTTGAGCAGTCCGATTACATCACCTCCACCCATCGTGGCCACGGGCACTGCATCGCCAAAGGCGGCCGGCTCGACCGCATGATGGCCGAACTCTACGGAAGGTCAACCGGCTACTGTGGCGGCAAGGGCGGATCGATGCACATCGCCGATCTGGATCTTGGCATCCTTGGAGCCAACGGCATTGTGGGTGCCGGTATTCCCATTGCCGCCGGCGCAGCCCTGGGATCCAAAATCCGCGGGGAAGACAAGGTCACGGTTTGCTTCTTCGGTGATGGAGCCTTGCCCACCGGGGCATTCCACGAAGGCATCAACTTCGCTGCGGTCCAGGACCTGCCGGTGGTTTACGTCTGTGAGAACAATCAATACGGCATGGCCTCCCACGTCTCCGACACCAGCGCCGGTAGTCTCGTCGGCCGTGCCGCCAATTACGGCATACCCGGGGCGGTTGTCGACGGAAATGACATCTTCGAGGTTTACGAGACTGTCACCGCTTTTGTGGAACGCGCCCGCAAGGGTGATGGACCCTCCTTGATGATTGCCGACACCTACCGGCATCACGGTCACACCGTCAGCGACATGGCCGCCTACCGCCAGGCCGAGGTTGTGGCGAAGTGGCTGAAGCGGGATCCCATTGTGCGGTTCCGGCGAGAGGTCATCGCCGCCAAAGCCCTCACCAACGAGCGGATGGACGCCATCGATGCCGAAGTCGAGCTGGAAATCGATGAAGCCATCGAATTTGCCGAGGCCAGTCCCTTCCCGTCCATCGACACAATCGAAGAGGGCGTATATGCAGACTAAGGACCGATAGCCATGACATCCACCCAGAGCGCAGCGTCAGCTCAAGCCGCCGCCCAGCCACGGATGATCTTTTTCAACCAGGCCCTTCGAGAGGCGCTGGACGAGGAGATGCAGCGGGACCCGACCGTGTTCATTTATGGCGAAGAGATCGGCACCTGGGGTGGCGCTTACAAAGTCACCGAAGGATTTCTTGAGAAATTTGGCCCGGAGCGGATAGTCGACACTCCAATTTCCGAAGCCCTCATCGGCGGGGCTGCCGTCGGAGCGGCCATCACCGGATCACGGCCGGTGGGCGAATTCATGTACCAGGACTTCATGGGCATCGCCATGGACCAAATCGTCAACCAGGCTGCCAAGAATCGCTACATGTTCGGCGGCAAGAACGCGCTTCCCATCGTCTATCGGGCCCCCTTCGGCGCCGGCACTGGCAACGCCGCCCAGCACACCCAGAGCCTCGAAGCGTGGTTTACCCACGTCCCCGGGCTCAAAGTCGTCACCCCCTCCAATGCCTACGACGCGAAGGGACTTCTTAAATCCGCCATCCGTGACGACAACGTCGTCCTCTTCTTCGAGCACAAGGCCCTCTACAGCGAGCGCGGCCACGTGCCGAAGGAGGAGTACCTGGTGCCCCTCGGCGTCTCCGATGTAAAGCGGGCCGGCGGCGACGCCACCATCGTCAGTTACTCCCGCCAGGTGCAGTTTTCCCTCAAGGCGGCCGAGGCTCTGGCCGAGGAGGGAATCGACGTCGAGGTGATCGACCTGCGGACTCTCTATCCACTCGACATCGACCCCGTCATTAAATCTGTCCAGAAAACCAATCGAGCCATGGTCGTGCACGAAGCCGTCCGCTTCGGCGGTTTCGGCGGCGAAGTTGCCTCTCAGCTTCAGGAGCTGGCGTTCGACTATCTGGACGCTCCGATAAAGCGTCTCGGCGCGGCCCATGCGCCCGTGCCGTTCTCCGAGCCGTTGGAGGTCGCCTCCTTCCCCAGCGTTGAAACGATCTCCCAGGGCGTCCGCGATCTCCTGCAGGGCATCTAGCTCAGGCGCACCGCCCCGACGGCCGGTGACGCACGAAAGGTAATGAATGGCTACTCCAGTCCTGATGCCACTCATGGGCATGACCATGGAGGAAGGCATCATCTCCACCTGGCTCGTGGCCGAGGGTGACACCGTCAAAGAAGGCGATCTCATCCTCGAATTTGAGACCGACAAGATCAACGCCAACATCGAAGCGCCCGCCGACGGGATCATCGGCGGAATTAGCGCCGCCCCGGGTGAGTCCGTCAAAGTTCAGGGCATCGTCTGCTATCTGCTCGAGCCCGGCGAGGAGCTACCCACGGGTGACACTCAGGCGCCCGCTGCCGCGCCAGATACCGTAGCCGAGGCCGCTCCACCGGTGCCTTCGGTGCCCGTGCAATCCGCTCCGGTCGCTGCCGCGCCCGTTCCGCCTCCCACCCCCAATGGCCGCGCCAAGGCCAGCCCCTTGGCGCGCAAAATTTCCGCCGAGCAGGGTATCGACCTCACGGCCGTGCAAGGTTCCGGGCCGGGTGGTCGCATCGTGGCCGAGGATCTTTCCGCCGTAGCTCCGACCGCCGCGCCCGTAATCGCGGTCGCCGCGACCGCTCCGGTCGGCCCCGCCGATCGCATAAAGTCATCTCCCTTCGCCCGCAAGCTCGCCGCCGAGGCAGGAATTGACATCGCCACACTCACCGGCTCCGGGCCCAACGGACGCCTCGTGGCCGCCGACGTCAGGGCCGCCGAGGCTGCACCGCCCGCAGCGGCCGCTGTCTTGCGAGCACCCGCTGCATCCGCCGACATGGTCAGCTCAACCGTTCCCTTCACCGGCATACGTCGTCTCATCGCCGACCGGATGGTTGAGAGCCTCACCAACTCGGCCCAACTCACACTCGTTTCGGAAGCCGATGCCACCTCGCTGGTTGGCCTTCGCAACGAGCTGGCCGCCCAGTACGAATCGACCATCGGATTCCGCATCGCCTACAACGATCTCTTCGCCCGAATCGCCGTCAGGGCCCTTGGCGAACATCCCAACATGAACGCCCGCCTTGAGGGCGACCAGATAGTCTTGCTGCCCTACGTAAACATCGGCCTGGCCATCGATCTCGAAGGCGGGCTGGCCGTGCCGAACGTCAAAAACGCCGAAAGCATGCAGCTCGTCGAACTCGCCGTCGCCCTGCGAGACTCTATCTCCCGCGCGACCGCAGGCTCCCTCACATTGGACGATGTCACCGGCGGCACCTTCACCATTACCAGTCTTGGCCCGATGGACGTCGACGCGTTCACCCCGGTCCTGAATCCACCCGAATGCGCCATCCTGGGTATCGGCCGCATCCAGCCGAAGCCGGCAGTTTTCGAGAACGAAGTCACGGTTCGCCAGATGGTTACGCTGAGCCTCACCTTCGACCATCGAATCAACGACGGCGCTCCCGCCGCCCGTTTCCTCCAGCGCATCAAGCAACTGCTAGAGCACCCCTATTTGTTGATCTGAAATAGGCCCTCCGCCGTTCGTGCGGACTCGGCTAGATGGCACGGAGCGGACGGGTATAAACTTGCCGGCACACTCCGGGGTTACGGAGCAGTAGTTCACCGGCCATATCCGCATAACCCCATTACAGCTGGCCGATGGAATTGACTCAGGAGGGGCGAAATGGCTGCTAAAGTTTGGACGATGGACCGGCGTAGCCTGTCCGGGGATACTGGATTCGTTCCGCAGACCGGAACGCTCTTTGACGCCGCCGGGTTCGACAAACTGATCAAACCCGGCGATCTGGTCGCCATCAAAATTCACTGTGGCGAATGGAACAACACCGCTTACCTGCGCCCCGTTTACGCCCGCATGGTCGCCGACAAAATCAAGGAGCTTGGCGCCCGGCCTTTCGTGACCGACACCTGTACCATGACGTATACAACCTACGCGAGCCGGTCCATCGCACCTGACTTAGTGGACACCGCCGAGCGCAATGGTTTCAACTCCGGCACTCTCGGAGTCCCCTTTATAGCGGCCGACGGTTTCGCTGGCACTGACGACATCCGGGTTCCCCTCCCCGAGGGTTACATCCTGCAAGAGGCCTACATCGCCAAGGCCATCGCCCTTGCCGATGTCCTGATTGTCCTGACCCATTTCAAAGGGCACCCCATGGGCGTAATCGGCGGTTCGATCAAGAACCTTGGCATCGGTTGCCAATCCAAGCGCGGCAAATTCAACGTCCACATGGGCCGCCATCCGGAATATGGATTCCCCAACCAGGTTACTTTTCATCCGGAGAACGTACCGGAAGATTTTCTCGACATCATTCCTTACGCTTGCCCCCACGGCGCCTACTCCCGCAGTAACGGAACCGCTGAGTGGGACCCGGAGAATTGCGACGGCTGCCTGGGATGCATGGGAACCCTGCTCAACTCCGGCGCCTCGGACATGAATGGTGAGAATTTCCGCGCCTTCAACGCCGCCTGCGCCGATGGCGCTCTCGCCGTCAACAAGATTCTGGACGGGAAAATTGGCTACCTGAATCTGGGACTCGATGTCTCACCTATGTGTGATTGTGTCGGACACGCCGACATCCCCCTCACCTCGCACCTCGGCATTTACTCCAGTCACGACCCCGTCGCCATCGATAAGGCGTGTCTGGACAAGGCCACCGAGCTTCCCGGCATGCCCGGCTCCGGAGCCGAGGACTGGGGCGTGCACGGACCTGGCGACCACAAGTTCGCCAAGGCCTCCGCGATCATGCCAGATGCGGGTGTCACCGAAGAGATCCAGCTGAACACCGGCGTTGAAATCGGCCTCGGAACGATGGATTATGAACTCATCGACGTGCCCGGTTCCGGTAATGCTCAGGAATACAGCTTCTCCTTCGATCGGCGACCGGCCGGCGAGCGATTCGCCAGGATGTACGCTAAGGAAAATCCGTTCCCCAAGGAACACCACGACGGACGCGGATTCGACCGCAAGCCGAAGGTGGACCTCGAAAAGGTCGCGGGCCCACTTCCAGTACGAAAGTAAGCAACCCGCATATCAGCATGCGGTTGCCCCGGCTGCGGCGGTCGCCGTCGCCGTCAGGGCAAGCCGTGGCCCTAAATAAACAGAGGTAATTTTTCAGCATGAGCAGAGGTCAGGATCAACTCCAGGAGGCGGCCGACGCGTGCGCCGCCGCGGCCGATGGCAGTTCAGACGAGTCCAGCGGACGCCTGAACGACATTGGCGCGACCATTTTGGAACTCAAGGGTTCCACGTTCGCGAAAAGTGCTCTCAGCGTCCCGCTCACCGCCGCCGTGAGCCGGGCGGCCACCGCCGTGCGCGAAGCCATAGGCTCCGATGGAGCCGACGAAAAGATCGCGGCGTTGGAAACCGACGTGAAGAACTTCGGCGACAAGGCCGGCGGCGTCGGCGGCATAGCCATCACCTGATTCGCACTCTCTTCAACTAGGAGTTTCTGACCAGTGCCCATTCAGGCTGATGTATGCGTAATCGGTTCCGGTCCCGGCGGCTATATCTGCGCCATCCGCGCTGCCCGCCTCGGGTTGAGTGCGGTCGTCGTTGAAGCTGACCGGCTCGGCGGCGTTTGCACCAATACCGGCTGCATCCCCACCAAGACACTCCTTCGCAGCGCCGAGGTTTTCCGCCTGGCTGGCGACGCCGCCTCATACGGGGTGCAGGTCTCCGATGTCGAGGCCGACTTCCCAGCCATGATGAAGCGGAAGGACCACGTAATCGCCTCCCTCTCGCGCGGAATCGGCGCCCTCCTGAAAGACGCTGGCGTCCAGGTGGTCAGTGGTTGGGGCCGGCTCGCCGGGCCAAACACCGTCCAGGTCGAGACCGCTGAAGGTACCGAGACCATCACCGCCGGCGGCATCGTGCTCGCCACCGGGTCATCGGCGGCCGTTCCTCCCGTGCCCGGCTTGGACGGCGACGGCGTGATTACCAGCGATGGCGCGCTCGCCCTTGAAGAGGTTCCCGATTCCATGGTCATCGTCGGCGCTGGAGCCGTCGGCGTGGAGTGGGCCAGCCTGTTTGCCACCCTCGGCGCCACCGTCACCGTCGTCGAGATGCTTGATCGTATGGTCCCCGTGGAAGATGCCGAGATTTCCGCGCTGCTGCGAAAATCATTCGTCGGGCGCGGTGTCGGCATTCATCTTGGTGCCGCCGTTCAGAACGTCTCCGGCCCGGCCGGGTCGATGCGCGTCGAGATCAAGAAGGCAGACGGAGCCACCGAAACCCTTGAATCTGAGATCGTCCTCAACGCCACCGGGCGCACGCCCAACTCTGGGGAGCTCGGGCTCGAAACCATTGGCGTTTCCACCGAGTGTGGAGCGATTCAGGTCGACGACCGCCTGCGCACCAACATTCCCAACATCCACGCTATCGGAGATGTCACCGGAAACGCCATGCTGGCTCACGTCGCCTCTCATCAGGGCGTGGTCGTGGCTGAAAACCTTGCCGGCGGCGACTCCCGAATGGACTATCGCACCATTCCCGCCGCCACCTTCTGTCACCCGGAAATCGCCAGCGTCGGCCTCACCGAAGAGCAGGCGGTGGCCGAGTACGGCGGCGCCGTGGTGGGGCGCTTCAGCTACATGGCCAGCGGCCGCGCCCGGACTTATGGCGATACCGAAGGCCTGCTCAAATTGGTCGCCGAGCCCAACTATCAGGCGCTCGTCGGCATGCACATCATCGGCACCTCCGCCTCCGAGATGATCGCCGAAGGCGTGCTGGCGATAAAGCTGGAGGCCACCTTGGACGATCTTCGAGATGTCGTTCACGCCCATCCCACCTTCCCCGAACTCACCGGAGAAGCCGCCTGGGAAGCCGTCGCGCAACCGCTGAACACCTTCGCCGGCAAGACCTGACCCACCGGACACCGCCGCATTCCCCACAAACTCGCCTGAAGGGCCCGTTCCGTTAGCCGGGCGGCAACGTCCCTTCGTAACTCTGCGTCACCGAATTGCCCCGGCCGTCCGAAATCACCACCGTCACCGTGCTTGGGTGCGAAGTCTCATCCGAACAGGGTGGGTGAGGATGCGTCTACACCGCCTGATTTCCGCTGCTGGAGAACGTGCCGCAGGCGCCATCCGAAATCATCCAGGTGTAAGTGAGGTTGTCACCCTTTGGATTGCTGGCGCCCAGCACGAACGCAGCCATGAGTATCAGGACCATGACCATGCTTCTGCGCTGCGTGCTGCCCGTTAACCCCCCTGATTGCATGATTAGATTATCGGCTGTTTGACTAAGTTTCTGCACGCGGACGCCAGTCCTCAAACCTATCTCTAGCGGCCGTGCAGTGGATGTCAGTTACCCGCCTCCCACTGCAGTAACCGGCCGGGTTGAAATCGTCGGGACTATACTCCTTCCGCAAACGGCTGGGCCGAGCAGGGTGAGCTTCCGAATGGGCACAAGATTGCAGGGAAAAGTCGCCATCGTCACCGGCGAGACCATCCTCGTCGATGGCGCCGCCTTTGTGAAATTCTAGTAGTTCGGTGCCGGGCTCGCCCACTGTCGCCGCCGGATTGATGCCCTTGGCATGAGAATCGCGATCTCCCTTTTTCTGTTCACCGCCGCCGTCTATCTCCTCTCCACCGGCGCTCACGCGTACAGCGTCGATGAGACCACCAATTACGCCTCTGCACGGGCCTTCGTACAGACCGGTTCGCCCGATCTCCGCTCCCAGATCGACAACCCCTTCCCGTCCGCCCAGCTGCTAAAAGTCGAACATCCGGACCAGACCCGGATCACCGGTCGCTATGGATTGCTGGCCTGGCTGTCGATGGTCCCGGCATACGCGGTGGCCTCTGCTTTCGGCCCCGCTCCAGAGCCCGTCGGGCCGGCCTTACCGTTCGGAAGCGATGTTCTGCCTCTGGCGGGCCTGCTCTTTAATCCCCTGATCGGCGCGACCTTGGTCGCTCTCATTTACCTCTTAACCCGCGCCGTCGGGCTGTCCCGTCGGCAATCGCTGTCAGCCGCCGCGATCGCCGGGTTCGCCAGTCCCATCTGGGTCTACTCCGGCACCCTGTCCAGCATCCCCCTTGCCATGACTCTAATAATCGCCGCCCTGCTTGCACTGGCGAGGGGAAGACAACGCCACCAGACCGCGCTCGCCCTTTCCTCCGGATTTCTCGCCGGATTGGCCGCGGCCACCCGGCCCGATTTCATACTGTTCGCCCCTTTCCTCCTTATCACCATGTTCGCGCTACGGCCTCATCCGGCCCGCGCCGCGATCGCCAGAGCCGCCCTCTGGGCCGTCGGATGGGCGATCGTAGTAGTGCCGGGCGTCGGACTCTACAACCTGTACCGGACCGGCGACCTTCTGGACTTCGGCTACTCGGAACAGACGTTTCTCTGGGCCACCGACCGCGCCCATATAGGGCTATTTGGCATCCTCGCCAGTTCGGGTTTTGGCCTATTTGTCTATTTCCCACTCGGCGGCCTGGGCCTCTGGGGCCTGCTCATGGGTGGTGGCGAACGCTGGCTCCGGTGGACAATGGCCGTCACGACGCTGATGGCCATCCTTCTTTACGGCACCTTCAACGACTGGGAGGGCGGTGTCTCCTGGGGCCCGCGCTACCTCACCTCCATCGTCCCTTTCCTCGCGATAGGCGTCGGCTGCCTGCTGGCCGGTCCGCGGGTTTCCTTCCCGGCCCGACTTGCCGTCGCCTTCCTGGCCGTCTGGGGCGCCGCCGTATCTATCCTCGGCATACTCTTCGATTACCAGCGCGGCTGGCGGAACCTCTGGGACGTCGGCGCCCGGCCGGACCAGATCATCTGGGATCCCCACTTCTCGCCCATCGGCGCCCACCTGCGGCTGCTTCGACAGTGGCTCGACGGGCTTATAGAGCCCGATTTCTATCTCGGCCAGAAGCTAGGAGTCTGGACAGTGCCGGCGCTGGTCGGCATATTGGCCGCCATCCTTATCGGGACCGTCGCCGCTCTAGCTCGCGCCCGTCTCTCTGCCGCGATCCGTCCCGGCTAAAGACCGCTTAAGGCCGGTCCTCGCCGCGGAATCCAGATTCAGCTGCTGACAGGGAACATGGCTGCCTGACGGCGGCGACTTTGTTGCTTGTCGCGCCCGCCGGCTCATGTATAATACGCGTTCGTCGAGAGAGGACGCAGCGCTTGAGGGCACTGCGTCTTCTGCACCTTAACAACTGAAAAGTGGCCGGAAAGGTTTAATCGGGAGAGATCCCGCGAATTCCGGCGAGTTAGTTAACCGAGTCCGAGCTAGTGCGGAAAAGCTCTTGATATGTTGATTCTTAACTCCCGTTAGGGAGTGTCGGATTTTATGGAGAGTTTGATCCTGGCTCAGGATTAACGCTGGCGGCGTGCCTTATCAATGCGAGTCGAACGGTACGGTGGGCTTCGGCCCATACGACCGTGGCATCCGGGTGAGTAACACGTAGGTGACCTACCTCTTGGTGCGGGATAACCCCGGGAAACCGGGGACAATACCGCATAAGATCTATCAGATACGTCTGGTGGATGAAAGATTTATCGCCGAGAGAGGGGCCTGCGGCCGATTAGCTAGTTGGTGAGGTAATGGCTCACCAAGGCGATGATCGGTAGCTGGTCTGAGAGGATG
>CAZBZS010000041.1:10149-20485 GCA_964496475.1 uncultured Chloroflexota bacterium | reverse complement strand
AGTTCACTGGTGGCGCTGCCGACCATAGCCGGTCATTACGGCGTGGACATCCCGGCGGTGAGCTGGGTGGTGCTGGTGCTCTTCCTGACTATGAACGCACTACTATTACCCTTCGGGCGTTTGGCGGACATTGCCGGCCGAAAAAAAGTGCTGATAGGCGGCATGATAGTGGTGGGAATCGGGGGGGTTCTCAGCACATTCGCGCCGAATTTACCATGGCTGTATGGGGCGAGGGTCATGCAGGGGGCGGGCCAGGCGGCCCTGCAAGCGGTCGGTCCGGCGCTGCTGGTGGCGGCGTTTCCACGTAACGAGCGGGGGAAGGCGATGGGCGTGAATGTAACGCTGGTGTCGGTGGGCCTGATGCTGGGACCGGCGCTGGGGGGACTGATAACGGGCACGGCCGGGTGGAGATATATCTTCTTACTGCCGGTACCGGCGATGCTGCTGGCGGCGATGTTCGGCGGTCGGATTCTGCAGGAAACGCCTCGTGCCGAGGGAGAGCGGTTTGATTTTGTCGGCACATTGCTGCTGGCGCTGTGGGTGGTGCCATTGTTCTTCGTGCTGAATCAGGGCCCGAAAGCGGGCTGGGGCTCAGGACTGATTACGACCTTGACGCTTCTGACGATGGTGATGCTGGTGACATTCCTGGTGGCTCAGCTGAGGGCGGCGCAGCCGGTCGTGGCGCTCACCGTGTTCCGCAACCGGGATTTCAGTCTGGCGGTACTGATCGCCCTGCTGAACTTTATTGCTTTCGGGGCAACGGTTTTGTTGCTTCCATTCATGCTGCAAAACCAGATGGGTTTGGAGGTGACAAAGGTCGGGCTGGTAATGGCGACTATCGCGCTCTCGACACTGTTGTTCGCCTCGACGGGCGGGATCCTGTCAGATAGGTACGGGGCACGACTGGCGGTGACGGCGGGACTGGTGATGCGGGCGGCGGGACTGATCGCCATCGGATTGCTGGCGGTGGGCGCAACGGTGCCGGTGCTGATTGCCCCGATGGTGGCGGTGGGGGTGGGGCAGGCGCTGTTTCAACCGCCGAACGCGAGCGCGATGTTGAGCGCGCTGCCTCCGAATCGGGCCGGTCTGGCAGGAGGCTTCCTAGCACTATCGCGGACCTTCGGGCTGGGCTTGGGTCAGGCGCTAGGGGGTGCGGTGTTCACGATGGTGGTCGTGGGAGTGGCGGCGGCATCGTCGACGCTAGACGCGCCGGCCGAGGTGATGGCCAGCGGATTCCGGATTGCATTTGTGGGGGCTGGAGTGCTATTGCTGCTGGCGGCGGGTCTGGCACTATCTCGACGCCGTGAAGAGCGGGCGGTTGACTAACCGGCCGCCGCGAGCCTGAGTTCTCGCCGGCTGCCGATGCCGGGGAGTTCACAGTCGGCATCGGGCGCGTCCGGCCCTTGCGCCCAGACGGTGCTTCCGAGAAGAGCCTAGGTATCCACGGCGAGCAGCGGTCTGGTCGAACCCTTCCACGCGCGCACGTCTTGTATAGGTACATAATGATGGGCAAGTTGATCCGGGCTCAACGGACAGTAGTTTCACCCGATAATTGGACGGGTTTCGCTCGGGGTCTACCTCAAGGAAACACAGCGCTCAGGCCGACATACCTCTTAATGAGTAGGTTGTGGGTTCGATTCCCGCCCGGCTCACGCTTTTTCAACCTGAAGGAGTTCCATCGATGCGCATAGTTGATGGCCAACTGGACCTTGCAATGAATGCGCTGCTCTGGAATCGAGATTTGACCCAGCCAGTATGCGCTATTCGTGCAGCAGAGTCCGGAATGGCTGCTAAGGGTCGCGCTGGGGGGACAGTCTCACTACCACAGATGCGGGAAGGCGGCATCGGCATTTGCTTCGCAGCCGTCCTGTACCGTACATCACCAGCCTGGCGTGAAGGCTCTGACATGGATGCCCCAACGCAATCGATCACCTATGCACAGGCCCGTGGTCAACTAGCGTACTACGAGTTGATGGAATATCAGGGTGAGATGCGGCAGATTAGAAACAAGCGAGATCTGGCCAGTCGTCTCGATGCATGGGGTGAGGACCTGGAAACATCTGCGCCTATTGGTTACATACTGAGGGTGGAGGGTGCAGATCCCATTCTGTCTACTGAGATGGTAGACGAATGGTGGAATCGTGGAATGCGCAGCCTAAGCCTAGCGCACTTTGGGGTTGGTACTTATGCGCATGGTACAGGCACCACCGGGGGGTTGCGATCTGGAGCGATAGATCTCCTTGAGGCTTGCGAGAAAAAAGGAGTTCTCATCGACCTTACCCACTTGAGCGACCAGTCATTTTGGGAAGTGCTCGATCAGTATCGTGGCCGCGTGTGCGCCAGCCACCAGAACTGCCGCGCGCTCGTACCTGGCGATCGGCAGATGGATGATGCCCAACTGACAGAGGTAATCAATCGTGAGGGCGTTATTGGTACAGCATTCAAAGGCCGGAGCCTTCACCCGGACTGGCCCGACTCGGTAAAGGCTGAGATTCCACCGGTCACGGTCAGGTTAGAGAATGTTGTCGACCATATAGAACATGTCTGCACGCTTGCCGGAAACACCCTGCATGCCGCGATCGGTTCTGATCTTGATGGGGGCTATGGTAAGGAGGAAACACCACACGAAATTGACACGATAGGCGATTTGCCAATGCTGCTCGATGTACTCGCGGATCGTGGATTCTCCGATGCAGATATCGAGAACGTTATGTGGAAGAATTGGATAACGTTACTTGAGACTACGCTACCAGATTGAAACTGGTTAATGCTGCAGGGTTGAGTCGGAAAACCCACAAGACAATACGGTTGTGGACAAGTGGCGAACATCCACACCGATGCCTGAATACATAGGGGCTGCTGATGAAAGGGCTGAGCTGAATCCTCGAGTCAGCCCGGCTACGTCCAAACATCTGACGGGCAAGTTACACGTAACGCACACCTTCCACTGTACAGTCGCAGGAAGTTACCCGTGTCTACGCCCCAGCAAATTCAGAATGGCTTGAAGGTCATCAAGACGATGATTACTACCAGCAACACCATCTGGAGCATACCGGTAATCCTTGGTATTGGACTCCTTAGACGCGCAACAAGAGAATCAGTCATGCTGCCATCAGCACTGATCGCAGTATGTATTTCCCTCACTACTAGCAAGGCATGACGGCGCATGATGAATATTCCAGCCAGCATTAGCATTACGGTGAGCACTAAAGAGGTCAGAAGCCAGCCGGTCTCAACAACGTTATATCCCCGTAACTCAGCCGCGATATAGCCAAAAACAAGTAGAAGGATGCCCGACGGGGTAGTGAACCTAGTACCAGCGCGCACAATAGCCTCCCAAAGCGGTAGTAGCTCGTCCGGGCTACGCAAACCGCGGCTTTGCAGTGAATTCATCATCGTAGTACCCAGTCCGAAGAAGAGTGTGAACGTGAAGAGAATGTGCAGAAACCGCATAAAATCAAACACTGTGTTCCGACTCCATTTTTCACCTACCGCCGTACCGCAATATGCGCTTGTTCCGCAACCTTAACGGCCGCGAATTGTTATGGCCATCATCTTCTTCATAGCGACCATCCGGGATGACGACCATGGTCGCAGGTTACGGACAATCAAGCGTACCCTCGCTGACACTACCTATCGGGCATGCATCCGCAGCCGTCGCACGAGTGGCAGCGCCCCTGCGGTTGCCCCCGCCACAAGCCAGAAGAGTAGCCCGGGGCGGTCGTCTACCAGCGGCCCGGCGATCAGCGAACCGCCCATGAAGCCGATGCTCCAGGCCATGCTGCCCAGCCCGATCACCCGACCATAAACCGACGGTGACATTACCTCCCGGGTGATCGTGGGAATGAGTACGTCCCTGATGCCACCGCCCAGCCTTCCGACGATCCCCGCCACGTACACAGCCGCTAAGGCATTCGGTGCAACCGCTATCACCACTCCAGCCGCCACAACCATGATTGCCGCGGCCGCCATGGGCACCCAGACACCTCTCATGTCTGCCAGCCGGCCCAGCAGCGGATGGGCAACCAAGGCTACCAACGCACTGGCCAGGCCGTATCCGGCCACCAGCGCCCCGCTGCCCGACATGACGAATAGAAGCAGCGGCACTGCTACCGAACATGCCCCAAGGAGAATGGTCGGCAGCCCAGTCAGCCCCAGGAAGGCCAGTACGCCTCGCTCCCGTATCAACTGTGGAAGTCCCATTTTCGGGACTTTCTCACTCGAATCGGCCGTCGACTTGATCGCCGTCTCCGGTAGCTTCGGAACGGTAATCCAGATCAAGATGTAGCCGGTTACCGCCGTGACAACCCCCAGTATCCCGATGGGTACAAATCCCGGACCTTCCACTAGCGCAGCGGAGACAGCACTTCCGGCGATTCCCGCCATGCCCATAGAGCTGAACCAGAAGCCCATCAAGGTGGCAGTACGATTCCGCGGGAATGACTGGACGACATAGCTCTGAAATCCGGTGCTGCTCCAGCCCATGCCCAGGCCGAAGATCGAGAGTATGACAAAGAGAGCGGGTATCGAAGTCGTGAGGAACACACCTGCCAAGAATAGGCTGGCTGAGAGGCCGATCAGGTACGATCGCCGATGGCCGAATGCGTCGGCGACTATGCCGCCAACCACCGAGCCCACTGCTGTCCAGAACATGGACACGCTGAACAACGCTGATGTTAGTTGTGCGTCGCCGCCAACCTTGATCACCACGTAGACGGGCAGGAGCACTCGTACCGGATCGATGCTCAGGCTCATCACACTGATGGATGTGAACCAGGTCACGATTTGTCGGGAGAGCCCTCCGCGGGCTGCATCCATTGCCGAGGTCAGATCCTCAGCCAACTGTCGACCCGGAATAATCCTGATGAATCTGGTACAAACAGGGCTCCCAAATAAGGCAATGCATCGAATTAACCGCACGATCTCGCAAGAATCGCGAGTCTAGCCCAACACCGCGCATGTTCAGAGATCTGACTGTGGCTGAGATTGCTCGTGCCAGCGCAGGACGAAGTCGTATTCAAACATGCTGAAGGGCACCTCAAGGCCGTATTTCGAAGCGTCCGCAGTGGAGTGGTTAGCGATGAAATCAACGGCCAGCAAGGCGCGCACCCCGAACACGGCATCCTGGTCGATATACGGGTGGTCACTGACGAAAAGCTCGGTGACGAGGGTTTCGTGGCCTGGAGCCGAGATCACAAAATGAATACGGGCGGCTCACCAGGCATGCCTGATGGTCGCTTGAAGCAGGTCACCCACCGGCCCATCATCGTGGACCTTGTAGGCGACGGGTTTGATGGTCTTGAACCATTAGGACCCATCGTCGGCGGCGGGCATCCGGCAGCGCAGATTATCGTTTATTCCACGCCCGTCTCTGCCGATTTTCTTGGTCGCCCATGGATCTAGTATGCGATGACCGGTATCAGCGCGACTATGCCGAGGAATCGGCGCCTAATGGTAGTCCTCATACGTGTAATCGTTCGTCCTTGCCTATCAACGTGCTGCGTTCATACCGGGTGATCTGCATAATGACACGGTCAACTGCAGCATGAACGGCCCACGCTACCCGACTCCCTCGGGAGAGTCTGGTCAGGATAAGACGACGCACCGTGGATACAGATTTGAGCACAAGCCCGAAGAGCGGCAGCCCTGTGCACGTTGACAGTGGCACCTGCGAAGCTGCGCCAAACCCTTCGAAGCCCAAGAAAAGCGCAAACACCGCAGCACGTCCCAAGCACAGCATAATAAGTAGTAATTGCAGCCCAGTGCTGCACAATAGGTTCCAAACTACGGGCAGCCTATTGCGGAGCACTGCTGCAAACTCACCCAAGCATTGATTTAGCCTGCCCCAGCTCATCCCAATGCCATTACACAGCTCGCCACAACACAGTCATCACGATGGAGCCCCGTTTGGCGCACCCAAGGATGGCTGCTACATACTAGTAGTTTCGCCTTCCGCCAGAACCCGGAGGAACTCATCAACTGTAAACGAGACCTGTCAAACAAACACCGTGGCAATCGATAGCAGGCGCAGAACTATGGCCGCTACCCCCAGAGAACGGATGCTGGCAAGCTAATCCAAGAACCCGTTCTGGTGTCAGACTGCCGAATCCCACCTTCGCTGCGCTCCGACAGCGCCGTCACCAGCTCATCGATCCGCTCCGTAGCTATACGGAGTAGCAGGGTAAATATTCGAATTAAATTTAATGCAACCAGCATCACATTGACCGCCAGGTCACCGAATCTTTCAGCCCACGTCATCGATTCACTCCTAAGTCAAACAAATCCCAACAGCGTAGGATCCTAAGTACACTCCTGAATTCGCAGGAGCATCCGCTATCAGCGAAAACAGACCCTTTCCCCGCAACGCACAGTCGCCAACACACCCGCGCGACCGCCATTACGATGACCACTAGATCATGAGGGAGTCGGACTGAAAAATTCAACTGACTCCTTATTGTTCGACTAAATCTCCGAAATTCCCACAGAAGCATGATGCTACTGGAAGGCCGGCGAGGGAGACCGGTGGGGACCCGGTACAAGCAGGTTTCGCATGTGTAGCTGAAGGCCGGGGTGCGTGGCTTGGCGAGGCACCGGCTGGGAGTGACATCTGGGCGTGCCCGGAGACGATTCATAGTGGATACGGTCTTTCAGTTGACCCACCACAGTCCCACCAGGCAATTATCGTTCGGTGGGATGTCCAGAGAGTTCGGAACCGCCAACTCGGTCAGTGACGTGCTCCGCGGAGCCTGCATGGCCGAGCACGCTCCCAATAGGATGCGATCAACTCAAAAGATACTCAGGATGCAACGTGATGCCACGGCAGCATGGGCCAGTGCTTGGCTGAGCATTTTCGTGGGGTCCAAGCAAAGACCTTAGGTGGCAACCACCAAAGCCGAGCGCTATACCTGCCGGAAACAACCTGAGCTCACAGATTCAGATAGGGGTGGGTCCAGTGGGATGTGCCCCCACGATCCACGAATCAGAGGTTCCTAGTTCCGGTTCGTTCGCGTACAACGCCGATTCCAATCCGCCAACCGTATCCTCATCACCAGTGCCACATGCTATGTCAGGCGGTTCGTGTAGTGCCGCGGCTGGTCGCCGTATGCATCTTGGAGGCATTCCAACTTGGAGGTCAGATCTCGTATCGTCTGCCTGTACCCATGTTCCGCGTACACATTGCACAATTCGAACGGATCACGCTTGAGACCGAACAACAAACGATGCAAGCAGGCTTGCAAGCACCACGAGGACGCCCCAACGCGAGGCATCCCCGAATGAACGCGTCCTGTCGAAGCGGAAACCCATCAATATCGGGTTTGGTGGCGGGGGCCGGAAGGGGGGCTAGGGTTATGCTAGGTTCAAAATCGCCGCCAAGGCAAATGGCTACTGGGGGATGATCGATGGCGACGGCAGTGGCGAGCAGGCCGAGTTTACGTAGACGCTTGGGGCTGGGTAATCGGGGCGGTGTGGCCGGCTACTTCTTCGTGGCACCATCACTCATCTTCCTTTTCGTCTTCGTGATTATGCCGATCATCATGTCCTTCTACTACAGCGTGACTGACTATGACCTCATGCAGGCGCCAAGACTTACGGGCTGGAAGAACTATGTGAACCTGCTCGATGACAATCGCTATCCGAAGTCGGTGACTAATACGCTCTATTTCGCTTTCGGCACGGTGCCATCAGGAATCATCACCTCCTTACTACTGGCAGTACTTATTAACCGGCACATTCGCGGCATCTACGCCTTCCGCGCTTTGTTCTATATGCCCGTCGTAAGCTCGTTCGTTTCAGTGTCGCTTATTTGGCTGTGGCTATACGAGCCACAGTTTGGCCTCCTAAATGACGGCATGGAAGTACTAGGACTTCCCCGGTTGAAATGGCTACGATCGGCTTCCACCTCGATGCTATCGATCATCATCATGAGCGTTTGGAAGAACATGGGCCTGAACATGATCATCTATCTCGCGGGCCTACAGGGAATCGCGCCGCACCTGTATGAAGCCGCGGAAATCGATGGGGCCGGGCGGCTATCAACCTTCTTCCGAATCACGCTACCGCTACTGGCCCCAACGACGTTTTTCGTGGTAATCGTGTACTTCATAGGCGCACTGCAGATGTTCGTGCAGGTGTTCATCATGACCACCGGCGGCACTTCTGGCGGTGTATTCCAGCAGGGTGGTCCTCTCGACAGTACCACCACCGTCGTCCTTCTCATCTATTTGAACGCATTCGCTTACCTGAAGATGGGGTACGCATCGGCTATGTCGTTTGTACTATTCATCGTGATTGGGTTGATCACTGTCATAAATGCCAGATTGCTGCGCTACGACGTGGGCTACTAGCCGCTCCCCAAAGCTTCGGCCGGATCGCCGATCGCCACGAGCGTCCGCCAGTACTCTCCCCCAATCCCAATGCATGCGGCCTGACAACCCCAATCGAGGGAGCCTCCCGGTGAACATTCAGAAAGTTGCCATCCTCAGCCCCGGCGAGATGGGCGGCGCCGTCGGCCGCGAACTCGGTCGCAACGGACTCAATATCTTTACCTGCCTCGCCGGACGCAGCCCCAAAACGACCGAGATCGCACACGACAGCGGCATCCGCGATCTTCCCGATCTCACTTCTCTCATAAACGAATGCGATCTGATTCTCTCCATTCTGGTACCCGCCGAGGCCCCTGGTGTCGCCGAAGCCGTAGCCGCCACCATCCGGACCTCCGGCGCCGAGGTGGTATTCGCCGACTGCAATGCCGTGTCGCCGCAGACCGTCCGCGCCATTGCCTCCACCATCGAGTGGGCAGGTGGCGCCTTCGTCGACGCCGGCATCATCGGTGGACCTCCCGGTACCGACTACTTTCCAACCTTCTACGCCAGCGGACCCCGCGCCGGCGTGCTGTCCCAGCTCGACGGACGCGGCATCCGGGTGGTCGACCTGGGTGGCGATCCCGGCCGTGCGTCCGCTTTAAAGATGACCTACGCCGCGATGACCAAAGGCACGGCCGCCCTCCGGACCGCGCTGCTGGTCGCCGCCCACCGACTCGGCGTCTACGACACGCTCTGTGACGAACTTCAAACTAGCCAGCCCGATGCGTTCAGCCAGATGCAGAACTCGATGCGACGCCTGCCGACCGTTGCCCACCGCTGGATCGGAGAGATGGAAGAGATCGCCTCCACTTTCGAGGCCGTCGGAGTTACCCCGGATTTCCACCTTGGCGCTGCCGACATGTTCCGCCTCGTTGAGTTGGCCGATCTCGCCGGTGACGGCGGCATCGAAGTCCCGACCCTGCGTGACGCGATCGCCGCGATCGCCGTGCTCGATGACCGGCGCCGGTCGACGTGATCCATCCCGACCCGCTGCCACCCGTGACGTAATCAAGTGACGCCGCCGTCTGGCTATCATGGAACGCATGACTTCCAGGAAGGTGAAAATCCCGGTCGGCCGCCCTGCTCCGGTGGTATCCCCGTGTTCGCGCAGCGCACCCGAAGGGCCGTGAATTGAGCAGCACTGTACCGGACGTGTTGTGGCAACCTGATTCCGGCGCCCGCGATCGCACCCGCCTGGGCCGTTTCTGGGACCTGGCCGAACAGCACGTCGATCGCACCTTCCCCGACTACCCCGCTTTCCACCGCTGGTCCGTGCAAGACCCTGAGGCCTTCTGGGGCCTCTACGCCGAATTTGCCGACATTATATTTCTCACCGACCCCGATCATGTCAAGGGGCCCGATCGTATGCCCGGCACGAGCTGGTTTCCCGGGGCTCGACTCAACTACGCGCAAAATCTGCTGTACCGTCGCGACGACCACCGGGCTATCATCGCCCTCACCGAATCCGGCGCGACCCGCTCCCTGACCTTCTCCGATCTCTATCACGAAGTCGCAGTTTGCGCCGCCTCCCTGCGAGGAATCGGCGTCGTCCCCGGCGACCGGGTCGCCGCTTTCATGGCCAACGTCCCCGAGACCGTCATCGGCTTTCTTGCCTGCGCTTCCATCGGCGCCATCTGGAGTTCCTGCTCTCCCGACTTTGGTCCCGCCGCCGCCGCCGACCGCTTTCGGCAAATCGAGCCCAAAGTGCTCTTCGCCACTGATCGCTACTTTTACGGCGGCAAGGAGTTCGACTGCCGCCCAACCCTGCGCGCACTCCGCCGAGCCCTACCGGGCCTCGAAGATTCCATCCTCGTTCCGTACGCGCCGGACGCCGACATCGACCCGGAATCCGGCTTCCTCCTCTGGGACGATTTCCGTCAACCAGACACTCTTGAAATCGACTTCGCCGCCCTTCCCTTCGATCATCCTCTATACATCCTCTACTCCTCCGGGACCACCGGCCCCCCCAAATG
>CAZBZS010000041.1:0-10139 GCA_964496475.1 uncultured Chloroflexota bacterium | reverse complement strand
ATGCATGGTCCACGGCGCCGGCGGCAGCCTCATCCAGCACCGCAAAGAGCACCAACTCCACACCGACCTCCACGAAGACGACGTGCTGCTTTACATAACTACTTGCGGTTGGATGATGTGGAACTGGCTGGTCTCGGCGCTCGCCGGCGGGACCACGATTGTCCTCTACGACGGCAGTCCCGGGCATCCCGACCTCGAAGCTATGTGGCGGATGACTGCCGAACTGGGCATCACCGTCTTCGGCACCAGCGCCCCGTTCATCGAAGCTGGCCTGCGCGCCGGCCTCTCGCCGCGAGCCAGTTCCGACCTTTCCGGCCTGCGCGCCGTTCTCTCCACCGGAACGCCCCTGTCTCCCACCGGCTTCCGCTGGGTCCATGACCACGTGGGCGCGCACGTCCGCCTATCCTCCATCTCCGGCGGTACCGACATCGTTTCATGTTTCGTCCTCGGCAATCCGCTTTTGCCTGTCTTCGAAGGCGAAATCCAGTGCCTAGGCCTCGGAATGGATGTGGCCTCCCTGAACGAGGCCGGCGAGGAGATCCTCGGAGAAAAAGGCGAGCTGGTGTGCCGGACGCCGTTTCCTTCCATGCCGGTCGAATTTTGGAACGATCCTGACGGCGGCAAGTATCTAGATGCCTACTTCACCACCTACCCGGGCCTCTGGCATCACGGTGACTTTGTCGAAATCACCCACCGCGGCACCGTCATCATCCATGGACGCAGCGATTCCACCCTCAAACCCAGCGGCGTGCGCATCGGTACCGCCGAAATTTACCGGCCGCTGCAAGCCTTCGAATGGATCACCGGCGCCGTTGCGGCCGCTCTCACCAGGGACTCCGGGGACGAGACCGTGCTCTTCGTCAGCCTCACCGCCTGCGAAGATCTGACCGCCGACCGCATCGCCGAAATCAAATCGACCATTCGATCCCAGGCTTCCCCCCGGCACATGCCCCAGAGCGTCATTCAGGTTGCCGACGTTCCCCGCACACGCAACGGCAAGATAGCCGAGACCGCCGTCTCCCGGATTCTACGAGGTGAAGAAATCACCAACCGCGACGCTCTCGCCAATCCCGAATGCCTCGCCGATTTCGTCAACGCCCGGCGGGATCTCCTCGCCAGGGTGGACTGAATGAATCGCGACGCCGTAATCCTCCTTGCCAGGCGCTCCGCCATCGGTCGTCTCATGGGCGGGCTAAGCGAGCTTCCCGCCGTCGAGATGGGAGTACAGCTGGCGCGCGCCGCGCTCTCCGTAGCCGGCGTCGACCCCGCCAAAGTCGATCAGACCATCCTCGGCTGCGTGCTGCAGGCCGGGCAGGGAATGAACGTCGCCCGCCAGGTCGCCCTCGGCGCCGGTGTACCCCAGGAAATGCCCGGCTTCACCGTCAATCAGGTCTGTGGGAGCGGCCTGAAAAGCATCGAGCTTGCCGCCCAACAGATACAACTCGGCGAATCTCACCTCGTTCTCGTCGGCGGCATCGAAAACATGAGTCGGGCCCCATTCCTCCTAGCGGGCTGGCGTGGCCGGACCGATCGCCCGACAACGCTGCTCGACAGCCTCTACCGGGACGGCCTGCTCGACAGCTTCGAGGGCATCCACATGGGCCTCACCGCCGAGCGCCTCGCCGGCGACTTCAGCATCAGCCGGGACGAGCAGGACGCCTTCGCGCTGCAAAGCCAGCAGCGTTACCGGGACGCCCGGGACCGCCTCGCCGCCGAGATCATCCCCCTCTCCGTCGGTGGCGATCTCATCGACACCGATGAACATCCCCGCCAGACCAGCATTGAAAAGCTCGCCTCCCTCAAACCCGCTTTCAAATCCGACGGCGCCGTCACCGCCGGGAACGCCTCCGGTCTCAACGACGGCGCCGCGATCGTGCTCGTGGCCGGGCGGGAATGGGCCGACAAAAATGGGCTTGCCTACCAGTTTGTGCTGCGCGGCTTCGTCAACGTTGGCCTCGATCCTGGCCGCATGGGTCTCGGTCCCGTCGGCGCCATCCGCGGCTTGTGGTCCAAATTCGGATTAACCGCCCGGGATATCGATCTTTACGAAATCAACGAAGCCTTCGCGGCCCAGACCCTGGCCGTGCTGCATTCCTTGGAACTCCCGCAAGACACCGTCAACGTCAACGGCGGCGCAATCGCCCTCGGCCATCCTCTCGGCGCCAGCGGCGCCCGAATCCTGGTAACTCTCCTCCACGAGATGGCGCGGCGGGACTCCAAAAGGGGCATCGCCTCCCTCTGCATCGGCGGTGGCATGGGAATAGCCGCGCTGGTCGAAGCGATCTAGCCCACCCCCAAATTCTTCCCCTCTTCCGCCTGCCATAGGTGCTCCCATCACCTGCCCGGCGCTCGCTGGCGGCTACACTTCATCCCGGAGCGCACGACTACTTATCAACTAGCTTTCCCTGAACCAACTTTCGCGGCGACGCATCCCGACACCCGCCTCGCCGCCATCACCGGGACCGCCTTGAACGTCGAATGCAAGCGCTTACGAGAGGCTGACGAGGGCAAGCTCCCCTGCAAGCGTTGGGGGCCATAGCTCGGGGAACGCCAGCGGAGCACCGTCCGCGAGGACTACAGCCCCGACGGCAGCGCATGGGAGTACTCCCTTACGAACATTCCCGCAGCCGCGCCTATCGCTGGGACGAAGATGGCCTCCGCGGCATTAGCGACGAGCGCCAACGACTCTCCGTTTCAGTAGCCTTCTGGAACGGCCTCGACCCGATGCTCAAGCGCAGCCCCTTCGGCCTTATCGGCAACGAAGGCAACCACCGCGAGGACGACAGGACCAATAATGGCAAGAGCGCGGACAAGGGCAACAGCGGCAGCGGCAACGGCAACGGCAACGGCAACGGCAAATCTGAATAGCCCGCCAGCCTGCCCCTGTTGCTAGCCCTGCCGCGTCCCGCCCGTCCTTCTTCTCGGGCCGATCTTGCTCAGCCCGCCCGATAGACCGCTAGGAAAGCTCGAACTCCGACGCGCTAACGTCCGGATCAGCCGGACCCGCCTCCAGGCGTCCGTGCCCTATGCCATTGCGTTATTCCGCGCGATCGCTCCCAGCCAGCTCGCGCTCGGTTTCGGTGTCCGCTCCTGCGTCTTCCGGTCCACCGCCACGATCCCAAACGTCGGCCTGTATCCCATCATCCACTCAAAATTATCCAGCAGAGACCACTGGCAATAGCCCCGCACTTCAATTCCGTCCTCCAGGCACCGTCGCAGGCCCGCCAGCGCCTCACCCAGATATGCGATCCTGCGTGTATCGTCATCCGTGCCGATGCCGTTCTCCGTGATAATTGCCGGCAAACCCGTTATCGCCACCCCGTGTCGGACGCATGCTTCCACACACTGAGGCCAGAACTCGTAGCCCATTTGCGTAGTCTCGAAGCCCTCTTCCGGCGGCAATATTCCGTCCGGTCCGTATCGGCTCCGCGAATAGCACTGCACGCCGATGAAATCGCCATCCCCGGCCTCGCGCAGGTACAGGTCCTGGATCTTTTCCCGCTTCGCCTCCATCATTCCCTCCCCTCCCTCCTCTGCTTGGTAGTCCGACATCGCCACCGTCATCCCCACCGGCAGGTTCGGCCGCACCGATCTGATCGCATCCACGCCGGCGTGATGCGCGGCCAGCACCACTGGCTCGATCGCCTCTGCCTCTCCTACTAAGAACGCGCCAAACTGATCGCTGCCGCACGTCTGCGCTGCCGCCATCAGCATCCCGTCAATCGCCTCCGCCGGCAGGATCGTCCCCTTGAACTCGGCGATCAACGCGCTGATGTTTAGCTCATTGATGGTGCAGACATGGCTGATCAGATCGCCCAGGTGGCGCGTCACCCGCTCCGCGTACTCGCCAAACCACGCCGCCGTCGCCATCTCCTCCCAGCCGCCTCCGGCCGCTACCCAGCGAGGCGACGCGAAGTGGTGATAGGTCACTATCGGTCTAATACCGTGCCGGTGACACGCTTCCAATACTTGCCGATAATGGTCCAGCGCCGCCGTTGAATACAAACCATGCTCCGGCTCTATCCGCGCCCACTCCACCGAGAATCGGTACGCGTTAAATCCCAGCCCGGCCAGCATCTGGATGTCTTCATCATACCGGTGATATTGATCGCAGGCGTCCCCCGACGCCTCGGCGAAAATCGTCGGCTCCACATGCTCCATCACCCAAAAATCCGACTGCGTGTTGTTGCCTTCCACCTGGTGTCCCGAGGTCGACGTCCCCCAGATGAAATCGTCGGGAAATTGATAACTCATTTCGTGTCGCAATTCTCCATAGCTGGTGCCGAACCGTGCCCCTATTCCACCATCTCCGAGCCGATCCCGTACGGCCCCTGCACGCCCAGCATATTCTTTCCCCGGTTCTGCAGCGCGTGATCGCCTATCGTTCGCCGCACGAACATCGGCATACCCGTCGAAGCCCGAGAAGCCTTGACCATGGTTGTTATCGGCAACGAGACCGTCCACGGCGGCACCGGAAACGTCCCCAACTCCACCGGCGCCTCAAAGTTGGTTATCGCCGGCGATATCCCCCCCGGACGGGCCGGTCGCATACCCTTCGGCTAGTCCTTTCCATTTTCTACCGGCGCCCGAGCCGCCTCACACCGGCTTGAACACCGCTCCGGCCGGTTGACCCCGGCGCTGTCGGGGGCCTAGGGTATTGTTTCTGCCCGTGGACACCGAGGCCTACAAGCAACTTCGACGAGTCGAAGACGATCACTGGTGGTACCAGGCCGCCCGTGAGCAGGTCGGCCGATTGCTCCACCGTTTCTGGCCGTCCCGGCCCCGCCCCGCCCGCGTGCTTGACGCCGGTTGCGGTACCGGTGGCACCACCGCTTGGTTGGGTCGCTACGGATCGGTCATCGGCATTGATCCTCATCCTGATGCCGTTCGCGCCTCCAGTTCCCGCGGCCTTCCCGTCGTGCGTGCCTCCGCCGACGCCCTTCCCTTTCACGATGGCGCTTTCGACCTGGTCACCTCCTTCGACGTCATCTACCACGCTCGCGTGCAAAGTCCCCAGAACTCCCTCCGGGAGATGCGCCGAGTCACCCGCTCCGGCGGTCGCCTTCTTCTGCGCGTGCCCGCCCTCCCACTCCTAGCAGGCCCTCACGACCGATTCGTCCACGGCGTCCGTCGCTTCCGGCTGGGCGAGTTGCGCCACGAGCTGCGCCTCGCCGGTTGGCGGGCTGGTTGGACCGGCTACGCGAACGCTCTCCTGTTTCTGCCCACGTTGATCGCGCGGCGCCTTCTTCCCGCCTCGGCCGGCGGCGACCTCGATCGCTCCGCCCGCTTCGGAGATCTCCTGCTGATCATGCAACGGCTGGAAAACCGTCTCCTCGGCAGGGTGCCTCTGCCAATAGGCACCTCATTGCTCGCCCTCGTGGAAAATCCCCCGCTCTCCGGCTCCCCCGAGTAGACCTCGACGTCCCGTCCATGCCTCCCCTTCCCTACTCCGTTTCTCACCTCGTCAGATCGCGCGACTGGTCCGTCGGCGCCAGCCTTCGCGGCGACCGCCTCGCCATCACCTTCGTGGTCCTGGTCGTGCTCGCCGCCTTCTCCCCCGCCTGGGCGCGCGGCGAGCTCTTCTACCAATCCGACACCGTTACCTACTACGCTCCCTTCTCCGCCTACGCCGCTGAGACTTTGGGAAGTGGCGCCCTGCCTCTCTGGAATCCCTACGTCTACATGGGGTATCCCCAGTTTGCCGATGGCGAGACCAGTGTCCTCTTCCCGCTGCATTTTCTTGCCTTGGCTACCGGCCAGGTCGAATTGCTGCTGCTCTGGGGACCCGTTATTCGCTCCCTTCTGGCCGCCCTGGCCGCCTACTGGCTTGCCCGTTCCCTGCGGATTTCACCAGCCGGAGCGGCCCTCGCTGGCCTTGCTTTTGGTCTCGGCAGCTTCGCCGTCGCCCAGCAACACCATCTCAACATCGCCAACTCCATCTTCGTCCTCCCAGCTATGCTCGCCTCTGCCGAGCGTGCCATATCCGCCGGGTCGACCAGGAAACGGCTGCGCTGGTTCGCCCTCGGCGGAATCTTTTTCGCCCTTGCTCTCGTCGGCGTGCACCCCCAGATCGTCATCATCACCGGCCTCGGCGTAGTCCTGCATTTGGCCCTGTCCCTCGCCGCCGGTCGCTGGCGCGTCACCATTCCCAACTGGCGACCGCGGGGCGGTTGGGTCTTCGCCGGCGGCATGCTGATGCTCCTGACCGGCGTTGGACTCGGCGCCCTGCAGGCCGTCCCCCTCTACGACCTCATTACTCAATCCCTCCGCGGCGTCACCCTCTCCGACGTCGAGGCTTCCCGCTTCGCCCTGCTCCCCATCGCCACCGTGCAGATCCTGTTCCCGCAGGTCTTCGGAGCCGGAGAGCAATTCTGGGGCGCCTGGAACCGCTGGGAGACCGCCTTGTACATAGGAGCCCTTCCACTAATGCTCGGGGTTCTCGCGATTCTCCGACGGCCGGTCCGCCGGGTCGTCTGGGTTCTCGCCGCCATCGCCATCCTGGCCTGGCTCCTCGCCCAGGGGTCGCACGGGCCCACCGGCCTTTACGACGGCCTCCGCCAGATCCCCGGCTTCGACCGCGCCCGCGCCCCTGCCCGCTTCACCCTCATCGTCGTCCTGAACCTCGCCCTGCTCGCCGGAATTGGCATCGACGTCCTGCTCGCCCGCCGCTTGAGCTGGCGTTGGCCCGCCGGATTCGCAACCTTCCTCACCGTGGCCTGGCTGGCGCTCCTCGCCTTCAACCGCCGTCTCAACTCCGACCCCGGCGCCCGGTTAGACGCCGCCGCCTGGGCCGACCGCCTCCCCGGTAGCGCCGCCTTGAGCGCCGCCCGGCCCGCCGACGAATTGATAATCGCCTCCACCGATCCCCGGACCCTCGGCAACTGTCTGCCCGTCCTCGTCGCGATCCTGGGAATGACCCTCATCGCCGCTCAGCCCCGCCGGCGGTACTCACTAAACCTATTGACTCCTGCTCTCCTCATCCTGACCTCCGTCGAGCTGATCTACTTCGCCGCCACCTTTCATCCCCGCCTGCCCGTGGATAGCGTCTTCGATCCTCCCCTCGATCTCGGCGCCGCCTCCGCCCCCGGCACCTATCCCCGCACCGTCTTGCTCAACGAAATTTTGGACGGCTCCAACTATCTCCTCACCTCACGAGTCGCCGAATCCTCCGGCTACGCCTCCCTCGTGCCCCGCCGCCAGACAGCCCTCCTTGCGGCTTGGTACCGCGATCCCGCCCGCTTCTCGCGCCTTCTGGGCGCTACCCGGGTCTACTACTCCGCCGACGCTCAGCGCGGCTTCGACGTCTACTTCGCTACCGCCTACGGCGTTTCCTACTCGATACTGCGCCCCGCCGCAGTGCTCGATTCCGGATCTCCTCCCATCGACGGCCTTATCAATCTCTCCGGCTCGTTTCCCAACCGCCTCCTCGCCATCGTCTCCATGGACGGCGGCACTGACGTTCGCCAGGGCACGACCGTAGCCACCCTCTCCTGGCTACGCGACGGAACCGTCGTCGCCACCACCGAGTTGCGGGCCGGTCTCGAAGTATCCGAACGCACGGGGTTCGGGGCACTCGGCTTCCGGCGGCCGGCCCATTCCCAGGTGGACGGTCCGGTCATCGTCGTAGGCGACAATCGCGACAGCCTCTACCACTTCCTGCAAATGGACGCTCCGTACGCCCTTCCCGTCGATGCCGCCGTGTTCGCGGTGGTTCCGGACGGCCCGCGACTGACCTTGCACGGCCTCGCTCTGGTCGAGCAGGACGGCCACCCGCGCCCGCTCTGGATTCCCCCGCTCGCTGCTTCCGGCGGCGAAGGCGACCTTCTATTCGGGGTCTTCGATCCCGGCGATCGCATCCGGCTTTACACCCGCGCCCAGCTCGCCACCGGACCCGACGACGCGCTCACCATCCTCCAGCGACGCGATCCCGGCTATTCCCTCCGCCCCGTCGTCGAAGCCGGCGACTGGGCCCCCGGCCTTGCCCATTCTCTTCTCGGTGCCACCGACCCATCTCCCTCCAGCGCCATCCTTACCAGCGAAAAAGCCACCCGCCTGGTCGTGCGCACCGACTCAGCCGAACCCGGGATGCTCGTCATCCGCGACGCCTACGATCACGGTTGGAAGGCGTACGTAGACGGAATTGAGGCACCCGTCCTGCCCGCCGACCTGGCCAGCCGCGGAGTCCCCGTTCCCGCCGGCAGCCATGGTGTAATTCTGGAATACGACCCACCCGCCCTGCGCCTCGGCGCCATCATCTCCGCCGCCACCCTCTCCCTGCTAATCCTCCTTAGCCTAACTCTCTGGCGCTGGCCCGATCTCGTTCGTCTCCTCCGCCGGAATTAGCCGCCGCGAAACTCGTTCACCGCCTCGATCACCTCCTCGACCTCCCCATCAGTCATCTCCGGAAACAGCGGCAGACTCAACACCTCAGCGCAACATCGCTCCGAATTCTCCAACGTCCCCACCAACCGACACCTCCCATCAAACGCTCCCTGCCGGTGCAAAGGCCACGGGTAATGGATCGCCGATCCGATTCCGCGCTGCGCCAGATGGGCCCTCAAACCATCCCGGTCCGGCGTCCTAACCACGTACAGGTGGTACACGCGCCCGGCCCCGTCCGCCGGAGTCATCACTGTCTTCAGGCCATCCCCATACCTCGCCGCAATCGCCGCCCGCCGCTCGTTCCATTTCTTCAGATAAGGCAGCTTCACCCTGAGAATCGCGGCCTGCATCTCATCCAATCTCGAATTTCGACCCTGCTCATCAGACCGATAAGCCTCCCCCATCCCCCCCCCCCCCCACCGGCGCACCGGTTCCGCCCCCGCCGGACCCTCCGTCACCCCCCCTCCCCCCGCCCCGTACGCTCCCAGATTCTTCGTCGGATAAAACGAAAACGCCGCCACTGCCCCTGACAGTCCCGCGCCCAGCACCGTCCCGCCCTCTCCTCCACCCAACACCGACCATCCGGGTCCTTTGCCCAGCGCCTCTCCCCGGCTTCCGTTTATCGACGCCCCATGCGCCTGTGCCGCGTCCACCACCACCCGTACCCTCGCCCCCTTCGCCAGCGACTCGATCCGTTCCAGATCACACGCCTGCCCATATAGGCTCACCGGCAGTATCGCTTTCGTCGCCGGACCCAGCGCCGCCTCAATCTCCGCCGGATTCATCAACATCGTCTCCTCCTCAACGTCCACGAATACCGGCGTCGCC
Source organism: uncultured Chloroflexota bacterium (assembly GCA_964496475.1). Lineage (GTDB taxonomy): Bacteria > Chloroflexota > UBA11872 > UBA11872 > VXNJ01 > JASLPR01. The sequence goes on along the minus strand of CAZBZS010000041.1, from coordinate 929 downwards.
CGAATCGCCAGCACCGCCAAGCCTGTGAAAGGCGCCGTATGCGCCACCGTAATCACCTCATCCCCCGGCCCCACCCCCACCGCCCGCAACGCCAGCTCGATCGCGTCCGTCCCGTTCCCCACTCCCACCGCTTCCGCCGCTTTGCAGAACCGCGAGAACTCCTGCTCAAACGCCCGCACCTCCTCGCCCAGGATGAACCATCCACTCGCGATCACCCGCTCTATCGCCGCCCTTATCTCCCCTTCCAGCTCCGCCACCTGCCGCGCCGTGCTGAATACCGGAATCCGCATCTCAGGCGTCACGCCAGTACTCGGGATGCTCGCGATAAAACTCCATCGTGCTCCCCATTCCCTCCTCGAAGCTCACCCTCGGGCGCCACCCCGTCATCAGTTGCAGGCGGTCATACGACGACCACGAATCTCCGATCTCGATCGGCTTCAGATGTTCCGGGTAGTCCACGTACTCCACCTCCACCCCAGCGTTCGTCGCGATCGCTTCCGCGAGGCCCTGGTTACTGTTGCCTGCGACCAGTTTCATGGCTGTCCGTCCTTGCGACTGATCCCCCGGCGGCGGCAGGGTGTTTGGCGTGCATCTGTTACCGGGGCGAAATCTACCAACCAGCCCGCGCCCTGTAAACGTCTGCGCGCGCCGTCATGGCCCGGCGTTGGCGGTGAGGGCCTTGCGCAGCAGGTCGAGCAGGCCGCTTGCCGCGTAATTGGCAATCGCGGTGGCGAGTGGCCCCCAGCGGCCGTCGAGCATGGCGCGCGACACGTCGCCCGATTGGCTGACTGTACCAAGTTCGGCGCCGGACGGGTCGTGCAGGCGCCAGACGACGTCGAGTTGCTGAATCTCGCCGGTGACATCGCGGGTGGTAATCTCGCCCTCGATCGCGTGGGCGGCCCCGGTCGTGGGGGCCGGGAAGACCACGC
>CAZBZS010000040.1:13801-21074 GCA_964496475.1 uncultured Chloroflexota bacterium | reverse complement strand
CCGAAGCCTACGAAGTCAGCACCCGCCTCGGCATCCCCGAGGCCGCCGACCTCTATACCCGCCTCCTGCAGGACCCCCGCCCCGCCGCCCTGGAGCCAGACGCCGGCATCTGGCTTCCTGACGCCACTCGCCACCGTGAAGCCCTCGGAGCCGATCCCTTGTTCGACGAAGAAATCCCCGATCAACCCGAAGCCGATCTGGGCACCGTCGAATCCGAGATCTTCGACGCCGACTTCTACGTTCCCGACGAATCCGAGCCGGACGAGTAATGCGTGCCGCCACCGACCAACCTCTCACCCTGCGCATCCCTCTCCACGACGACGCCTACGCCGTCCTCGCCAACGAGACCCGCTGGCGCGACGAATTCGCCACCGTGCGACTGCCCTACGAGACCCGCGTCCTGGCCGAATCCCAACTCGCCCCCCGCGCCTGGGTTCGTCTCACCGCCTTCACCATTGGTTCCGGCGGCGAAGGCGGTGTCGTCTGGATCGATCTCGCCTCCCCCCGCCCCGCCCCCACCGAAATCATCGCTGGCCGCGCCCTGATGCGGGCCTTCGCCGCCGATTCCTCCGAGCGTCGCCGTATTCTCAGCCGAGTCCTGCTTCATTTCCTCCTGCTCGAGTACACCGAAGACGCCGAGCGAACCACCTGGCGCGCCCCGGCTACCGGCGACGACATCGCCGGCGCGTTGGTCGGCGGCTCCATCAATTCCAACCTCACTCTCTGGCGCGCCCTCCGCTCCGATATGGAGCAAAGCCGCCCCTCCGTGGTCCTCGGCCTGCGCGACGCCGGCGGCGTTCCCCCCGCCGGTCGCCACGCCGGCCTTGTGACCTTGCCCGTTGCCCTCGGCGGACTGGAAACCGGCCACCTCCTGGACTCCCTCGACTCCCGCTGGCGCGGCCGCCTCGGCCGCTTCTCACCCCTCCGGGGCTACCGCTGGTTCGCCGACCATTTCTCCGCCGCCCCCGAACTTTCCGCCAGCCGTTTCCTCTCCAGCTTCCTCCGTTTCGGCGACTTCCGCACCCGCCACCACCCGGTCCCCGACCGCCTAGCCGAACTTGAGCTGCCCGTCTACTACCCTTCAACCCCTCCCGACCTGCGATCCCTCGCTTCAGCCGGTCTCCTCCCCGCCTTACCCGGCGTTTTCTGGGATGTTTCCCGGCCCTACGGCGGCGACCCCCTTACCGCGGCCGGCTACGCCCACCGCCATCTCGGCTCTTTCGGGCTCACCGCCCTCGCCACCGCCGACGATCCCACCCAGCGAGCCAACTTCCTCCTCGCTGCCACCTCCGCCGCCATCGTCGCCGCCGCTTCCGGCAAGATCGGTTGACAGCCATGCCCTACCCGGAATCCGACATGCCCTCGGAAGACCATTCCACTCCTGACGCCGATCCCATCGACCTCGACGCCGACCCGCTTGACGCCGCGCCAATAGTCGAATACGAGCCTCAAACCGACGACCCCACGACCACCGCCGACGAATCGGCCCCACCACTCCCCACCGTCCTCTACGCCGAGATTCCAGACCCCTTTGCCGAGGGGTCCCTCGTCGCCCACGATCGCCAAGCACTCATCGCCGCCATCGCCGCCGGCGACCGGCGACGCGGCATCCAAGCGGCCGAAGACCTCGTCTGGTCCCCGGAGTCCCGCGTCCGAGACATCGAAGAAGCCACACTCGCTCACGTTCGCGGTCGCCGTTCCCGTCTGAGCCATCGCCGTCTCTACTGGCGGATACTCGCCCTCGCCCTGCCGTTCCTGGTCACGTCGCTCCTCGGGGCCGCCGGCCTGCTCATCCGCCAAGTCCCGCTGATCGGAGCTCCGGCCAGCGAGTTCGTCGGCTCCGCCGGCACCTCCCTCGGCGGCCTTCCCCTCGGTGCCCTCATCGCCATCCTTCCCTCCGTCTGGCTCTGGCGACGCCGGGCCTCCGGCCAAGACGGCTACTGGCCCAGACTGCCTCGCCGCCTGCCCGACGCACTCGAGTTCACCCCTGTCCCCGGCGATATCGCCGGACTTCTCGCCGACCTCGAAGCCACCATTCTTGAGTCCCGCCAGCTCGCCGGCCACCGCCGTTCCGCCACCGGCGCCGACGCCCGCCGCCTGGAGGAGATCATCCACCGCGCCTACCGCATCGCCCGTCGCGCCAGCATCGAAGTCGCCGCTGCTGTCTACCTCGACCTTCGCCGCCGCCTGCATCGCGCCGGCCGCCGCTCCCCCCGTCGCCTCGGCTTCCTAGCCCGCCGGCGCGCTCCCGCTGTATTTGCCGACCTCGTCGCTCCCTACAAGCCAACCAACTCCCGCCCCTCTTCCGCGCTCTTCACCGGCATTCCCCGCCTCGCCGGAGGAGTCCTCGCCGCCGGGCTTATCTTTCTCCTCGCCGGTCTTTTTCGCGTCGGTCCCAACGACTTCGAAGTAATCCGCCCCAACCATGCCTGGGCCTACCCCGGCTCTCTCGACTATCTCGTCGCCACCCAATTTTCCTGGGTCAACGTCGACGGCGTCGAAGTCTCCAGCGCCATCCCCGTCGACGGCCCCGGCTGGTTCTGGACTTGGCCCGTCCCCTTCACCCTACGCGAGCACATCGCCACCGTCGATCGCCGCGTGTCCGCCGAAGCCCTCATCGGACCCCGCGACGAGACCCTCTTCGACACCGTTCAAATCGACTTCCGCTACAGCATCCAGGACAGCCGCGCCTGGGTCCAACAGGGCCTCAACGTCGATGCCGAAGCCGCCGTCGCCGACATCCTCGCCCAGAACCTCGCCGATTTCATCGAACAGCAGCGCCAGGAGCTGATAATCCAACAACGCCCCGACTTCACCGAGGCCCTGAAGGACAACATGAAGCCGATCCTTGAGCGCTACCTCGGAATCGTCAACGACAGCCCCGAAATTCGGGACCTTGGCGTCCAAATTGAAGGCGTCACCGCCTTCGGCTTCGCCATCTTCTCTCCTTAGAGTCGTTGTGGACGAAAACGAACTACCCCGCACCGTCGGCACCATTCTTCGCGGCTGGCGGCAGCAACGCGATCTATCCGTCGAGGAGATTTCCGACCGAACCCGAATTCGCTCCGACCTTCTCCGCCAGCTCGAAAATGACGACTTCGAATCCCTCCCCGCCGCCGTATACGTCACCGGCTACATCCGCGGTTACGCCCGCGCCCTCAACTTCGATCCAGCGCCCGCCCTCCACGCCTATCAAACCCAGACCCGCGTCTCCGGCGTCGAGTACATGCCCGACACCAACACCCCCATCGGCTACGATCGCCGCCCCTCCGTTCGTTCCGTCGGAATGCTCGTCGGCACACTTGTTGGTATCGTCATCGCCGTGAATATCTTTGTTAGCAATTACGAACCCTCCGCCACCGTCGATCCCACCTCCGCTCCCGCCGTCCCCACCCCTATCCAAACCCCCAGCCCCTCTCTCATCCCGCCTTTTCAAACCCGCGACCCCGCCCCCATCCCCAACGTCGACAACCTCCGCTTTCGTCTCATCGCCCTAATGAACGTCAGCGTGCAGGTTTTTATTGATGACGAGCCCCGTTATACCGGCTTCATGAACCCCGGCGAAAGCTTCGAATGGTTCGCCATGCAGAGCGTCCGCCTCATCGTCGACAACGCCGGCGGTGTCCGCGTCGAAATCGACGGCACCTCCGTCGCGCAGCTCGGCGGCATCGGCGAACACATCGAGCGCGAATGGCGAAAGCCCGGTCCCAGTGGCTAATCCCCCCCCCTCCCCCCGCACCTTTCACCTTGTTAACTACGGCTGCCCCAAGAACCTGGTCGATGGCGAAGGCATCGCGGCCAACCTCCTCGCCGCCGGTCTCCAGCCTGCCGGACCGGAGGACGCCGATCTCCTCATCGTCAACACCTGCGGCTTCATCGGTCCCGCCGAAGAGGAGTCCACCAACGCCCTCGCCGATTTCGCGCGCGCCAAACAGGACGGTCAGAAACTCATCGCCGCCGGCTGCCTTTCCGAGCGTCGCGGCGCCGCTCTCGCCGAGTCTATCTCGGGCATCGACGGCATCCTCGGCACCCGTCGCTGGTCCGAAATAACATCCCTCGTCCACTCCCTTGCTTCCACCCCCCATCCCGCCCTCCTCGGCCCCTCCCCCACCGCCCCAGATCCCAATCAGCGACTCGTCGCCGGACCCAGTGCGTACGTCAAGATCGCCGACGGCTGCAACAAGAATTGCAGCTTCTGCACCATCCCTTCCTTCAAAGGCCGCCAAGTCTCAAAGACCCCGGAAGCCATCCTCGCCGAACTCGACACCCTGGCCGGCCGCGGCGTCCGCGAAGCCGTCCTCATCGCCCAGGAGCTTGGCTCCTACGGCGTGGATTTACGCTCCGTCGACCTCGATCTGATCGGCCTTCTCCGCGCCATTCAGGAATCCCCCGGCCCCGACTGGATCCGCCTCATGTATCTCTACCCGTCCATGCTCACGCCGCGGCTGCTCGACGCCATCGCCGCCAGTCCGCGCATTTGCAACTACATCGACGTCCCCATCCAGCACTCCGTTCCCGCCGTCCTCCGCCGCATGCGCCGCCCCACCGCCTCCGCCGATATCGCCGACCGCATTCATAGGGCCCGCGAGCGCCATCCCGACTTCGCCTTCCGCACCACTCTCATCGTCGGTTTCCCCGGCGAGACCGATGACGATTTCACCAACCTTTACCAGTTCGTCAAAAGGGCCGCCTTCGACCATCTCGGCGTCTTCACCTACTCTCCCGAAGACAGCACTCCCGCCGCCTTGCTACCGGACCAGGTCGATCCCGCCATCCGCAATCGGCGCTACGCCGCCATCATGGAAATCCAGCAGGGTATCGCCCTCCGCCGTCGCCTCGCCCGCGTCGGCGCTGAGATCGACGTCCTAGTCGAAGAGACTCTCCCCGGCCCCACCCTCGCCGGTCATCAGTCCATCGGCCGCAGCCGCGCCGAGGCCCCCGAAGTCGACGGTCGCATCTTCCTCGACCTGCCTCTCCTGCCCGGCCAGATCGTGCGCGCGAAGGTATCCGGCGCCGAGCCCTACGATCTCTTCGCCAGCGTCACCGCCGCCCCCGATGGTCCTCTCCGACTGGCTTCCGAGCCCGCCGCCGCGATCGCCGACGCCCTTATCTAGGGATACTCCCGCAGCGCCGGCGTGTTCAGCTCCCCATCCCTGTCCGCCGACCGCGCCGCCGCCAGCACCGGCCGGGTGACCGAGTCCGCCAGCTGCACCGATATCCCCCCATCCACCGGCAGCGCCACTCCCGTCACGAACGCCGCATCGTCCGACACCAGGAATCGCACCACCGCCGCGATGTCGTGCGGTCTCCCCACCCGCCGCAGCGGGTACATCGCTTCCGATATCGCCCCTCCTTCCGCATCCGCCAGCCACGCCTTCTCCCTCTGCTTCGACATGATGAAGCCCGGGCAGATGGCGTTCACCCTGATGTTCTCCGGCCCCAGGTCGATCGCCGCTTGCCGCGTCAGTCCGATCACCGCATGCTTGGAAGCGTCGTAGATCGCGTATCGTTCCGACGCTAGGAATCCATGCACCGAAGCGATAGTCACGATAGCCCCACCCCCCACCTGCCTCATTTCCGCCACCGCCAGTTTCATCCCCAGCGCCACCCCCCGCACATTCACCGCCAGTCCCTTATCCCATCTTTCCGCCGTCTCATCCGCCACCGATCCCCTCATCCCCGTGTCCGCCGCGTTGTTCACCAGGATGTCCACCCTCCCGAACTCCGCCACCGTCGCCGCCACCATCCGTTCCAGTTGCTCCGAGTCGGCCACGTCCGTTTCCACGAAAAGCGCGCTCCGCCCATCCGCCCGCATCGCCGCCGCCGCCGCCTCGGCCGGTTCCGTCTGTATGTCCGCCACCGTCACCGCCGCTCCCGCCAGCGCCAGCTCCCATGCTGTCGCGTACCCGATCGCCTGCGCCGCCCCCGTGACGATCGCCACCTTTCCGTCTAGTCCCATCGCGCCCCCTATTTATCTTGCTTATGATTCTCGCTGCAAACCCTAGCATCCACCGGACTGAGTGCACTCCCCCCACCCGAGCGCTAAACTCAGAGCCCCACTCGGAAAACTTTCTCCAATTCAAGGCGGCAGAAATCATGGGAGCCCTCGACGGTCAGGTAGCCGCCATCACCGGCGCCGGCACCGGCATTGGCGTCGGCATCGCCCGCCGCCTCGCCGCCGAAGGCGCCTCCGTCGTCATCTGCGCTTACAACAGCTTTGAAGGCTGCGAAAAGCTCGCCGACGAAATAACCACCAGCGGCGGCGGCGCCATCCCCCTCAAACTCGACTTCCGTCAGGCCAGCAGCGCCCGCGCCATCGTGGAAACCGCCATATCCGAGCACGGCCGCCTTGACATCCTCGTCAACAACGCCGGCTACACCATGACCAAACCCTTCCTGGAATGCACCGAGCAGGACTGGGACGACGTCTTCAACATCAACCTCAAGTCCATGTTTGTTACCTGCCTCGCCGCCATTCCCCACATGCAGCAGCGCGGGTACGGGCGCATCATCAACATCAGCTCCGTCCACAGCCGCATCCACTTCGAGAATCACACCCTCTACGGCTCCACCAAAGGCGGCATCAACGAATTCACCCGCGCCCTCGTCACCGAGCTTGCCGGCTCCGGAATCACCACCAACGTCATCGCTCCCGGCGCCATCTACGTCGAGCGTTACGACCGAGTCGGCCTCGATCAGGACCGCATGATCCGCTCCATTCCCAGCCGTCGCGTCGGCACCGTGGACGACATCGCCGGAGCCGCCTACTTCCTCGCGTCCCCTGACTCCGCCTACGTCAACGGCGAGGTCATATTCGTCGACGGCGGCCTCACCGCCGTCGGACCCGACCTCCACTGACCCCTCAGTCCCGCCCGGCCCGCTACCCGTCCCGCAACCACGTCACGTCCTGCGCGCTCATCTCCACCTCCGCCATCGCCATCCCTTCCCGAAACTCATCAAAATTTCCCACCCAGAACGCCGCCAGCGCCTTGAAGTCCCGATTCAGCGCCCAGACCAGTGCCACCCGTGTTGCCGACCACCCGCGCTTCTCGCCGTATTTCCGCGCCCGCTCCAGCCGCTCCCAATTCTCCTCAGCGTAAAACGCCTCCACCATGTCCTCCTGATCCCGCTTCTCCGCGCTGAACCGGCCGCTGAAAAACCCGTGCGACACCCCCGCCCACGACAGGTTCGCCACCCCACTCTCCCGCAGCCACCCCGCCCATTCCCCATCGATGCTCCGGCAGCCCGGCCACAGAGGCGTCCCCATCTCCGC
>CAZBZS010000040.1:0-13791 GCA_964496475.1 uncultured Chloroflexota bacterium | reverse complement strand
TCCGCCAGCCCCGCATAATTGCTCACCAGCGAAAACCCCGTCTTCCCGTTCGTCTCCGCCCAGTCATTCGCCGCTTCGTACCTCTCCAGACTCCAGTTCGACGCACCGAACGCATGCACCCGACCCGCCTCTTTGTGCTCGTTCAGCCAGTCCATCACCTCCCCCACCGGCACCTCCGGGTCGTCCCGATGCATCAGCAAAATGTCGATATGATCCGTCTGCAGCGCCTCCAGGCTCCCCTCCACATCCGCCACCATCGCCTCCGCCGTCACCCTCTTCGGCGCGTCCGGCCACGGATGGCAGCACTTCGTCACCACCACCACTTCCTCCCGGTTGCCCCGTGTTTTCATCCACCGTCCCAGAACCCGCTCACTCTGCGGCTCCCCGTCCTTCATCCCGTATATCCGCCCCGTGTCGATCGCGTTCCCGCCCCGGTCCAGCCACTGATCCAGCAACATATGCCGGAAACTCTCATCCGAGATGTAAAAGTCCTCCGCCCCCATCACCATCTGCGACACCCCCGTCTTCACCCCCGGGATGTCAACGTACTTCACTCCCCCGTCTCCAACCAGCGCACCTCCGCCTCCGTCAACTTGATGTCCGCCGCCTCCGTCGAAGCCCGCACCTCCTCGATGCTCGCCGCTCCCACGAGCGCAATCCCCGCGAACGGTTGATTGATCGCATACGCTCCCGCGATCTGCACCCCGCTCAACCCCTTCTTCTTCCCCAGTTCCTCCGCCCGCGTCCGCCGCCCCGCGTTCGCCTCATTCACGTACACCCGGGCCACGTCCGCATCCGCCTCCGGCCCCTCTGCCTTCCCCGCGAAGTATCCTCGACCCAGCGACGACCAGGCAAAATTCACCGTCCCCGACTCCACGAACCACTCCTTGTCCGCCTCGCTCATCAGCACCACCCCCGGCCACATGTTCTCGTTCGCCGTCGCCAGCCCGAAATAGTTGCTGGTCGCCGCGAACCCGTCGATGCCTCTCCCGGCCGCATACTCGTTAGCCGCCCGCACCCGCTCCACCGCCCAATTCGATCCCCCAAACGCGCCGATAGTCCCCGCCTCCCGCTGTTCGTGCAACCAGTCCACTACCTCCCCCACCGGCACCGCCGCGTCGTCACGATGCAACAGGTAGAGTTCCATGTGATCCGTCCCCAGCGCCTCCAGGCTCTGCTCCACGTCCAGCCGCAGCGTCTCCGCCGTCACCCGGTGCCCGTTTTCGTCATGATGGCACCCCTTACCCAGAATCATAAGCCGCCCCCGGTTCCCCGACCGCAGCCATGCCCCCAGCATCTTCTCGGACTCCCCACCCTCGTAGACGCGCGCCGTATCCACCATCGTCCCCCCACCCTCCACCCACGCCTCCAGCATCCCGTCCACCTCACTCTGGGTCAGCTTCGGCAGGATCATCGAACCCAGCGTCAATTTCGACACCGGCCGCGGCACTCCCGGCACCGTTACGTATCTCACCAAAAAGCCTCTGTCTGCTGAATCCGAAGCCAGAGCATATTCGATCACTCCGCTCGATCAAACTGGACTACCACTCGAATCCCACCCGGCGCTCCGCTACCATCATTGACATACCCCTCATTCACACAGCGAGGATCACCCCAGATGGCCAGCCCCAGCACCGGCGACACCGCCCCCGACTTCACCGCCCCCGCCACCGGACCCAATCCTCTCGCTCTCTCCGACCTGCTCCAGAACGGCCCTGTCGTCCTCGCCTTCTTCCCCAAAGCCTTTACCGGTGGCTGAACCGTCGAGCTCCAGACCTTTGGGGAGCTCTACTCTCGGTTCGAGAGTGCCGGAATCCAGGTCGTCGGCCTCAGCACCGACGACCTCGACACCCAGACCCGTTTCGCCGAAAGCCTTGACCTACCGTTTCCACTGGTCGCCGACGAGGACAAATCCGTCTCCAGGGCCTACGGCGTCCTCAACAAGCTCCGGCGTGGCGCCACTCGGCAGACCTTCGCCATCAGCCAGAACGGCGAAATTCTTTACCACAACCCCAGCGTCAAGCCCCGCGAAATGCCCGGCTACCGCGAACTCCTCGAAGAACTCGGCGCTGATTGCGAGGGCCTATAGCCGCCCGCATCCCGGATAAGTCCACCCCGAATAAACCAATGAAAGTTCTCTCCGGCACCGCCGCCTGGTCCGATCAGCCCGGCCTCTATCCACCCGGACTGGCCAAACGCGACCAGCTCCGTGTCTACGCCGGCCACCTCCCCCTCGTCGAGGTCAACTCCTCCTTCCACTCCCTCCAGCCCGTCCGCAATTTCGAGAAATGGATTGACGACACGCCCGACGGCTTCCTGATGAACGTCAAGATCTACAAGGCCATCACCGGCCAGGGCAAAGACCCGCGGGGACGGCCCGTCGAGGAGCTGCTCCGCATGCAGAATTATGCCATCACTCCCCTCCGCGCCGCCGGCAAATTCGGCGCCTGGCTATTCCAGTTCCCACCCTGGTTTCGACCCGGCAAACGCGCCGACGTCCTCTTCGACACCGTCCGCCACGAGCTCGCCGGCGACCTCATCGCCATCGAAGTCCGCCACCCGTGTTGGTTCGATTCCGACCATTGCGACCAGACCCTGAGCCGCTGGCGCGACCTCGACTTCATCAACGTCATCGTCGACGAGCCCCGCGCCGATGTCACCGGCCTCCTCCCCACCGTCCCCGTCGTCACCAATACCGCCCTCGCCTACTTTCGCTTCATGGGTCGCGACCGACTCGGCCCGCTCACGGGCAAAGAAACCCGCGAGCGTCACCGTGCCCGCGAGGACTACTTCTACACCGAGGAGGACTGGGAGGACCTCGGCAACCTGGTCGATTCCATCTCCGACGCCGCCGAAGTCGCCCACGTCATCTGGCACAACAACGGCGCCTCCGCCAACGCCGTCAACTCCGCCCACCACCTCAACCACCGTTTCAACACGTCCCTCCCCATCCGCACCACCCCCCACCAGCCCGCACTCGATCTCTAACCAGCCCACATCAACTCGGCCCTACCCCGCTGCCGTGATATCCCTCCGATTGAACACCCACACCGAAATCGCCACCAGCACCACCACATAGAGCGCCAGCAGTAATCCCGCGGTCAGCGGTTCTACATCGAAAACCGGCGGCCCTCCCCCATCTCCGGGACCTCCACCCTCTCCAGCTCCCCCACCACCACCAAAAAACCGTCCCACGTCCAGATGATTGGCCGCCATCACTCCATTGGATAAATTCGTCAAAAAGTAGCCCGATATGTCCCGCCAGACCCCACCGAAAAGAGAGAATATGCCGGTGCACATATACTCCACGAACACCCATCCCAACCCCAGACCCAACCCCCCCGCCGCCGAGCGAGTCAATATCGCGATGCAGAACGCCAGCGCTGCGAACACCACCAGCACCCCAAGCGTGCGCAGGGTGTCTCCTGTCAGGTCACCGGCGAAGCCCGCCGGAAAGTCCGGATCGAGGCTGTCTACCAGCACGTCGCCGACCACGATGAATCCTCCCCCGATGATCAGCGCTAGTATCATCCCGATCACGATTGACAACAGGATCGCCGACAGCTTCGCTATCAGATAACGATTCCGCGACGCCCCCCGGGCCATCACCTGTCGCACCGTTCCCCAGCCGTATTCCGAACCCACCACCAGCCCCGCGAACACGATCAAAATGAACTGGCCCAGCTCCGCAACCAGCCGCACCAGTATCCCGAACCCCATCGGGAAGCGCATCACCAGATTCGCCGCCAAGTACTGCACCGATGCCTTACCGTCATCCGCCGCGATGATCGGCCTGATCGCCATCAGGAAGAACGCCGCGAACGCCAGCAGAATCCCGAACATGATCCACGTCGCCCGACGCTTGCGAATCTTCAACATCTCCGCCGATATCAGGCTAATCACTTCCCCGCACCTCCCTATCCCCCGTCACTTCCAGAAAAAACGATTCCAGGTCCGATCGGCGCTCCCCAATCAGCGAAACCTCCACCCCTGCACCCACCAGCGCCGCATTCAGCAACCCGGCATCATCTTGGCTGATTTCCGCCCACACCATCCCATCCCCATCGTCGCTCCCAGCCTGCAATCCCTTCTCCTTCATCAATCCAAGCGCCCGCTCCACATCGTCCACCCGAAACGCCACCGCACTCCCTTTCTGCAGCAGGTCCTCCAACCGCCCCTCCGCCACCGTCTCTCCGAGCTTCACGATTCCCACCCGGTCACACATCTGCTCCACTTCCATCAGGAGGTGACTCGATACGAACACCGTGTTTCCCTGGTCTGTCACCACCGACCGGATCAATTTTCGAAACTCCACCGCTCCCGCCGGGTCCAGCCCGCTCGTCGGCTCGTCCAGAATCACTAGGTCCGGGTCGCCCAGCAATACGCTCGCCAGTCCCAGCCGCTGCTTCATCCCCGTCGAATACGTCTTGGCCTTGTCTTTCCCCCTACCCCTCAGCCCCACCAGTTCCAACATCTCGTCGATCCGCCCCTTCGGCACATCCCCAATGGTCCTCGCCACCACCTTCAGGTTGTCCCTACCTCCCAAGTACGGATAGAAAGCCGGGCTCTCAATAATCGCCCCCGTCCTCCGCAGAATCTCCGACCGATGATGCCGTGCGTCCATCCCAAACACCTCTATCGACCCCGCGTTCGGCCTCACCAATCCCAGTACCGCTCCGATAAGGGTCGACTTCCCCGCCCCGTTCGGACCTAGCAATCCATACACTTCGCCCGGGAACACCTGCAAGTCCAAACCGGCCAGCGCCGTCACGTCGCCAAAACGCTTTTCCAGGCCAGTTATTTCCAGTACTGGTTTCACATCCTCCGTCTGCGTCTCGACCGCCATTCCTTACCTCACTCCTTCAAAATCATTTCATGTTCGCCGGGCCCGGCCATGCTATCCCCCACCACCCCACACTCCAACCAATTCGCCGCACCACAGCCTGCGATCCCATCCCTGCTTTTGTCGCCTGCGTCACCTCGACCATAATGTTGCTCTCTCGGCTCGTTACTCTTGGAGTGGCAAATGTCTTCCTCCGCAACCGTCGTCGCCGATCCCCTCGCCCGCATCGGCAGCATCAACCCCGAGCACTACAGCCACTTCATCGAGCACCTGGGCGAATGCGTCTACGACGGCATCTGGGTCGGCCCCGATTCCCCAATTCCCAACACCGACGGCCTCCGCCAGTTCACCATCGACGCCCTCAAAGCCGTCGGCCCTGCCGTCTTCCGCTGGCCCGGCGGCTGCTTTGCCGACCACTACCACTGGCGCGACGGCGTCGGCGACCCCGCCTCCCGTCCCCGGACTCGCAATATTTTCTGGGGCGGAACCGAGTCCAACCGCTTCGGCACCCACGAATTCATCGACTTCTGCCGCAAGATCGACGCCATCCCGTACATCTGCGGCAACGTCGGCACCGGCTCCCCTCAGGAAATGATGGACTGGCTCGAGTACTGCAACGGCGACTCCGACCTCACCATCGTGGACAAGCGCCGCGCCAACGGCGAAGCCTCCCCGCTCGGCATCAAGTACTGGGGCATCGGCAACGAGAACTGGGGCTGCGGCGGCAACATGCGCCCCCAGGAATACGCAGCCAAATATCGCAACTACGTCACCTATCTCGCCCGCATGAATCTCGGCGTGCAACTCATTGCCGTCGGCCACGACGCCGCCTGGAACCGCGAGCTCCTCCGCGCCCTCGCCGGCGCCCACTTCCTCCCCCACCTCCAAGCGCTCTCCATCCACCGCTACTTCTCTCTAGAGCACCAGGCCTTCAACTACGACGAATCCGAATACCACCATCTCATCGCCGAAGCCCACGTGCTTGAAGACGACATCGCCCGGGCCGATGGCATCCTCAAGAACTACGAAGACCCCACCCATCCCGTCGGCCTCATCGTCGACGAGTGGGGGCTCTGGGACCGCGGTCGCGCCACCCCCGAAAACGGGCTCCGCCAGGCCAACTGCCTCCGCGACGCCGTCGTCGCCGCGTCCTGCCTCGACATCGTCACCACCCGCGCCGACCGAGTCACCATGACCAACATCGCCCAGACCATCAATGTCCTGCAGTGCCTCATAGAAACCCACGGACCTGATACCTGGCTCACCCCCACCTACCACGTCTATCGGTTCTACCAGGAGCATGTCGGCCACGATTCCCTCACCACTCACGTCAATTCCCTCCCACTCGCCGCACAAGTCCAGCCGGGCCGGCCCTCCCCCCAAATCAGCGCATCCACCGGTCTTTCCGAGGACGGCTCACGCGTGTCCTTCGCCGTCACCAACCGCCACTTCTCCGAGTCCGTCGAATGCACCTTGCGGCTTCCGGAGAAGACCCTCGGAGACACCACCGCGCGACTCCTCGCCGGCGACCAAGCCATGTCCACCAACTCCGCCTCCTCCCCCGACGCCGTCGCCCCCACCGATCTCGCCGTCCGCTCCGCCAACGGCACCCTCACCATCCAGCTTCCCCCACACTCCATCGCCATCCTCACCGCCGGCGTCATCTGAGCGTTCCTAATCGCCCGAACGGCCTCCCTACCGCAACTCCACTTCCACCAGCACCGGCAGATGATCCGACGCCAGTGAGACCGGCGCCTCCGCCGTCAATATCTCAAGATCAGCCGACCCGAACGCGTAGTCGATCCGCTTCTCCGGATTATCCGACGGGCGTGTCGGACCATCGTTTCCCGCTTCCAGCAGCAGGTCCCGTAATCCGCTCGCGGCCACCAGTTCATAGCCTTCTGATTCCGGCGTGAAGTTCATGTCGCCAACCAAAAGCGTCCGCTGGCTGCCGCCCCACAGCTCCAGCACCACCCTGGCCTGCTCCACCCGCACCCCATCCCCGTCATCCTCCGAATCCAGGTGCGTCACCAAAATCCGCAGCGAGCCACCGGCCGTCGCCACCGTGATTCCCTGCACCCCCCGCGGAATCCGCCCCGGATTGTCGAACCGCGCATGCTCCTGCTCCACCACCGGGATTCGCACCAGGAACGCGTTCCCCCAGGTATCCGCCAGATTCGGCTCGAAATAGGCCCGCATCCCCACCCGATTCGCCAGCCACTGCAACTGATCCACCATCCCTGAGATCACCCATCCCCGCCCGATCTCCTGCAGCGCCACCACGTCCGGGTCGTGCTTCTCGATTTCCTTTGCCAGCTGTTCCAGATCGAAGCGATCGTCCAGTCCAAACCCCTGCCGGATGTTGTAGCTCAACACCCGCACCCGCCCCTCCACCGCCACTTCCCCTGCCACCAGAGTCTCGTAAAACAGCGCCTTCGCCACTCCCGGCGCCAGGCTGATGACCACCAGACCCACCACCAGCCATCGCCCCACCCCGCCCAACCCCGCATTCGCCATTCCCAGCGCAGACGTCCGCTGCCCGAACGCGCAAATCACGACGATTGCCGGCAGCGCCACCACCACCCAACCCGGACCGTAGAACGAATAGAAAATAAACAAGAGCACCACGAACAAAATGAATCCCGCCGCCACGAACGCCGACCCCGCCCCGCCCCGATCCCCCAATCCATCCGAGTCCGGGTCCACCGGCAGCAACGCCAGCAGGTGAGCCAGTCCCAGCGCCGCCACCACCACCCACGGCCCGCCCGAGCCGCTCCAGTACGCCGCCAGGCCGCCTCCCAGCGCCGCCACCGACATCAACGTATGCACGCCACTTCTGGCTCGTTCTTCCGCCCGCGGCAACAACGACCTGATCAGCCCCGCCGTCGCTCCCGCCGACAGCCACAACACCGTCTCACCCCAACCCAGTTCCCCCCGCACCGCCACCTGCCCGAAATTACCCGTCACAAGCATGAACAGCAGCAGCCCCGCTGGTATTCCGAACAGCGGCCACGCCGATCTCGCTGCCACCCGTCCGCTCTCGACGGATTCATCCCGCCAGATAGCCACCAGCGCCGCCACCCCAAGCAGCACCACTATTAGCGTCGCCACAATCGAATCCGAAAACGCCACATCCACCGTGTCGAACCCCGCCCTGATCGCCGTGTCCAGCGCCAGCGCCGCCGCCATTCCAATCCCCGCCGGACGTCCCCCCCGTCCGATCCGGCTCGCCACCAGCCAGCCGAAGAACATCGTCCCCAGGAACCCCAGCGCCAGGTCCACCACCGGTATCGGGTTTGCCTGATCCACAAACCGCGTCAGCACCAATCCCACCGTGCTCAGCAGCGCCGCCTGTCGGAATCCCACCATTCGCAGCACCGGCCACGCCAGCCCCACCGTCCCGAACGCCACAAACGCCACCGCCGACATCACTACTCGGTCCGACGTCTCCCCCAGATACCACACCAAGTTCGTCGCGAATACCCGCAGCGACTCCATCCCCAGCACCGTCGTCGCCGCCGCCAGCAGAATCGTCCGCGCCGCTACGTATCGGTTCGCTTGCGTCATCTATCGCCTGACCTCCTCGACCCGACCATCAGGACCGGCCGGCCCGCCGCATTCTAAGCCGGTCGCATCCGGTGCCCGTCCCTGAACCGCCTGTCAATTTCAGCTACCCTGAATCCGCGATCCCGCGAACCCGCCGACGGCCCCCGGCGAAAGGACTTCTACTCACCATGAAGGTGCTTGTTACCGGCGGCGGCGGCGACATCGGCGGCAGCGTCGTCGAAGCTCTTCTGCCCCATCACGAAGTTTCCATCCTCGACCGCCGCCCATCCGAGCGCCATCCCAATCTCCAGTTCCTCGATGTGAATCTCGAAGACGCCCGCCGCACCGCCTCTCTCGTCCGCGGTTTCGACACCGTCGTGCATCTCGCTGCCCTCCCAGACGCCATGGCCGGCGCGCCCGACGAAATCCTGCGCGTCAACATGGCCTGCACCTTCAACGTGCTCGAAGCCGTTCGCGGCAACGGCATCCCCCGGGTAGTCTACGGCTCCAGCGAATCCTCCTCCGGATTCGGCACCCAGATCGTCCAGCTCCGCCCCGAGTACTTCCCCATAGACGCCGAGCATCCCTCTTGGCCCCACGAGGCCTACAGCCTCAGCAAGTACTTCGGCGAGGAGATGACCGCCCTCTACGCCAAGGCCTTCGATATCGATGTCATCGCCCTCCGCTACTGCTGGGTCTGGGGCGGCGCCCGCAACCGGGACCAGTGGGGCAAGATCCTCGCCGACGGCAGCAGCGGCGGCGGCAAAGACCGACTGGGCGCCTGGATCGCCGTCGAAGACGTCGCCCAGGGATTCCGTCTGGCCTGCGACTATCAGTTCAGCGAAGACCGCCCGAATTTCGAGTACATCTACCTAACTGCCAGCGACAACTTCACCGATTTCCCTTCCCTAGAACTCGTCAAGATGTTGTGGCCGGACAACCCGCCGTCCGTGCAGCGACCCGAGATCTACAAGTCCAATCCGAAGGCCAGCCTCTTCGACCTCAGCAAAGCCGAGCGGCTCCTCGGCTACCGACCCTCTGTCACCACCGACGACCTCCGCCACAAATTCGGGATTGAGCGCACATGAGCGTCAAAATCTCCTTCCAGGCCAGCCTCGGCTACACCGACTGGCCCGTCGCCGACGTGATCTCCTCCCTCAAAGGAATCGGCTACAACGGCATCGAATGGGGCACCGCCCACTTCGATCCCGCCAAAGGCCGCGCCGCCTGTCGGAACCTCGTCGACGCCACCCGCGATGCTGGCCTCGAGGTCTGCCGCATCTTCGCCCACGAAGACCTCGTCTCCCTCGACGACGCCGCGCGCCAGGATCGCATCGACCGCACCCTAGCCGTCATAGCAATGGCCGGTGAGTGCGGCGTTTCCAACGTCGGCGCCATGTCTGGCCCCGCTCCCTGGGACCCAAACTCCCCCAAAATCCCAGCCGACATCTCCGAAGGCGCCGCCTGGGACCAGGTTCTGGACGCCTACCGCCAGTTCGGGGCCGCCGGACGTAGCGCCGACGTCAAGATCAGCTCCGAGGGCGTTTTCGGCATGGTCGCCCACGACTTCTACTCCCACAAGTTCCTCATCGACACCATCGATTCCGAATTCGTCGGCGTCAACTACGACCCCTCCCACGGCGTCCTCAGCGGCGACTTCGATGTCGCCTGGAACATCCGCCAGTGGGGCGACCGCATCATCCACTGCCACCTCAAAGACGCCGTCGGCATCAGCCAGCGACCCGGCGAGTTCATCTTCCCCCTCCTCGGCGAAGGCCGCATCGACTGGTCCTCCTTCTTCAACACACTCGACGAGATCGGCTTCGACGGCTACGCCGCCGTCGAGTTCGAAAGCTTCAGATATCTGGCCGGCGTTCTCCACGGCGATCCCGAAGCCGCCGCCCGCATCAGCATGGATCAGGTCAAAGCCCTCCGCTCCGCCGTCGGCCCGGAGGCTGGCCACAGAAAGTAAACCTGATGACCGCTAACGGGGATTCAGTCGCCACGGTCGAGGGTTTGGTCCATCGCTACGGCGATCTCACCGCCGTCGACGACCTCTCCTTCTCCATCAATCGCAGCGAGGTCTTCGGCCTTCTCGGCCCCAACGGCGCTGGCAAATCCACCACCATCTCCATCCTCAGCTGCATCCTGGAGCGCTCCGCCGGCCGCGTCACCGTCCTGGGTGACAACGCCGGTCCCAACGCCCGTTCCGTCAAGGCCCGCGTCGGGCTTGTGCCGCAGGAAATTGCTCTTTACGAGGAACTAAGCGGACTCGACAATCTGAAGTTCTTCGGACGCCTCTACGGCCTTTCCGGCGCTCGACTCGGCCAGGCCATCGAGTCGGCTTTCGAAACCGTCGGCCTCAGCGATCGCGCCACAGACGCCGTCAGCGAATATTCCGGTGGCATGAAGCGCCGTCTTAACCTCGCCGCCGGACTCCTGCACGACCCCGAAATCCTCGTTCTCGACGAGCCCACCGTCGGCGTGGACCCTCAAAGCCGCAATCACATCTTCGATAACGTCCAGCGACTCAACGCCGCCGGCACCACCGTTATCTACACCACCCATTACATGGAGGAGGCCGAGCGCCTCTGCGATCGCATCGCCATCATCGACCATGGCCGCCTCGTCGCCCTCGACACCCCCCGCAACCTGATCGACTCCCTCGGCGGAGGCATGATTCAGATCGGCATCGCCGAGGACAAGCGCGCCGCCGCCGAGGCCGACCTTCTCTCCCTGGACCGCATCACCAGCGCCAAGCCCGGTCCCGGCGGCACCCTCGATCTCCAGACCACCGGCGCCCAGCACGCCCTCGTCGACGTGCTCAATGCCCTCAACGCTCACGACATCCCCGTCGAGAGCCTCCGCATTCTCGAACCAAACCTTGAAAGCGTTTTCCTGCGCTTCACGGGCCGGACTCTGCGGGACTGACATGCTGCACTCCGTCTTCGCCATCACGGTCAAGGAATTCCGCGTCTTCCTCAAGGATCTGGGAAGTCTCTTCACTTTGTTCGTTATGCCCCTCGCCTTCATCGTCATCTTCAGCCTCGCCCTCAGCGATGTCTACGGCCCGCTGGAAGACCACCCCATCGCCCTTCCGATATCCGTGGATGGCGCCGGCGAGCTGGCCGGGCAAATCGCCGCCACCATGGATTCCGCCGACGGCTTCAACGTAATCCGCGATGACTCCAACGGCGTCCCTTTCACCGCACAGTCCGTCGCCGATGCCGTCGCCGCCGGCGACTATCAGTTCGCCATCGTCTTCCCCTCCGGCTTCACCGATGCCCTCTCCGACCCGGCTCGCCTCCTTGGTGGTGGCGCCGGACCTGTCACCGTCGAATTCATCGTCGATCCCGCCGCAACCCTGCAAGTCCTCGCCCCTGTTGAGGGCGCCGTCGCCGGCATCATCCAGCAAACCATCGGCCAGATGATGAACGCCGCCGGTGCCGAGCAGCTATTTCGGCTTCTCGAACTACCCGACGACACCCTCGCCCTGGCTCGCGCCGCCGTCGAACTCGGCCCAGCCACTTCCGGGTCTTTCCCCGTCGTCATCCAGCGCGTTAATCCCCCCAACGTCGAACGTGAACTCTTCCCCAATTCCTACCAGCAAAACGTCCCCGGCTACACCGTGATGTTCATGTTCTTCATCGTCACCGTGATAGCCACGTCAGTATTCAAAGAACGCAACAGCGGCGCTCTGCGGCGCGTCCGCGCCACCCCCGTCTCCCGCATCGCCATCGTCATCGGCAAGACCCTTCCCTATTTCGCCATCAACTTCCTCCAGGCCGTCATCATGTTCACCGTCGCCCGCCTTGCCTTCAGCATGGATCTCGTCAACATTCCCGCCCTGCTGGTCGTCACCGCCGGTCTCTCCATCGCCGCCACCGGCATGGGCAGCATGATCACCAACCTCGTCCGCACCGAGGCCCAGGCCGGGTCCATCGGTGTCCTCCTGATCCTGATCCTGGCCATGCTGGGCGGCTCCATGATTCCCCGTTCCATCATGCCCGAGGCCATGCAGACCATCGGCCTCATCGCGCCCCAGTCATGGGCGCTCACCGCCTACCAGGATGTGCTCGTGCGCGGCTTCGGCTTCGCCGGGATCCTGCAAGAGACGTTGATTCTGATCGCCTACGGAGCCGTCTTCCTCACGGTCAGCGTCTTCCGCTTCCGCTACGAGTAGACCCGCCCCACATCACGACCACGGCCTATCTCAGGCCGGAATCGCCAGCCGCGGCTCCTCCATCCGCGGTCGCTGTCCCGCCACCACCTCTTCCTGCCGTTCCGCACTCATCGGCTCCACCCGTTCCGCCGCGTCCAGCACCTTCGCCAGCAGATCCACCTCGCCGGCACTCGGCGCCGTGTGCATCGGCTGCGAGTACAACCAGCCCAGCGCGTCATCGATGGCGTCCTGCTCGCGATGCGGGTCGTACCACGTCGTACAGTCCTTCTCCAGCGAACCCCACCCACCCCGCGCGATCATCTTGATCGTGTGAATTCCCACATCGTGCTCGTTTGCATATGCCAGCAGCACCTCCGCGTCCTCCCGATATTCCGGATTGCGGTACATCGACGCGCTCACCGGGAACATGATCGTGTCGAAATCAAACCGCTTCAGCGCTTCCAGATGCACCTTCGGCACGTACGGGCCATGGCCCGTGATACCCAGCCATTTCGTCAGGCCCTGTTCCCGCATTTCCACCAGCGCGTCGATCGCCCCACCCTTCATCATCGCCCCATCCAGCTGGAAAAGATCATATCCATCCACCTCCAGCCGCTCCATTCCGGTCCGGATGTCCTCCCAAGTCTGCGTGTAAGTCCGCCCCTGCGTCTTGCATCCCAGGAACATCTGGTCGCGAATCTTCGGCATCCAGGGCTTCATCCGCTCCAGCGCCTGCCCATAACCCGGCGCGATATCGATGTGATTCACCCCGTGCTTCAGGATCAACTCCACCGCCTCGTCCGCCATTTCTTGAGATCTGGTCCCCAGCGCCGCCGTACCAAACGTCACGATCGTGCTCTCGTGTCCCGTCCGTCCCAGTCTTCGTTTTTCCATCAGTTCATTCCCCCGTAATCAAGCCGATCATCCATATTTCTTATTGGACATTCATTCTCTCCGCCCCACTCCCAATCCCAAAATCACCCGGCCTACCAGTCTGCCTGCCGCACCGGCAGCGGGTCCACCGTGAACGCCATCCGGTCCGCCAACCGCTCGTACATAGCCAGCTTCAGGTCCACACTCTCCGGATCATTCCATAGGTTCCGGGTTTCACTCGGATCCACGTCCAAATCATAAAGCTCACCCGTTCCCGTCCCGTCCGCCGCCCCCATCTTCTGCCGTCCCGCCCGCACCATCGGCACCTGCGCCGAGGGGGCCTGCAGCTACGAGCTGCTCTTGGAGG